>NZ_JAFCXF010000001.1:0-1067855 GCF_049898205.1 Pararhizobium sp. DWP3-4 | reverse complement strand
ATCTGCACAAGTTCGCCAAAGCAGTCGCGCCGGCCGCGCGGCTGGAAAACCCGCTTCTTGCGTTCGCGGCGCGACACCCAGATGCCGGCTTCCATCATCCACTGACGCAGCGTCTCCTTGCTGACGGCAATCCGGTGGCGCTCGAGCAGCTTCTCGGCGGCCAGGGTCGGTCCGAAATCCACGTAATGCTCACGCACCAAGTCGAGCACCAGGTTGCGGAAGTCCTCGCTGTGACGCCGGTTGCTCGCACGGCCGCGTTTCTTCGAGACAAGACCATCGGCGCCAGCCAGGTCATAGGCTTGCAACAGACGGTGGACCTGACTGCGGCTGAGACCGAGCAACCCAGCCGCCTCGACGACAGTCAGCCTCCGAGCCCGAATCTGCTGGATTAGTTCAAGACGATGCAATTCCTTCTGAGACATAACAATCAAACAAGACATGACGACTCCGAACACAGATGGCCTCAACCACGATGCACGTCGCTTATCTTGCTTCCCAATGCTGACGTTCGACCAGCATCCCAAGAGGCGACGACTGTCGCGTCTCTAACTAGCCTATATGTCGCATTTCTAAAATGCCGCTACAGGCCTAGATCACATAAGATAGATTATGGAACTTGCGGATATGTGAATCGCGCCGATCGTCCGCGTTCCGGCTTGTCCTGCCTTGACCTCACCCGGTCCCAAGGCTTAAGCGATATCGGTCTCCACCGTCAGCGAAAGACCCGGTCCGATGAGCGATTTGCGCATTCTTTCAGATGCTTTCATTCCTGAATTGCCAGGACGCTACAATGGCAAGGTGCGCGACAATTATGATTTGCCGGATGGCAACCGCATCATTATCGCCACCGACCGGCTGAGCGCGTTCGATGTCATCCTGACCGCGATCCCGTTCAAGGGCCAGGTGCTGACGCAGACGGCGCGCTATTGGTTCGAGGAAACTGCCGATATCTGCCCGAACCATGTGGTGTCCTATCCGGACCCGAATGTCGTCATCGGCACGCGGCTCGACATCCTGCCGGTCGAGATCGTCGTGCGTGGTTATCTCGCCGGCACCACCGGCACGTCGATCCTGACCAAGTACCGCAATGGCGAGCGCGACATGTATGGCATCCGCTTGCCGGACGGCCTGAAGGACAACGAGAAACTGCCGCAGGCGATCATTACGCCGACCAGCAAGGCCTTTGACGGTGGCCATGACGAGCCGCTCTCGGCCGATGACATCCTCTCTCAAAAGCTTTTGACGGCCGAACAATGGGAAACCGTGTCGCGCTATGCGCTGGCGCTGTTTGCGCGCGGCCAGGAGCGCGCGGCTGAACGCGGCCTCATTCTCGTCGATACCAAGTATGAATTCGGCACCGACAAGGACGGCCGCATCGTTCTTGCCGACGAAATCCACACGCCGGACAGCAGCCGCTATTGGATCACGGAGAGCTATGCGCAGAGCTTTGCGTCGGGCACGCGGCCAAAGAGTTTTGACAAGGATTTCGTCCGTGCCTGGGTGACCGAACGCTGCGATCCCTACAAGGACCCGATTCCGGAAATTCCGGCCGATCTCGTCGAACAGACGTCAAAGGTCTATATCGAGGCCTATGAGACGATCACCGGCAAGCGTTTCGTCGCGGATACTTCCGGTGCCACCGTCCTCGACCGCATCCGGTCCAATCTTCAGCCCTATTTCAGTTGAGGGATCTCAGCCGGGCTCATCGTTGACGTCGAACGCAATCTGCATGCCGTCATAGGCCGGTTCGATGTGCTCCGGCGTCTCGCGCATCACCGTCTCGTAGTCGAGCGGCGTGTGCATATGGGTCAGCACGGCGCGCTCGGGCGCAAAGCGCTCGATCCAGCCGAGCGACTGTTCCAGCGACAGGTGGCTCGGATGGAACTTGTATTGCAGCGTGTCGATCACCAGCATGTCCAGCCCGGTCAGCTTGCCGACGGTCTCTTCCGGGAAATCGCTGACATCGCTGCAATAGGCAAAATCGCCGATGCGAAAACCCATCGACAGGATGCTGCCGTGGTGCTGGAGGACCGGCTGCAGCACGATCGTTCCTCCGGCGCCGCTGATCGTGACTGGCGCCAGCGACGGATCGATGATCCTTGCCTCGACGATCGGCGGATAGCCGCTGCCCTCCGGCGTCTCCAGGCAATACCGGAACCCTTCGCGAATGCGCTCCATGGTCAGCGCATCGGCCCAGATCGGCATGCGTCTGCCGGTGTATTGAACATAGCCGCGCAGATCGTCGATGCCGTGAATATGGTCGGCATGCGGATGTGAATAGAAGACGGCGTCGATATTCCCGACCTTGGCGGCAATCATCTGCTCGCGAAAATCAGGCCCGGTATCGATGACGACGGTGGTCGTGCCGCCGTCATCGCCGGTCTGCTCGATCAGCAAGGCAGCGCGGCTGCGGCGGTTTTTCGGATTGGTGGGATCGCAGGCGCCCCAGTCGCCATTGATGCGCGGCACGCCCGGAGACGAGCCGCAGCCGAGAATGGTGAAGACCCGCCTCACCGCCATCTCACAAGTCTAGGCATTTTAGAAAACACGCGGAAAGCGTTGTCCGTGGTGATCGCCGCAATCTCTTCCGTCGAAACGCCGATCGTCTCGGCCAGAACCTGCGCGGTATGCGCCACATAGGCCGGTTCGTTGCGTTTGCCCCGGAATGGCTTTGGCGCCAGATACGGCGCGTCGGTTTCGACAATCATCCTGTCGTGCGGAACGGTTTTGGCGATTTCGCGCAGCTCTTCCGATTTCGGAAAGGTCAGGATGCCGGAAAACGAGATATAGCCGCCAAGGTCGACGCCGATCCTTGCCAGCTCCGGGCCGGACGAGAAGCAATGGAGAAGGAAAGGGAAGGCCCCCTTCCCTGTTTCCTCTTTCAGGATCGCGGCCATGTCGTCGTCCGCCGAGCGGCTGTGGATCACCAGCGGCAGCTGGGTTCGCCGGGCAGCAGCGATGTGGCGGCGCAGGCCGATTGCTTGTGCGTCGCGTGGCGCATTGTCGTAGAAATAATCGAGCCCGGCTTCGCCGATGGCAACGACCTTCGGATGCGCCGCCAGGCGCACCAGATCGTCCGTCTCGATATCCAGTTCTTCATCGGCATTGTGCGGATGCGTGCCGACCGAGCAGAAGACGTTGGCGTAGTTTTCGGCAATGGCGAGGATCGTGTCGAATTTTTTCACGCGCGTCGAGATGGTGATCATCTGGCCGACGCCGGCCGCGCGCGCCCGCTCGATGATCGCATCACGCTCGGTCTCGAAATCCGGAAAATCCAGATGGCAATGGGTATCGATCAGCATCGCGAGCTGTCCTCAAGCTTCCGGCGGGACATAACGCGGGAATACCGGTTTCGGGGCTTCCAGCGCCGTTCCGGCAACCAGCCGTCCGGCTTCGCCCAGCGAGGCGAAATCGCGCTTGCCGGCAGGCGCTGCCACGAGGTCGAGCAGCTTTGCCGACGATTCCGGCATGAAGGGCTGCAGCAGGATGGCGATCTGGCGCACGACATCTGCCGTAACATAGAGCACGGTCGCCATGCGCGCGGGGTCGGTCTTTTTCAGTGCCCAGGGTTCCTGGCCGGCAAAGTAGCGGTCGGCTTCGGAGACGACGGCGATGATCGAGGCCAGCGCCCGGTGGATCATCAATGCGTTCATGTCGTCGCGGGTCGAGGCATGCAGCGCATCGGCTGCGGCCAGCATCGCCTTGTCTTCGTCGGTGAGCGCGCCGCATTCCGGGATCTGCCCGTCGCAATTCTTGACGATCATCGACAACGAGCGGCTGGCGAGATTGCCGATGCCGTTGGCGAGATCGGAATTGATGCGGGTGGCAATCCCCTCTTCGCTATAACTGCCGTCCTGGCCGAAGGAGACTTCGCGCAGGAAGAAATACCGGATCGGATCGAGGCCGAAATGCGCGACCAGATCGACGGGATCGACGACGTTGCCGAGCGACTTCGACATCTTCTCGCCCTTGTTGAGCAGAAAGCCGTGGGCAAACACCTTCTTTGGCAAAGGCAGACCGGCCGACATCAGGAAGGCTGGCCAGTAGACGGCATGGAAGCGGATGATGTCCTTGCCGATCATGTGAATATTGGCCGGCCAGAATTTGGCGCGCGGGCCTTCCGGATCGGTCAGGTAACCAGTCGCAGTGATGTAGTTGGTCAGCGCGTCGACCCAGACATACATGACATGGCTTGGATCGTTTGGAACCGGAATGCCCCAGTCGAATGTGGTGCGCGACATCGACAGATCACGCAGGCCGGATTTGACAAAGGAAATCACCTCGTTGCGGCGCTCGGCCGGACCGATGAAGTCCGCGTTTTCCTCATAGTATTGCAGCAGCCTGTCCTGATAGGCGGACAGCTTGAAGAAATAGCTGGCTTCCTCCACCCATTCGACCGGCGATCCCTGCGGGCCGTAGCGGACGCCATCGGCGCGCACTTCCGTTTCGCCTTCCTGATAATAGGCCTCGTCGCGCACCGAGTACCAGCCGGAATAGCTGTCCTTGTAGAGGTCGCCCGCCTCGCCCATGCGGTTCCAGATGTTCTTGACGGCCTCGTGGTGGCGGGGTTCCGTCGTGCGGATGAAATCGTCGTTGGAGGCGTTGAGCAGAACGGTCATGTTTTGGAATTCGGCGGAGTTGCGGTCGGCCAGTTCCTGCGGGCTGATGCCTTCCTTGCGTGCCGTCTGCTGCATCTTCTGGCCATGTTCATCGGTGCCCGTCAGGAACAGGACCTCGCGCCCTTCCAGCCGCTGATAGCGCGCCACCGCATCGGTCGCGATCAATTCGTAGGCATGGCCGATATGCGGCTTGCCATTCGGATAGGAGATCGCGGTGGTGATGTAGAATGGAGACGTGTCGGTCATGATCGGGTTTCGGCCTGTGTCTGATCTTGGGTGTCTGGCTATTAGCGCATCCAACGGCGGGATGAAACAGTGCGCGCCTAGAAAAGCAGCGGCGTGCCGCCGCTCTGCACCTGCGCAAACCCTATCGATGCCGCTTCCACACGGGAGCAGAATGAAATTTCAGGCCATCGCGTGCGATGCCGCCCTCAGGTCATCGAGAATCGACAGAACCGTTTGTTTGCGATCGAGATTGTAGGCCTGCGCCACGGTAATGCGCTCGGTCACGCTGCTCGACAGACGCGCAAACCGGTCTGCCCTGCCGAGATCGCCGGAATGGGCGGCGCGGCGCGCCTCGCCCATCATATGGCCAGTCACTAGCGCCAGGAAGAAAGCGAAGATCGTTTCGCTGTCTTTTCCAGCCAGCACGTCGGCGAGCTTGTGCATGTCCTTGCGGATCGCGGGATCCTGCCCGGCAAGAATGGACTCGAATGTCGTCATGATGTCGAGGCCGCCGTAATTGATCAGCTTCAGCGCTTCCGACACACTGCCGTTCGCCGATATCAGCACCTTTTCTCCGTCCGCACCTGAAAGGTCGAAGCCGAGATTGTTCATGGCGTTGCGCATCGCGTCCGGCGCAAGCGGCTTCAATTGCAGCGGCAGGCAGCGCGACCGGATGGTCGGCAACAGCTTGCCAGGCGCATGGGTCAAGACCAGGAACAGCGACCGCTTCGGTGGCTCCTCGAGGATTTTCAGGATCGCGTTGGCGGCGTTGCGGTTGAGATCGTCGGCCGGATCGACGATGACGATCCGCCAGTTGCCGGTACCGGATGTCTGCGAAAAGAACTTTCCGGCCCGGCGCACTTCATCAACGGTGATGGCGCTCTTGACCTTGCCGGTCTTTTCATCGACCGGGCGCGCCAGGTGCAAAAGATTGTGCGAGGCACCCGACGCGATCTGCCGGCTGACGATTGAATTTTGATCGGGATCGCCAAGTTCCGCTGGCGCCTGCGCCGGATCGGGATGCGTCAGCACATGATTTGCAAAGCGGAAGGCAAGCGTCGCCTTGCCGATGCCTTCCGGGCCTTCGATCAGGATGGCGTGATGTCCCTTCCCCGACCTATAGCTTTGCGCCAGAAAATGCTCGGCCTCCTGATGGCCGAAAAGACACATGTTTTCGGCCGGAGAAATGGCGCCGTCGAGAACGTCGAACCTGTCGGTGCTCATTGTGCCGCTTCCGTATCCGGTCCGCTGCCCGAACCGGCCAGCATGGGTTCGACGATCAAAAGCACGGCTACGGCGATGTCGCTGGCCGAGGCGGACGCATCGACCACATGGCAGCGTCCGGGGTCGGCGTTGCCGATATCAAGAAAGGCTTCGCGGCGCTTTTCATGGGTTTCGAGTTCTTCTTTTTCGAAACGGTCGAGCTCGACTTCCTGGCCCGTCAGAACCTCGGCAGCCCCTGCCCTTCGCCGTACGCGCTCAAGACCGAGTGCTGCCGGGATGTCGAAAATAATCGTGCAATCCGGCGCGATCCCATTGATCGCGACGCGCTCCAGCGCCTCGATGAAGCTGGGCTCCAGATTGCCGGTAACGCCCTGGTAGACGCGAGAGGAGTCCATGAACCGGTCGCAGATCACGACGGTGCCTTTCAACAGCGCTGGCCGGATGATCTCCTCGACATGGTCGCTGCGGGCCGCAGCAAACAGGATTGCTTCCATGCGCACGCCGAATTCCTGGGCGGCGCCGGACAAGAGCACGTGCCGCACGGCTTCCGCACCCGGCGAACCACCCGGCTCGCGCGTCGTCAGCACAGTATGGCCGCGCTCCCGCAAGGCGTCGGCAAGCAGGCGAATCTGGGTGGATTTGCCCGCCCCCTCGCCGCCTTCGAATGTAACAAACAAGCCTGTTCCGACTGACACCGCTTATTCCCGTAGATCAATTTTCAATTGAACATCCACGAAAATGGACGTCCCTGTCTGTGTGCCGCGCCCCCGGCCACCGATACCGATGGCTGCTGCAAGGCGTGACACAGGGTCTGTTTAACTGATTGTGTCCGGCCGCGAAACCGCCGGTCGCGTCATTTCATCAGAGCCAGAAGAACAACAACTCCTGCAGCGCATCGACTGCCCGGCTGAAGAGCGAACCCTGCCCGACGGCAGCACTGGTTTCGACCGGCACCTCGCGCAAGAGCCGCTCGCCGCTCCAGATCTTCAGCGTCCCTGCCTGCTTGCCTGCCTCCACCGGCACGGTCAGCGGCCAGCGATAGATCACCTTGGCCGAAAGCCGCTCCGGATTGTTGACCGGCACCAGCACATCGACGGCATTGGCCGTGACAAGCGGGATATGCGATACGGCGCCGCCGTAGACACTCGCCTCTCCGAGACTGTCACCGGCTTCGAACAGCCTCTTTCTTTCAAACGCAGTCATCGACCAGTCGAGGATCTTGCGCGTCTCCTCGACGCGTTCCTTGTCGGTCGCAAGGCCGCCAAGCGCCAGAAAGACCCGTCGTCCGTCCCTCTGCATCGTCGCAACCATGCCAAAGCCGTAGCCCTCGGCAAATCCGGTGGCAAACCCGTCGACGCCGATATTGGCCGCGATCAGTGGCGTGCGATTCCGTTGGAGGATCTTGTTCCATTCGAATTCTGTCTGGGAATAATATTTGAACAGGTCCGGGTGGTTGGACTGAATGTGCTGCGCAAGCAGCGCCATGTCGCGCATGGTCGTCTTGTTGTCTGGATCGGGCAGCCCGGTGGCGTTGTGAAAGACCGAGCCGGTCAGCCCAAGCTCACGGGCACGATCGGTCATGCGCTTTGCAAAGGCCTCTTCGCTGCCCGTCATACCCTCGGCCAGAATGATGCAGGCATCGTTGGCAAGTTGGACGGTGACGCCCTGGATGAGATCGACGACACGAACACGTGATTTCAGTGCCGCAAACATCGTCGATGTTCCCGACGGTGCGCCGCCGGTTCGCCAGGCATGTTCGGAGACGGGGAATTCGGTGTCGAGCGTCAGCTCGCTCTTGCGGATTGCGTCGAAGACGACGTCCATGGTCATCAGCTTGGCAAGCGATGCCGGTGGAACGGCGGCATTTTCGTCCTTGGCGAACAGAACCGTGCCTGTCTCGGCATCGATCAGATAAACCTGTTTCGCCTTGGTTTCGAAAGCCTGCGCCTGCGCCTCCAACGGCGCGCAGACAATCAAGACAAGAGAAAAGAGAACCGAGACCAGTCGTATATGCATTCCAAACTCCGGTGCCTTCTCCGGCAGTAGCAGCCGGCCCACCGGTGATCAATCGCGAAGGATCGCGATTACCGCGCCACGCTCTTGCGCTTGGCGTATTCGACGATCGAATCGGGCGTCAAAGGGTTCTGGTCGACGAGCACTGCATCGAAAGCCGTCTTGGAATCGCTGACCCGGGCTTCGACATAGGCAGCCGCATAGGCCGTGTTGCCATTGGGCATTGGGATGTATTCCGGCCGCTCGCGCGGGATCGGGCCGATCTCCGGCAGCATGACGAAAGTATCGAGCCCGGCCGATGACGCACGCGGCGTTTCAGCTTCGGCAAGTGCCGTCACCGGCACGCCCATGTCCAGGTTCGATTTGGACGGGATGGTGGGCATGCCGAGATTGCCGGCCTGCTTGCGCAGCGGCTCGTTCGACGCGACCATGACACCGGTGGCGATCTGGCCTTCTGGGAATGCGTTCGGGGTGCGATCGCCCTTCTTGACATAGGATGCCATCAAATAGGGCATGTCGTTGCCCTCAAGCGGTGCCTTGCCGATATACTGCACGCGAACCTGGGCACTGCCCTTGCGCTTCATATCGAGGAAGTCGGCCGTCTTGGACGAAACGTCGATGATGCGGCCATATTCATAAGGGCCACGATCATTGACCCGGACCACGACGGATGTGCCGTTTTCCAGGTTGGTGACGCGGGCATAGCTTGGCAACGGGAATGTCGGATGGGCAGCCGACAGGTGGTACTTGTCGTAGACCTCACCGTTCGCCGTCAGGCGGCCATGAAAGGCTGAACCGTACCAGGACGACATGCCTGTCTTGTTGTAGCCGAAATCTTCTTTCGGCTGATACCACTTGCCTTTGACCTGATAGGCCTTGCCGACCTGGTAGCGCCCGCCCCCTTTGGGAACGGCCTTACCCTCGTCAACAACGCGCGGGCTGGCCTTCACGCCATAGATCGACTCGGCAAAATACTCCTTGCTGCGCGGCTTGCCGTTCTTGACGGTGCTTGTCGAGCCGCATGCGGTCAGCCCGACGCAAAGCATCGGAATGGCGGCAACGCGCAATCCCTTGAAGAAAAAAGCCGCAGTCAGATTGGAAGTCATGTGCCCCACATCGCCATTCGTAAAAGCCGTACACAGCACCTTCCCGCATTTGCCTCCGCGAAGGTACCGGCGTCACGAAACGTAACAGTCGATTAATCATGACAACAACGTGGCGAAAATGCGAATGGTTAACCGTGCCGGAATGAAACAATTGGGATTATGGTTTACGAATAGTTAACGCGACGCCGGTCGAATACTGCCGATACTGGCTAAAAAACGCTTGAAAGTGCAGCTAACGGTGGGGCGAACGCAGACGAATACAGTCTCCTAGCAGACATAATCGACAATGTCGTAGCGAATACCGATAATGGTGCCATCGATGTCACGAATAAATGTGGAAAAATACTGAGGCTCAGGCGGTCTGCAGACTGAACCATGCATCTGTTGGCTATCCGTCACCGCGACGGCGGCCACACCCGGCATGGGATCGTCATGCGCCTCAAGCGCGGCACGTACCGGTGAAGCAACCGCAGCAACGAGCCAGAAGACCAACATGCTCACCGTCCGAGTTTTCTTCAACATCGCTATCTCCCACAAAATATGATGTGAGAACCGGCCATCCGGGGTTTTGTTCCGGTAGCGCAACGCCGCGCCGCTGCAGAGCCATCGGTTGCGTCAAACCGCTGCCCGTTGCAGCTGGATGCCAGTCTGCTGCGGCACCCGGTTGACGTTCACAATCGGCAGGCTATAAAGCGAACCGTGACAGGTTGATGTCCGGATATTTGCACGGGGAAACCACCGCCCGCCAAAACGGTCTCACACAAATGCCCGTCATCAGGAAGAGTGTCCGAGTGGTTTAAGGAACCGGTCTTGAAAACCGGCGTGCGGGAGACCGTACCGTGGGTTCGAATCCCACCTCTTCCGCCAAAAACATGGCAAATGCGCTCGATTTAAATGGAATCCGCCGCGGGAATGCCCGCGTCACCATTGTTGAGCATGCTGTTGGCAACCGGATCTGGGAACTTCTCTTCCGGCGAATGCTGAACGCGTGAAAAAAATCGGCAACATTACAAACCCGTCACCAGTTGAGGTGACGGGTTCTAAATCGCCTCGCAAATATAATCGCTGAAAAGTCCCTCAATACGCAAAGTGGAAAACGCTTTCGCAGTCAATGCCGTTCCGGTTTCGGCCAAGGTAACAGCCTGATTAAGTTAGCCGTATCTAATTTAAAAGTCCATTCACCATTGTTTCGTCAATGTAAGGCGCCGTGATGCCGTACCAAAAGACTGGCTGCCTCAGCGATCTCGGTTCAATCCTAATCCAAAGGCTGTACCCCCGGCTCCTTATGTCGGAATTGTATCCCCAAACGCCGGGGACTACAAAACAGCGTTGGCCTTGAACGCCATAGGGGCATGGCCGTTGGCTTATTTCGTGAAGCCATGCCCCGCCCAAGGCCATGCTGACACGTGAGAGTGCGCTAGACACGAAGTCCGGATTCTGAGGGAACATAGCTGGCAACGCCGTGCGGATTTTTTATGCCTACATAGCGATATGCGCGGTTCTGAGTGGCCTTGCTCTCTGGAGCCTGTTCCTGCTTGTCTCGCCCCCGCAACAGGCCACGCGGGAAGCAACGGGGTTTTCCAACCCGGAGACGGCAAAGAAGCCATACAAAGGAGCGCGAAGATCGTGCGCGATCGGTGGCATATGCCCCTGAGTCCGGATTTCCCAATTTTTTCGCATCCGATGTTAAGCGTCACCCTGCCCGTGCTCCAAAACCGCTGGCAGCACTGTGGAACGGACAGGCTGCAACACGGAGTGGATGGCCTGTTGCAGATGATCCCCGTCGATCGGTTTGTTGAGCAGATGATGGCCGCTGTCTGAAATCGTCTTCAAGACCAAAGGCGATGTGTCACCTGTCAGAATGATCGCGGGAACGGGCTGCTGCAGATAGGTTAGCAGCTCCTCGATCGCATCCAGACCGGTCGCAGCGTTTTCCAGCCTGTAGTCCGCAATGATCAGATCGATACGGGCGCCGATTGCCGCGGTTGTCAGCAACTGGATCACATCGCCCGCCGATCTTCCGGGATAGATCGTACAGCCCAATACCGTCAGGAGCCGCCCTATCGCATCGAGCACATCACGATCGTCATCGATTACGATGATCCCGATTGCGCCGCTGGTGGGCAATGCGGGCGTTGGGACTGACGGTGTTGGTGGAGCTGCGATGGATGGCACCGTGATCGAGAACAGCGAGCCGCGTCCTTCCACGGACACAAGCCTCAGGGGATGGCCGAGCAGATTTGCTGTGCGGCGCACGATGGCAAGTCCGAGCCCCAGGCCCTTTTCCCGATCCCGGGCAGGATTGTCCAGCTGGTGGAATTCATCGAAAATCGCTTCCTGCTGATCGAATGGTATTCCTATGCCCGTATCGAAAACCTGGATTTCGACATCTGGTCCCCGCCTCCGGCAACCGAGCAAAACCCGTCCCCGGTCGGTGTAGTGAAAGGCATTTGTCAGGAGGTTTCCCAAAACGCGCTTAAGCATCATTGGATCGGTATCGACCCAGCAGCCGGTATCGACGATGGTCCATTCGAGGCGATATTGCTCGGCCTTGCCGAGAAACTCATCGTGCAGATCGTCAAACAGGCGCGTCAGAGCCACCGGCTCCTTAGCGACGGTGACAATTCCGGCGTCCAGACGTGAGACATCGAGCAAGGCATTCAGCAGCCCGCTGAGATTGGCAGTGATCGACTTCACCCGGTGTGCCAGGTTGCGCGCGTCAGCACTTCGAACATCGCCCCTTTCGCCCAAGGCTGCCAGTGTGGAGTTGAAAAGGCTGAGTGCATGGATCGGCTGCCGCAGGTCGTGGCTCGCGGCAGCGAGGAAGCGGGATTTGGCGCGATCGGCAGCCTGCGCTTTGTCTCGTTCCGTTTTCAGCTGGGTGATCAGCGAAAGATTTTCAAAGCGCAACTCTACGGTCTCGACCATCGACCTGTACGATACGCGGCTATAGTAGAGATTGACGCCGGCAAGGCAGACCACGAACAGCAGATAGACAGTGTCACTATCGCCTCCGCCCATCATGGCACGGGCCGCCAAGGGCAAAAGCATGGCGGCAAGCGAACCGATATAGGCGATCGGAAAAGCCGAGAGCGACGGGATGGCGCCGCAGACCAGCCCCGTCAGAACGATGGTCGTGAACGCTTGCAGTTGCGGTTGCGTTGACAGAAATCCGAACCATCCCAGCAGACCCCAGAGTGAACTCGAAACCCATGAGAGGATGGCAAAACCCCAAGCCCATGACCTCGAGTTTGCGACGGGCTGATCGGCCCCGCGCCTTGCGCGTTTGAAATATTGCCGCGAGACCAGTACGCGCGCAATGGTCAGGCCATAAATTGCCGCCATCCACCATAAAAGGACGCTGTCCGCGACGAAGTTCCACAACATGTATGCAACGGGAAGAGGAATGACGAAATTGGAAAACAGCACCGCGTAGGATTGGCGGTACAGGAGATCGACAAGATGGGGTTGCAATCGTTGCTCGGGGAGCATCGTAATCCTATTCTGATTCCCGGTCCCGTCAGACGGCGGCATTCCGGAACTCACTGTAAAACGGGTAGGCGATATGCGTGGGCTGTCCAGGGTTGTTCTTGCCGATGATCATGCGATTGTGCGTGAAGGCCTTAAAATGCTTCTATCGACGATCGAAGGGATCGCGGTCGTCGGTGAAGCGGCAGACGGAGACACCGTCGAGCGATTGCTCAAGGAAATCAAGACAGATCTTCTGATCCTCGACCTTGGGATGCCCGGCGTGGGCGGTTTCCAGTTTATCAGGACCATCCGAACCCGACGGCCCGGGCTGAAGATATTGATCATGACAGCCAATCTCGAACCTCGCTCCGTTCGCGCCGCCTTGGATGCGGGTGCTGACGGATATTTGACGAAAAGCGGTGACGCGAGCGAGTTGATGGCGGCGATCGAGGCCATGCGGCACGATGAACCCTATGTCGCCGAAGAGGTTCGTTTTGCTGTAGACCAAAAGAACAGGCCAGCCGTACCGCCCGGGCAAGGGACCGCTATCGGATTTCCCGCCGAACTGACCCGGCGTGAACAGCAGATGCTGGCGCTCATCCCGCATGGCGTAACCACACGCGACATCGCCGAACGTCTCGGCATCAGCCCACTCACAGCCCGCAAACATCGTGAAAACCTGATGCGAAAACTGGACCTGCACAGCGGCGCAGAACTGACGGCGTATGCTATTCGCCTAGGGTTGGCGGCAGGTTAGAAGGTCGCAGCCATGCCGTCCAGGTCCAGGTCCGGTGCCGGTTCGATCAGGCGCCCTTATGCGCCAGGGCGATGCCCAAGCCGATTAAAATCGATCCGCACGCTTTTGGAACGAGCCAGCTTGAACCGCCTGTGCCGACCCGTCCAAGGGCAAAGGATGCAATGCCGACGGCGACCAGGTCAGCGATGGACAAGGCCAGATTGACGATCAGACCAAGGATGAGAAACTGCAGCCACACAGGTGTGCCGGGTGCCGGGTCGATGAATTGCGGCAGGAAGGTCAGAAAAAACAGCGCGGTCTTGGGATTGAGGACCTCGACGACGATACTGTCACGCAGAACGCCGGGCGCTGCGTTGGCAATTTTTTCGCCGTCCCGCCGGCGGCCAAGAAACATGGTGACACCCAACCACACGAGATAGGCGGCGCCGGCGAATTTGATGACATTGTAAACGGCGGGCGCTTGGTCGAGAATCGCCGCCAAACCCAATGCTGTCGCGACGATATGAACGTAGCAGCCCAGATGAATACCGAAGGCCGCCATCAATCCGGCCCGCGGCCCGTGCGCCAGTGTCTGTGCCGTCATGTAGAGAATGGCAGGGCCTGGCATGCAAGCGAAAATCAGAGTCGCAAAGGCGAACGGCATCAACTGTTCCAGTGGCAACATAGCGGCTCCTCCAACCGGTAGCGCCGCCCCTTGTTCAGAACGGCGTTGATGAAGCCATCCCGGTCAAGCCGCGATTCTGTCATCGACGCCGGGAGAAATGCACGCAGGAGGGGTGCAAGAGACATACGGCAGGTGCCGTATTTCGGCATGAACAGGCAGTCGAACTGCCACCAGCGTTAACGGCGGGTTACCGCCATTGCTGGTGATCATTGGGGGCCGCAGCATCAAAATGCGTCATGCGCATTTCACAGGCGATGCATGCCGTGCGGATGGATGATGAGCAGTGATCGTTCGGTGCATATTATGGCGAGATTGTTTCCCCGGCTGCCAAATTATGTTATCGTCACTCCTACGCATTGAGTACGCATTCAGCAGTGGAGCGCCCGTGACCAGCGTGTTGCAGCGTCTGTTCCCCACTTGAACGTATGTGCTGCAAGCCGGCGAAGGAGAATGCAATGCATTACAGCGTGCAGTTTTTCACTTGGACCCCGAAGCAGGGCGTCCATCAGGTCGGATCCACCATCGAGATCGATGCGGTCAACCCGAAGCTTGCGGCCGTGTCACTGCTCGGACTTCGGCTGGACGAAACAGGTGCAGCCAAAAAACTGGCGGTACGCGTCTGGACGAAACCGGATGACAGCAAGGCCGATTGCGCCTGCTTCTATTATCATTGATTAGCCCCGGTCCGTGATATCCCGACCGCAACGGTGGACGCGGAACGCCCATCCATTGTTGCCGACTGCTTGTCTCTTCCTGATCAAGAGTGCCGGATTAAAACAACGGTCCAGAGGTTCTGCCTGAAAAAATCGCGTGGAAGGATTTGCTCGCGCCGTAATCGACCTTGGTCGAAACGGCAACGCCGTTGCTCGTTTCCGCCTGAGACTGACATCTGTGGGAAATTTGGAGGCCTCGCCCGGAATTGAACCGGGGTGCAAGGATTTGCAGTCCTCTGCGTCACCACTCCGCCACGAGGCCTCACGAGTTCAAATAGTCGAACTGTGGCGGCGGTTTAGAATGATCCTAGACAAATCGCAAGAGGATATTTCTCAAAAACGCTCTTGGCCAGTTCCGAAATGATATTTCCGATCTGTCGTCACAACCCTGAGGCGACGCTTAAGTTGGCCTCCGACAAACCGGAACGAGATCACAGCAGCCGATGAAAATTCGCAACGCCCCTGCCCTGATCGATTGGTGCATTACCGAAGGGAATGGAAGGCGGGTTTCGAAAGTCGCCCCATAGTCAGGCGCCATCTCCGCCGTGTTGAATGATGGAGCGGCCCCGCCGCTGGTTGACTTGGCTGAAACCAAGTCCTGCCAAGTACCAAGTTTGAAAGCAGCGCTGAGAAGACGTGATCTCAAATCCAACGCATCGCCAACGCCTTGTCGCTCCGAGCTCTGCGGCCGTTTTCCATCGTCATTCGAGTTTTTTTGCGTTGCAGTGCGCATCGCTCGGTTATCACCTGATCATGCGGGCAGAAGACGTGGTCCGTTCAATGGTAACGGCGGATCAGTCCGACAAGTTTCCCCTGTATCTTGACCCGGTCAGGCCCGAAGATGCGGGTTTCGTAGGCAGGGTTGGCGGCCTCCAGTGCGATCGACGCCCCTTTCCGTCGAAAACGCTTCAGCGTCGCTTCCTCGTCATCAACCAAAGCGACGACGATTTCGCCCGGGCTGGCGCTGTTCGTGTTGCGGATGATGACCGTGTCGCCATCCAGAATACCTGCCTCGATCATCGAATCGCCGCGTACTTCAAGTGCATAATGCTCGCCTGCGCCGACCATCTCGAGGGGCACGGAAATATCATGCGTGTTGTTCTGGATCGCCGAGATCGGCACACCGGCGGCAATCCTGCCCATCACCGGTATCGAGACCGTATCGCTGTTTGCGGCGGCTTTGGCGGGAGCTGCAGGGGCCGGTTGCACGCCAAGACTGCCCTGAATGATGCTCGGTGAAAAGCCCCGCTTGGGTTGGAGGCTCATCGAATAGGCCTCCGGCAACTTGATCACCTCCAGTGCACGCGCACGGTTGGGAAGGCGGCGGATAAACCCCCTCTCCTCAAGCGCTGTGATCAGCCGGTGAATGCCGGATTTTGAGGCCAGATCCAGCGCATCCTTCATTTCATCGAACGATGGAGGCACACCCGACTCTTTCATTCTTTCGTGAATGAACAGAAGCAGTTCCTGTTGCTTGCGGGTCAGCATGAACGATCACTCCAGAATCGAGAAACAAATCAAGAACGAACATTATCTGTTCCATATGTGTTCCGCAAGTGCTTAAAAATCATCGAATGTTTTCAAAGGGCACATGGCGACACAAACGATCGGATCGGGTCCTTTCATCCTACTGTTTTCACCGGAGTATTCCCGCTCGCGCAGAAGTGGGCCGTATTACAGAACCTCTGCACAACCTGGAGCGGTTCGTTTGTAAGGACCGTGGCTCCAAAAAAGACTGATGGATGTAATGGCACGGCATGTCGATGAGCGTGGCAATGTCGTTTTCGCCGGAAAAGACAAACCGAACCGCACAGCTAAATGCCAAAAGGCATGTCAGGATTTCTTGGGCGGCTGGTGTTGCTGGCTTTGAGGTGCGGGAATGTTTAGCAAGAGCACAGAGGTTAATGCCGCGACCCCGAGTCCAGGAGAATGCCCCGGCAGCCGGTGTGGCGACGCGGCCCAATCAAGGAACGATCGACACCCCCTAGCATGATGTCCTGAAACAGCAGCTGTTACGGTGTTCTAATTGGACGCTTGCCATTTTCGCGCCCACCACACCGATAGCCTGCGTCGCCGGCGCCTGACGAAGGCGAGATCATGCGACAGGACAAGGAACCCCAGCGGCACCATCCAGAATCCGAGGACCGGCAGAAACCCGAGGATGCCGCCAAAAATCAACGTGCCGCCGATGGTGATGCGCAATAGACGCGATTGCGGCAGCCGCATCCGCCATGAACCAATGACCAGTTCATGCGTTCGCGCGTCGATGCCGAATTTTTTCGTTTTTTGCGGTTCTGCCATATATTCCACCTATCAAGCGTAAAGCGCGTGCCCGTTATGCTACAGTCCCGCAATGCCAAGGGTTTGGCTCGCAGGCAGCCGGAATGCGCTGCCTCCCACAGATGGGAAGTTCTCCACAGTCTGACAAGATTGTGCGTTTTTTTTGAAAAACCGCTTGGCAAATCGGAAAAGCATTTGTATTAGCAGCCTCACTTCTGCAGGACATACCGCCGCAGATGATCCCTGGTAGCTCAGCGGTAGAGCATTCGACTGTTAATCGACAGGTCGCCGGTTCGAATCCGGCCCGGGGAGCCAGTTTTCAAAGGCCTTGCTGAAAAAGCAAGGCCTTTTTGATTCGAGGCGAATGGGTCGGCCGGTAACCGGCGTGGCATGGTAGTTTGCGGTATCATCGGTCATCGCCACCAGCGGGGCACCTAGCCCTTCGATCATCAACAGCAATGCAAAGGTCGCGGTGTTGTGTCGAATCTCAGCTTCACGAATGCACCGGTTTGGCAGAAGTCCCCGCGCCCTTCGACCTTTGTCAGCAAAAAGAAACCGCGCAAAAACCCGGCTTTCTGTTCAGTGACGGTGAAATTGCGGTTGCCAAAATCTATGTGGTGCGGGGGCGCAATTCGCCTTCGCTAAACAGGCCGTGGGGGATGATACGTGACTGACTTTCGATCCGGTACGGCCCGGTTGCCAGGATTTTCTCTGGGAAGCCAGTGGACTGCCTATCGTCACGGCGAATCGGGAGATGCGCTGTTTCGGCGTATCGATGGCAGCGCTTACGCCAAAGTGTCTACCGGCAGCGGCGTGGCGCTGCTGGATGCCGAGCGGCGGCGGACTGCATGGCTGTCCCCCTTCAGGATCGGATCTCCAACAGTTCTCGATTGGCAGGTGTCGGACGGTGTCGCATGCCTTGTGACAAGTGCGGTACCTGGCATTCCGGCAGATCAGCTCGAAGCGACGGAGCTGATCCGGGCATGGCCTTCTATTGCGGCAATGGTACGCGATCTGCATGCCATTCCGGTAAACGATTGCCCGTTTGAACGCAGCCTCCAAACCATGTTCGACCGGGCGGCCGACGTGGTTGGACGTGGCGGCGTCAATCCGGATTTTCTCGATCCGGATGATCACAACACACCGCCGCAGACCCTGCTTGACCGGGTAAGGGCAGAATTGTCCGAGCGGTTGGCGCAGGAAAGCCTTGACCGTGTCGTTTGCCATGGTGATGCCTGCATGCCGAACTTCATGATCGATCCGGAAACGCTTCGCTGCACCGGATTGATCGATCTCGGACGGTTGGGCGCGGCGGATCGCTACGTCGACTTTGCATTGCTTGTCGGCAATACCCGCGAGACATGGCGCATCGCTGAAGAAGTGCGGACTGCGCAAACTCGTCTGTTCGACATACACGCGATCGCGACTGCGGACAAAGCGCGGCTCGATTTCTATCTGCGTCTCGACCCGCTCACCTGGGGCTAGGCTCAGCGCAACGTACGCGCGACTTTCTGAAAATCCTGTTGTATAGATCAGGTCACAATCAGGACCCACGACAGGAGCGGACAATGCCGTCGATCGAGTTGCTTATCGCCTTCATCGCCACCACGGCGGTCTTTGCCTATATTCCCGGTCCGGCCATGCTCTATGCGGCGGCCCAGACGATTGCGCGTGGTCGCTGGTCCGGGCTGATGGCCACGCTTGGTATTCACCTCGGTGGCTACTTCCATGTCATTGCTGCGGCTGCAGGTCTGTCGATCCTGTTTCATGCCGTGCCGACGCTGTACATGATCGTCAAGTTTGCCGGTGCGGCCTATCTGATCTGGCTCGGCATTTCTCTTTTCCGTTCCAAGGTTGAGGGCGACACCACCCTGCCCGGCACCGCGCCGAAATCCGGGCGCCGCGCATTCTTCGAGAGCGTTACCGTCGAGGTCCTCAATCCCAAGACGGCGATTTTCTTCGTGGCTTTCCTGCCGCAATTCGTCGATGCGTCGGCCGCCTTCCCGGTCTGGCTGCAGCTGGCAATCCTTGGAACGATCGTCAACCTGATGTTTTCGTCGGCGGATATCGTCTGCGTGTTTCTGGCCGGTGCGGTGATGACCAAGCTGCGCCGTTCGAGCTCCGCGCAACGCCTGATGCAGCGCGCCGGTGGTACCATGCTGGTCGGTCTCGGGGCGCATCTGGCTTTCCAGAAAAGCTGAATCCTTCCGGCCTCCGGTGGCTGCGGCTGCCGCTTCATATAAAGAAGCGGCAGTTCCAATTTCGCTGGCGGTATTCGCCCGCAAAACGATGAAATAAAAAGCTTTCTCCGCGAAACCTTTGATCCGTTGCACCCGTATCTGCGTAGACTACGACGTTGGATACGTTGCGCGGATAAAAATGAACAACAATGACCTTTCCCACGAAAACCCTATCATCGTCTGGTTTCGCAAGGACCTGCGGCTGGACGACAATCATGCGCTTCATGCCGCAGCAAAAACCGGCCGCAGTATCATTCCCGTCTACATCCGCGAGCCTTCTCGGCACGGCACCGGGCCACTGGGCGCCGCACAGTCCTGGTGGCTTCATCATTCGCTGAAAGGCTTGGAAAAGGCGCTTGGTGACCTCGGAAGCCGGCTTGCCCTTCGCAGCGGCGAGCCGGATAGCGTATTGGCAAAGCTGATTGCTGAGACCGGCGCGTCAACCGTCCATTGGAATCGCCGCTACGACCCAAACGGCATCGCTGTCGATGGGCCACTGAAAGACACGTTGGTCTCCACGGGAATAACCGTAAAGAGTTTTGCCGGACAGCTTCTCCACGAGCCCACCCGGTTGAAGACGGGCTCCGGTACGCCCTACCGCGTCTATACGCCGTTCTGGCGCGCGCTCGAGGCATCCGGCGAGCCGGATCAGCCGCTCGAACGGCCAGATGTGCTGGTTGCGCCAGCCAAATGGCCTGACAGCGAGGATCTGGCCTCATGGGCGCTGTTGCCGACGGCTCCGGATTGGGCACAGACGTTTTCCGAAATCTGGACACCGGGCGAAACCGCTGCACTCGAACGGCTGGAGGCATTCGTCGAGGACGATCTTTCCGGATACAAGACCAGGCGCGATCTGCCGGGAACCGATGGCACGTCAAGGCTTTCGCCGCATCTGGCCATGGGGGAAATCTCCCCTGCCCGCATCTGGCACGCCACCCGCAATCTGCGGGATGTTCCCGCCGATGACTTGGTCACCTTTCGCAAGGAACTGGTCTGGCGCGATTTTTCCTACCACCTGCTCTTCCACAATCCGGATTTGCCGAGGGAAAATCTCAACCGGAAATATGACGCCTTCGCTTGGAGCGGAACCGACGACGATTTCAAGCGCTGGACGACGGGCCAAACCGGCTATCCGATCGTCGATGCCGGCATGCGCCAGCTTTGGCGGCACGGTACGATGCACAACCGCGTCCGCATGATCGCGGCATCCTTCCTGATCAAGGACCTGCTGATCGACTGGCGCCGGGGCGAGGCCTGGTTCCGGGATACGCTGGTGGATGCCGATCCCGCCTCCAACGCGGCAAGCTGGCAGTGGGTGGCCGGCAGCGGCACCGATGCGTCGCCTTTCTTCCGGATCTTCAATCCTGTCTTGCAGGGGGAAAAGTTCGATCCCGACGGCATCTACGTCAAAACCTTCGTGCCGGAACTCGCGGACCTGCCCGCAAAATTCGTGCACCGGCCCTTCGAGGCGTCTCGGAGCGTCCTCGATGCCGCCGGTCTAAGACTGGGGGATACATACCCGGAACCGATCGTCGACCATACGAAGGCACGCGACCGCGCACTCGCCGCCTATAACAAGATCAAGGACGCAGCATGAACGCCCTCTTTTCGCAAGGCCAACATCATATTTCTGGCCGCCGCCTGTCGATCGCGGTTATAGGCTCCGGCGTCTCGGGCAGCTCTGCCGCATGGGCGCTCAATCCCGTCCACGATGTCATTCTCTATGAACAGGATACTCGCCCCGGCGGTCACACGGCCACGGTCGATATCGACTACGATGGCACGCCGCTCTCCGTCGATACCGGTTTTATCGTCTATAACGAGGCCAATTATCCAAATCTTAAAGCGCTATTTTCAGAGCTGGACGTCACGACGCATAAGAGCGACATGAGCTTTTCGGTGTCGCTCGATCAGGGACGGCTGGAATGGAGCGGCGACAATCTGGCCACCGTCTTTGCCCAGAAGCGCAATCTCGTCCGCCCCTCTTTCCTGATGATGCTGCGCGAAATCCTCCGGTTCAACCGCATCTGCCTTGAAGATCGAAGCGCGGGTCTGCTCAAGGCCATGTCGATCGGCGATTATCTCAACTGGCGTGGCTTTTCACCCGGCTTCACCAACAACTATCTGGCGCCGATGGCAGCCGCGATCTGGTCGTCGCCGACAGCCAAGATGCTGGATTTTCCGGCTGAGAATTTCATTCAGTTCTTCGACAATCACCGGCTCATCTATTCCAAGCCGCACCCGTGGCGCACAGTTACCGGCGGCAGCCGAAACTATCTGCGCAAGCTGTTGCAGCCGCTTGGCGACCGCGTCCGTCTTGGATGCGGCGTGACATCAATCCGGCGGGAAGACGGCAGGGTGAGCATCACCGACGAGCGCGGCTCGACAAAAATCTTCGACAAGGTGATCATCGCCGCCCACAGCAACCAGGCACTGGCCATGCTTTCTGATCCCACACCCGCGGAAAGCGCGCTGCTGTCGGCCGTTCCCTATCATTCCAACCGGGTCATCCTGCACCGGGACACGGGATTGATGCCGAAACGGAAAAAAGTCTGGGCGTCCTGGAACTACCTGCGCTCGACCAAACCTTGCGGCTCGCAGGGCGTCGCCGTCAGCTACTGGATGAACCGCCTTCAGGGCATCGCGCCTCAGCACCCACTGTTTGTGACGCTGAACCCGGAACGCGAACCGGCACCGGGGACGGTATTTGCCGAATTCTCCTATGATCATCCGCAATTCGACGCAGGCTCCATGGCTGCCCAGCGCGCGCTGCAGGCAATCCAGGGCGACAACGGCACGTTCTTTGCCGGTGCCTGGACCGGGTACGGCTTTCATGAGGATGGCTTGGCCTCGGGGCTTGCGGCTGCAGAGGCGCTTGGCGGTATCATCCCCTGGCGCCAGCAGCTATCGTCCGTGTTCAAGGAGGCGGCAGAATAGATGCGCGCATCATCCGGATCGGACATGACAAAGAACGGCGCGCCTCCGCGGGCGGCTGCCGTGCTTTATGCCGGCCAGGTCATGCATCAGCGGATGAAACCGGTCGGTCATCGGTTCAGCTATCATGTGTTTTCGCTGATGATCGATCTCGACCGGCTGCCCGAGGCGGATGGAATGAGCAGGGTTTTCTCGGTCAATCGCCGCAATCTTCTGTCGTTTCACGAAAAGGATCATACGGGCGATAGCGGGGCGCCGCTGCGCAGCTATGTCGATGCGCTGCTGGCGAAGAACGGTTTGCCGGTGCGGCCCGCCCGTGTGCTTCTGGTCTGCTATCCGCGTATCCTCGGTCTCGTGTTCAACCCCTTGGCCGTTTATTACGCCTATGGCGAAAACGGTGCGTTGAGCGCGATGATCTACGAGGTGCGCAATACGTTCGGCGAACGCCACACCTATGTCTGCCCGATCGGGCCGGACGATGTGTCCGATGCCGGTGTTCGACAGCAATGCGACAAGTTGTTTCACGTCTCGCCCTTCATCCCCATGGACATGCGCTACCAGTTCCGCATGCTGCCTCCGGGAGACGAGATCCGCTGGCGTATTCTGGAAACAGACAAGGAGGGTCCGCTGCTCGCCGCAACCTTCTCCGGTGTTCAAGTACCGTTGCAGACAGGCAGGATTTTGCGTCTTGTTGCCCGCATTCCGCATCTTACACTCAAGATCGTTGCAGGGATTCACTGGGAAGCGTTGAAGCTTTGGATCAAAGGCCTCCGCTATATCCCGCGGCCGCAAGCGCCGGAACCAACCAGCGTCTGGAGAGAAGGGCGTAGAACAGGGAGCGGTTTTTCCCATGAATCTCAGGTTGGCGCTCCGGCGGAATGAGGTTATTTTGCGTCAAGAACAATGATTGCTGAGGATCTGTCGAATGAGTACAGCAGGCACCGGTTATTGTGATCCGAAAGACGGAGAACGTCTTTCAACAGAAAATTTATCACGCATTGTCAAAGGCTTACCAGCGAAAGCTCAGATGGTTTTGCGGGGTCTTGTGCATATGCAGGCTGGGTGTCTGAAGCTGACCTTGCCGGATAGACGTACCGTGGTGGTCAAGGGCAAGGCGCAGGGGCCTGTCGCTGCCGTGACGCTGCACAACTGGAACCTGCCGCAGCGGGCGCTGACCGGCGGTACCATCGCCGTTGCCGAAAGCTATATGGACGGCGACTGGGACAGCCCGGATGTCGGCGCGTTTCTGGAACTGTTTCTCGTCAATACCGATGTCGGCCGTAATTTTTCCAACGGCGCGCGCGGCGTGCTGCGTCTGGTCGAAAAATTCCGTCACTGGATGAATGCCAATACGAAATCGGGCTCCAAGAAGAACATTTCCGCCCATTATGATCTTGGCAATGCCTTCTACAAACAGTGGCTAGATCCAACGATGACCTATTCGTCGGCCCTCTATTCGACCGGTGCCAATGATCTGCAATCGGCCCAGCGCGCCAAGTACAAGGCCTTGGCGGATGCGGCCGGCATCGATGCCAGCCATCACGTGCTGGAGATCGGCTGCGGCTGGGGTGGGTTCGCCGAATATGCAGCAAGCGAGATCGGTTGCAAGGTGACCGGTCTGACGATCAGCCGCGAACAGCTGGCCTTCGCCAATGAGCGGATGAAGAATGCCGGCTTGTCCGACAAGGTCGAGATCAAGTTCCAGGATTATCGTGACGAGGCCGGAATCTATGACCGGATCGTCTCCATCGAGATGTTCGAGGCTGTCGGCGAAAAATATTGGCCGGCCTATTTTTCGCAGTTGCAGCGCTGCCTCAAGCCGGGCGGCAAGGCTGGGCTGCAGATCATCACCATCAAGCCGGAAGCCTACGAGGAATATCGCGCCAATCCGGATTTCATTCAGAAATACGTCTTTCCGGGCGGCATGCTGCCAACCCCGCAACATCTGATCGATCTCGGCCGCAAGGTGGGTTTGAAAATCAGCGGTGACTTCGGTTTCGGTCTGGATTACGCCCGCACGCTCGCCGAATGGCGCGAGCGCTTCTGGAGTGTCTGGGACAAGGTCGAACCGCTCGGTTTCGATATCCGCTTCAAACGGCTTTGGGAATTCTACCTGTTCTACTGCGAAGCCGGCTTTCGCGCCAAAAACATCGACGTTCGACAGATCGTCTATGAATAAGCCCACAGCCGGGGGTGTTGCCAGGACGCAGATCAGCCGGCGGCTGCTTTTCGCCTATGCTCTTCCTGCAGCACCGCTGGCAGCTCTCGGCCTGCCGCTATACTCGCTGGTTCCGACCTACTATACCGAAACACTCGGCCTGCCGATTGCATCCGTCGGATGGGCGCTGTTGCTGGTGCGGCTCTTCGATGCGATCACCGATCCCCTGGCAGGTTATGCGGCAGACCGGATCAATCCGGGTTTTGGCCGCCGCCGACTGCTTTTCCTGCTGTCCTTGCCGATCGCCGCCCTATCGGCCCTGATGCTGTATTGGCCTGCAGATGGCGCTGGTGTCGTGTGGCTCGCCGTCTGGGGCATGCTGACATCGCTGGGCTTCACGCTGGCGGTCGTGCCTTACTCCGCCTGGGGCGCCGAATTGGTCTCGGACTATCATGGCCGCACGCGGCTGACCTCGGCGCGGGAAGGCCTGACGCTGTTGGGCACGCTGGTCGCCATCGTGCTGCCCTTTGCGCTTGGGTTTGAACGGCAAGGATTTTCAGGGCTGGCCGTCCTCGGCGTCACCGTGGCGGTCTTACTGCTTGTCTTCGGCGGCTTGACCGTCTGGATCGTTCCGGAGCCCACGAACCTGACGCGAAACACCTTGCCTTTGAGGGAGGCACTGTCCTGTCTCGGTCGCAACAAGCCATTCCTGCGTTTGATCGCCGCTTTTTTCCTCAACGGCCTTGCCAACGGCATTCCGGCGACACTGTTCCTTTATTTCGTTTCGGCGCGCCTGCAACTGCCGGATATGCGCGGACCGCTGCTTTTTCTCTACTTCCTCAGTGCCGTCGCCGGCATCCCGCTTGCAGCGTGGACGGCGCGAAAGCTCGGCAAACACCGGGCATGGGCCATGGCGATGACCGTCGCCTGCGCCATATTTGCGGTAGCTCCCATGCTGCCGCCAGGAGCGCTCCTACCGTTTGCCCTGATCTGCGCTTCGACCGGGCTGCTGCTCGGTTTCGACCTGACGTTGCCGCCGTCGATCCAGGCCGATGTCATCGATGCCGATACCGCAGCCTCCGGTGATCAGCGAAGCGGCTTTTATTTTGCCGCATGGGGGCTTGCGACGAAGCTTTCATTGGCGGCCGGCGTGGGCGTCATCTTTCCACTGCTTGGGTACTTCGGTTTCGATCCGGCACCGGCAGCAAACAATAGCGCACCTGCGCTGTTCGCACTCGCGGCGATCTATGCCTGGGTTCCGGTCGTACTCAAACTTGCTGCTATCGCGCTGATGTGGAATTTCCCGCTGGACGAGACGGCACAGAAGAATCTGCGGTTGCGCATCCACCCATAAATGCGGTGGGATGGAACGGCTGGGCTGTGGGATATTACACAGCTTGAGGGTCTCGCTCCAACGTCTCGACGGCATGCCCGTCAGTGACCAGCGGCCGTGTCTTCCATCCGGTCGCCCTGTTGATCAGCCAGAAATAGAGGCCGTAAGGTAAGAGGTTGAGCAGCTTCATGACGTAGGTGAAGCGCCGTGGAAAGGTAATTTCGAAACCACTGGATTTCAGGCCCTCGGCAATGCGATCTGCCGCCACCTCGGCGCTGACCAGAGCCGGCATCGGAAATGCGTTCTTTGCCGTTGCTGCCGTTTCGACAAAGCCGGGATTGATGATCTGCAGGCGCACGCCGACTTTATCGAGATCAAATTTCAGGCTTTCAGCCATGTTGATCAATGCCGCCTTGGTGGCTCCGTATGCAGCGCTGGTCGGCAGTCCGCCATATCCCGTGACGGAGGACACAATGGCGATCTGCCCCTGCCCCCTCGCCTTCATATGGCGCACGGCCGGCAAAAGACAGTTGACCGTGCCGTTCAGGTTGACAGCAAACGTCTTTTCGAAATCCTCGCGGTGCAGGTCTTCCCCGTGAACGGCAATGTAGACGCCGGCATTCAGGACCGCGAGCACCATCGAACCGTGCTCATATTCGATAGCAGCCAGAATCCGTTCCATATCGCGTGGATCGGTAACGTCGCCATCAAGCACGATGATCTTGCCGGGCCCTGGTGATTCATGTTGCAGCTGGACCAGTTTTTCATGGTCGCGCGCGGTGACGACGACGTTGAAACCGTCCCTGATCAGCCGCAGCGCCAAAGCGCGGCCGATGCCGGAGCTTGCTCCCGTGACCCAGGCCAGACCCAACTCGGGGTGTGCGACAAACTCGGTCATGGGGTTTCCTCTCGCTGCTTCATCGCCGACCCCGGAAACCGGGATCACCAAACAATACGCGTTGAAATGTAGTTTGTTCCCGCATTCGGGCCATTGTTCGGCAAAACGTCAGCCGATCATGTCACCGAGCAATTGTCTCCATGAGCCAGTCAGCTTGACGGGGGCCTGGGAGACGGCAAAGCCGATGCAGGGGCATTCGGCTTCCGCCACGGGACGGTGGTCGATGCTTTCGTCCGCCACCGATATATCGCCCCTGGCGAAGCGCCCGCGTGTATCGTTGAAGGCGCCGTCGAGAACCAGCGAAAGCTCGTACCCTTCATGCGTATGGGCCGGAATCACGCGCCCAGGCTTCAGCCAGAAGAAGCTGACGTCGCAGCCGTCGATTTTTCCAAGGCTGTATTCCTTGAAACCCGGCAGTTTGCGTTTCCAGGGAATTTCTGCGGCATCGAGTCCGGCAAAGTCGCGAATGGCCTTGGGGAAAAGCGCCGTTTCCGGTTGCTCGAATGTCGTATCTGCCACTGCCACGGCTGCGGCCGCGAAAACGGCTCTCAGTGCGGTGTCTCTTGACTTGAGAGAAACCGGCTCCATGTGTTCGAGAATACCGCCGACGACCATTTCGTACTCGGCGACCTTGGATCTGTTGACGGACTGCATCTGAAGATGCGCTTCGACGAGCACACGTGCGGGCTCCGGCAGAATGCCTGCAGCATATCGTGCCATCAAGGCATCCACCGTATCGAGCTGGACTTCAGCCATTCATCTTAAAACCTGTCTTGGCGGATCGCGCAGGAGAAACTATCGCCTCACTACGCCAAGGGTCAAGAATTGGATCACATCCTTGCGAAACCGGATCATCCACTTTTGGGTCAATTTTTGCCCACGACAGCGTCGCGGTGAAACGCTATTTCTTGCTTGATCAGGAGTCTCAGCCGAAAAGACGCTAGGATTTCGGTCTGTTGAACTGCAGGGGCTTTCCCGGTTCATACAGCTCCCTATTTCCTGTTTAATCGTCGTCCGTTTCAGGCACGCGCCTGATGTTATCGCCCGAAGCCAAAAGGTTTAATCATGCCCGTTCTGCATTCCGTTCTCGACGCCATCGGCAATACGCCGCTGATCCGCCTCAAAGGCGCCTCAGAAGCAACCGGATGCACCATTCTGGGCAAGGCGGAGTTTCTCAATCCGGGCCAGTCGGTCAAGGACCGTGCCGCCCTGTCGATCATCCGGCACGCCGAAAAATCAGGCCAGTTGAGGCCTGGCGGGGTGATCGTCGAAGGCACGGCCGGCAATACCGGCATCGGTCTTGCGCTTGTTGCCCAGGCCCTCGGTTACCGCACGGTCATCGTCATTCCAGAGACCCAAAGCGAGGAAAAGAAGGATGCGCTGCGTCTTCTCGGAGCCGAACTCATCGAGGTCCCCGCTGTTCCCTATAAGAATCCCAACAATTACGTGAAACTGTCCGGCCGTCTCGCCGACGAACTGGCAAAGACCGAGCCGAACGGCGCGATCTGGGCCAACCAGTTCGACAATGTCGCCAACCGCGACGCCCATGTGGAAACGACCGCGCCGGAAATCTGGCGCGATACCGATGGCAAGGTCGACGGCTTCATCTGTGCGGTCGGCTCAGGCGGCACGCTGGCCGGTGTCGCGCTTGGTCTGAAGGCGAAGAACCCGGACATCAAGATCGGGATCGCCGATCCGGAGGGCGCTGCCCTCTACGAGTTCTATGCCCATGGCGAGTTGAAATCATCCGGCAGCTCGATCACCGAAGGTATCGGCCAGGGGCGCATCACGGCCAACCTCGAAGGGTTCACCCCGGACTTCGCCTATCAGATCCCGGATGCGGAAGCCGTACGGCTGGTGTTCGATCTGGTTGAAAAAGAGGGTCTCTGCCTCGGCGGTTCCTCCGGCATCAACATCGCCGGCGCCATTCGCCTGGCAAAAGATCTGGGACCGGGACATACCATCGTGACGATCCTCTGCGACTATGGTAACCGCTATCAGTCGAAACTGTTCAACCCGGCATTTCTCAAGTCCAAGGGCCTTCCCGTGCCGGCCTGGTTGACACGGAATTCCGGAATAGCAGTGCCATACGAACCCGCCGGATAGCATCTCATGACAACGACTGCCCTTTTTCGCGACGATTTCTACCTTTCAACCACGGAGGCGATCGTCACGGGAATACGGGAAGACGGTGGAATCGAGCTGGACCGGACGTGTTTTTACGCAACGTCGGGCGGACAGCCCGGCGATAACGGCTTTTTCGAGCGCGCCGATGGCAGCCGCATCGACATCGAAACCACCCGTCATGGCGATACCAAGGACATCATCATCCATGTTCCGGCAGCCGATCAGCCGCCTGTGCTGGTGGGTGAACAGCTGGTGCTTCATATCGGCTGGCCGCGCCGCTACAAGCTGATGCGCATGCACACGGCTTGCCATCTTCTCTCCGTTGTCTGCCAGTATCCGATCACGGGGGCAGCCGTCGGCGAGGACGAGAGCCGCGTCGATTTCGACATGAGCGAAACCATCGACAAGGACGCGGTCACCGCCGCGATGATGGCGCTGGTCGATGGCAATCACCCCATCTACCTGCAGTGGATCACCGACGCGGAACTTGCGGCCAATCCCGATATCGTCAAATCGAAGAATGTCCGCCCGCCGGTTGGCCTTGGCCGCGTCAGCCTTGTCTGCATCGGCGAAAACGCATCGGTCGACAGCCAGCCGTGCGGCGGCACGCATGTGTCCGAAACCCAGGAAGTCGGGGCGATCTACATCGCCAAGATCGAAAAGAAGGGCAAGGAAAACCGGCGCTTCCGCATCCGTTTCGGCACGCCGGACGCTGTGTCCACGGGAGAGTAATCGATGACCGAACAGAAAAGTGCTTTCGTCGTATCCGCGGATTGGCTTGAGCAGAGGTTGACCGATCCGTCGGTAAAAATCCTCGATGCAGCTTGGTATCTTCCGGCTCAGAAGCGGGACCCGAAGGCCGAGTATGCGGCGGGCCACATTCCCGGCGCCGTCTTTTACGACCAGGACGCCCTTGCCGACCTGACGAGCGGCCTGCCGCACACCATCCCCTCGCCCGAATCCTTCGCCGCATCGGTCGGCAAGCTCGGGATCAGCGAGAGCGACACCATCGTTGTCTATGATGGTCCCGGCATCTTCACCGCGCCCCGCGTCTGGTGGCTGTTGCGCACAATGGGTGCAAAGTCTGTCTTCGTGCTGGACGGCGGCATGGACGGTTGGAATGCCGAGGGCCGGCCGGTCACTACCGATGTCCCACAGCCCAAACCTGCAACATTCCATCCAACGTTCAACGCTGAAGCGGTGACCTCGTTTGCGCAGATGCACGACATCGTTGAAACCGGTTCCCGCCAGATTGCCGATGCACGTGGTGCCGCGCGCTTTACCGGCGAGGAAGCCGAGCCGAGAGCCGGCATGCGATCCGGCCATATGCCCGGCGCCAAAAGCCTGCCTTCCGGTGTTTTCTCGACTGGCGGCAAGTTCAAATCACTCGACTCCCTGCGCGAAACGATCGAAGCGGCGGGTATCGATCTCGACAAGCCAGTCGTCACCTCCTGCGGTTCCGGCGTCACCGCAGCAATCATCATGCTAGCATTGCAATCGCTGGGCCATACCCAAAATACGCTCTATGATGGCTCCTGGTCCGAATGGGGCAGCCGGGCAGACACACCCGTCATTACCGGAAAAGAATGATCAGCATGACCAAGGACAAAGCAGTCGAAGCGCTCGCCGTTCGTGTCACCGAACTGGAAATGACAGCACCACCAAAGCAAAGCCTTCCGGTACCGGTGAATATCCAGACCGCCATCATGCGCGTGCCGGAAATTCCGTTGCCCTTCTATCGCTTCCTCTATCTCCAGGTTGGCAAGCGCTGGAACTGGGTCGACCGGCTGCGGATGAGCGACACCGACCTGACCGGCCTCTTGCACGACAAGCGCAATACCGTGACCGTGCTTTACGTCAATGGCGCGCCGGCCGGTTTCTTCGAGCTGCTGCAGGTGGATGAGGACACCGTCGAACTCTCCCATTTCGGCATGTTCGAACATGCGCTCGGCCTGGGGCTCGGCAAATGGTTTCTGCTGCAGACTTTATACGCCGCCTGGAACTCGAATCCGAAAACGGTGCGTGTCGCGACCAACACGCTGGATCATCCACGCGCGCTGCAACTCTACCAGCGGTTCGGCTTCTCCCCGGTTTCCACGCATGATGCGTCGGTACAGCCGCTGAGCGATGACGAACTCCTGAAATTCGCGCTCAGTCTCTGATTTGACGGCGGCAAGAATCGGGTGTCTCCCGCTTTGGGTGGATGTTAGTTCCTTCGCTATTGAAAGAGGAGGAACCGATGATCAACCTGCGATACAGGCCGATGCCGAGCGATCTTGCTGCGCGCTACCGCCGCCGCGAAGCCGATGCCTATGGCCTGACACCCGAACTGCATGTCTCCGATGGCCAGGGCATGCCTTGCCGTCATTGCCTCGCCAATATCGCCGATGGCGATCCCTATCTGATTCTTGCCTATCGCCCCTTTCCCGGCCTTCAGCCCTATGCCGAGACCGGGCCGATTTTCCTGCACGCTGAAGAATGCCAGGCTTATACCGGAGGCGAGGCCGTTCCGCCTGTCCTCACGACCAGCAAGGATTATCTGTTGCGTGGCTATGGTGCCGACGATCGGATCGTTTATGGCACCGGCGCCGTAACCCCAGTCGATGCTATTGATTCCCGGGCAGCGGAACTGCTGGAAAGATCCGACGTGGCCTATATCCATGTTCGCTCAGCCCGCAACAACTGTTATCAATGCCGAATAGAGCGCGCATGAAAACGGGGCCGGAAATACCGGCCCCGCCTGGGACAAGGTACCGGCGCTCCTATCAGGCGATCATCAACGCGGCTTCCGGGGCGTAGCTCTCATAACCAAGCGCCTCGGCAACCGCCTTGTTGGTGACGCGACCCCTATGGACGTTGAGCCCGGCGCGCAGATGCCTGTCCTCGGCAATCGCCTTCAGGCCACGGTCTGCCAATTGCAGGCCGTAATAGAGTGTCGCATTGTTCAGCGCATGCGCGGAAGTGACGGGAACCGCGCCCGGCATATTGGCGACGCAGTAATGCACGATACCATCGACTTCGTAGGTCGGATCGGAATGGGTCGTCGCATGCGAGGTTTCGAAGCAGCCGCCCTGGTCGATGGCGACATCGACGATGACGGCGCCTTTCTGCATGCCGGACAGCATTTCGCGCGTCACCAGCTTTGGTGCGGCGGCACCGGGGATCAGCACGGCGCCGATCACCAGATCGGCAGAAAAGACTTCCTCCTCCAGCGCATCGATGGTGGAAAACCGGGTATGGACGCGCCCGGCAAAGAGATCGTCAAGCTGGCGAAGGCGCGGAATGGAACGGTCGAGAATGCTGACGTCAGCGCCGAGGCCGGCTGCCATGCGGGCCGCATGCAGGCCAACCACGCCACCGCCGATGACCGTGACTTTTGCGGGCAGCACGCCCGGAACGCCGCCGAGTAGGATTCCGCGGCCGCCATTGGCTTTTTGTAGCGAGGTGGCGCCGGCCTGGATGGCCAACCGCCCGGCAACTTCCGACATCGGCGCCAGAAGCGGCAGACCGCCACGATCGTCGGTGACGGTTTCATAGGCGATGGCTGTGACGCCGGAGCCAAGCAGTCCCTTGGTCTGATCGGGATCGGGCGCAAGATGCAAATAGGTGTAGAGGATCTGACCGTCGCGAAGCTGCGCCCATTCGGCCGGCTGCGGCTCCTTGACCTTGACGATCATGTCGGATTTTTCGAAAATATCCTTGGCGGTGGCGACGATTTTGGCGCCGGCGGCCCGATAGCTGTCGTCTTCCGCGCCAATACCTGCGCCGGCCTTTGTTTCGATGATTACCTCGTGGCCATGCGCCACATATTCCCTTACCGATCCGGGTGTTAAACCGACACGATATTCATGGTTTTTGATTTCCTTCGGGCAACCGACACGCATCTTCGCGTTCCTCTCCTGTGCAGCTTTCGCCATCATTGTTCTACCAGCGTAGCGAAACAGAAAGAGCACCGCATGTCCTTGCATAATGACAGGGCGATCGCGTAATATTTCGCAGATTATTGCGTTTTTGAAGAAAAATTCGAAGGATATTCGATTGTCGGCAATGGATGCAATTGATGCTGCGATCCTGCGAATTCTGCAGCAGAACGGGCGTATCGCCAACGCGGAGCTGGCCGAAAAGGTCGGCCTGTCGGCTTCCGCCTGCTCGCGCCGGGTCGATATTCTCGAAAAATCCGGCGTCATCAGCGGCTATCATGCGCGCCTGTCGCACAAGGCGCTAGACTACCGCATCATGGTCATCGTCCATATCTCGCTGTCCGGTCAATTTGCCAAGACCCTGACCGAGTTCGAAGCGGCGGTAAAGCTCTGTCCGAACGTGCTGGTCTGCTATCTGATGTCGGGAGAATACGACTATATCCTGCGTGTCGCCGCCAAGGACCTTGAGGACTACGAGCGCATCCACCGGGATTGGCTTTCGGCCCTGCCCCATGTGGTCAAGATCAATTCCAGCTTCTCGCTGCGGGAGGTTATCGACAGGCCAAATGTCGGCGTCTGATTGCCCTTGGTCATGAGTCTCAGGCGTTTCCGACCACGCAATTGCGCCCTCTGCGCTTGGCTTCGTACAGCCGCAAGTCGGCCTTCGACAGCAGATCGCGCGTCGTCGTTCCGTCGGTAGGGGTTGAGGCAATACCGATGCTGACCGTAACAGCAGATTGATCCGACGTCGTCACACCGCCTAGGACACGCAGCCGCAATTGTTCGGCCCGCGACAAGGCGCTGCCGTGATCCAGCCCCTCGCACAGGACGACGAATTCCTCCCCGCCGTAACGGAAAAGGTGATCGTTGGGGCGCAGGCCGGCCTGGATGGCGTCGGTAACGGATTTCAGCACCCGGTCGCCTTCGAGATGGCCGAAGCGGTCGTTGATGCTCTTGAAGTGATCGGCATCGATCATGATCAGGCTGATGACGCTGCCCGACATCACCGCATTGCGGATCAGCCGAGGCGCTTCAAATTCGAAACGGCTGCGATCAAGCACGCCGGTCAGCATGTCGCGTCCCGATCTCGACAACAGATCCTCGTAACGCTCCCGGAATGTCAGTGTGTTGAATATGTCCCCGATTGGCTGCCTTACGACGGACAGCGAGTGACTGGAAAAATGCAGATAGGCGCCCAAAATTAGCGAGTAGAGGATCGCCGCTCCCATCTTGGCAATCCAGCCGCCCCAGAATACCTCGGCCGGCGCGCCATTCAGTGCATGCAGCGCCAAATAGAATCCGGCCTGGTCGAAGGTCAGCACCACGACGCCGCAGATGAGAAAACGCAGCGTGAGAAACCCGCGCGTCCAACGGCCGATCCGCTCATAGAGCAGGATGATCAGCAGCGAATCCAGATAGAGCAGCAGCGTTCCCCACAGCATCAGCCATCCCATCTCGTCGATGAAGGCGAGGTCGGCGCTGCGGTTGGAAACGGCCGATACCGTCTGATGCATTTGCAGAAGCAGGCTGAGTGCGACGGTGATAAAATTGCCAGACAAAAGACCGTAGATCGGCTGACGCACGGTTGCTGCGTCCTCCTTCACGTAGAGCAGAAGGATCATCAGCAGCTTGCCGGCAAACAGCACGGCAGAGCCCGGAGAAATCACGCCGAACGGCAACTGCACATAAAAGACAGCGGCGAGGTAAGTCTCTATGAAATGCAGGACGCCGAGCGCTGCGATGAAGACCCCAAGGCCCAGGCGATGGCGCAGGTGCAGCAATGTGACCATGACTGCGACGTAGACCAGGCCTTCGCAGAGAAAAAGGACAACATTGGTCATCGCCGGATATTCACTCGGATTTCACTGTACGAATCTATAGGCGGCAAATTTAAAGAAACGTTTAGGGTTTGCCGCTGCTTTTCAGGAACGGCGCGATGAAAGCCCGCACAAGAACAGCATCAGTTGCCCAGAGTTAGACCTGCCGGGAGGCAGCGTCGTCGGCAAACAGCGAAGGGCCGTGCTGGTCGATGATCTGACGCGCCTTGCGCAAGGTTGCGTCGATCACGTCCTGCTCCGACGTGAACACATCGGCGCGGATGAACGTGCGGACGCGAACTCCTCCCTCGATTTCCTTTTCGACCGAACCGGCCAGCCTGAACTGGGAACCCTCGCGGATCGGCGTGGCTCGAATCAGGCAGTCGCCATAGGTCTCCGTCTTGCCGGAAGACGCAGCCGTATCGGTGCCGGAGCCTTTGGAAAGGCCAAACAGTTTTGACAGGAATGAAGCCATGCAAAAGACTTAACCATGGCAAACGGGGCTGTCAAAGCCTAAGTTCGCCCATCAGCGCACCAGGCGCAGGTTCGCGGAAAATGGAATGGTAGGGATGATGTGGCGAGCATGACATCGGATTTTCCTGTCACCAAATCGATTGACCCCAGAGCAATTGCCTTTGGATCGGCTGATGAAATCGAAGCATATCTTGGTGCCAGCGAATCAGCCTTCCCCGACATCAGGCCGGGACTGGCCAAGCAGGTCGTCTGGGCCGATCCCATCACAAAGCAGCGGACGCCGCTTGCCATTGTCTACATCCATGGTTTTTCCGCGTCCAAGGGCGAAGTTCGGCCCCTGCCCGATCTCGTGGCGACGGCGCTTAACGCCAACCTGTTTTATACGCGCCTTGCCGGGCATGGCCGCAGCGGCGATGCAATGTCTGAGGCCTCGGTGGACGAATGGCGGGAGGATATGCGTGAAGCACTGGATATCGCCGCGCTTCTCGGTGACGGAACGCTGATCATTGCAACCTCCACCGGCGCGGCTCTGGCCACCTCAGCCCTTTCGCAGCCTTTGTTAGCCGCGCGCGTCAAAGGCGCCGTTTTCCTGGCTCCGAATTTCCGGATCAAGGGCCGTGGTGCGTTTCTGTTGACTGCGCCGCTTGCCGGTCTCAGCGCCCGCCTCTTGCTTGGCCGTAGCCGTTCCTTCGTACCGGTGAACGCCCTTCACGCAGCCTATTGGACAACGGAATATCCAGTTTCTTCGATTCTGCCGGTGGCATCGCTTGTGGCGCAGGTTCGGGCGCTGCCCTTTGAAGAGATATCGACGCCGGTGCTGTTCATTCAATCGGCGCGCGATCAGGTGGTTGATGCGCGGCAAACATCTGCCGTCGCCGCGCGCTGGGGTGGCCCGGCCGCCATCCTCGACCCCGGTGAAATCGGCGATCCCCATGGTCATGTGCCCGCGGGCGACGCCCTATCGCCAAAGACGACAGACCGGCTTGCAAAAAGCATCATAAATTGGTTTAGTAAAACTAACCAATAATCTGATATATATTCATAATATCAAATCACTAGATTAGCGAGAATCTCGTTATCGGTAATATCCTGATAATGCAGTCCGGCCCGGTCGAAGGCCGCTTTCAGCCTTGGAAAATTCTCCGGATGTTTGGTTTCGATGCCGATCAGGATCGAGCCGAAATTGCGCGCCGATTTCTTCAAATATTCGAACCGGGCGATATCGTCCTCCTCGCCGAGCAGGCCGAGAAAATCCTTCAGGGCGCCGGGGCGCTGCGGCATCCGCAGGATGAAATATTTTTTCAGGCCGGCATGCCGCATTGCCCGTTCCTTGACGTCAGGCAGGCGCTCGAAGTCGAAATTGCCACCGGAAACCACGGCGACAACCGTCTTGCCCTCCAGCGCCGCACGGCCGAGCGTTTCCAGAGCCGTGATCGACAAGGCGCCCGCCGGTTCCAGCACGACGCCTTCGACGTTCAACATGTCGGTGATCGTGACGCAGATGGCATTTTCCGCCAGAAGCAGAACTTGATCTGTTGAGAAATGCTTCAGCGCTTCGAAATTCAGGTCACCGATACGCCCGACTGCAGCGCCATCGACGAAATTATCGACTTGGTCGAGTGTCACCACCGACCCTGTCTCTAAGCTACGGCGCAGGCTCGGCGCGCCCTCCGGCTCACAGAAGATGAAAGCTTCGGCCCGGATACGGTCGTTCAGATAGCCGGTCATGCCGGCCGAAAGGCCGCCGCCGCCGACCGGCATGATCACCAGATCCGGGATGACGCCGTCTGGCAGTTGCTCAACCATCTCGGCGGCCACCGTCGCCTGGCCTTCGATGATATCGGCATGGTCGAACGGCGGCACCATGACACCGGCGATCAGCTCCACATGCTCGCGTGCCGCCTGATAGCACTGGTCGAAGAAGTCGCCGACCAGCTTGATGGTGATGAACTCGCCGCCGAATATCCGCGTCTTGTCGATCTTCTGCTGCGGTGTCGTCACCGGCATGAAGACCACGCCCGGCACGCCAAAATGGCGGCAGACAAAGGCAAACCCTTGCGCGTGATTGCCGGCAGACGCACAGACGAAAGTCTTGCCGGTTCCACCGGTGGCAATCACCTTGCGGAAAAAGTTGAACGCGCCCCTGATCTTGTAGGATCGCACCGGCGAAAGGTCCTCGCGCTTCAGATAGATCGTCGCGCCGTAACGCGCGCTCAGATGATCGTTGAGCTGCAGCGGCGTTGCCGGGAACAATGCGCGCAAAGCCTCGACGGCATTATCAACGTCCTGCTTCATGGAATGCGGTCTTTCGTTCGGGTTCGGATCGCCCTGCCTATGCCACATCGCAGCCGGCTAAACCACAGCTATTCGTCATTAAGTGGATTGGATTGCTCACCTTTTTGAGTGTTGGCCCGCCTTGACTCCGGCCGGCAAATGCCGAACATCCGTAACAATGCAGGATCAGGGGAGCGGCAATGCGCAACGGCAATCGAAAAGGCGGCCTGACAGGCGCAATCACCGCAGTCCCTCTCCTGTTGCTGCTGGCCAACCCTGCTCTCTCCGGACCTTTCGCAGAGGCAGCAACGAAGGCCGAAGCGCTGGCAGCAGCCGGCGATACGCTCGGTGCCCATGATGCCATGCGCTCTGCAATCAGCGCATTTTCAGCGACGTTACCCTTTTCCGTCGGCAAAGCGGTGTTCGTTGCAGCTCCTCCCATCGGTTACGCCATGTATGAGCAAAAGCCACAGCCGGTGTTCAAGCCGGGCGAAGCCCTCATCTCCTATGTCGAGCCGATAGGCCTGAATTGGAAAACGTCGGCGGTTGCAGGCAAGGTAGAAACGCATTTTACGGTCGATTTGGACATTCTCAGCGCTTCGGGCGAGGTGCTGGGCAATAAAAAGGCTTTTGGCGACTTTACGTTCACCAGCTTTTTCCACAACCAGGAAATCTATGCCACGTTGACCACGGACGTCAGTGGCGCTGCAGCAGGCGATTATGTTCTGCGGTTCCATTTCAACGATCTGAACAGTGGCAAGTCCGCAAGCGTCGATCAGAAGTTCACGATCGCTGCCCCGCCTCCAACGCCGTAACCGCTCAGGCCTTGTTCTTCGATGCTGCGATTTTCTCGATCATAGCCTTCACATCCGCCTCCGCCGCATCGAGCAAGCCTTCGTCGCGGGCGCGGATCACGAGGTCGGTCGAAAACGACGTACCGTCGAATTTCGGATAGGATCCGATGCTTGTCAGGGGATGGGCCTTTTGCACCTCGCCAAGCGGTCCGCCGATATCGCCTTCCCCGAAAGGCGAGCGCACGGTGCGTGATTTGACGACCGTGCCGCTTTGCAGCTGCGGCAGGAGTGCATCCAGCATGGCCTGGAACACCTGTGGTACACCGGCCATGACATGAACGTTGCCGATGATGAACCCGGGCGCTGTCGATACGGCGTTCGGAATATGACGCGCGCCGTTCGGCATGCGTGCCATGCGCCGCCGCGCTTCGGTAAACTCCATGCCGCGCCGCTCGTACATGGCGCCGAGCAATGTCATTGCATCCGGATCGTGAATGCACTCGACGCCAAACGCCCGCGACACCGCGTCGGCGGTAATGTCGTCATGGGTCGGGCCGATGCCACCCGAGGTGAAAACGTAGTCATACTCGGGCCGCAACCCGTTGAGAGCTGCGACGATCGCAGCTTCATCGTCGGCAACGATGCGGACCTCCTTCAGATCGATACCTGCGAGCGTCAGTACATCCGCCAGATGGCCGATATTCTTGTCTTTGGTTCGGCCGGAGAGCAATTCGTCGCCGATGGCGAGCATGGCAGCCGTAACAATTTTTTCGCTGGGCATCGGGAGGTCCTATGTGACGCTGGGATTGTTCAGTCGAAAAATCCGATTGTCTTTTATTCTCGAACAGTCTGTCGCGCGCTTCGCTTCTGACAACGGGCGGGTTAACTGATAAATCTTATCTCCAGCGGCAATCAAGCGGAATTGCCAACTCAAAGGAGAATACGATGGCTAAGGTATTGGTGCTTTATTATTCGGCTTACGGACATATCGAAACCATGGCGTATGCGGTCGCCGAGGGAGCCAAGTCGGCCGGTGCCGACGTGACCGTCAAGCGTGTACCGGAGCTGGTACCGGCCGACGTCGCCAAAGCCTCCCATTTCAAGGTCGATCAGGCAGCCGAAATCGCCACTCCGGATGAACTGGGCGACTACGATGCCATCATCTTCGGCGCCGGCACGCGTTTCGGCACCGTTGCATCGCAGATGCGCAATTTTGTCGATCAGACCGGTGGCCTGTGGATGAAGGGTGCGCTTGTCGGCAAGGTCGGCTCGGTCTTCACCTCCTCTGCAACGCAGCACGGCGGTCAGGAATCGACGATTCTCGGCTTCATTCCCACGCTGATGCACCAGGGCATGGTCGTTGTCGGCCTTCCCTATGCCTTCCAGGGACAGATGGGCGTCGATGAAATCAAGGGCGGTTCCCCCTATGGCGCGTCGACCATCACCGATGGTGACGGTTCGCGCCAGCCGTCGGCAAACGAACTGGAAGCTGCACGCTACCAGGGCGCCCATGTTGCCAAGATCGCCGCCAAACTGTCGGCCTAAGGCGCAAGCGGCACCTACCTGGTTACCGCAGTGAACGTAAAAAGGGCGGCCGCAAGGTCGCCCTTTTTACGTCTGTGCCGGAAAAACGGATGACGGCTGCGGCGGTTGGATAGCCGCTGTGTTTATACGCCCACCGGATAAGTGGCAAACACCGCCGATTTCGTGCTACCTTGGGCCGCCGCGACGCAGGGCAACCGTTGGCAACGCGGATATTAGCGATTGGAACGTATGCCTGTTTTGGCCGTTCCTGTCCGGTCACGTCGACTCCAAGAGATATTGGAATGCGGCGCACTCCAGGGAGTACGAAATGACCAAGGTGATCTATGCAATCGTCGAGCATGACGGCGGATGGGCCTATAAGCTTTCCGACGTCTTTTCCGAGGCCTTCCCGAACCGCGACATGGCAGTAGCGGCGGCTAAAGCTGCGGCAGCGGAACAGCAGGTCGGCGGCGAGGATGAGGAAATCAGTTTTCAGGACCAAAGCGGTCAGTGGCATTTTGAACATGCAGACGGCGGTGATCGGCCGGAAGCCATTGTCGAAGATCAATAGGGGGAGCACGCCAATATCAGCTCGACGCATCCCGTCGCTGGTACGCTGGACCACAATGCCCCTCTCCGGCGCCGAAGAGGGGCTAATTGTTTGGTGCTGAAAACGCCGAGTTTCCCTCCCTCGGCGTCGCTGTTAAAGCGTCACTTCGCAGACGGATCAACCGAAACCGTTGATTAACCTTCATAGGTAGGGTTAATGGCACCCCGCCTGAGGGACCAGTCACAGTTGGGCTGTGATTTACGTTTTACAAGCGAAGCCGCCATCACCTCGGCATTCGCCGGCCCATTGCTGAGGCTTGTCCTTAAGCCGCCTTCGCGGCTCTTTCCTTCGGGAGCTGCCGGGCCTCAAGAAGCGCCATGCAGATCAGATAGCTCAGCATCACATTCTGTTCAGCGTCGGCCAGCAATTTTGCAGCCTGTAGAAGATCCGTGACATGCGTTTTGTCCGACATCGGAAGCCTCACCTTTTCAACGATTGCAGCATCCATAGTAATATTCAATTGTTGTAATTCAACTATAAGTTTTTGCTTATAATTATCGTCAGTTGATTTTTTTGGCAATGCACGCTATGTAACCGCCAATCCTGCAGAAGCCACCTATATCGGTGCGGCCTTGTTCAGCAGGCCCGCCCGCCTGAACCATTCCTCGACACTGGCTTGCACGGCGGCTTTTGCATCATCCAGCGTATCGGCCGATCTAAAATCGTATCGTATCGTACCGTTGCAACCCGACACCATCCATTTCCAACTCGTCTGACCGTCATGCTGCAGCACATAGGCGAGTTCCTGCTGGCCAAGCATACCGGCAAACGAGCGGTTGCGGATCGGTTTCCACGTCAATGGGATTTCTTGCAACATGCGATCACGCCCCAGCTTTTGATTCACATACTAATATAGGTCTGCAGCCGGTTTGGCATAACCCTGTGGTTTGAGGGGTTTTTAGAAATCGACTATTTTTGCTCAACCTGGGCCAAATTCGTCGTCCGGATCGTGTTTTGAAAAACTGCCTATTGACCTTAAAGCCCGAGTGTTTGAAAGGGAAAGCAAGCGGACGTGGCGAAACTGGTAGACGCAAGAGACTTAAAATCTCTCGGAGAGATCTGTACGGGTTCGACCCCCGTCGTCCGCACCACTCCCGAAACCGGATGCCTCGATCAACTGGAGCTTGAGCACATGTCACTTCCTGAAAAAGCATTTCCCGTTTCCTGGGACCAGTTTCATCGTGACGCGCGTGCGCTTGCCTGGCGCCTTGCCGACAATGGCGGCGAATGGAAGGCGATCGTCTGTATCACCCGTGGCGGCCTCGTTCCGGCGGCGATCGTCTGCCGCGAGTTGAACATCCGGCTGATCGAGACCGTCTGCGTCGCCTCTTATCATGACTATGATGCACAGGGGCAGATGTACGTACTCAAGGGCATTTCGGAGGAATTGAAGGCCGATGGCGGCGAAGGCGTTCTGATCATCGACGACCTCACTGACACCGGCAAGACCGCAGCAGTGGTGCGCGCCATGCTGCCCAAGGCCCATTTCGCTGCGGTTTACGCCAAGCCGAAGGGCCGGCCGCAGGTCGATACCTTCGTCACCGAAGTCAGCCAGGATACCTGGATCTATTTCCCCTGGGATATGGGCCTCACCTATCAGGAGCCGATCGCCAAGGGATCGCGCGGCTAACTCAGCATTTTGATGAAGCGGGCACCGCCGCGCGCATACAAGACGTGTTGAATATTCCTGTTTGAACAACGAACTGTTCTGCTAGATTGAACCATATTTCGCGGCGCAATCGCTGCGGAAGCAGGCGCCCAGACGGAATGCCCCAAGGCTTTCTCAACGGATCGCATGACCGCATGGGGAGGACGGATGATCGGGGGCAGGACGTTCTTTCTCGCTGCAGGCGGCGCGGCGCTCTTTCTGATGCAGATCGCGCCGTCGATGGCCGGCGATGCTCATGTCGAGCCGGTTACGGCCTATGTCGAGGCGAATATCCGCGGGTGGATCGAAAACCAGGCCATCATTGAAGCGCTGAACACCCAGAATGTGCTTCACGCCGCCCTTACCCAGGCCGCCATAGACGATCTCGACGCCACGTGGCGCGCAGAATTTTCGAGCAACGTTCATCCGCTGATCGATACGGTCGTCGGTAATCCGTTGTCGATGTTTCTCAAGGAGAAGCAGATCGCCTCGGGTGGCGTCATTACCGAAATTTTCGTCATCGACGCCAAGGGGCTAGCCGTTGGCGAAAGCGAGATCAGTTCCGACTATTGGCAAGGCGACGAACTGAAGTGGCAAAAAACCTATCTTGCCGGAGCCTCGACCCTCTTCGTAGATGCGGCGGAGAAAGATGAATCGACGCAGATGCTGCAATCGCAGGCCAGCTTGACGATCTCCGATCCGAAGACCGGAAAGCCGATCGGTGCCATCACTATCGGTATCAATCTCGACGCCCTCTAGGCTGGCGGCGCGACTTTTTCGAATCAGTTCGCCAAGCCCCATATTTTATTGGGTTTGGCTATGACCGCTGGGCACCATGGTAAATATAGTGTGGTTTCTCACCCGCAAAATTTTGCGAAATTGCCTGCCATGGCGGACAACGCTGGAGGGAACCCGGCGAAGCGTCTGATTTTGCTGGATATGCCCGCTGTCCCCGTTTTCCACAGGTCACACACACAACATCTGGTGTTCGCAATTACGACACAAACCAGCCCTTGACGGACTCGGGTCGAATGCCGTTAATGGTTTCTACGTTGCGGCGGCGGCGGGACCGGAAAGTAACGAGGCCGGTTCATTTCAGAGGAAATCGTCTGTGTCTTCAAAACTGTCCGGTGGATGATCCACCGGTCGTGACGGTTATTTTTTGTGATTTCCCCAGGCGCCAAACACGTCACAAATCGCTGGCGTTAGGAAGTTGTTGATACTATATTTAGTGTTTGCAGCCAAAATCAGCACAAGATACAGGGTTGCCCGGAACGGGTTTCCCATCAGAGCGGAAAACGGAACTGGCTGCGCACCACCTGCTCGGCCGGAAGCGAACAGCTGTGCCCTGAGCCTTTGAAGTGGTTCGGGCATGCGGCAAACAAAGGACAAGGGACAGATGCAGATCGAACGTCGTTTCACCAAGCCAGGCCAGTCGGCCTATGCTGAAATTGAGTTCCGCAAGGCCATCAGCGAGATCAAGAATCCCGATGGCTCTATCGTGTTCCGTCTCGCGGATATCGATGTTCCCGCGCAGTTTTCGCAGGTTGCGGCCGACATTCTCGCGCAAAAATATTTCCGCAAGGCCGGCGTTCCCGCGCGCCTGAAGAAGGTCGAGGAAAATTCCGTTCCGTCCTGGCTGTGGCGCTCGGAAGCCGACCTTGCCGCCATGAAGGATCTGCCGAAGGAAGAGCATTACGGTTCCGAAACCGATGCGCGCCAGGTTTTCGATCGCCTGGCCGGCACGTGGACCTATTGGGGCTGGAAGGGAAATTACTTCGCTTCGGAAGAAGCCGCCCTCGCCTTCCGCGACGAGCTCGCCTACATGCTGGCCACCCAGCGCGTCGCACCGAATTCGCCACAGTGGTTCAACACCGGCCTGCACTGGGCCTATGGCATCGACGGCCCCGGCCAGGGCCATTTCTATGTCGACCCTTTCACCAACAAGCTGGTGAAGTCCAAGTCTTCCTATGAGCATCCGCAGCCACACGCCTGTTTCATCCAGTCGGTCGGCGACGATCTCGTCAACGAAGGCGGCATCATGGACCTGTGGGTGCGTGAAGCCCGTCTGTTCAAATATGGCTCCGGCACCGGTTCCAATTTCTCCTACCTGCGCGGCGAAGGCGAGCGCCTGTCGGGCGGCGGCAAGTCGTCGGGCCTGATGTCGTTCCTGAAGATCGGCGACCGCGCCGCCGGCGCCATCAAGTCGGGCGGCACCACGCGCCGTGCCGCCAAGATGGTCGTCGTCGATATCGATCACCCGGATATCGAGGATTACATCAACTGGAAGGTCAAGGAAGAGCAGAAGGTCGCAGCCCTCGTCACCGGTTCGAAGATCGTTGCCAAGCACCTGAAGGCGATCATGAAGGCCTGCATCAATTGCTCGGCCGAGAACGACGCCTGTTACGATCCCAAGGAAAACCCTGCCCTCAAGCGCGAAATCAAGGCTGCCAAGCAGAGCCAGGTTCCGGAAAACTACGTCAAGCGCGTTATCCAGTTCGCCAAGCAGGGCTACAAGGATATCGAGTTCAAGACCTATGACACCGATTGGGATTCGGAAGCCTATCTCACCGTGTCGGGCCAGAACTCCAACAATTCCGTCTCCCTCAAGGACGACTTTTTGCGCGCGGTGGAAGCGGATGGAAACTGGAACCTCACCGCCCGCAAGGACGGCAAGGTGATGAAGACGCTGAAGGCCCGCGACCTCTGGGAACAGATTTCCCACGCCGCCTGGGCATCGGCTGATCCGGGCCTGCATTTCAACACGACCATGAACGACTGGCACACCTCGCCGGCCGCAGGACCGATCCGTGCATCCAACCCCTGTTCGGAATACATGTTCCTCGACGACACCGCCTGCAACCTTGCCTCGCTGAACCTGCTTCAGTTCAAGGATGCCGCCACCAAGAACATCGACATTGCCGATTACGAGCATGCCGTGCGCCTGTGGACGCTGGTTCTCGAAATCTCTGTCATGATGGCGCAGTTCCCGTCGAAGGAAATCGCCGAGCGCTCCTATGAGTACCGCACGCTGGGTCTCGGCTACGCCAATATCGGCGGCCTGCTGATGTCCTCCGGCATCCCCTATGATTCGACCGAAGGCCGCGCCATTGCCGGTGCCCTGACCGCCATCATGACCGGCGTCTCCTATGCCACCTCGGCCGAAATCGCCGCCAAGCTCGGCCCGTTCCCGGGCTTCAAGCCGAACCGCGAATCGATGCTGCGCGTCATCCGCAACCACCGCCGCGCCGCCCATGGCGAGACACAAGGCTATGAAGGCCTGTCGGTCGATCCGGTGGCGCTGATCCATGGTGAATGCCCGGATCAGGACCTGATCGTTCATGCCAAGGATGCGTGGGACAAGGCCTTGTTGCTCGGCGAAAAGCACGGCTACCGCAATGCCCAGGTCTCGGTCATTGCACCGACAGGCACGATCGGCCTGGTCATGGATTGCGACACGACGGGCATCGAGCCCGATTTCGCGCTGGTGAAATTCAAGAAGCTCGCCGGCGGCGGTTACTTCAAGATCATCAACCGCGCCGTTCCAGAAGCACTGCGCACGCTCGGCTATTCGGAAAGCCAGATCGCCGAGATCGAGGCCTATGCCGTCGGTCACGGCAATATCAACCAGGCTCCGGCGGTCAATCCCGGCTCGCTGAAGGCCAAGGGCTTTACCGACGACAAGATCGCGGCGATCAACGGCGCTACCAAGGCTGCCTTCGACATCAAGTTCGTCTTCAACCAGTGGACGCTCGGCGTCGATTTCCTCAAGGACACGCTGAAGGTTTCCGACGAGCAGCTCGCCGACATGAGCTTCAACCTGCTCGAGCATATCGGCTTCTCGCGGAAGGACATCGAAGCGGCCAACGTGCATGTCTGCGGTGCGATGACGCTGGAAGGCGCACCGTTCCTGAAGAACGAGCACCTGCCCGTGTTCGATTGCGCCAATCCCTGCGGCAAGATCGGCAAGCGCTATCTCTCGGTCGAAAGCCATATCCGCATGATGGCGGCTGCGCAGCCGTTCATCTCCGGGGCGATCTCCAAGACCATCAACATGCCGAACGAGGCGACGGTCGAGGATTGCAAGGCCGCCTACATGCTCTCCTGGAAGCTGGCGCTGAAAGCCAACGCTCTCTACCGCGATGGCTCGAAACTCTCCCAGCCGCTTAACGCCTCGCTGATCGAGGACGATGAGGACGAGGATGCAATGGAGGATTTCCTGGCAGCGCCCGCCGCCGCCCAGGCCGTCACGGTCACTGAAAAGATCATCGAACGCGTCATCGAGCGGGTCACCCGCGAGCGCGAAAAACTGCCGAACCGCCGCCAGGGCTATACCCAGAAGGCGATCGTCGGCGGCCACAAGGTCTATCTGCGCACCGGCGAATTCGGCGATGGCCGCATCGGCGAGATCTTCATCGACATGCACAAGGAAGGCGCTGCCTTCCGGGCGATGATGAACAATTTCGCCATCGCCATCTCGCTCGGCCTGCAATACGGCGTGCCGCTGGAAGAATACGTGGAGGCCTTCACCTTCACCAAGTTCGAGCCGGCCGGCATGGTGCAGGGCAATGACGCGATCAAGAACGCCACGTCGATCCTCGACTACGTGTTCCGCGAACTCGCCGTCTCCTACCTCAACCGCCATGACCTGGCGCATGTCGATACGTCGGATTTCTCCAACACGGCGCTCGGCAAGGGCATCCAGGAAGGCAAGACCAACCTGCTCTCCACCGGCTGGACCCGCGGCCACAAGCCGACGCTGATCCAGGGCGGCCAGATCGACCGCACCTCCGGCGAGCCGAAGGGGGCTGCGACCGCCGCTCCTGCAAAGGCATCGTCGGGCGGAACGGTCACCGCGTTTTCCGGCAGTGCCGCCCGCAAGCTCGAAACGGTCGCCGCCGTCGCGATCTCCACCTCCGAAATCGTCGCCTTCAAGCGCGATTACGAGGAGCGCGCCGTCGAACTCACCGAAGAGATCGCCGACGACGCCAGCACCGAACCGGACGTCACCGCCCTGTTCTCCGACAAGGCCGCCGCCGAAGCCGCCGCCGCCAAGTCGGACGCCAAAAAACTGGAAGCCGCCCGCCGCATCCGCTCGATCGCGCAAGGCTATACGGGCAACATGTGCAGCGAGTGCCAGAATTTTACGATGGTGCGGAATGGCACGTGCGAGAAGTGCGACACGTGTGGTGCGACGAGTGGGTGCAGCTGAGGTGTCTTGAACGGATGCCTTGCAAGGATCATGATCTCCAAGGGCAAAAACCAGAACTGGCAGATTTCCGGGCGATTTTATCGTCCGGAAATTTCCAATTTCTGGTGCAGGCAATGCCCCGGCGCGAATTGCGCGCCCTGTGACCGTTTTGAAAACACACAGAGGTGGCCGAGAGCATGAGGATTGGCATCACATTCGATTTGCGTGAAGACTATGCGCGCGAAGGGTATGACGAGGAACAAACGGCCGAGTTTGACCATGTCGACACCATTTTGGCGATCGATTCCGCCTTGCATTCGCTGGGCCACGAGACAGATCGGATCGGGCACGCCCGCGTCCTTGCAAAGCGATTGGTCGATGGCGACCGGTGGGATCTGATTTTCAATATTGCTGAAGGAATGCACGGCTTTGGCCGCCAGGCTCTGGTGCCGGCACTACTCGATACATACCGGGTGCCCTATACTTTCTCCGATCCGCTCGCTCTTGCGGTTACGCTGCACAAGGCGGCCGCCAAGCGCATCGTTCGAGATCAAGGCCTTTGCACAGCGGATTTTTCGGTGGTCGAGGCTCTGGCGGATGTCCAGCATGTGACGCTGCCATTTCCGCTCTTCATAAAGCCGATCGCCGAAGGCACGAGCAAAGGTATTTCCGCGACATCCAAGGTCGGAAACCGGATCGAGCTGATGCGAGGATGCGAAAGGTTGTTGACGCGTCACTGCCAGCCAGTCCTAGTCGAGCGCTACTTGCCGGGCCGTGAATTCACCGTCGGAATTCTTGGCACAGGATCGGCCTCGACGGTGCTCGGCGTCATGGAGGTGGTATTGCGGGCGGGAGCCGAACCCGAAATTTACTCCTACGAGAATAAAAAGCACTTCGAAGAACGGGTCGAGGCTCGCCTGGCAGTGGATGCCGACGGCCTTGCAGCCGCAGATCTGGCGCTTTCCGCCTGGAAAGGACTCGGTTGTCGAGACGCGGGGCGCATCGACGTGCGATGCGACGTGGACGGCAAGGTAAACTTCCTTGAGGCAAACCCTTTGGCGGGCCTGCATCCAAAAGATTCCGACTTGCCGCTGCTTGCGCGCCTGAAGGGTCTTCCGTACCGCGCATTGATCGAGAGCATCATCGCTTCCGCGTTGAGCCGTGTGGCAAAGAGCGTCGCCTGAATGGCATTGCCCGCTCAGTAAAACCTTATCTTGCAAAAATACCCAATCGCGCCCAAGGTATATTAGCGTATGCCGATGTACTCGTTGGGGCGGCCTGCACATTTCCTTGATCGCTCGGTCAAAAGACGGCCGAATGATCCCACCCTTTCTGCAGAGCCGAACTGACGCCCGGATACGCGTTTATCGTCCGGGTCGAATGCCGCTCAGTGGCTGAAGTGGAAGGGTTGATGCAGCGCAGGCTAGTCACAATTCTAGCGACGGATGCCGTTGGTTACAGCCGGTTGGTCGCAAGGGATGAAGACGCAGCTCTTGCGCTCTTCAAGGAGCATGCTGCGATCATCGAAGAGTTAATCCGGGTCCATGAGGGCCGTGTGTTCGGCGGGGCGGGCGACAGTCTCATTGCCGAATTTCCAAGCCCTGTCGAAGCCATGCGTTGCGCCGTCGAAATCCAGAACCAGCTGGCCCATTTGGATGAGAAACTCGACGAGGATTGGCGCATGCGATTTCGCGTCGGCCTCAACCTCGGGGATGCGGTCGTCGAGCAGGACAATCTGTATGGCGAGGCAGTCAATGTGGCGGCACGCCTGGAGGGGCTGTCCGAACCAGGTGGTATTTGCGTGTCCGGAACACTTTACGAACAGGTGAAGCACCTGCCGAACATTGGCTTTCATGATCTGGGTTCGCGCAAGTTGAAGAATATTCCCACGCCGGTGCACGCCTATTCCGTGAAGGGAATAAGCGCTCAGACCTTGCGCAAGCGCACCATGCGATGGCCCTGGGTCGCGACAGCAGGCGCGATCCTGGTGATGGTCGCGATCCCTATCGGTTGGATCTACGCGCCGGAAATGGCGGCCAGCAACAAATCATCGGCGCAGCTCGTACCTGCATCACAGCCATCGATCGCAATCCTGCCGCTCGACAATCTCAGCGATTCCACCCACGAATACTTTAGTGAGGGCCTGACCAACGATATAACAACCGATCTGTCCAAATTCTCCGGTCTGTTCGTCATAGCCTACAACTCGGCATCGACCTTCAAAGGTAAACCGACGAAAGTCCAGGATATCGGTGCTGCGCTGGGCGTTCGTTACGTCTTAGAGGGAACGGTGCAGAAAACGCCGGAGCGGCTGCGCATCAATGCCCAATTGATCAATGCCGAAACCGGATACCACGTTTGGGCCGAGCGCTATGATCGAACGCTGGGGGATACTTTTACCGTGCAGGAGGACATCACCAAGAACATCGTGACTGCTCTTGCCGTCAAGGTGACCGCAGCCGAAGAGCAGAGGTCAGGCCGGAAGCTCACGGAAAGCTTGGATGCCTATGACTATTACCTGAAAGGCAAGGCGATCTGGTCGGATCCAGACAAGGTGACACCGGAAGGGAACGAGGAGGCACGCCGGCTGTTCGAGATGGCGATCAAGCTCGATCCGTTCTATTCGTCCGCCTATGCGGAGCGTTCCTATGTCGATGTGCGCGCCTATCAAAATGGATGGAGCCCGGATGGCCCGGCGTCCCTGCGCAAGGCAAAACTGTTTGCCGAGAAAGCCTTGAGCCTGAATGACGATTTCAGCAGCCACTGGTATCTTGCCATCGTTGCCTGGAACCAGGGTGAGTTCGACAAGAGCTTCCATGAGTATGAGACGGCGCGCCAGATAAACCCGAACGATCCGGATCTTGCGGCGGATATGGCCGAGGCGCTGGTCTACGGCGGCGAACCGGAAAGGGCGATCGGGCAGATCAGGGGCGCAATGCTGCACAATCCATTTTTCCCCTTCTGGTACCCGTGGAATCTCGCGCGTGCCTTGTACATGGCCGGCCGTTACCAGGAAGCGATAGATACGATCGGCACGATGACCGCTCCCCCCAATGATGTCCGGCTGATCACCGCTGCAAGCGAGGCGCAGCTCGGGCATGTCGCCAAGGCGCGGGCGATTATGGCCGAGTTCAGCAAGATAGATCCGGATTGGTCGATCGAACAATCAGCGGCCTACTACTATCGCAAGGACAGCGACCGTCAGCACTGGGTCGATGGACTGAGAAAAGCCGGACTGAGGGAGAAGTAAAGAGAATGAGAAAAGTACAAATAAAAAGATACAACTATAAATATACATTTTTTTACATTTAAGGCAGCTTTGGTTACGTTGACAACTCGATGTTCAAGCGTAAATTAGTGCCATTCAGATCGGAAGTAGGGTCGCAGTTGATTTAAACCCTGCGCAGCTTGAGCGACATTCCGCCTCGAACGTCTTGCATCGGCATTAAACTCATCGGGTGCAGACATGCCGTTGGCACGGCCGTCAAAGACAATACCTGTCTACAATCCGTAATTTGATATCTGGTAACTTGTATCGAACTTGATGCGTGAAGCGCCAAAAAAGGTGCATCCAGGAACCATATCAGCCAATGGGGGACAGCATGAAGCAGACCGCCCGAGACTATTGCCGCGACGGAAGACGGCAGCCTTTGACCCCGGAAGGGAATGAAAGGGCCAAGGAATATTACGCGTTGGCGATCAAGGAAGATGGCAATTACCTACCCGCCTATGCCGAATGCTCCTATGCCAATCTCCGCGACCATCAGAACAGATGGACCGCAGATCCGGAGGCCTCGATCCACGAGGCCGAGCGGCTGGCGGATTATGCCGTTGCTCTGTCCGATGACGCCAAAAGCGGCTGGTTCAACGACTTCAGGGGGCGTTGGTACCGCGCAATGGTGTATTGGAACCGGGGTGATTTTAAGACAAGCTTTGAAGAGTTTGCCGCTGCCCGAGCGCTGATCACCGATCCGAAGCGGATCGACAAGGATACGGCCGACCTGGATGCCGATATGGCAGAGGCATACATATATTATGGTGATTCCGAGCAGGCTCTCGCTCTGATCGATAGTGCGGCCGCGCGCTATCCCGATCACCCCTACTGGCACGAGTGGAACCGCGCCCGTGCCTATTACATGGTGAAACGGTACGCCGATGCATTGGCAACCCTGCACGGGATGAGCTCTCCACCCAACGACACGCGCCTCATCGAGGCCGCAAGCCAAGCTCAACTTGGAAATCTCGATGAGGCAAGGCGGATTATGGGCGAATTCAACGAAATCGAGCCTGGCTGGACACTTCAAAAGTCAGCCGACTACCACTACGGCGACGACGCTGCGCGGGACCATTGGCTGGACGGGTTGAGCAAGGCTGGGTTAGCCTAAGGACCGTTCACTGGCTGGCTGGCTGCATGAGTCAAGCTTTGTGCGCCATCGGCTGCGTAAAAGAACAGCGATGTTTGCGCGGACCTCACCCTCCCGCAACAGCACTCGTATGATCGTTGATCTCGATCCAGTACCCGTCCGGATCCTGCACATAAGCCTGCCGGAACCCGTCGCGGCGGATGCCGATCTGGCCGGCATTTCCGGGCCAGTCGTAAAATGTCACGCCCTTGGCGGTGATATCAGCGACAAAGGCGTTGAGATCGTTGATGCGGAGCGCAAAATGGGTGTCCTTGGTGAGGTGCGTCGCGCCAAATTCGCCCTCGATCAGGTGGATCGTATCCAGGCCGCCGATCGTCAGCCAGGCGACATTGCCGCTGCCGGTTCGCTCGATCGGGGTGAAGCCGAGGATATCGGTGTAGAAGGCGACGCTGCGATCGAGGTCGCGGACCAGAAGCGCGAAATGGTCGAGGCTATAGATATGCCGCATTGAAAAATCCTCCCGTCATGCCGGTGCCGGCGCAAAGCCACTCCGGCGGCAGCCACGCCCCAAATGTAACGGATGCCCTCACCCGCTATCGTATGCCCTCGAGTTTTTTCACCACGCGCTCGGCAACATCGCCATCCTGTTCCCGGATCGCATTCGTCAGTGCGGACAACTTGGCGCGCAGGCCGTGCACCTGATCGACAAGCGCCATGATCACGTCAATACCATCCTGGTTGACACCCATGCTCTCTGAGAGATCGAGGATCAAAAGCCCGCGCGCGAGATCCGCGTCGTGAAACGTTTCATCCTGTTCGCTCAATTCCGGAATGATCCATTGCCGGTCGATCCATATCGTCAGCGTGGAGGAAACGATGCTGAGACGCTCGCAAAACTCCAGATGGTCCATGTCAATCTCCCCAGGCCCTGCGAGGATTATGGGCTTGGCCGGCCGCCCAGTTGGTGGCGAAGGCCGTCAGTTCCGGATCGGCGGCGTCCGGCAGCATGATCTTGAGGGTGATGTACTGGTCGCCGTTGCCGCCGCCGCGCTTGGCAACGCCCTTGCCCTTCAGCCGCAGCGTCTTGCCGGTATTGGAATGCGGCGGCAGAGTGAGCATGACGCTGCCGGATACCGTCGGGACATTGACCTTGCCGCCAAGAATGGCTTCACGCAAAGAAATCGGCATGTCGATCCGGATATCGTCGCCATCTCGGGTGAAGATGGGATGGGACCGGACGTGGATTTCGATCAGCGCATCGCCGGCCGGGCCGCCGCCGGAGCCGGGGTCGCCCTTGCCGCGCAGCCGCAGCGTCTGACCCTGCTGGGTACCGGGCGGCACCTGCAGGTCGAGCACGCTTCCGTCCGGCAACGTGATCTTCTCTTTCGAGCCGTTGACGGCATCGAGGAAGTCCACTTCCATCGAGAACTGCAAATCCCTGCCCTTGGCGCGCATCTGGCTCCGGTCCCGCCGTGAAAAGAAGCTGGAGAAAATATCGTCCGTACTGGTGAAGTCGGAAAATCCGCTGCTGTTCTGGTAGCGCGCGTCGGTGCCCGGAGCGCCTGCATATTCGCGGTAATAGTTTCGCGGCGCCTGTTCGGTTCCGGCGCCGTCGATCTCACCCTTGTCGAAACGGGCCCGCTTGTCCTCGTCGCCCAGCACCGAATAGGCCTCGGAGACCGTCTTGAAACGGTCCTCGGCGCCTTTGTCGCCCGGATTGAGGTCAGGATGCAGCTTTTTGGCAAGCTTGCGATAGGCGCTCTGGATTTCCTTTTGCGTCGCGGTTTTCGCCACGCCGAGGGTTTTGTAGGGATCGTTGGCCATGTGGCTCCTGCCGAAGCATTGTCGTGACTGTGAAGATAGGCCATCTGCGGGCGAGAGCAAGCGTTTGCAACGCGCCGGATGGTACTGGGAGTGGAATAGCAGAACGGAGCGGCATGGCCAGGATAAACCACAGCCGGCAGCGCGCGCACCATCCGTCGCGTCACTGATCGGTGATGCTACCGCCCGTCAAAAGGATCGGCCAGGGCAGCATCTGGGCGGCTGATCGGATATTGTGTGCCGGAAATGCTGGCGGCCAGCTTCTTCGGGCCCTGCGCCTTCAACAGCGCCCGAAAACTCGGATGCATGCCGCCATCCGAATAGGCGCTGAGTGTCGAGCTGGCGGGAACGGACCCGGTAATCGCCGTGTCCAGCTTGCGGTCTTCCGCCTCTATCCTGGCCATCGCCTGCGGCTCGATCTGATTGACAACCGGCGGGCAGGCCGCCAGCGGATCGGTCGGCTCGCCGCCCTCGAATTCCTTGTTGAAAACATAACGGCGTTCGCACACCGAGACCTTCGGCTGCCGGCGCGTTACTTCAAAGGCATCGTAGCCTTCCTTCATCGTGCGCCAGAACGACATGTTCGGATCGCCGCGATGGCCGGCCATATTCTGCGCCGTCATGCGGAAAGGATAGGCCTGGACCTGGAATTTTTCCTGGCCGCCCGCCAGTGCTTTCTGGACTATTGCATAGATTTCGCCGACGCCTTGGTCAGTCATCGCATAGCAGCCGGATGACGAGCAGGCGCCGTGCACCATCAGCGCCTCGCCGGTATAACCGAGCGCCGATTCCAGCCGGTTGGGATAGCCGAGATTGAAGGAAACGTAGAACTGCGAGTTCGGGTTCAGCATGCCCGCGGAGACGTGATAAAACCCTTCCGGCGCGTGGCGGTCGCCAACCTTCGTCTTTGGGCCGAGCTCCCCGGACCAGCGGCAGATCGGATAGGTCTTCAACAGCGCATAGGCACCCGTCTTGTTGACCTTCCAGACTTCCAGCTCGCTTTCCTGCTTGAAAATGCGCACCAGAACCGGGCTTTCCGGCTTCATGCCCTTCTTCGACATTTCCGCGATCATCTTGCCGGACAGTTTCGGCGGTGCCTCGGAGAGGTCGTCGAGCGCCATGCAGCCCGACAGCGCCACGCCAAGGGCAAGTGCTGCCAACGTCCGCGACACGACCGTGCGGGCGGAACTGACGCGCGTCGAGGCGCGATAAAGAGCAAGCAGAGAATTCATGAAAGGGTCTATCGCTGGAAATCGTGCCAAAGTTTTGTCGGACGTGTCAAATCGGAGCAATAATGCGCCCGGCCATCGAAGAATCGGTCATCGCGGTTAGCGTCCGGTTAATATCTGCCCCGCAGCTTGCGGGAGGCAGGCGCAGTTTCGCCGGCCTCTCAACGGCTTATTGCCAGACGACGATCTTCGCCTTTGCAGGAACGCGCTGGTAGAGATCGATCACGTCCTGGTTCATCAGCCGCACGCAGCCGGACGAGACTGCCTTGCCGATCGACTTCCATTCCGGATTGCCGTGCAGCCGGTAGAGCGTGTCTTCGCCGTTCTGGAAGATGTAGAGCGCCCGGGCACCGAGCGGATTTTTCAGGCCCGGCTCCATGCCGCCATTGGCGATCGAATATTTGGCAAGGCTCGGCGTGCGCGCCACCATTTCGTTCGGCGGCTTCCAGCGCGGCCAGGCCTGGCGCCAGTGGATGACGCCGTCGCCCTGCCAGGCAAAACCTTCGCGGCCGATGCCGACGCCGTACCGCATCGCCGTGCCACCGGGCTCGATGACGTAGAGCAAGCGCGATGGCGTATCGACGACGACGGTACCCGGCGCTTCGCCGGTGCGATCGACGACGCGCTGGCGGTAGAATTGCGGATCGATCTGCTGGTATGGAATGGCCGGGATCAAATAGCCGCCGTCCTCGACAGGGCCGTACATCACCTGCAACTCGGCATCCGACGGCGGGCCGATCGGCCGGCTGAGTCGCCCGGGCGTCGGAGCATTGCTTCCGCCCGGCATCGTGGTGGAACATCCGGCAAGCGTGCCTGCCGCAAGAACGCCGAGAAAACCGCGGCGGGAAAAACTGTGATCGGTCGTCATGAGCCCCATCAATTCGCTAGTCGGCAATAATGTCCGGCCCATCTGGACGAAGCAGCCGGCATGCTCGCCAATCAAGCAATGCGCCACGCGTCTTCACCCCGCAGGAATCGGATCAAGCTCTTATGCAGCCAATCGCAGCCCTTTCCAACGGGACGTTGCGGTTCTGGCGTCAAGTTTCCCGCCCGGTCACCACATCGTGATGTGTCGTTGCGTGAAAGACGCAGCTGCCCGGGAGGCGTTGTTACTGTAACGTACTTCCGGATGCACATCGCGGTTGCGATGTTGCGGCATCGAAATTCGGAGACTGCCATGGCTTTGGCATTGGATAGCGGAAAAGACAGTTTTATGGCATTGAGCGAGATGCTCTGGATACCGGGCCGCACCTTCACAATGGGATCCGACAAACACTATCCCGAGGAGGCTCCCCCTCACCCTGTGAAAGTCGATGGTTTCTGGATTGAAGCGACGCCCGTGACCAACCGGCAGTTCATAGCATTCGTAAAAGCCACGGGCTATCTGACCTTCGCCGAAAAGGCACCGGATCCCAAGGATTATCCCGGTGCTCTGCCGGAGATGCTGAGAGCCGGCTCGCTCGTCTTCACGCCACCCAAATCGGTCAACGGACCGGATATCAGCCAGTGGTGGGCTTTCAAGTTCGGCGCCAACTGGCGGCGCCCCTATGGTGGCTTGAGCGACCTTCGCGGCAAGCTCGACCATCCCGTCGTGCATGTGGCGCTCTGCGATGCGAAGGCCTATGCCGAATGGGCGGGCCTCGATCTTCCGACGGAAGCCGAGTGGGAACTGGCCGCGCGCGGTGGTCTCGACGATGTCGAATATGCCTGGGGCGATGAACTGACGCCGGGAGGCGTCGCCATGGCAAACACCTGGGCCGGAACCTTCCCGACCCACAGCACCAAACCCGCCGGCAAGGACCGGACGACGCCGGTCAAATCCTTCGCCGCAAACGGTTACGGCGCCTATGACATGATCGGCAATGTCTGGGAGTGGACGACCGACTACTGGTCAACACGCCATCCGGAACCGGCCGCCAAATCCTGCTGCATTCCGCAGAACCCGCGCGGCGGCACCGTCGATGCGAGCTACGATCCGAATGTGCCTGATATCCGCATTCCACGGCGGGTCCTGAAGGGCGGATCGCATCTCTGCGCGCCGAACTATTGCCGCCGTTACCGCCCTGCCGCCCGCCATGCGGAGCCGGAGGATACGTCCACCAGCCATGTCGGTTTTCGCTGCGTGAAAAGACCTGCAAACTGATCCGGGAGAGATCCATGCTGAATTTTGTTCGGGTATTCCTAGTCGTGCTTCTGTTGCCCTTCGCAGCACTTGCTGATGATCTGCCATCGTGGAACGACGGCACGTCGAAACAGGCGATCGTCGATTTCGTCTCCAAGGTCACCGACGAGAAGAATGCCGATTTCGTCAAGCCGGAAGATCGCATCGCCGTCTTCGACAATGACGGCACGCTCTGGTCGGAGCAGCCATTCTATTTCCAGCTCGGCTTCATGCTCGACCGGGTGAAGGCGCTCGCGCCCGATCATCCGGAATGGAAGGAAAAAGAGCCGTTCAAATCCATCCTGGCCGGCGACCTGAAAGGCATGGCAGCGAGCGGCGAAAAGGGTGTCGTCGAGCTCGGAATGGCCACCCACGCAGGCATGACCACCGACGCATTCGCCAAGATCGTCACCGACTGGTTTGCCGCCTCCAAACACCCCAAAACCGGCAAGCCCTATAACGAGATGACGTTCCTGCCGATGCGCGAATTGCTCGATTATCTCAGGGCCAACGGCTTCAAGACCTATATCGTCTCTGGTGGTGGCATCGAATTCATGCGGCCGATTACCGAGCAGGCGTATGGCATCCCCCCCGAGCAGGTCATCGGCAGTAGCATAGCCACCGAATATGCGCTTGTAGACGGCGAGCCTGTTCTCAATCGCCTGCCGAAGATCGATTTCGTCGATGATGGTCCGGGCAAACCCGTCGGCATCAACAAGTTCATCGGTCGCCGCCCGATCTTCGTGGCTGGAAATTCCGATGGCGATTACGAGATGCTGCGTTGGGTGACCGGTGGAAAACCAAACAGCTTTGGATTGATCGTGCACCACACCGATGCCGTGCGCGAATATGCCTACGACCGCGAATCACACTTCGGAAAACTCGACAAGGCCATGGATGAGGCAACACAACGCAAGTGGCTGCTCGTCGACATGAAGAACGACTGGAAGAAAATCTACGCGTTCGAAACACCGTGATTGGCGCTCAAAGACGCAAAAAAGACAAGACAGGTGAACCGCAGCACCCGGATTGCTGCGGATTGCCGGCACCACCATCATGCAGTTTCTTGCGCAGGGAGCTTCACAATGCCGTTCATCGACACGCCCGACGCATCCGTAAGTGAGCAAACTGCGAAATTGTACGCTGATGCGGAAGCCAGCTACGGTTATGTGCCGAATATGGTGAAAGCGTTCGGCCACCGGCCGGATGTGATGGAAAACTGGAGCGCTCTACTTTCAAGCATCAAGGCCGGAATGGACCTGCGCCGCTACGAACTGGTGACGATGGCGGCAGCGAAAGAGATGAAGAGCTCCTATTGCCTGCTCGCCCACGGCTCCGTTCTTTTGCGCGATATCTTTACTGCGGAAGCACTCCGGCAGGTGGTTGATGATCCCGACGCGGCGACAATCGACGAAGCGGAGCGCACCATCATGCGCTTTGCCGCCAAGGTCGTGCGCGATGCGTCGTCGATAACAATCGCTGATGTCGATGAGTTAAGGCTGCATGGGCTTTCCGACGCGGAGATTTTCGATATCGTCACCGCTGCTACTGTGCGCTGCTTCTTTTCCAAGACGCTCGATGCGCTCGGCGTGCTGGCCGACAGCGCTTATGAAAAGCTGGACCCGGACCTGAAGACTGCGCTGGTTGTCGGTCACCCGATCGATGGGACGGCCTGAGTTTGGTCACCTCCACTGACAACCCGGTCATTCAGGATCGTCTTGTCTATTGAACCAAACCGACAGTCTCGGCGACCATCAATGTATCGACGAATTCGGTCAGGTCGATGATCTTGCCGTCTTTGAAGGTGAAACGATCGAGATATTCCGTGTGAATTTCCCGGCCGCCCCTGTAGCGGATCAACCCTGCCCGATGCGCAAAAACAGTATCGCCATCGACATAAAGGCGGGTGGTCTTGATTTGGGACATGTCCCAGTCAGCAACCAACCCACGCATGGCGGTATCGACCGCCGCCGGTTCGCAGACCCGCTGTGCCATCGGTGCCAGCTTGCCGCTGCCGACGAGGCAGAAACTGAAGCCGGGTCCGGTATGGGACATCAAAGCATCGATGTTGTTGACCGCACGTGCCTCGTAGAGCTTGTTGATAATGCCTTCGAGCGTTTCCCTGTCCGTCATCTGCATCCCTCCCCTTTGGTTGAGAGAAGTGTGCCATATTTAAGAAGGGCCGCAAGTACTAGAGTTTCAAAGGCAGAAGGGCTGCCCGCCTAAAATTGTTCTCCTATAAAACCTTTATCTCTTTCCGGTTTTCCCGGAATGGATTTCAAATGGGCGGCAGCTCTAGCATCCGGGCATCGAAACAGGTCAATGCCCCGATGCCCATGTTACACGTTCACGCCTCCATCCTTTCCGCACGCAGCATTGACGCCCGGTGCTCCGCCCACCAGCCATCCGGGCACAAGCGCTCCTGCAGGCAGCGTCGCGCCCGCGTCACGGCGGCGCTGAACGCTGCGGCGATCGTTCTCTCCCTTGCCGGTATTGCCCTGATCCTGGTCGTCGCCTGAGGCATCATGATGAGCACGACACCTTTGTCGCATTCCCGGATAACGCCAACCGCGGTCGCCCCTCCTGCAGATCATACGGCAGCTGGAACAGCACTCGCCAGCCTGATTGCCAGGGTTTGCGCCGCGCGGGTTCTGCGCGAGCACCATATCTGGGAAGCCGTGCGCATCCTGCCGGAGATCGCCGGCCTGCCGGATGACATCAAACAGCTGCCGGAGTTTCGCCGGCTGATGGAAAAGGAGGCGTTTACCGCCGCTCTTCGCCTTCTGGCGCAATCCTGCCAGCCGGCCCGTGACATCCGCGATCTTGACCCGCAGGGAGATCATTGGGTTGCCACCCTGACTGTCCGCAGCGCCCTTTCCCAGCCGCAGCGGCGCAAACTGATGCGCGCCGAACATCGTGATCCGCCGGCTGCCGTCCTGATCGCTGTTCTGAGCAGCACCATCCGCAAAGCCAGACCGTTTGTGCACCGAAGACGGAAAAACGCAGCCGTGCAAAAGGAATTTGGAAATGACTGAACGCCACCGGATCGACACCACGCCACAAGGCGCAATCTGCGACCTCGTCACCCCCTTTCAGGGCGATCAACTGGACGAATGCGCCTTCGCTGACCTCGCCGAATGGCAGATCAACAGCGGCATCTCGGGCCTGCTCGTTGCCGGACCTGCCGGTGAACCCTGGGCGCTGACCGATGACGAACGGACACGATTGATCAGGCTTGCCGTCGCAGTTGCCGGCAACCGCGTCCCGGTTTTCGCAGGTACCGGCACGAACTGCACCGAAACAACGGTTGCGCGGACGGCAGAGGCGAAGAACATGGGGGCCACAGCGGCCTATGTGGTGACGCCTTACTACAGCAAGCCCGCTCAGGAAGGCCTGTTCCGCCACTATCAGGCGATCGCCAATCGGGTCGACCTGCCGCTCATCGTCGGCGTCTCACCGCAGCGAACGGCGATCGATATTTCTCCCCGTACGCTGGAACGGCTGGCAACGCTGCGGTCCGTCGTTGGAATTGCCGATGAAACGGGAGACATCGCCCGGCTTGCTGCAATTCCCGCGGCCCTGCGTCAAAGGTTCGCACTCTATTCCGGTCACGATCTGACGGCCATGCCCTTCACCCTCATGGGCGGCCGTGGCGTTATCTCGGCCGCCGCCAATCTGGTGCCGCGACTGACCGTTGCGCTGCATCAGGCGCTCGCCACCGGAAACCAGCAATCGGCGCAGAGCCTTCAGGAAAGGCTCAACCCGCTGTTTCAGGCACTGGAGCGCGAACCGAGCCCCGCTGCGATCAAATACGGTCTCAGTCTGCTCAGAGGCATCAGCGACGATGTCCGGCTGCCGCTGACGCCGATCGTCGCGGAAACCACTGCGGCGATCCGCATGGCACTGGCACCGGTGCTGTGCAAACCGGCGCCAGCGCGCCGGCAATTCCTATGAGATTTTAACAACAAACCCGCCGACCACGCATGGAACGGCAATGACAGAGTGCATATTTTCTTATGGCAATCAGTGCGTTACGGATTGCAAGTATCTCAACCGAAAGAGCAGGTCATGCAACCCTACGCCCGGCAAAATTCATCAGACAGGCAGGCAGCGGCGCCAATGACATCGGATCGCAGCAGCCTGTCCGGCGCCGTCATCCGCCTGGCTGCAGTCTTTGCCTGCGCCGGCACTATTCAGATTCTGGCAGGCTGGTTTCTGCGCTGAGGCGCGCAATCAGCACCACACCAGTAGCAAGCCACCATTAACAACACGAAGGTCTACAAGGATCATGGGCAGTCGATACCCCCTCACGAACACACATTCCGCAATGCCGCGTTTCACCGTCGGCTGCGATCATCACGGCTGGTGGGTCGTGCACGACCGGCTGGGCCGGGTTGGCGGATTGTTTGCCAGCGAAGCAGCGGCCCTGCACTTTGCCGATGAAGAAAGCAATCACGATGCGCGCGCGGTGTGCCGCGCACCGGCCGGCAAATGTGTCGAGTTTGACGATATATCGGCAACAACATCCGCAGCAACGCGGAATACCCCTGCGCGGCGCTACGCCTAAACCTTTGGGGCGCGCGCTTTCCCCGGCGGTCTGCGCCCCCTTTTTCCATCGGATGATCGATAAGATTTGCCTTAAATGCCAGCGCGCGATTTCACCGGGAGGAAACGGAGGCCGGGTTAAAAAGGATCGATTGCACATCCGAAGGAGTGCCCGGCACGGGCAGATCGTCCATGACCCTGGTCGTAACCATGTCAGCCAACACGGCGGCTTACGCGGCGCAAGCCATCAAGCCGTCCGCCCGCGTCAGCGGCGATGGTCCGACCGACGAGGCGATCACCCTGCTTTCGGCGCGGCCAAAGGATGACGCGGCAAACACCCACGCCTCGGTTGCTGCCCTTCGCAGCCCGACCGCGCTGTCGCTGATGCTGATGACGTCCAATAGCCGCCTGCCGCAGGGTACGCGCGGCGAAGCGGTCCGCCGCTACATGGAATTCGGCCCGGATGAGGTGGAATCCGATGAGAGCGACGAGGCATTACGCCCGGACGACGAAGCGGCAGACAACTAACCGAGCCAAACAGATGCTGGCCAAACGTAACGGCGCAGTTTCCTGCGCCGTCATGCGTCCCGCAAAAATCGGCAGGCTTTACTTGTGCTTTTGCGCTCCACCGGCGGCGTTGCCGACGGAAAGCACGTAATCGACCTTGCCAGCCTTTTCGAAGGTCAGCGTCACCGGAATGCTGTCACCCTCGGCGAACGGCTTTTTCACACCAAAGAACATCAGGTGCAAGCCACCGCTTTGAAGCGTGACGGTTTCGCCAGCTGGAAGAGCAATGCCGCTCTCCAGCTTGCGCATCTTCATCACGTCGTTCTGCATCGTCATCTCATGCAACTCGACACGGCCCGCAGCCGGGCTCTCGACCGAAAGCAACACATCGTCTTCGCCACCGTCGTTCTTGATGATGAAGCCGCCGCCGCCAACTTTTGCGCCCGGCAACATCGCCTTGACCGCACCGCCGGAAATTTCCAGCGATCCGGCCTTGACCGGCGCGCCATCGGTTGCGCCCATGCCAGCCATCGCCGCCATGTCATGATGATCGTGGCCGCCGGCTTGGGCAGGCGTCACCATCACTGTCGGCGCCGGGTGCTCCAGCGAATGGGCGCTCTGGCCCTCAGCGGCAATCTCGTCCCAGACAACCTTGCCGGATGTGCCGCAGATCTGCGTCACCGGAAAGGCGATCTGCGTGTCCTTGTCGAATCCCGAGATTTTGCCGCTGATCACGAAGGTGTCATAAAAATCGTCGGACAGGTTGCCGTTCTTCCAGCGAATTTCCAGCGGGCCGGACGTGACCGTCTTTCCGTGATTATCATAGCTCTTCTGGTAATCGCCCTTGACGATCTCCAGCTCCCAGCCGGCCTTGGGCTGCGGCTTGGCGAAGACGAAGCCTTCCGGCAGTTTGACCTGCACCTCGGTGGTGGCCTTGCCATCGCAGCCATGCGGGATCTGCAGCACGGCTTTGAAACTGCTTTCGGAGGCGACTTCATCGGTCTCGAAAGAAGCATGGGCATGCGCCGATACGGCAGCCCCTAGCGAAAGTGCGAGTGCAAGCAGTGTGGTCCTGGTCTGTGTCATCGATCTGTCTCCGGCCGGAGCCTGCACGCACGGCAGGACGGTCAATGCCGCTTAGGGCGGCTCAATACTTTGAATATTATGGAAAATCGCCGAGGCGAAGCTGTCAGAGCGGGAGCGGAGGTGCGCGCGATTGCGGCAGGAGGCGCGGATGCGCAACGAAAACGTTGGGGAAATCCGGCTTGCTGTCTGAAAGTGCGGCAACGCGGATAATCAGATAGCCGTCGCCTGGGGGCGATGGCAGGGCAATGGTAGCCGACAACCGGCAATAATCGCAAACCGGCGATAAGGCTTCGTGCGAAGAGCCGTGGCTTTTTCCCTCGGTGCCGTCAAGCCCGAAGCAGATATCGCCGATGGTACCGTCCGGCAGCATATAGTCTGCCGCCATGGCCGGGGTGATCTGGCGGGCGAAGGCCGGCTGATGGGCAAACGACAAAAACAGCAGCGCCAGCGCTGAAAGCACCCGCATCGTCATCTGCCACTGTCGCCCGGCTACCGCCATCGATCATCCTCGTCTCGTGGGATTGCGTTATCGCCTTGCCGGTGAAAAAGCAAAGGACGATTTTCTGTTCTGTCCGCTACTCCGAAACAGGCACGACAAAAATCTGTTTGGGCGCGACATTTTGCGCTTGCCAAGCCGCCGGCATCGCCGTTATCTGAAATCGATCTTGTTGGGAGAATCCGGTTGATACCGGTGCCGAAGGAGCAACCGCCCCGGAAACTCTCAGGCCAAAGGACCAGCAAGGTGCCGGTAGGACTCTGGAGAGAAGCATTTCCGCTCGCCGAAGGGATAACAATCTCAGGCAAAGGGACAGAGGGGGCTCGAGGAAACGTCGCAGAACATGCGCCGTGGAGATGAGCCGGCGCGTGACGCCAGACCTGGAGGCCGGACTTGAACGAACATTCCCCACTGAAACAGACACCGCTGCATGCGCTGCACGTGTCTCTTGGCGCCCGCATGGTGCCGTTTGCCGGCTACGACATGCCCGTGCAATATCCTGCCGGCGTCATGAAGGAGCATTTGCACACCCGCTCCTCCGCCGGCCTTTTCGATGTCTCGCATATGGGACAGGTAATCCTGCGTCCGAAATCCGGCCGGATTGAAGATGCAGCACTGGCGCTGGAAAAACTGGTGCCCGTCGATCTGCTCGGCCTCGCCGACGGACGCCAGCGCTACGGACTATTTACCGACGACAACGGCAATATCCTCGACGACCTGATGATCGCCAATCGCGGTGATCACCTCTTCCTCGTCGTCAATGCGTCCTGCAAGGATGCCGATTTCGCCCATCTCGAACAGCATCTCGGCGACATATGCGAACTGACCCTGCTCGACGACCGCGCGCTGATCGCGCTGCAGGGACCGCGCGCCGAATGCGTGCTTGCCGAACTCTGGGCCGACATCGCCACCATGCGCTTCATGGACGTGGCGGAGGCGGCATTGCACGACGTGCCCTGCATCATTTCTCGCTCGGGCTATACCGGCGAAGACGGCTTTGAAATCTCCATCCCGGCTGCCTCGGCTGAGGATGTGACGCGCAGGATCCTCGAACATCCCGACGTCATGCCGATCGGCCTTGGCGCACGCGATTCGCTGCGTCTCGAGGCTGGCCTGTGTCTCTATGGCAATGATATCGACACCACCACCACCCCGGTCGAAGCAGGCCTGGAATGGGCGATGCAGAAGGCACGCCGCGCCGGCGGTTCCCGCGCAGGCGGTTTTCCAGGTGCCGAGGTCATTTTGCGCCAGTTCGCCGAAGGTGCGAGCCGCCGCCGCGTCGGCCTGAAGCCGGAAGGCAAGGCCCCGGTGCGCGGTGGAGCGCCGCTGTTTGCCGATTCCGAAGGCAAGGTACCGGTCGGCACTGTTACCTCCGGCGGCTTTGGCCCAAGCGCCGACCACCCCGTCGCCATGGGCTATGTCGATACGGCCCACACCGCCAGTGGCACAAAGCTTTTCGCGGAGGTGCGCGGTAAATACCTGCCGATCGCCGTCTCCGCCCTTCCCTTCGTCACCCCGACCTACAAACGCTGATCAGGAGCTGAACCCATGCTGAAATTTACCGATGAACACGAATGGCTGAAAATCGAGGGTGATATCGCAACGGTCGGCATTACCGCCCATGCGGCCGAACAGCTCGGCGACCTCGTCTTCGTGGAACTGCCGGAAGCCGGTACTGCACTTGACAAGGGCGCCACCGCCGCCACCGTCGAATCCGTCAAGGCAGCCTCCGACGTCTATTGTCCACTTGACGGCGAGATCGTCGAGAGCAACCAGGCCATCGTCGATGACCCGGCCCTGGTCAACAGCGACCCGCAGGGCGCCGGCTGGTTCTTCAAGCTGAAACTGTCCGATCCGTCGGCCGTCAACGCCCTTCTGGACGAGGCCGCCTACAAGGAGCTGATCGCCTGATGAGCATGCCGAAGGATTTCACCTTTACTGACTACAAGCCGTACGACTTCGCCAACCGGCGTCATATCGGCCCCTCGCCCGATGAAATGACGGCGATGCTCAAGGTCATCGGCTATCCCAGCCTCGATGCCATGATCGACGACACCGTTCCGCCGTCGATCCGCCAGAAGGCCCCGCTTGCCTGGGGCGCTGCGATGACCGAGCGCGAGGCGCTCGACAAGATGCGCGAAACGGCAAACCTCAACAAGAAGCTCGTGTCGCTGATCGGGCAGGGCTACTATGGCACGATCACGCCTCCGGTCATTCAGCGCAACATCCTGGAAAATCCCGCCTGGTACACCGCCTATACGCCCTATCAGCCGGAAATCAGCCAGGGCCGTCTCGAGGCTCTGCTCAACTATCAGACGATGGTCTGCGACCTCACTGGTCTTGACGTTGCCAATGCCTCGCTGCTCGACGAGGCAACCGCTGCCGCCGAAGCCATGGCCATGGCCGAGCGCGTGGCAAAGTCTAAGGCCAAGGCTTTTTTCGTCGATGAAGGTTGCCACCCGCAGACCATCGCACTTCTGAAGACCCGCGCCGAACCGCTCGGCTGGTCAATCGTCATCGGCAACCCGTTTACCGATCTCGACCCGGTCGACGTTTTTGGGGCGATCTTCCAGTATCCGGGCACCTATGGCCACGTTCACGACTTCACCGGCCTGATTGCCCGCCTGCACCAGACGGGTGCGATCGCTACCGTCGCTGCCGATCCGCTGGCGCTGGCGCTGTTGAAATCGCCCGGCGAAATGGGCGCCGACATCGCCATCGGCTGCACCCAGCGTTTTGGCGTTCCCGTCGGTTACGGTGGCCCGCATGCGGCCTACATGGCCGTCAAGGACGCCTACAAGCGCTCGATGCCCGGCCGTCTGGTCGGCGTCTCGCAGGATAGCCGCGGCAATCGCGCCTACCGCCTGTCGCTGCAGACCCGCGAGCAGCATATCCGCCGCGAAAAGGCGACGTCGAACATCTGCACCGCGCAGGTCTTACTAGCCGTCATGGCCTCGATGTATGCCGTCTTCCACGGCCCAAAAGGCATCAAGGCCATCGCCCAGAGCGTCCACCAAAAGGCCGTCCTTTTGGCGCTTGGCCTCGAAAAGCTTGGCTACACGGTCGAGCCGGACGTGTTCTTCGACACGGTCACCGTCGATGTCGGCAAGCTGCAGGGCATCATCCTGAAGACGGCCGTGGCAGAAGAAGTCAACCTTCGCCGCATCGGCACCACCAAGATCGGCATCAGCCTCGACGAGCGCTCGCGGCCGGTGACGCTGGAAGCCGTCTGGCGGGCGTTTGGTGGCGATTTCCAGGTCGAGGATTTCGAAGCAGGTTATCGCCTGCCCGAAACCCTGTTGCGGACCAGCGAATATCTGACGCATCCGATCTTCCACATGAACCGTGCGGAAAGCGAGATGACCCGCTATATCCGCCGGCTGTCGGACCGGGATCTGGCACTCGACCGCTCGATGATCCCGCTCGGTTCCTGCACGATGAAGCTGAACGCGACAGCCGAAATGCTGCCGATCACCTGGCCGGAATTTTCTGAAATCCATCCCTTCGTGCCGGCCGACCAGGCTGAAGGTTATCGTCACATGATCACCGATCTGTCGCAGAAGCTCTGCCAGATTACCGGTTATGATGCGGTTTCCATGCAGCCCAATTCGGGCGCGCAGGGCGAGTATGCCGGACTTCTGACCATTCGCGCCTATCACCGCGCCAATGGCAACGGCCATCGCGATGTCTGCCTGATCCCGACCTCCGCGCATGGCACCAATCCGGCCTCCGCCCAGATGGTCGGCATGAAGGTCGTCGTCATCAAGGTCAGCGACAACGGCGATATCGACATGGACGATTTCCGTGCAAAAGCAGAGCAGTATGCGGAAAACCTCTCGTGCTGCATGATCACCTATCCGTCGACACACGGTGTGTTCGAGGAGAATGTCCGCGAAGTCTGTGAGATCGTTCACAAGCATGGCGGCCAGGTCTATCTCGACGGCGCCAACATGAACGCCATGGTCGGGCTTGCGCGTCCCGGCGACATCGGCTCCGATGTCAGCCATCTCAACCTGCACAAGACCTTCTGCATTCCGCACGGCGGCGGTGGTCCGGGCATGGGGCCGATCGGCGTCAAGGCGCATCTCGCCCCTTTCCTGCCCGGCCATCCGGAAACCGATGGCGGCGAAGGTGCCGTGTCGGCTGCTCCGTTCGGCTCGGCCTCGATCCTGCCGATCTCCTGGAGCTACTGCCTGATGATGGGCGGCGAAGGCCTGACGCAGGCGACCAAGGTGGCGATCCTCAACGCCAACTACATCGCCGCCCGGCTGAAGGGCGCCTATGACGTGCTCTACAAGTCGGCCAAGGGACGCGTGGCGCATGAGTGCATCATCGATACCCGTCCGCTGGTCGACAGCGCCGGCGTCACCGTCGACGACGTCGCCAAGCGGCTGATCGACTGCGGCTTCCATGCTCCGACCATGAGCTGGCCGGTCGCCGGCACGCTGATGATCGAGCCGACGGAATCGGAAACCAAGGCCGAAATCGACCGTTTCTGCGATGCCATGCTCGCCATCCGCGCCGAAGCGCAGGCGATCGAAGACGGTAAGATGGACCGGGTGAACAATCCGCTGAAGAATGCCCCGCACACGGTCGAGGACCTGGTCGGCGAGTGGGATCGCCCCTATTCGCGCGAACAGGCCTGCTACCCGCCAGGAGCGTTCCGTGTCGACAAATACTGGTCACCGGTCAACCGCGTCGACAATGTCTTTGGCGACCGCAACCTCGTCTGCACCTGCCCGCCGCTGGAAGATTATGCCGAGGCGGCAGAGTAATTTCCAAACTCGAAAGGGGCGCTCGATGCGCCCCTTTTTTTTATTACTGCGCGATGCGAGCGAACGTCCACCCGCGTCTTTACTTTCCGCCAGATTGCCTCGGCTCAGGGAGCGTCACCACGAACCGTGCGCCTTGTGTGAACGCCGTATCAAGCGAAATGGAGCCGCCGTGGCTCTCGGCGATCCGTTTTGCCAGCGCCAGTCCGATACCCGTGCCGGGATAAACAGATTCATCCCGGTGCAGGCGCTGGAACACGTCGAAAATCTTCCTGGAAAACCGCGGATCGACGCCGATGCCATTGTCTTCGAAAATCACCCGGACCGCACCTTCATCCGTTTCGGCATAGATCCGGATGACCGGTTGCACGTCCTCCCGGCGGTACTTGATGGCATTGCCGATCAGGTTCTGGCAAAGCCGCTTCAACAGTTCGGGGTCGCCTTTGATCTGCGGCAGAGCCGAAACTTTGATGCTCGCTCCGGCCTCCTGAATGAAGCTGTCGAGATTGAGGATCGTGTCGGAAATCACATCGCTCATCGAGACGATTTGCCAGCTACCGATTTCGTCGGCAATCTGGGCGTAGTCGAGCAGGCTGTCGATCAGCTGGTCCATCCGCCGCGCACTCTGGCGCAGATGGCCGGCATAAACGGGCAGTTCATCGTGATTGCCGCCGGCCACATCCTCGACGATCATGTCCGAAAACATCGACATGTGCCGCAGCGGCGCTTTCAAGTCATGCGACACCGTGCCGGTAAACTGATTGAGCGCCTCATTCTTGCGCTGCAACTCGGCAGTCTGTTGGGCGATGCGCTGCTGCTGCTGTTTCAATTCGGTTATATCGCGTCCGACCGTGACATATTCCGCCAGTTCGCCGCCATCGAAGACGGCGATATTCGACCAGAATAGCCAGAGATCGCTGCCATCGGACAGTTTGCGATATTGTTCTCGCGTGGCGAGCGGCGTCTGGACCGAAAGGCTTTTCAGCGTGGTGACCAGGCTTTTGCGGTCCGTTACCGGAACGTAATCTCGAAGCAATTGTCCGATCAGATCCGTGGCCGGCATGCCAACCAACCGCGCATACCGGTCATTGACGAATGTGTAGCGGAGATCGCCGGAGATACGGCAGATGAAGTCGGGAATATTCTGCACGAGCGTATAATATTCCAGCCGTTGCCGATCGAGCGCGATCTCGGCCCGCTTCAAATCGGTGACATCGATGCGCAGCGCAACGGTATTGCCATCCTGTGTCTTCAGATCCTCGATACGCAACCAGCGTCCGTCGCCATATTCAAAGATCTGGTTGTCGCCGCCGGGATTGCGGAACGCCCGCATGCGCCCCTCAAGCCAGGCCTTCGCCTGCGGCGATCCGACGGGGGCGTTGGGGTAATATCCCACCTCGTAGACGGCAAGCATGATCTCTTCGGCGGTCATGCCGATTTTCAAGCGCGGTCCGGCCGCGCCGCAGATTCGTTTATAAGCGTCGTTGTAGACGATGATCCGTTCATCTGCATCGAAGATCGCAAACCCCTCCGGAATGGCCTGCAGTGCAGTGTCGAGAATTTCGCCGGCTTTCCGGCGCTCGCGGTCAAGCTCGAGATAGTCGGAGATATCATGAACGACACCGGCGAAACCTAACTCCGTACCGTCCGCATCGGCTACCGGCGTTACCCGGATCCGTGCCGTAAACACCGAGCCATCGCGGCGGCGGTAGCGGTGGATACCCTCGGAAAATTGTGTGTTTCCCGGTTTCGCCGCGTTCTGGAAAACAGCGGCTTCAAAGTCCTGGTCGCTGGCATAGAGCATCTGCATAGACCCACCGATCATGTCATCAGCAGCATAGCCGAATTGCTCGACCGTGGCAGCATTGACAGACAGAACAACGCGGTCGGCATCGACAAAGATGACGGGAGAAGGAAAAACCTCATAGATCGCTTGAACGAAATCTTTCTGCGCCGCGGTCATGGTTACTCGGTCACGCTCCGCCCCCTACACACAAGGGCATAAAAACAGAAAAAGAGACTGGCGCAAACCAGTCTCTTTGCGAATTCCCGATAGAGCGCCGGACCACGGCGAGAAGATGCTTAGCTGGCGCGAACCACCGCGTCGCCCTTTGCTGCCAGCGCAGCCAGATCGGCGGGCTTCAGTTCGACGGATTCGCCGCAGCCGCATGCCGATGTCTGGTTCGGGTTGTTGAAGGTGAAGCCCGAGCGCAATGTCGTCACTTCGAAGTCCATCCGGGTTCCGAGCAGATAGAGCACGGCTTCAGGGGCAACCCAGACCTTGGCGCCCTGATGTTCGACCAGATCGTCCTTCGGGTTCGCGACGGTCACCATGTCGATGGCATATTCCATGCCGGCGCAGCCGCCCTTCTTGATGCCGACACGAATGCCCTGGGCATCACCACCGGCATTATCGACGATCGCCTTGACGCGGCCAGCCGCCGCATCGCTCAAACTCATGACTGCAAAGCCCATGGGCCGTTCTCCTTGTAGCAATCAGGTTCAAGGCCTGATGCTTTCCGAGTCTTAAATGTAATGCGCGGCGGTTAAGGGATCAATACGTGATCAGTACCAGCCGACCGCAACCTGCGCCTCTTCCGACATACGATCAGGCGTCCACGGCGGATCAAACGTCATCGACACTTCAACCCCGGACACGCCCTCGACAGCGCCGACGGCATTTTCCACCCAGCCCGGCATTTCGCCGGCCACGGGGCAGCCGGGGGCCGTCAGCGTCATGGCGATCTTGACCATGCGGTCGTCTTCGATATCGATCTTGTATATCAGCCCGAGCTCGAAGATGTCGGATGGAATTTCCGGGTCGTAGACGGTCTTCAGCGCAGAAATGACATCGTCGCTCAGACGTGCCAGTTCGTCCGCCGGAATGGCGGAATGAACAATCCCTTCGCGAACGTCGATCTTGTTTTCAGTCGTATCAAGGCTCATCGGCATATGTCCTTACGCAAAGAATTTGCGGGCTTGCTCAAGCGCATCCACCAGCACGTCCACTTCGGCCCGCGTGTTGTAAAGGCCAAAGGATGCCCGGCATGTGGAGGTCACGCCGAAGCGTTTCAAGAGCGGCTGGGCGCAATGCGTTCCTGCCCTTACGGCGACCCCTGCCCGGTCGATCACCATCGACACATCATGGGCATGGATACCCTCGAGTTCGAACGAGAAGATACCACCTTTGCCCGGTGCCGTCCCGATCACCCGCAGCGAGTTGACCGATGACAGGCGCTGATGCGCATAGGCGGCCAGATCGGCTTCATGGGCAGCGATTGCGGCCCGGCCGATAGTATCCATGTAATCCAGCGCATAACCGAGACCGATCGCCTGGACGATCGGCGGGGTTCCCGCTTCGAAGCGGTGCGGTGGCTCGTTGTAGGTGACTGCGTCTTCGGTCACCTCGACGATCATTTCGCCGCCGCCCATGAACGGACGCATTTCCGTCAGCCGGTCCATCTTGCCGTAGAGCACGCCGATACCCGAGGGACCGTAGAGCTTGTGGCCGGTCATCACGTACCAGTCGCAGTCGAGATCCTGCACATCGACCGGCATGTGGACGGCGGCCTGGCTGCCATCGACCAGCACCGGAATGCCGCGTTCATGGGCGATCCGGCAGATTTCCTTGATCGGAACGACCGTGCCGAGCGCATTCGACATATGGGTGATGGCAATCAGCTTGGTCTTGCCGGTCAGGCACTTGACGAAATCGTCGATATGGAATGCACCCTGATCGTCTACCGGCGCCCAGACCAGCTTGGCACCCTGGCGTTCGCGGATGAAATGCCACGGCACGATGTTGGAATGATGCTCCATGATCGACAGCACGATCTCGTCGCCATCGCCGATCTTCGGCATGCCATAACCATAGGCGACCGTGTTGATCGCCTCGGTCGAGGATTTGGTGAAGATGATGTTGTCGACCGAGGGCGCGTTCAGAAACCGGCGTACCTTTTCGCGGGCACCTTCATAGGCGTCGGTGGCGGCATTCGACAGGAAATGCAGGCCGCGATGGACATTGGCATATTCGTTGGAATAGGCATGGGCAACGGCATCGATGACCACCTGCGGCTTCTGCGCCGAGGCGCCGTTGTCGAGATAGACCAGCGGCTTGCCGTAGACGGTCCGCGACAGGATCGGAAAATCCCTGCGGATCGCTTCGACGTCATAGGCCGGAACCGGCACCGTGAGTTCCATGTCAAAGATCCAATCAGGCGTGCTTTTCGAGCCAGGCGGCGATGATCGTTTCCAGCGTTTCGATCAGGCCTTCATGTTCGAGTTCTTCGACGATCTCATCCACGAAGGCGTTGACCAGCATGGCGCGCGCCTTGTTTTCCGGAATGCCGCGGGCCCGCAGGTAGTAGAGATGCGTCGGGTTGATATCGATGACGGTGGCGCCATGGCCGCACTGAACGTCGTCGGCAAAGATTTCCAGCTCCGGCTTGGCCGAGAAATCGGCGTCGTCGGAGAGAAGCAGCGTGTTGCACGCCATCTTTGCATCAGTCTTCTGCGCATCGGGCGCAACCCGGATCTGCCCCTGGAACACGCCTTTGGCGCGGTCGAACAGCACGTTGCGCAAGATTTCTGTGGATGTGGTGTTCGGCACGTCATGGCCAAGCGTGAAGGTCACGTCGGTATGCGTTTCGTTGCCCAGCAGGTTGATACCGCGCATTTTGAAATCCGCGCCTTCACCCGTTGTGACGCCGTGTACTTCCTGGCGCACCAGCTTGCCGCCGGCATTGATGATGAACAGCCGGAGCTTGGCATTGGTGCCGAGGTCGAAATTGACCTGGGCAAGATGGCTGTCGCTAGCGCCCTGCTGCTGCAGGATGATCCAGGTGATCTCGGCACCTTCATCGAGGATCAGATCGCTGACAACCGTAACAAGGCTGGCCGCATCGTTGACCGAGAGATGGCGCTCGATGATCGTTGCCTTGGAATTGGCGCCGAACGTTACCGGAAAGCGCGAATGGCTCTGGCCGGCACTCTGTACCAGCTGGAATTCCAGCGGCTGCTCGAGCACGGTGCCTTCCGGCACCTCGATCTCGAAACCATCGCGCACGAAGCTGCCATTGATCCGTCCGATGGCATCGTCCTGATCGCGCTCGACCAGATCGGCGGCGGCAACGCCGTCGATCAGGCTTTCGGCATAGGAGCGGACATTGATGCCGGCCGGCAGGTTCTTGGTGTCGGCCTTGCCGTTCAGGACTGAAAGAACCGAGGAGCCTGGAACCAGTGGATCGACCTTTTGCGCAAACGCCGTCGGATCGTAGGCTGGAACGGCACGCAACAGCGCACGCAGGTCCGTATAGTGCCAGGCTTCGACGCGGCGGGTCGGCAGGCCCTGCCGCCTGAGATTTGCCAACAGGCTATCGCGGGCCGACAGCACGGCGCCTTCGCCGGGCAGTTCACCGATCTGGGCAGTATAGGCATCGACGAGGGACGTCTCGGCGGCTGTCATCGTGATTGCCGTTTGCATGTTCATCCCTGTACTCCTCAAGCCGCCGCATCGATGATGTCGGCATAACCATTGGCTTCAAGATCAAGCGCCAGCGACTTGTCGCCGGACTTGATGATCTGGCCCTTGTAAAGAACATGGACGCTATCGGGCACGATGTACTCCAGCAGACGCTGATAGTGGGTGATGACGATCACCGCACGGTCAGGCGAGCGCAGCGCGTTGACACCGTCCGAAACGATCTTCAGCGCGTCGATGTCGAGGCCGCTGTCAGTTTCATCCAGCACGCACAGCTTTGGCTCCAGAAGCGCCATCTGCAGGATTTCCGCACGCTTCTTCTCGCCGCCGGAGAAACCGACGTTGAGCGGACGCTTCAGCATGTCCGGGTTGATCTGCAGCTTGGCAGCGGCTTCCTTGACGCGACGGATGAAATCCGGCGTCGAAAGCTCGTCTTCACCGCGATACTTGCGCTGCTCGTTGAGAGCCACCTTCAGGAACTGCATGGTCGCAACCCCCGGGATTTCGACCGGATACTGGAAGGCAAGAAAGATGCCCTTGGAAGCGCGCTCGGACGGGTCGAGTTCAAGAATGCTCTCGCCATTGTAAAGGATGTCGCCTTCGGTCACTTCGTAATCGCTGCGGCCCGACAGGATATAGGACAGCGTCGACTTGCCGGAGCCGTTCGGCCCCATGATGGCAGCCACTTCGCCGGCTTTCACGGTCAGGTTCAGACCACGGATGATCTCGGTGCCGTCTTCGGCGATGCGGGCATGGAGGTTTCTGATTTCAAGCATTGTTCTTCGTCTCGATCTCGTGCCCCGTTGTACCGGGGTGGTTTCATTTGAGGACCGCCTCGGCGGGCAAATTCAATTCACATGCGTTACACCAGGAGGCGAAAGGCAAACCGAACAAGCTCGACGACATCCTGCATCCAACCCATCACTTGTGTATACGGGCTCAGCCGATCCTGCGTATAACGGTAAGGCCGAGCCGGTGGATCCGCCTTTTCGAATTCCTTGGCATCGCGGGAGTTCTCGATGACCTCAAGAAAATCCCTGCGTTGTTGGTTCAGGCGATCCAGTATTTTATCCCCGGCCGCCTTATCCATATCAGCCCACCGAGCCTTCCAGCGAAATCCCGATCAGCTTCTGTGCTTCGACCGCAAATTCCATCGGCAGTTCCTGGATGACTTCCTTGACGAAACCGTTGACGATCAGTGCGATCGCCGCTTCCGTCTGAATGCCGCGCTGCAGGCAGTAGAACAGCTGGTCTTCGGAGATCTTCGAGGTGGTCGCCTCATGCTCGAACTGAGCCGAGGAATTACGTGCCTCGATATAGGGCACTGTGTGGGCGCCGCACTTGTCGCCGATCAGGAGCGAGTCGCACTGGGTAAAGTTACGGGCGTTTTCGGCCTTGCGGTGGGTCGAGACCTGGCCGCGATAGGTGTTCTGGCTGAAGCCGGCAGCAATCCCCTTGGAGACGATACGGCTCGAGGTGTTCTTGCCCAGATGGATCATCTTGGTGCCGCTATCGATCTGCTGATGGCCGTTGGAAACGGCGATCGAGTAGAACTCGCCGCGCGAACCATCGCCGCGCAGGATGCAGGACGGGTATTTCCAAGTGATCGCCGAGCCGGTTTCGACCTGCGTCCACGAAATCTTCGAGTTCTTGCCACGGCAATCGCCACGCTTGGTGACGAAGTTGTAGATGCCACCCTTGCCGTCCTTGTCGCCCGGATACCAGTTCTGCACAGTCGAATATTTGATCTGGGCATCATCAAGCGCAACGAGCTCGACAACCGCCGCATGCAGCTGGTTTTCGTCGCGCTGCGGCGCCGTGCAGCCTTCCAGGTAGGAGACGTAGGCGCCCTCTTCCGCAATGATCAGCGTGCGCTCGAACTGGCCGGTGCCCTTCTCGTTGATACGGAAATACGTCGACAGCTCCATCGGGCAGCGAACGCCCTTGGGGATATAGACGAACGATCCATCAGTGAAGACGGCGCAGTTCAGCGTCGCATAGTAATTGTCGGTGGTCGGAACGACAGTGCCGAGATATTTTTTCACCAGATCCGGATGTTCGCGGATGGCTTCCGAGATCGACATGAAGATCACGCCGGCCTTCTTCAGCTCTTCCTTAAACGTCGTGACGACAGAAACGGAATCGAACACGGCATCGACGGCGATGCGCGGCGTCTTCACGCCAGCCAGGATTTCCTGTTCACGCAAGGGAATGCCGAGTTTTTCATAGACGCGCAGAAGCTCAGGATCGACGTCGTCGATCGACGTCGGGCCGGGCGTGCTTTTCGGCGCCGCGTAGAAATAGATCTCGTTGAAATCGATCTTCGGATAGTTGACGCGCGCCCAGGTCGGCTCTTCCATGGTCAACCAGCGCTGATACGCTTCCAGACGCCATTCGAGCATCCAGTCCGGTTCGCTCTTCTTTGCCGAAATGAAGCGAATGATGTCTTCGGACAGGCCCTTGGGCGCCTTGTCCATTTCGATCGTCGTCTCAAACCCGTATTTGTACTGGTCCACATCGATCAGGGCGACCTGATCGATTGTTTCCTGCACAGCAGCCATGTCGTTCTCCAATCTCGCCGGATACAAGGTCCGGCAGCTTGTCAGCACGATACAATGTCGTTGTATCGCCTATGTAATGGGCTTAAGGGGCATTTTCACCCCGTTTGCCAAGCGGAAAATTCAATTTCCGCAATTTAATTCACTCTCACGCCGCAGCCCCGGAAATCCGGCGCCGCGCCGACACCTTGGCAAAGACCTCGGCACACCGATCTATGTCGGCTTGCGTGGTTGACGGCCCGATCGAAATCCGCAGCGCACCATGGCGCGGATCGTGCCCCATTGCCGACAGAACATAGCTCTGGCCGACCTTGCCGGACGAGCAGGCGGAACCGGCCGAAAGCGCGACACCCTCCAGATCGAAGGCAATCTGTCCGGTCTCGGATTTCAAGCCGGGCAGCGTAAAGAAGCACGTGTTGCCAATGCGCTCTCCGCCCAATCCATGGATGATGACGTCGGGTGCTGCCGCGATCATCGCTGTCTCCAGCTTTTCGCGCAGTGCCGAAACCACGATCATCCGCTGGCTCAGATTGTCAGCTGCAAACCGGGCAGCAGCGCCAAATCCGGCAATCGCGGCGGGGTTTTCCGTACCGGAGCGATGCCCCTTTTCCTGGCCGCCGCCACGCACGAGCGCGGCAGGCATCAGGATTTCGCCACGCACCACCAAAGCACCCGCACCCTTCGGCCCGCCGATCTTGTGGGACGAGACGATCAGGAAGTCCGCACCAAGCGCTTCTATCGACAACGCCAGGCGTCCGGCAGCTTGGACGGCATCGACGACCAGAATGCCGCCGACCGCCTTAACAAGGCGGGACACTTCATTGATCGGCTGGACGATGCCCGTCTCGTTGTTGGCCAGCATCACCGCGACCATCGGCAGGCCGGACTGTCGGTCATGGGCAGCCAATGCCGCTTCGAGTTCGGCCAGATCGATCGTGCCCGCCGGCGTCACGGCGATTTCGCTGACATCAGCCTTGCCGAACCGCCCGCCTTCGCGAACGGCCGGATGCTCGATCGCCGAAATATAGAGATGGCCGATCGTCAGCGGCGTCTTGCCCATGCGAAAATCGGGCGTCAGAACCCAGTTTGCCGCTTCCGTCGCGCCACTGGTAAAGGTCACGCTGGTAGCAGAGGCACCGCAAAGGGCGGCTACATCACGGCGGGCATTTTCAATCAATGTCCGGATTTTGCGGCCTTCTCCATGCACCGAGGATGGATTGCCGGGAAGATCGAGCGCATCAAGGCATGCCGCGCGCGCGGCCGGCAACAGCGGCGCGGTGGCATTCCAGTCCATATAGATGCGCTCTTGTCCCATATTCCCTTGCCAAAGATGAACCGGCTGCCATGTAAAGGCATGCGGCCGGTGCATTTTCCTTGAATTTTTCGCTTCGCTTGCCGTAAGAGACAGCACTCGCCACGGAAAGTCCGTGTCAAAGTTTTGAATGGTTCTAAACTGGTTTTAGAAAAGCTGACTGCTTTCGTCAAGACTGCATCAGTGCTGAACTGGTTTTTAGTCCCAGAATCAAGCCCGGAGAGCCAATGCCCGAAATCATCTTCAACGGACCGGCCGGTCGCCTCGAAGGCCGTTACCAGCCGTCCAAGCAGAAGAATGCCCCGATCGCCATCGTCCTGCATCCGCATCCGCAGTTTGGCGGCACGATGAACAACCAGATCGTCTACCAGCTGTTCTACATGTTCCAGAAGCGCGGCTTTACGACGCTCCGGTTCAATTTCCGCTCGATCGGCCGCAGCCAGGGCGAGTTCGATCATGGCGCCGGCGAACTGTCGGACGCCGCATCGGCGCTCGACTGGGTGCAGAGCATGCATCCGGATTCGAAGAGCTGCTGGGTCGCCGGTTATTCGTTCGGCTCCTGGATCGGCATGCAGCTTCTGATGCGCCGTCCCGAAATCGAAGGCTTCATGTCGATTGCGCCACAGCCGAACACCTACGACTTCTCGTTCCTCGCTCCCTGCCCGTCGTCCGGCCTGATCATCAACGGCGACCTCGATAAGGTGGCGCCTGAAAAGGATGTCAACACGCTGGTCGACAAGCTGAAGGCCCAGAAGGGTATCCTGATCACCCACAAGACCGTGCCCGGTGCCAACCACTTCTTCAGCGGCCAGGTCGATACGCTGATGGCCGAATGCGAGGACTATCTCGACCGGCGGCTGAACGGCGAACTGACGCCGGAACCGGCGGCAAAACGCATCCGCTAACCCCGCATTGGCTGGTCACACCTGGCCTCACGTTTGTTTCGAATGGCACTCTGCGTCCTCAAGCGTCGCAGGGTGCCATTTTATTTTCGGGGCCACGAACCTGCCGATTCGGCACGGCCGCGCCAAAGGCGATCATGCGCCTCCGCCTTGTTACCATTTCCGACTTGTGTGACATCCGCCTGCCCAATCGCGTCGACATGAGCCTCTTTTCAAAGGCGTGTTTCCTGCATCAAGGCAAGGCACAGTTTCAAACGTTAACCTGATTTTCCAACCAGAAGGGCACTTTATAGGCGTCCCGGCGGCCGGTTCGCAGATGTCAGGCCTGCGCCTGCCATCCATCTTTGGGGCTGGCCGGTGTCGTTTGCCCTGCGCGGTTCACCCGGTTGCGCCCGCTCTTCTTGGCATCATAAAGCGCTGCGTCCGCACCCTTGATCGTATCGACGATCGACTGGCTCGGCGACGCGAGCGCACAAACGCCGAAGCTTGCCGACAGGCGAACCGTGTCCGGCAATCCGATGATCGCAAGCGATGAAAAGCTGTTGCGAAGTCCTTGGGCAAACAGATAACCCGTCGCTTCTCCGGTTGACGGCAGGAAGATGGCGAACTCCTCACCACCGAAACGGGCGCAGATTGCCTCTGGAGGCGCATGCCCGGCAAGCAGCCGGCCGAACGTCAGAATCACCTGGTCGCCGGCGGCGTGACCATAGGTGTCGTTGACCACCTTGAAATGATCGAGATCGCAGACAATCACGCAATGCGGATAAGCGGACATCGGCCGGGCAAGGATCTGGTTCACTCTTGCGTCGAAACCGCGCCGGTTCAACAGACCGGACAGGGGATCGATTTCAGAGTTGGCCTTGGCGTCATCCATGATTTCGACGACGATGACGGCGAGCAATGTCAGCCCTGTCGAGACGACAAGAACGGCGCTTAGGCTCTGGGAGACCAGCGCATAGGTGCTGCCAAGATAGGCTTGCGCCGTGTCACCACCACTGAACTTGACCGCAAAATAGACCTTGCTGGCGAAATTACCGGCCGTGATCAGCAGCAACGTCATCAGGATACGGTCGGACGTCTCTCGCCGCCCGGACCGGTAGACCGCCATCGCGCAGATCAGTTCCGCTATCGCGAACGGTATCTGGTAGCCGAGCGAATGGGTAAATGTGCCGCGCGGCAAGTCATAGATCATCAAGTTGAGCGGAAGCGCTGCACAGAGAAGCGCAGTGATCGTCCAGATGTTCGCCGGGACTGCATACAAGCGGCCAATGCCGACGCGGATCATCAACAGCGCGCTGAGCAGGGAACTGAATGCCCCGAAGCTGGCAATCCGGTCGAAGTCGCCATAGCGGATCATCACCTCAAAGACTGCCGATAGCGAGGCGACCGCGAATGCAGCAGCAAACCAGCGTCCAGCCGACGGAATGCGGCTGCGCCTCGATATGACAAGGAAAAACACGCAAAAAAGCTGCGCTATGAGGAAATTCACCGTCAGTAGAAAGAGCGCGCCGTTCATCGATGTGTCCGTTTCGGAAACACACAGGCCGTGTGCTCCTCTCCGCTGCGCCGCAAGGCTTTGCAGATTCGTGCGAATGGTATCTGCGCCTGGCAAAAGAAACGTTAATCTCAGTCTATCACGGGTGTCAAAGCCGCATTGAAAACGCCGCCGGTGACCGGTTTGGTTACGCCCGTCGTGCCGGGAAGTGTCAGCGGCAATCCTTCAAGCGAACGCACGGCCAAATAGGCCCATGCCTCCGCCTCCATGGCATCGCCATCAAGCCCCGCCTCCTCGGCAACAATGACTGTTGCATCTTCCTGCGCCGCAAGCTTGCGAAGATCGTCCATGATGACCGGATTGAGCCGCCCGCCACCACAGATGACATAGGCCCGGGGCCGCTCCGGCAGGTGTCTCGACGATTTGAGAATGGCCGCGGCTGTCACATAGGCAAGAGTGCGCGCACCGTCCGCCAGGGCGGCTTCCGCATCGGCTGGCGGCGAAAAGTCGTTGCGATCAAGCGAGCGGCGCTGGTTGGACGAAAAAAACGAATGGTCGAGATAACGGTCTGCCAGCCCCGGAATGATCCGGCCGGCGTTGGCGATCGCGCCATCCTCGTCGAAGGCGCCACCGGTATGGCTCTCCACCCATTGGTCGATCAGCGTATTTCCCGGGCCGCTGTCGTAAGCAACGATATCACCGTCCGTGCCGATGAACGTCAGATTGGAGATACCGCCGATATTGACGAAAACCAGCGGGGCCATTTGCTTAGCGCTTCGGGCGAGAGCGGCATGATAGACGGGAATGAGGGGTGCCCCCTGCCCGCCAAATGTCATATCATTGGCGCGCATGTCGTGAACCACGGCGATGCCCGTCAACCGCGCCAGCAGCGCGCCGTCGCCCAACTGCACGGTCAACGCCTCGTTCGGGCGATGAAGAACGGTCTGGCCGTGAAATCCGATCACGTCGATATCGGCCGGAGACAGGCCGTTTAAAGCGAGAAAATCATTGACCGCAACGGCATGCCGTAACGTCAGGTTTCGCTCGACGGCTCCCAGATCGCCCGGACGCTCCATCCTGTCTGTCAGCGTGCGCGCCTCGTCCAGGGCCAGTTTCAGCCGGTTCCGGAAAGCCGGTTCGTAAGCAACGCCCATGAAGGGGCCACGCTCGACCCGGTCGCGGCCATCGGTTCGAACCAGCGCAATATCGATGCCGTCCATGCTGGTGCCGCTCATCAGCCCGATCGCCGTCTTCATTTGCGCCATCCTGCACTCAACTCCCAGCCAAACATTGCCGTTGCAAACATTCCCAGCGCAAACAGGTGCACTTTTCACCAAACAGTGCTAAACGCCGCGCAAATATCCAGCAAGCACTCATTCTTTTCCAAACAGCCCACTGAAAGAGACAGGTCATGTCCGAATTCAAGTCCGATTTCCTGCACACCCTCCACGAACGCGGCTTCATCCACCAGACGTCCGACAATGCCGGACTGGATGCGCTGTTCAACAAGGAAACCGTGACGGCCTATGTCGGCTATGATGCAACAGCCACGAGCCTGCACATCGGCAACCTCATCTCTGCGACAATGCTCTATTGGCTGCAAGAAACAGGCCATCGACCGATTGCCCTGATGGGTGGCGGCACCTCCATGGTCGGAGACCCCTCGTTTCGCGACGAGCAGCGAAAATTGCTCACGCCCGAAGCAATCGATGTGAACATTGAAGGTATCAAGCGTATCTTCTCGCGTATCCTGCGCTTTGGCGACGGCCCAACGGACGCGTTCATCGTCAACAATGCCGAGTGGCTTTTGAAGTTGAACTACGTTGAATTCCTGCGCGACGTGGGCAGGCATTTTTCGGTCAACCGCATGCTGAGCTTCGATAGTGTCAAGCTTCGGCTGGACCGGGAGCAATCGCTGTCGTTCCTTGAGTTCAACTACATGATCATGCAGGGCTACGACTTCGTCGAGTTGAACCGCCGTCATGGCTGCCTGCTGCAGATGGGCGGTTCGGATCAATGGGGCAACATCATCAATGGGGTCGATCTCGGCCACCGCATGGGCACACCGCAAATGTATGCGTTGACAACCCCGTTGCTCACAACATCATCGGGCGCCAAGATGGGGAAATCGGCAACAGGTGCTGTTTGGTTGAATGAGGATGTCTACAGCCCCTATGATTTCTGGCAATATTGGCGCAACACCGAAGACGCCGATGTCGGCCGTTTCCTGAAGATCTTCACGCGGTTGCCGATGGACGAAATTGCCCGTCTGGTGGCACTCGGCGGATCGGAAATCAACGAAGCCAAGAAGATCCTGGCAACCGAAGCAACGGCCATCGTTCACGGTCGCGAGGCTGCGGAACGGTCGGCCGAAACAGCAAAGCAGACCTTCGAAGAAGGCGCGCTCGCCGCCAACCTGCCGTCCATCGACGTGCCCACGGCGGAGCTTCAGGCCGGTGTCGGTGTTCTCGCGCTGTTCGTGCGCGCCGGGCTGGCCGAATCGAACGGCAAGGTGCGGCAGTTTCTGAAGGATGGCGCCGTTCGAGTGAACGACAAGGCGGTCAGCGATGATCGTCAGGTGATCGGCACAGGTGATGTCACGGCGGATGGCGTCATCAAGTTGTCGCTCGGCAAGAAAAAGCACATTCTCGTCCGGCCGGCCTAAGTGCCCCGCAATGATGAACGACATGCAAACCGGCGGCGCTCCCGCCGGTTTTTTATTGGAATTCGAAGATGCTGCGGAACACGCCGGGCGCGATGATCGATAGCGGATTGATCGTCAGGTTCGGCTTGGCGAACGGGCCAACCAGCTTGAAGGTGATCCCGAGCAGGCCCCGGTCGCGGCCGTTGCCAAGAAGAACACCGATGATCGGCAATTCGCCGAACAGACGGTTGAGCCCATAGGCCGGCATGAACGTGCCGGTCATGTCCATGTTGCCGTTCGCGTCGCGCACCGTGCCCTGGAACGTCGCACCGACATCAACCCCGCGCACGACCCCGCTGTCGATCGCGATCGAGCCATTATCGAGTGCTATATTGGCGGAACCGCGCTCGAAGCGGGCCGAGCTGACATCGATATTCTTCTTTACCGCCTGGTTCAGACTTCTGCCATCGGCGCCTGTCGGCGTCGAGACGATCGATTGCAGCCTCGCCTCGTTAACCAGTGAAAACTTCCGGATGTCGACATTGCCCAGCCATGAGCTGCCGCCGCGATCGCGCAATTTCAGATTAAGCAGGCCGCCACGCATATTGCTGTAGATATTGGCGAATCGCGCCAGAGAGCCGGCATCGCCGCTGGTCAGCTCGAGAATGTTGTCGGCACCGTTTTTCGTCAGTTTGGCAACAACGGCCTGACCACTGTCGGTCACCGCCGACAGATCGACGGCGTCGATCTGTTTGCCCCTCGCTGCATAGCTCAAGTTGACGTTGGACAGCGTCTCGGAGTGAAAGCCGGTCACTTGTTGAAGGTTGGCGCTGATGGCGATCCGCTTGCTGTCGCCGCCGTCGTCTCCGTCGCCCGACCCGCTGCGCAGGCTTTCGATGACCGGGCGCATATCAGCGGATGAGCCATTGACGCTGATGGCAAAGCCACCTTTCTGGCGCTTGATGTCGACGGCATAATTGTCGCCTTTGGAGAGTTGAACCGAGGAAAACTCTCCGGAATTCAAACCTGATTTGTCGAGCACAAGGGCACCCGTGGCCCCAAAACCATCACCGTTCAGCTTCAGATCACCGATCTGGGTGACGCCGTCGGTGGTGGATGCGGAAAAGGTCGCCCTGGCGCCAATGCCAGCACCTTTCGACCAGCCGATCCAGGGCAGCGAAATGGAGGCACCGCCGAGATCAGCTGAAACCGTGTGCTGATCATTGTCATTGATCAGGATATCGAGCGCGACAGGCCCACTGATGATGCCGGCCAACCCTGGGGCCAGCTTTGCAAGCTCGCCGTCATTCAGTGTTCCGGAAATCTCGCGTTTGCGTTTGGCCGTGCTGGCCGATCCGACAGGCTCGACCACGGAGATGTCCATCTCTCCGCCATCGATATCGGCCTTGGCCTCAAGCACGGCCTGGTTCGGATCGATCCGCAACGTTCCCTTTATGTCGGAGATATCACGGCCGGCAAACGGTTTGTTTACGGTGACGCCATTCAGCATCATTTCCGCCTGCCATAACGGAGGCGGCGGTTTCTGGGCGGTGATCAAACCGAAACGCGCGCCAACCTCGGCCGTCATCTCGCCTGAAAAATCCTCCGGCTTGAAAGGTGTCCGCTGCAGGGCAAGGATTGGCCGGTAGCTGACAAGCTCTGCGATTGCGTCGGCATGCCCCGCGACATCGAGCTTCATTTCAGCGATCAGCGGCTTTTCGTATGTATTTGGAATGACAAAGTTACCGCCGTTCACGGTGGCAGATCGCCCGGACGGGAAATAGGCCGTGCCGCGTTCGATCGCCACATCCAGATGTTCGCCCTTCAGCTTGAAGGCGCCGGCAGCGTCGCGCAACGGCGGGATGTCGCCGGCCAGATTGACCCGCGCATCGGCGATGTTGAATTGAACGCTCAACTCCTCGGCATTCAGATCGATGGGACCGACAGTGTGCGTGATGCGTCCCATCGGCAGGAAGACTTCGATTTTGCCATCGGTGACCGTGCCGCCGAAGATGTTGTTGATCACCCAGCGCCGCGCATTCTTGCCAACCCACCAGGGCCACAATTGCTTGACCGCAGCCGACTGAATCTTGCTCGTCAGAAGCGCAAAGCTGATCTGCGGTGATGTATCCCCAAATGTCATGGAGAGGGAGCCGGCCGCCGTGCCGAGCCCGCTTGCGACCGTCAGTTCGTCAAACACCAGCTGGTGGCTTTCCGGCAAGTAGTGCCCCTGGGCCTTGGCATCGAAGATCAGCGGCGCCTCGGATACGTCGATCGGCGACGAACTCGCCGCTTGCAGAAGGAGATCGATCGAAAAGCCGTTTCTACCGGCAAGCACGGCGGGGTCGATATCAGCAATCGCACCCGTAAACGGGAAGGTTGAACGGCCAACGCGCACCATTGACGGCAGAATCTCGATCCGGTCGCGGGCAAAGTCGTAGCTGATATTCAGTTCCGAGGGTTTGAGCTCCGATGTGAATCCACCCGCATCGAATGCGCCATTATTGGAACGGCCGTTCAACTGCAGGGTCGGCGTCATGTTTTCCGCGGCACGCGTCGCCTTGATGGTCAGATCGGCACTGCTCTTGACCCCAAATGCAAGTTCCGTCGCTGTCTCATTGCGATGCAGGAAAGCAGACAGCGGCAAGCCGATGGCGGAACCGTCGAGTGTCGCGATGCGCCCGCTCTGCCGGTCGGCCCGCAAATGCAGTTCCGAGGATTGTCCATCGATCGAAAAGACGCCGTCGATCTGCATGGAGCCATCCGCGGTGCGCTTGAAATCCAGGGTCTCTACCACCATTGGGACGATGCGCTGGCGAAGACCGGCAAACGACAAACGGAGGTCTGCGATACGGACGGTTTCGGTATTGCTGCGGCTGATCAGTTGCGAAATATTGTCGATCTGGCTGAAAACAACCTCCAGCCCGCTGGCGACATCGGCGATACGAATGGCCGTCAGATCGATCGGCTTGCCCTGTGGCAGCAACGACGGATCAAGCGTCGATCCCTCGGCCTCGATTCGCGAAACGGCAATCCGGCCGGTCATCAACGCCAGCGGATTGAGTTCGATAAAGACGGAATCGGTGGTGACCAGGCGCTTGTTGGAGACGTTTTCCACCAGCGTCACGTCCTGCGCCTTCAAAGCCAAAGCGCCATTCGACGTCACGCGCAATACCGTGCTGCCGACCTCGGCACGATAAACGCCACCGATCGCTGCGTTCAGCGCCGCCTGCGCGCGTGCATTCAATGGTGCGTCGAGCAACCCGCCTTCGATGGCCGCCAAAAGCGCTGCGCCAAACAAAAGGACGAGCGAGGCGATGACTGCCGTCGCGGTGAAGACGCGATGGGTAATGCCACGTTTGTTCGGCGCGTGGACGATACATGGATCATGGGCCTGCGCCGACGGCAGGGAATGCAGAACGACAATGTCTTCCTTGCGAAACGATACTTTTTCGCCGCGGATTTCATTCATCAGCGCCGGTGACCTCGGAAGTGTGAAAAAGAATCATGCGGTATTTTCCAAATCTGTTGCGATTCCATTTCCCAGTATCAAACAGCTCCATGGCCACGGTGCCGAACCGATGTCATATGTGGTTGATTCGTCCCAATTTTTCGCCCGAAAATGCCAGCGACCTACCGCAGGGGATTTTTGAATCTGCATTCTCTGCACAGTAGTTAAAGAACGGTCCCGGGGCAAACGATGTCTGCCATCGAACCGATCTTGCCTGTGCTCGAAACAGCCTTCCGTTCCTCCGGCGCTGGACGGGCAGGGTTCCGATTGGCTATGCCTCTTGCGGCATATGACCCAGAATAAAGGACTAACCATGGCGAACCTGACCGAAGGCGCAATTGCACCGGACTTTACCCTGCCCCGTGATGGCGGCGGAAACGTCTCTCTGTCGGATTTCAAGGGACAGTCCGTCGTGCTTTTCTTCTACCCGAAGGACGACACCAGCAGTTGCACCACCGAATCGATCGCGTTCAGCGGACTCCTGGGCGAGTTTTCTGCAGCTGGCGCTGTGGTCATCGGCATGTCGCCCGATTCGGTGAAGAAGCACGACAAGTTCGCCAAGAAATACGATCTGTCCGTCATTCTCGCCTCGGACGAGGATCTGGCTGTGCTGAACAGCTATGGTGTTTGTGTCGAAAAGAGCATGTACGGCCGCAAATATATGGGGGTCGAACGGACAACCCTGCTGATCGGACCCGATGGCGTCGTCCGGCGCATCTGGCCGAAGGTGAAGGTCGCCGGCCATGCCGAAGAGGTGCTCGCCGCAGCCCAGAACCTTGCCACCGGAACCGTTTGACGATGACCAGCCTGCCGGCGATTCGCAGCCTTCGGGACGGGGCCGTCCGCGCAATCCGCGCGGCAGATCTCGATATCAAGACGCTTTTGACCCAGGAAACAGCCCGCCGGTGGAACGAACGGACGCTGTCGCTACGTTCGCCGCTCGATACACCCGTGCCTGATCGTCCCGGAAGACCCGAAAAGCCGGAGCTGATACCGCCAAGGCAAATGCCAAAACGTGCGCTGACCACCGACAGGGGCAGGATCGCCCTGCTCCACGCCATTGCCCATATCGAACTCAATGCGGTCGATCTGGCGCTCGACATCGTCGCCAGGTTTGCAACGGAGCCCGTGCCGAACTCGTTCTTCGACGGCTGGATGAAGGTCGCCTTCGAGGAGGCCAAGCATTTCCGCATGGTGCGCGATCGTCTGCGCCAGCTTGGTGCCGACTATGGCGACCTGCCGGCCCATGACGGGCTCTGGCAGGCAGCCCATGATACGCGCAACGACCTCACGGCGCGGCTGGCGGTCGTGCCGCTGATTCTCGAGGCGCGTGGCCTTGACGTGACGCCAGCCCTGCAGGCGAAGATGCGCGAGGCCGGCGATGTGGAAAGCGCTGCCGTGCTCGATGTCATCTACGAGGATGAAAAAGGCCATGTGGCCGTTGGTGCCAAATGGTTCCGTTTCCTCTGCGCCCGGCAAAAGAAAGACCCCGCAGCGGCATTCCAAGCCTTGGTCAGGGCTAATTTTCGCGGGCCGCTGAAGGCTCCGTTCAACGATATCGCCCGTGCCGAAGCAGGCCTGACACCATCATTCTATCGCTCTATGACGGCCTCCGTGAACACCTGATTGGCCGCCAGAAAAGCCGCCCAGCAAGGCTTTATTAACCTTAACAGTGTCTAATCGAGCTCGTCAGGACGGGCAGAATCGCACGCGGTGGGGGTGAGTTGGTGTCTACGGAAAGCCGGGTTTTCGGCAAGCGCGCACAAAAGCACATCATCATTCTGGCCAGCGGTGACAAGGTTCGCCACATGACCGTCCGCCCATGGATGGCAGCACTTTCGGTTTGTTTTATTTCTGTTTTCTCGATCGGCTATCTTGCTGCGACCTCCTATCTTGTGTTGCGCGACGACCTGATCGGCGGCACGATGGCGCGCCAGGCGCGCATGCAGCACGAGTATGAGGACCGGATCGCCGCCTTGCGCGCGCAGGTTGACCGCGTCACCAGCCGCCAGCTCCTTGATCAGCAAGTCGTCGAAGACAAGGTAGAAAAGCTGCTGCAGCAGCAGATGGCGCTGTCATCGCGCCACGGCCGCCTCGGAACGCTGCTCGACCGCGCCGAAGAATCCGGTCTCGCCGAGAAGGACGTCCAGCCTGCAGAGACAGCTCCCCTCGCCTACGAAAAGCGCGCCGACGCCAGTGGCGGCCTGAAAGCCATCGAACGCTTGATGGGCATGGGCGGCAAAGCGCCGCAACAGAAGATGGCGCTGGCCTACGCGCCGCAATCCGCTTCGAGCCGACAGGAGGCCATGTCGGACCGGGCCGATCGGTTGTTTTCGAAGGTGACACTGTCGCTCAAGGATATCGAGCAGGAACAGAAAACCCGGATCGACAGCCTGACTGCGGGCGCGTCGCAAGCCACCGATGCCATCATGACCATTCTCGCCCGCACCGGCGTCAAGCTGGCCGCAGATGCGGCGGCGGCCACCGCGCCCGTTACGGCGGACGACACTGCCATTGGCGGTCCATTCGTCGAGCCGGAAACGACGGAAGCCTTCGACAGCTCGCTGGTTGAGCTCGATACAGCGCTTGGCCGTCTCGAAAGCGTTCGCAGCCAGGCGAGGAAGCTGCCATTCAACAATCCGTCCCCAGCCAGCGACATTACCTCAAGCTTCGGCAATCGCCTCGACCCGTTCCTTGGCCGGTTGGCGCTGCACGCCGGCATCGATTTTCGCGCCCCGACCGGAACCCGCATCCTTGCAACCGCACCCGGCACGGTGATCACCGCAGGCAAGACCGGCGGTTACGGCAACATGGTCGAAATCGACCATGGCAACGGCATCACCACCCGCTACGCGCACCTCTCGACGATACTGGTCAATGTCGGCGACAAGATTACCGCCGGCGAGGCCATTGCCCGTTCCGGCAGCACCGGCCGCTCGACCGGCCCGCACCTGCACTACGAAGTCCGCCTCAATGGCGAGGCCGTCGATCCCATGCGGTTTTTGACCGCAGGCATTAAGCTCAGCCACTACATCAATTGAACTTGACGGCTTTGTGGCCGCTCTTGACGTAACGGCAGGCGTTTTTGCGCTATCCTGTTGTTGGCAGTCCATTATTGACTCTTTCGCCGATCAAACCACCGGTTTTCTTGACTTTGCTTGGCTATGGGACTAAGAGCCCCAGCAACGGCAGTTAACGCTTGCGCCGATTGACCAGAGTTCGACCGAACCGGAACGGAAACAGATTTCCCTTTGACCACTTTTTCAGACCTTGGCCTGAGCCAAAAAGTTCTTACCGCAGTGACAGATGCGGGCTACACCATCCCTACACCGATCCAGGCAGGCGCCATTCCGCCAGCCCTGCAGCGGCGTGATATTCTGGGCATCGCCCAGACGGGCACGGGCAAGACGGCATCCTTCGTGCTGCCGATGCTGACGCTTCTGGAAAAGGGCCGCGCCCGCGCTCGTATGCCGCGCACGCTCATTCTCGAGCCGACGCGCGAACTGGCTGCCCAGGTTGCGGAAAACTTTGAAAAATACGGCAAGAATCACAGGCTCAATGTCGCATTGCTGATCGGCGGCGTGTCCTTCGATGAGCAGGACCGAAAGCTTGAGCGTGGCGCCGATGTGCTGATCTGCACGCCAGGCCGCCTGCTTGACCATTGCGAACGCGGCAAGCTGTTGATGACCGGCGTTGAAATCCTTGTCATCGACGAGGCCGACCGCATGCTCGACATGGGCTTCATCCCTGATATCGAGCGCATCGCCAAGCTGATCCCGTTCACGCGCCAGACCCTGTTCTTCTCGGCCACCATGCCGCCGGAAATCCAGAAGCTCGCCGACCGCTTCCTGCAGAACCCCGAGCGTGTCGAAGTGTCGACGCGGTCTTCGACGGCAACGACGGTGACGCAGCGATTGGTCGCCACCCACAGCAAGGATTACGAAAAGCGCGCTGTGCTGCGCGATCTGATCCAGAAGCAGGACGAGCTGAAGAACGCCATCATCTTCTGCAATCGCAAGCTTGATGTTGCCGAACTGTACCGCTCGCTTTCGCGTCATGGCTTCTCCGTGGGCGCTCTGCACGGTGATATGGACCAGAGCTCGCGTACGAAAATGCTTGCGGGCTTCAAGGACAATGCGATCACGCTGCTGGTTGCCTCCGACGTCGCCGCTCGCGGTCTCGACATTCCGGATGTCAGCCATGTGTTCAATTTTGACGTGCCGATCCATGCGGAAGACTATGTCCACCGCATCGGCCGCACCGGCCGTGCCGGCCGTTCGGGTGCAGCGTTCACGCTGGTTTCCAAGCGCGACACGAAATTCGTCGATGCCATCGAAAAGCTGATCGACAAGAACATCGAGTGGCTGAACGGCGACCTTTCCGCCCTGCCCGCTCCGATGGAAAGCCACGAGAGCAGCAAGCCGGAGCGCGGCGGCCGTGACGGCAAGCGCGGTGGACGCCGCAATGACCGGGATCGTGAACACGCTCCCCGGCCCGTGGCCAGTCACAAATCGGACATCAAATCAGACGATAGTCCGGCAGTCGTAGCAGCCCCCCTCGAACCGGTAGTAGCAAAGGCAGAACCTGTGAGATCAGAACGCAAGGCAGAAACGAAACCGCAGAATGCCGGCCGTAACAGCAACCGTCCTGCTCCCCAGCCGAATCCTGCCAATGACGACAACCGCGATCGCCGCAATCGCTATCGCCGCGACCAGGACGACGGCCCGACGCCGGTCGGCTTCGGCGACGATATCCCGGCTTTCATGCTGATTGCCGGCAAGGCCTGAGCCTTCACGCAGTCGGATGGCATATCCAGGCATAGATTTTCCCGGTGTGGGATCAGGGCTTGCCGTCTTCAGTGACGGCAAGCTTTTGCTTTGCAAGCGTTTGAAAGCGCCGGAAGCCGGCCACTGGAGCATTGTCGGCGGCAAGGTCGATCATATGGAACCGGCAGCCGACGCCGCCCGCCGCGAGGCGGAGGAAGAGAGCGGTCTGACAATCCATTCGGCGCGTTTTCTCTGTCTCAGCGAACAGCTGATTGCGGCCGACCGGCAGCACTGGATCTCGCTGATCTACGTGACCGACGATTTCTCCGGCGAACCACAATTGACGGAACCCGACAAACTTTCCGCAATAGGCTGGTATCCGCTCGACGACCTGCCGCAGCCGCTCTCTCTGTTTGCCCAGGATGCGGTCAAGGCGTTGCGGGCGCTGGCTATTTCTTAGCGCGCAAGGCCGCCTCAAAGGCAAGCCGCACCCAGCGGGCCATTTCATCGGGATCATCAAAAGCTTCTTCTGGAACGGACCAGTAGGGCATCTTCACCAGTTTGCCCTTGTCGTCATAGCTCCACTGCGAACTACCGGCCGCCGCGAATTCTCCGGCGCTCTCGGTGTCAGCTTTCAACAGAATGTCGCCGCTGACCTCCAGAGCCAGAATCCGGCCCTCGAAATAGATGCCCTTGCCGCCAAACATGCGTTTGACCGTCACTGGCCCGAGAGCCGAAAACATCTCCTCGATTGCCGCATTGTCCATGTCTGTCAGCCTTTCAACATGCGAATGGTAAAGTCGGCTGTTCCATCAATATGCGGCAGCATGGCGAGCAAGCCGCGGGAACCGCGTAGCCGGTGCAAGGAAAATCTATAGCGTGCGGTAGTCCCGGTCCAGATAGACGAGCGCCGGTTGCTGCGGGCCGAGCGCCACCGCGACGACCTGTCCGAACAGGACGATATGGGTGGCCACGGTCTTGATATCGATCAGCCGGCAATCGAACACAGCCACGGCCTCGGCAAGGATCGGCGCGCCGGTCTTAAGTTCGCCCCAGGTGCCGTGGGAAAACCGCTCTGCCGGATCGACATTGTTCTTGCCGGAAAAGACATGGGCGAGATCCATCTGGTCGGCGCCGAGAAGATTGAGCGCGAAGCTGCCGCTGTCGGCAAAGATGTCGTTGCGCGGATTGGCGCCGTTGAGGCAGACCAAAAGCGTCGCCGGATCGTCGGACACCGAGCAGGCAGCCGTGATCGTCACGCCGCGCCGCACGCCGTTATTAGCCGCCGTGACGATATGCACGTGGCCGGCCAGCCGGCTCATGGCATCACGGTAGGCCAGCGGGTCCAGTTGGGTCTTGTCCAACACGGCAGTCTCCAGATCGAGTTACGCCTTAACACATAGACATTGCGACGAAATATGAAACCCATCGTCTGTTTTTTCTTCGTCATCGACGACAGTTGCCGTCCCGTGGCGCATGTTTCGATCTTTTCCTTTGACCCCTGCTGCCACATCTTTAAAACATGGGCATTCTCAACTGGATAAGCGCATGTTTCGTACGATTTTTGCCAGCCTTGTGATTGCCGGATCGGTCCAGGCCGCCCCGGCTTTGGCTGCAGGCCTGAAGATCGCTGTCGTCGCCCCGGCGGACGGACCTTTTGCGCTTCTGGGGCAGCAGATGCTGGACGGCGCACGCTTTCAGGCGGACGATCGCGGCTCGGAAATCATCGCCATCCCGGAAACCTGCGAGCCTAAGGATGCCGAAAGCCTGACAAAGGCGCTGCTCGCCAGCGGCGCCGAGGCGGCGATCGGTTTCCTGTGTACGGAAAGCCTGGAGGCAACGCTACCGGCACTGGCCGAGGCCGGCATTCCGGCCCTGACGCTGAGCGTCCGTTCCGACATCCTGATGGAAGACGCGGCGAAAAAGAAATGGCCACTCTTCCGGCTGGTGCCGAGCGCCAAGGCGGAAGCGGCCAAAGTGACGGAGATCATTCTGTCGCGCTGGAAGAACGAACCGCTGGGACTGATCGAGGACGGAACGATCCATGGGCGCGAACTGGTGGAAACCGTGCGCGGCGCGCTGGCCGAAATCGGCCTCACCCCGACCTTCTCCGACACCTACCGTCCCGCCCAGGAACAGCAGGTGAGCCTTGTTCGAAGGCTCGCCAAGAGTGGCGCGACGCATGTGTTCACCGGCGGCGACCGCGCCGATGCCGCAATCATTGCCCGCGACGCGGCGTCCGAACAGGTGCCGCTGACGCTGATGGGCGGCGAGGCGCTGGAAGCGGCAAACCTGCCGGTTCCGCTGGCAAACGGCGTTCTGGCCGTATCCCTGCCCGATTATGCCGCACTGCCGGACGCCAAGGTCACCGTCGATGCCATGACGGCGGCAAAATTGCTGCCGGAAGGCTATGTGTTGCCAGCATTCGCAGCCGTCACGCTGTTGGAGCAGGCGAAGGATCAGGCCGGCAGGGATGGCGGCCCTGTAATGGATGCGTTGGCCAAAGGCCCCTACCAGACGGTTCTTGGCCCGATCCGCTTCAACGCCGGTCACGAACTGGCTGAAAACCCCTACCGCCTGCTGGAATGGCAAAACAACCGGTTCATCGCCGCACCGGCCGTTTCGGGAAGCCAATGATGCGCCCCGGCCCGCGCAATGCGATCACCGATGTCGGCGGCCTAAGTGTCGGCAATGCCGAGGACCATCGGCTAAAATCCGGCGTCTCCGTCGTCGTCTGCGATCAACCGGCTGTCGCTGCCGTGCAGGTTCTGGGCGGCGCTCCCGGCACGCGGGAGACCGATCTGCTGGAGCCGCACAACACCGTGCAGACCGTCGATGCCATCGTTCTGTCGGGCGGCTCGGCCTTCGGGCTCGATGCGGCCTCCGGCGCGCAGGCGGCGCTGCGGCAGATGGGACGTGGCTTTCCGGTCGGTAACCTGCATATCCCGATCGTTCCGGCAGCCATCCTGTTCGACCTGATCAATGGCGGCGACAAGGATTGGGGTCTCTATCCGCCCTATCGCGAACTTGGGTATGCGGCTGTACAGGCCGCAGCACTGGAGTTTTCGACAGGCACCGCCGGCGCCGGAACTGGCGCCCTGACGGCCACATTCAAGGGTGGCCTCGGCACGGCCTCGACGATCTTCGACAACGGCATCACCATCGGCGCGCTGGTCGCGGTCAACGCGCTGGGATCGGCAACTATAGGCGACACAGCACATTTCTGGTCGGCACCGTTCGAAGAAGGCGCAGAGTTCGGCGGCCTCGGCATGCCGCATCCGTTCCCGAGCGACGCGCGAGACCTGCGCATCAAGTTTCGCCGCAAGCAGAGCGAAACGAAAAACACCACGATCGCCGTCATCGCCACAGATGCGGTCCTGACCAAGGCCGAGGCAAAACGTCTGGCCATCGCCGCCCATGACGGTTTTTCCCGAGCGCTTTGGCCTTCGCATACGCCGCTTGACGGCGACCTGGTCTTTGCGCTGGCGACGGGAACAAGCGGAAATACCATTTCGCTGCAGGATTTCATCGATCTCGGGGCTGCGGCAGCCTCCACCATGGCCCGCGCTATCGCCCGTGGCGTGCATGACGCGACGGCCCGGGAAAACGATCTGCTGCCCGTTTGGGCGGCGCAAACCTAGACCCGTTGGGATGATGAAAGCGGCAACATCTGTTGTTTGCCGTGAAAAGCGATGCTATTGCCCGCAAAACAGTTGGAGCCCCATATCATGCCCCTGCCTATCCGCATCGCCCCCTCCATTCTCGCCGCCGATTACGCCAAGCTCGGACAGGAAGTGCGCGACGTCGTTGCCGCCGGTGCCGACTGGATCCATCTCGACATCATGGACGGCCATTTCGTCCCGAACATTTCCTTCGGCCCGGATGTGATCAAGTCGCTGCGGCCGCACACGCAGGCCTATTTCGATTGCCACCTGATGATCGCCCCGGCCGATCCCTATCTCGAAGCCTTTGCCAAGGCCGGCTGCGACAGCATCACCGTGCATGCCGAGGCAGGCCCGCATCTCGACCGTTCGGTTCAGGCCATCAAGGCGCTGGGAAAGAAGGCCGGTGTTTCGATCAATCCGGCAACGCCCGAAAGCGTGCTCGACTACCTGCTCGACAAGATCGACCTCGTTCTGGTGATGACGGTCAATCCAGGTTTCGGCGGCCAGAAATTCATTCCCGCGATGGAAGAGAAGATCCGCCGCATCAAGGCGATGATCGGCGACCGGCCGATCGACATCCAGGTCGATGGCGGCATCGCGCTGGACACGATCGCGCTTCCGGCGTCCGCCGGTGCCAACGTGTTCGTCGCGGGCTCGGCCATCTTCGGCGGTGGGCATGTCGATGCCTACCGCAAAACCATCGACACCTTGCGCAGCAACGCCGAAGGAGGCCGCGGATGAGATTGCCGGGCGGAATCGCGGCTGCATTGCTTGCCTCGGCGCTTTTTTCCGGCGCGGCCTGTGCTGGCGATTTCGCCTCATTCCAACCGCTCGGCTTTTCGGCGGATGGCAATGTCTTTGCCTTCGAGGAATATGGCGTTCAGGACGGCTCGGGCTTTCCCTATTCGAACATCTATTTCGTCGATACCCGCAAGGACACCTTTTTGCCCGGAACGCCGATCCGGCTGCGCCTCGATGAAGAAAACACCAGCCTTGCCAAGGTGAGAGCACAGACGGCCGCAAAGGCCGCCCCGCTTGTCGAGAAATTCGATCTTGGCGCCAATCCCGGCCTGCTCGCCGCTTTCAATCCGATCACGGAAACGGACAGCGCTCCTCATCGCCTGACATACCGGCAATATGCCGTCGAGCCGCCGGTTGGTGGAGACTTCACGCTCTCGCTCGATGACATCCCCCTCGCCCCCTCCGCACTCTGCAAGGATGTCACGCCCCAGTCGACCGGCTTTCGTCTCGCCTTTAAAACAGAGGACGGAAAGTCATCGGACCGCGTGCTGCACGCCGACACGGCCATTCCCGACAGCCGCAAATGCCCGACCGGTTACCGTATCGGCGGCGTCATGGTGCATAATCCGCAGCAAGGCGAACCGGTTCACGTTGTCCTCGTTCAGGTCTTGAGTGTCGGTTTCGAAGGCAGCGACGGCCGCTGGATCGCCGTTCCGGCGCCCGCAGCACAATGAGTGCACCCGAGCATGCGGCAACGGACGGGCAGCGCGGCTTGACGCGAAAAATCGCGCAGCGCCTGCGTCTGGCTTTGCCGGGCCTGTGGGAGCTCGTTCTGGGTGCGCCTTTGTGGGGCCTGATGATGGCTGGGTCGGCACTTGCTGCATTGTACCTGCGCAATGGCGCCGAGACTTTCCATCTGAAGAGCATTCTCATCCTGTTCTTCTGTGGTGGCGTCGCGTCCTGGCCATTTGCGCTGCTGCTCGGCCGTTTCGGCGCGATGGGAAGAGGCCGGGAAACCCGTTTTGCGGCATTCTTTCTGTGCCTGACCCTCTGCACAATCGCCGTCACGGCTGTTCTGTTTGCCCTCGATTACCGGATTTTCTATGCCCGCTGGCACGCCCCGTTCGGCACCGGCACCTGGGCCTATCAATTCACGTTCACCTCGGCCAGCGCCATTTATCAGTTCATAGTCATGGGCATCCGCCTGTATCTGCCGCTCGGATTTGCCGCTCTCGCACTGACCAGCCTGTGGCTGACCTGCCGGATGCCAAAACAGCAACGTTGAGATTGCCGTCTATCTTTGCTAGAGGCTCAGCCAACGCCCATCGTCACGAAAGCTGAAGCCCATGATCCCCCGTTACTCCCGGCCGGAAATGGTGGCCATCTGGTCGCCGGAAACCAAATTCCGCATCTGGTTCGAAATCGAGGCCTATGCCTGCGACGCACTGGCCGAACTCGGCGTCATCCCCAAGGACGCCGCCAGGACGATCTGGGAAAAGGGTGGTTCGGCCACTTTCGACGTCGCGCGTATCGACGAAATCGAAGCCGTCACCAAGCATGACGTCATTGCCTTCCTGACGCATCTGGCCGAATTCATCGGTCCCGACAGCCGGTTCGTCCACCAGGGCATGACCTCGTCCGACGTGCTCGACACGACGCTGAACATCCAGCTGGTGCGCGCCGCCGACCTGCTGCTTGCCGATCTCGACCGCGTACTCAATGCGCTGAAGACCCGCGCCTTCGAACACAAGGATACGGTCCGCATCGGCCGCAGCCACGGCATTCACGCCGAGCCGACCACGATGGGCCTGACCTTTGCCCGCTTCTATGCCGAGATGAGCCGCAACCGCGCCCGCCTGGTTGCTGCCCGCGCTGAGATCGCCACCGGTGCCATCTCCGGCGCCGTCGGCACCTTTGCCAATATCGACCCAAGCGTCGAGGAATATGTCTGCGAAAAGCTCGGCCTCGTGGCGGAGCCGATTTCCACCCAGGTGATCCCGCGCGACCGTCATGCGATGTTCTTCGCCACGCTCGGCGTCATCGCCTCCTCGATCGAAAACGTCGCCACCGAAATCCGCCACATGCAGCGCACCGAGGTTCTGGAAGCAGAAGAATTCTTCTCGCCGGGCCAGAAGGGCTCGTCGGCCATGCCGCACAAGCGCAATCCGGTCCTGACCGAAAACCTCACCGGCCTTGCCCGCCTGGTGCGCATGTCTGTGGTTCCCGCCATGGAGAATGTCGCACTCTGGCACGAGCGCGATATCAGCCATTCAAGCGTCGAGCGCGCCATCGGCCCGGATACGACGATCACCCTCGACTTCGCCCTCAACCGCCTGGCCGGTGTTATCGAGAAGCTGGTGATCTACCCGGAAAACATGCTGAAGAACATGAACAAGTTCCGCGGCCTGGTGATGAGCCAACGCGTGCTTCTGGCCCTCACCCAGGCGGGCGTGTCGCGTGAGGACAGCTACCGTCTGGTGCAGCGCAACGCCATGAAGGTCTGGGAAAAGGGCGCCGATTTTCTTGAGGAACTGCTGGCCGACGCGGAAGTGCGCGCGGCTCTGCCGGAAGCGGAAATCTGCGAGAAATTCGATCTTGGCTATCACACCAAGCATGTCGACACGATCTTCCGCCGCGTCTTCGGTTGATCCACCCTGCGGAGAGCGTCACCGCTCTCCGCACCAAACTTGTGTTTGATTTCGACCCAGTTTGTTCGATTGTGAACGAATTTCTCAAGCTTTTTGTCAGTTTTCCATGAGAAATTGCGGAAAAATGAATGGAGAGGAGTGGGTGAACATGCCGCACCAGCAGACCATCGAACGCAAGACTGCGCGAACGACAACGAAATTCACCGGCGAAGTGACCTGCAAGGGCGGATCAAGCCGGGGAATTGTCAAAGATCTGTCGGCGGCCGGCATTTGTTTTCAACTCTATTTCGACATCAATGCCACGACCGGCCAGGAAGTCTCGATCAAGAGTGACGAGTTCGGCCATTTGACCGGTGTCGTTCAATGGTATCGCGGCGACAAGATCGGTATCCGCCTTAACGTGTCCTCCAATACATCGGCGCAGATTTCGTCCTATTACAAATATTTCCGCTAAGGCCCTCATCTCTCAGCGATAAGGCGACGCCAAGACGGCGGCGCTTGTCGCAGGTACCGGGTTACGCAGCGCTACTTGCCTTCCGGGACGACGACCATCTTGCGGTAGAGATGCCATGTCGCATGTCCGAGGATCGGCATGATAACAGCGAGACCGACGAAAACCGGGATCGAGCCGATGACCAGGCCGGTTGCAACGATCAATCCCCACATGGCAACCGGAAGCGGATTGGCAAGCGTTGCCCGGACTGACGTTTCGATGGCAGCGACGGCTCCGACATCGCGCTCCAGCAGCAATGGGAATGACACGACCACGGTCGAAAGCACGATCACGGCGAACACAAAACCAACGGCATTGCCGACCAGAATGAGGTTCCAACCCTGTTCGGTTCCGGTGACCTGATGGTAGAGCGCCTGAAGCGATGTCGCCGGCATGTCGCCGAACAGTTGCGTGTAGAGCGATTGCGCCACCAGCAGCCAGACGACAAACAGCACGAGCAGCATGAAGGCAAGTCCAAGGATCGATGCCAGCGCTGGGGACCGGCGCACGTCGAAGGCATGCCGCCATGACGTGTCCATGCCCAGTTCGCGCCGTCTGCTGATCTCGTAGAGACCGATGGCGGCGACCGGCCCCAGAAGGGCAAAGCCTGAAACCAGCGGATACACCAGAGGCAACATGTTGACGCCCGAACTCCATGTGGCGAGGACAACTCCGGCGATTGGATAGATCAGGCAGAGAAAGACGTAGTGAGACGGTTTTGCGTTGAAATCCTGCCAACCCAGACGCAGCGCGTCGAAGACATCAGCTACGCCGATCCTGCGAATGTCCGGATGGACGAGCCCTGCGCTGGATCCTGCCATTACATGAAATGCTGTCATGACCAATTCTCCTCCTGAAACACGCGGTGTCACGTCATTCGAAAACAATCAGTAGTGTCGGCTTGAAGGTCAGCCCCGAGGATGGACCGAAATGCGATGCTCCCGGTATCGGCGTCTTTTTCTGCCACGGAGCGTCGTGACCAATCGCGCCGTCCGATCAACATATACCAAAACCGTCGGTCTTACACTTGACTTCCGCTCTCCTCGACCTCAAATCGCCGTTATCATGAAAGCATCCGAAGCAGATATCCTGATCGTACCCGGTTATACCAATTCCGGACCGGACCATTGGCAAACCCGGTGGCAGAACAAACTTGCCTCCGCGCGGCGCGTGGAGCAGGCAGAGTGGGCCAAGCCCGTGCGCGAGGATTGGGTGAAGCGGATGATCGACGACATCAATGCGTCGACCAAGCCCGTTGTCATCGTTGCGCACTCGCTTGGCGTTGCAACGGCGCTGCATGCGCTGCCGCATATCGAAAAGAAGATCGCCGGCGCCTTCCTCGTTGCACCGCCGGAGGTGACCAATCAGAAGATCCGCCCGAAGCACCTGATGACATTCGGCCCCTACCCCCGCGATCCGCTGCCGTTTCCAAGTCTGGTTGTGGCAAGCCGCAACGATCCGTTTGGGACCTACGAGCATGCCGGCGACATAGCCAACGCCTGGGGCTCGCTGCTCGTCGATGCAGGGGAATCGGGACATATCAACAGCGAATCCGGACACGGTCCCTGGCCGGAAGGCACGATGGTCTTTGCCCAGTTTCTCAACCGGCTTCAGCCCTGACAATGCTGTTCCCCGCCATATTATTTTAGCTTCCTCACATTAAGGGGGCTTTCATTGTCGTCGGTCATGATGCCCGAAATAATTCGGGAATGGCCGACAGTGACCACCGCCAGTGAAGACAAAGGCTCGCCACCAAAGCCGGCCGTGGCCGGCACATTGCCGGACGCAGCAGTCGTTCTCGATTGCGCGCCCCTGGGCTTCTGCCTGCTGGAACCGGATGGCCGCATCCGCCATGTCAATGCAGCGTTCTCACATGCGCTCTCACTGCCTGCGGATGCGATTCTCGGGGAACCAATAGTACGCTTTGTCCACCCTGACGACGCCGGTCTGCTGAGCGCTAAGACGGCAGACATGGAAGGAGGCGGCGTTCTCGCCAACCAATGTGAACTCCGCCTGGTTCAGCCTGATGGTTCTACCAAACCGGTCATGGCCTCCCTGTCGCAGATGACCGGTCCTTCGCCATCCATCATCCTGCAAATTCAGTCGATCGATGAACTGAAACAGGCGATCACCGCCCTGCAGAAGAGTGAAACCCGCTGGAAATACGCACTCGAAAGCGCCCATCAAGGTGTTTGGGATCACGATTTCGACGCCAACGATCTTTTCTATTCCATCCCCTGGAAGACCATGCGCGGCATGGCAGCGGACGCTCCCGTGGACGGCTCCCTTGATGTCTGGATTGAAAATGTCCATCCGGCTGACCGCGAGCATGTGCTCGAGTGTATTCGGCGTCAGGATGAAGGCGAGGTTGAATTCAACATATTCCAGTACCGCGAACGCCATGCGGATGGTCACTGGATCTGGATCGAAAGCCGGGGCGCCTCCATCGAGTGGACACCGGAGGGCAAACCGAGCCGGATCATCGGCACGGATACCGATATTTCAGAACGTAAGAAGGCCGAGGCTCAGCTTGAAGAAATATCGCGGCGGCTGAGACTTGCTCTCGATGTATCGAAAGTCGGGGTCTTCGAAGCCAATCTCGATACCGGCACCATCATGCGCGACAAGCAATTGCTGTCCATCTATGGGCTGGATCCACAACAACCGGGCCTCTCGGCCTTCGAAGAGAGACTGCACCCAGATGATCGGGATGCAGCCCTTGCAAGGGTCGCCGCCGGCGTCGCTTCTGCCATTCCCTTCATGAACGCTTTTCGCATCATCCGTCCCGACGGGAAAATCCGCCATATCCGCTCCAGCTCCGTTACGTACACGGACAATGAAGGTGCGCACAAACTGATTGGTGCCAACTGGGATGTGACAGAAGATGTAACCTTGCGCGACGATCTGGAAAGAGCCCGGCAACTGGCGGAGGCGCGCAATCTGGAACTTGAGGCAGCGCGCACACGGATCGAATTCAATGCGTTGCACGATCACCTGACCGGCCTGCCCAACCGGAGGTTCCTCGATCAGCGCCTCGATGAATGGATTGCCGGTAAGGTCGACTATAGTGCCATTCTGCATATCGATCTCGACCGGTTCAAACAGATCAACGACACGCTCGGCCATCAGGCCGGCGATGCCATGCTGATGCACACCGCAAACGTCCTTTCCGCAATCATTGGCGAGCGCGATTTCGTTGCGCGGATCGGTGGCGACGAATTCCTGGTGCTGTGCGACCCACGCCGCTCCCAGGATGACGTCATCCTGCTCACCGACCAGATCATCGAAGCCCTGCGCCAGCCTGTGGCCTATGAAGGGCACCTGTGCCGGTTCGGAGCCAGCGTCGGCATCGCCTGGACCGCTGATGGCACAGCCGACGCCAGGCAGTCGCTGATGAACGCCGATATAGCCCTTTACCGGGCCAAGGGTCTGGGCCGGAACCGCTATGAATTCTTCACACAGCAACTGCAAACGCAGATCCATCACGCCAAGCGCACTGCCGACGAAATCATCAAAGGGCTCGAAGACGGCGAATTCGTTCCCTTCTATCAACCGCAGTTTGATGCCCGCACGCTCGATGTCACCGGTGTCGAGACGCTCGCCCGCTGGAGACACCCGCAATACGGGTTGCTGGCGCCCGATTATTTTTTGAAGATCGCGGAGGATATCAACGCGCTGACGGCCATCGATCGCTGCATTGCCGAGCAGGCCTTGAGCGATTTCAGCAGTTGGGAGACGCAGGGTTTCGGGATTCCGCGCATTTCCGTCAACGTTTCTTCATCTCGGTTGCGAGAGCCTGGCCTGATCGACAGCCTGCGGCAACTGAACATACCGCGTGGGAAGCTGTCGTTCGAACTGCTCGAATCGATCTTCCTCGACGATCTCGACGAGGATTCGTCACAGATACTCAGCGATCTCAGCATGCTCGGCATCGACATTGAAATCGATGATTTCGGAACGGGCCACGCCTCGATCGTCGGGCTCATGAAGCTCAATCCGAGCCGCCTAAAAATCGATCGAGCTCTCGTCAAGCCGATTATCGAGGCGGCCGAGCAGCGCAAGCTGGTCGGATCGATCATCGATATCGGCCATTCGCTCAATATCGAAGTCGTCGCAGAGGGGGTGGAGACGATCCGTCACGCCCATATTCTGCGCGATCTCGGCTGTGATACGCTGCAAGGCTATGCCTTCGCCCGGCCGATGACCAGAGCAGACCTTGAGACGTTCATCCGTTCCGGCAACTGGCGACCGCCGGAAGCACCCATCGAGGCCGTGCACAGAATGGTCCGGAGAGGCCGCAAGGCATAAAAAAACCGCCCGAAACCTCGGACGGTTCAAATTGGCCGATATGACGACGATATCAGCCGTTCTGGATCTGTGTGACGGCTTCGGACAGAAGCTCGAGCATCTTCAAACGGATCTGGTCGTCGGTAAGGGCGATGCCCGCCGCATCGAAATCAGCGCGAATCTTGCGCACGACATCTTCGTGCCCTACCTCTTCGAAATCGGCGGCGACGACATCCTTTGCGTAGGCAGCCGGGTCGCTCTTGCCCAGAAGCTCGGCAGCCCAAAGACCAAGAAGCTTGTTGCGGCGCGCTTCGGCCTTGAACTTCAACTCTTCATCCAGAGCAAACTTCGATTCGAACGCCTTTTCGCGATCCTGCATATTGGTCATCTCCGATCTCCAAAAACCGTTTTACGTTTAGCTTTTCGCCCATAAACCAAAAGGCCGCCGAAAGTGCAATGCGAAGTTTTCCGGCGTGACGACTTTCATGCTACCCTAGAACCCGTTCGGCAGACCTAATTCGGGGGATCGGATCAGTCGCCGATTGTGAAATGGTTTCATTTCAGTTATGGACCGCCTTAGAAAATGCCAAGCGCGCAGCCCAAGAGCGCATTTAAAGATAGAGACATCATTCATGAACCGTCGCCGCCGTATCTACGAGGGCAAGGCCAAGATCCTTTACGAAGGTCCTGAGCCGGGCACTCTGATCCAGTTCTTCAAAGATGATGCTACAGCCTTCAACGCCAAGAAGCACGAGATCATCGACGGCAAGGGTGTGCTCAACAACCGGATTTCGGAATATATCTTCACGCATCTGAACCGTATCGGCATTCCCACGCATTTCATTCGCCGCCTCAACATGCGCGAGCAGCTGATCAAGGAAGTGGAAATCATTCCGCTTGAGATCGTCGTGCGCAATGTTGCTGCCGGTTCGCTCTCCAAACGTCTCGGAATCGAGGAAGGCGTGGTCCTGCCGCGCTCGATCATCGAATTCTACTACAAGGCCGATGCGCTCGACGATCCGATGGTCTCGGAAGAGCATATCACCGCTTTCGGCTGGGCAAGCCCGCAGGAACTTGATGACATCATGGCACTCGCCATCCGCATCAACGACTTCCTTACCGGCCTGTTTCTCGGCGTCGGCATTCAGCTGGTCGATTTCAAGATCGAATGCGGCCGCCTGTTCGAAGGCGACATGATGCGCATCATCCTGGCCGACGAAATTTCGCCGGACAGCTGCCGTCTCTGGGATGTCGAGACCAAGGAAAAGATGGACAAGGACCGGTTCCGCCGCGACATGGGAGGCCTTGTCGAGGCCTACCAGGAAGTGGCCCGCCGCCTTGGCATCATGAACGAGAACGAACCGCCCCGCGGCTCCGGCCCGGTATTGGTGAAATAAGCAGGAAAAGACGACAGTGATCAACGCACGCGTAACAGTGACGCTGAAGAACGGCGTTCTCGACCCCCAGGGCAAGGCAATCGAGGGCGCCCTTGGCGCTCTCGGCTTCGGCGGCGTCGGCCATGTCCGCCAGGGCAAGGTCTTCGATCTGCAGATCGACACCGCCGACAAGGCAAAGGCCGAAGCAGAAGTGAAAGCCATGTGCGAGAAACTCCTCGCCAATACGGTGATTGAGAATTACACTATCTCACTCGCCTGATGGTTGAATGAGGTGGTCGGATGGCCGATGTGTCCAGCGAGTTGATGTACGAACTGCTGAAGCGTATCCAGAACGATGTTTCCAGCCTGAAGGATGGCCAGAAAGATCTGCGGCAGGACATGCTGAGCATGAGGAATCAGTTCCACCTGCTACAAGGTGACTTCAACAGTATGCGCGGCTCCATCGCCCACATTGAGGACCGCCTCGACCGTATCGAAAACCGCCTCGAATTGCGCGAGCTTGCCGAGGCCCAATCCAGGTTTGAACCGCACCCATGAAATCCGCCGTCGTTCAGCTTCCAGGCCTCAATCGTGACCGCGACATGATCGCAGCGCTGACCAAGATTTCCGGCAAGGCGCCGGTCACCATCTGGCAAACCGAAACGGACATCCCGGATGTCGATCTAATCGTCATCCCCGGCGGCTTCTCCTACGGCGATTACCTGCGCTGTGGCGCGATCGCGGCGCGCATGCCGGTGATGCAGGCGATCAAGGCGAAGGCTAAGGCCGGCGTCAAGGTGCTGGGCGTCTGCAACGGCTTCCAGATTCTCGTCGAAGCAGGCCTCCTGCCGGGCGCGCTGATGCGCAACGCCTCGCTGAAATTCGTCTGCAAGGAAATCAAGCTCGAAGTCGTCAACGCCAATACCGACTTCAGCCGCGCCTATGAACAGGGTCAGATCATCCGCTGCCCGGTCGCCCATCACGACGGCAATTATTTTGCCGACGCGGAAACGCTCCAGACCATCGAGGACAATGGCCAGGTGGTTTTCCGCTATGCCGCAGGCACCAATCCGAACGGCTCGGTCAACGACATTGCCGGGATCGTCAATGCTGGAGGCAATGTCCTCGGCATGATGCCGCATCCGGAAAACCTGATCGAGGCCGCCCATGGCGGCTCGGACGGACGTGGATTGTTCGCTTCCGCGCTCGATGTAATCGCTGCTTAACATTCCACCTGCTAGAAGGCACCCTAGAGACCGAATCACAGGGGGCTTTCATGCGCGCCGCAGCTTTCATCCGTTTCATGGCTACAGTCGGCTCCGTTGCCTTGCTCGGGCTTGCCGCCGGTTGCCAGACGGAGCCTCCGCCTGCACCAGCCCGTAACACGGCGGCATTGGCGACAATGGAGAGGGTGGCCCTCGGCGCCAATGCCTGCTGGTTCAAGTCGGGTGATCCGGCCTTCAAGCCCTACCGCCTCGCTCCCGAGCTGAATTCATTCTCGGGGCGCCCACGCATCCTGATCGTCAAGCGCAACTCACCCGAATCGCGGCCACTCGCAGTGGTCCAGGCAGAGGGGCACCCTGCCCGGCTTCAGGCGTTCGGCCCACTGTTCAGTGAAGCCGTAGGCGCAAGAATGACGACGGATATCAAGCGCTGGGGTGCCGGTGGTGAAGGCTGCCGCTAGGCGCGCTCACCACGGAACCATGCTGCGGTCAGCAGCTTATGTACAGCGGAAAAACTGACCGGATTGGTCTTTGCGTGGGGTGCCGGCTCACCCCGGTAACGCTGCGGTTAAGGCCTCCACTCCCAGGCCAATCGAAATAGCGGTGGAACCATTGCCTATCGTTATTTCTCGCAGCTTTTCATTTTTGCGCTTTTGCGAAACAATCAGCTCAAGACTTCTCCTGTTGATTCACACGACCCAAGAAACCATTTTTTCGCGCCCATCCAGAGAATAGGTTTGCTGCACCCGTCACGATACCGCAATCATTCTCATGGTAGGCGCAGACGATCTCCTTGGGCTGCTTATGACAGGCTCTTTCGACCGCCCTCCCGATACCAAAGGCACGCTGATGACCGTCATGATTTATCACAATCGTCGTTGCGATACGTCTCGCTCGGTTCTCAAGATCATTCGTGAGGCGGGAATTGAACCTGCCATTATCGATTATATGGCAGCACCGCCAAGCCACGAGGAAATGCTGGCTCTGCTGCTTGCCCTGGACATGGCGCCACGCCAGTTGCTGCGCGCCAGGGAACCCGCGTATCTGTCGCTCCAGCTCGCTGATCAGAGCAAGACGGACCGGCAGATTATCGACGCCATGCTGGCCCATCCAGAGCTGATGGAGAGGCCGATCGTGGTGACGGAAAGAGGCGCAAAACTTTGCCGTCCGAAAACGAAGGTCTTGGAGCTGCTGTAGCCCCCAACGACGCAGTCAGTTCCAGAACGGCCGGGCCGCTTCCCGGCGGGCCTCCGAAGGCGTGACGCCGATGTCGGCAAGCTGTCCATCCGTCAACTCGGAAAGAGCAATGCGGCTCAGCCGCTTTTCTTCACGGTCAATTATCCAGGCGATCACCAGCCGGCCAAGCGCCTTCAAACGCGAGACGAGGCCTCTTGGCTGAATTGCACCTCTTGGCGGGGCACATACATCACTGTCATCGGTGCAAATTGTACTCATTGTCACCATCCAATCGATTGCAACGGTTTCATTTCGGTATTGCATTGTCATAATTGACAGGAAAAGCGATGCAATGTAGAAATTGTCACCATGACAACATGGATGCCAGACCCAACCCAAGGCCAAGGCCCGCTTTATGCCCGTATCGCCGATCAGATCGAGCAGGCGATTACGGGGGGCGTCTTGGCGGTCGGTACGAAATTGCCGCCACAGCGCAACCTTGCCTTCGATATAGGCGTGACAATCGGGACAATCGGGCGTGCGTATCATCTGGTACGCGAACGCGGGCTTGTTAGCGGCGAAGTGGGGCGCGGAACCTACGTGCTCGACAATGCCGAATTGCGCCCAGCCGAACAGCCTGATCCAATGAGCGCTGCGCTGGCCGGCACGAGAGCGCTGAAAGCGCCGCCTGGAAAACTCCGGTTCGACAGTACAGCGGCACCTGATATTGGCCAGGGCGCGTCGCTTGAAAAGGCGCTGGTCGATATCAGCCGCGATCATCACGCCGATATAGCCAGCTACGCCCGCGATTTTCCGGCACACTGGTTTACCGCAGGAAGCCAGTGGCTGGCCAAGGGAAGTTTCCGGCCGCAGCCTGATCGGATCGTGCCGACGCTCGGTGCTCATGCAGGCGCTGTCGCTGTGATCGCCGCCGTCACGGCACCGGGCGACAAGATCGCCTTTGAGAACATCACCTACTCCCAGATCAGCCGCAGTGCCGGACTGATCGGCCGCCGGACAATCCTCTTGCGCACCGACGACCACGGCATCGACCCTGACGACTTCGAGCGTGTCTGCGCCCAGCAGCACCCGAAACTCGCCTTCCTCATGCCGACGGCACAAAACCCGACAGTGGTGACATTGTCGCTGGAGCGGCGCCAGGCGATCGCCGACATTGCCCGCCGCTATGGCGTCTGGCTGCTGGAGGACGATCTTTATGGCGCGATGACCGGAGATACGATGCCGCTTCTGGCAGAACTGGCGCCGGAGCGGACATTCCTGGTCGGCGGCCTGTCGAAATCGGTCGCTGCCGGTGTGCGCGGCGGCTGGGTCGCCTGCCCTCCCCACTTCAGCCAGCGCATCCGCATCGCCCACAAGATGGTCAGCGGCGGCATGCCGTTTCTGCTCGCCGAGCTTTGTGCACGCCTGGTCCTCAGTGGTGAGGCTGCAAGCTTGCGGACGCGCTGTATCGACGAGATCCGCGCACGCGAGCAGATGGCGCGCGAAATCTTCGCCGGCCTCGACTTCAACTCGCATCCGCACGTGCCGTTCCTCTGGCTGAAACTGTCCGAACCCTGGTTTTCGGGCACGTTCAAACATGCGGCCTTCGAGGAAGGCGTGCTGGTCGATGACGAGGACGAGTTCAAGGCCGGGCGGACGGAAAGCGTCTACCACCGGGTCCGGATCGGCTTCTCGTCACCGGCCGACCGCAGCGAAGTGCGGCGCGGCTTCCTGACGCTGCGCCGCCTGCTTGACAGCGGCCGCACCGGTTACGACAGCTTCGCCTGAGCGAGCCATCGCATTATCAGCGAAAAGCACGTGATCTGCTGTGCTTTTCCGGCATTTTCCTGTCGCATCGCCGAGTAGCTTCGGTTAAAGAAACCCCGACGTGATCTCTTTGTTTTGACGTATCCCCGCAAGCTGACGGAACCTTGGCCGTCCGGGATGCTCCAACGGACCGAATGGACCCCGATGACCATTTCCAATACCCGCCCCATCACCCCCGAGTTGATTGCCTCGCACGGCCTGAAGCCGGATGAGTATCAGCGTATCCTCGGCCTGATCGGCCGCGAGCCGAGCTTTACGGAACTCGGCATCTTTTCGGCGATGTGGAACGAGCACTGCTCCTACAAGTCCTCGAAGAAATGGCTGCGCACGCTGCCGACCACTGGTCCGCGCGTTATCCAGGGTCCGGGCGAAAATGCCGGTGTCGTCGATATCGATGATGGCGATGTCGTCGTCTTCAAGATGGAGAGCCATAACCACCCGTCCTATATCGAGCCCTATCAGGGCGCTGCGACCGGCGTTGGCGGCATCCTGCGCGACGTGTTCACCATGGGCGCCCGCCCGATTGCGGCAATGAACGCATTGCGCTTCGGGTCGCCGGATCACCCGAAGACCCGCCACCTCGTCTCCGGCGTGGTTGCCGGCGTCGGTGGTTACGGCAATTCCTTCGGCGTGCCGACGGTTGGCGGAGAAGTCGAGTTCGATGCCCGCTATAACGGCAATATCCTCGTCAACGCCTTTGCTGCCGGCCTTGCCAAGTCCGATGCGATCTTCCTCTCGGAAGCCAAGGGCGTCGGCCTGCCGGTCGTCTATCTCGGCGCCAAGACCGGCCGTGACGGCGTCGGCGGTGCCACCATGGCGTCGGCCGAATTCGACGAATCGATCGAGGAAAAGCGCCCGACCGTACAGGTCGGCGATCCCTTCACCGAAAAGTGCCTGCTCGAAGCCTGCCTCGAGCTGATGAAGACCGGTGCCGTCATCGCCATCCAGGACATGGGGGCTGCCGGCCTGACCTGCTCGGCCGTCGAAATGGGCGCCAAGGGTGGCCTCGGCATCGAACTGGAACTGGACAAGGTGCCGGTGCGCGAAGAGCGCATGACGGCCTATGAAATGATGCTGTCGGAAAGCCAGGAGCGCATGCTTATGGTGCTGGAGCCCGCCAAGGAAGAGGTCGCCAAGGCGATCTTCGTCAAATGGGGTCTCGATTTCGCCATCGTCGGCAAGACCACCGATGACCTGCGCTTCCGCGTTATTCATCAGGGCGAGGAAGTCGCCAACCTGCCGATCAAGGAACTGGGCGACGAAGCCCCGGAATATGACCGTCCGTGGACCCCGGCAAAAATTGCCGCTCCGCTCGCAGCCGGCGACATTCCGCAGGCAGACATTGCCGATGCGGTTCTATCGCTGGTCGGTTCCGCCAATAATTCCTCGCGCCGCTGGGTGTATGAGCAATACGACACGCTGATCCAGGGCAATTCGCTGCAGCTTCCCGGCGGCGATGCCGGTGTGGTCCGCGTCGAAGGCCACCCGACCAAGGCGCTGGCCTTCTCCTCGGACGTCACCCCGCGTTATGTCGAGGCCGACGCATTCGAAGGCGGCAAGCAGGCCGTGGCCGAATGCTGGCGCAACATCACGGCAACCGGCGCCCTGCCGCTGGCCGCCACCGACAATCTCAACTTCGGCAATCCGGAACGCCCGGAAATCATGAGCCAGCTCGTTCATGCCATCAAGGGCATCGGCGAAGCCTGCCGCGCGCTGGATTTCCCGATCGTCTCCGGCAACGTCTCGCTCTACAATGAGACCAACGGCCAGGGCATCCTGCCGACCCCGACCATTGGCGGCGTCGGCCTCATGGCTGACTGGTCGCAGATGGCGCGTATCCGCTTTGCCGCCGAAGACGAAACGATCCTGCTGGTCGGTGCACCCGAAGGCCTTGGAACGCATCTCGGACAGTCGGTCTATCTGCGCGACATTCATGGCCGCACAGATGGCCCTGCCCCGCATGTGGATCTCGCCCATGAGCGCAAGACCGGCGACTTCGTCCGTAACCTGATCACCGACGGTCTGACCACGGCGGTGCATGACTGCTCGTCCGGCGGACTGGCGCTCGCCGTTGCCGAAATGGCAATGGCATCGGGGATCGGCGCCAAGATCTCGGCCGTTACAGACCGCGATGCGATCGAAGTCTTCTTCGGCGAAGACCAGGGACGTTATGTCGTGACCGTCAAGCCGGAACACGCAGCCCTGGTTGCGGAGCGGGCAAAGGCTGCCGGCGTCGCGGCCCCCGTCATCGGCAGCACCGGTGGCACGGAAGTTGTGCTCGGTTCGGCCAGGCCGCTTGCAATTCTGCAATTGCGCTCGGCACATGAATCATGGTTCCCTGACTTCATGGACGGCGAAACACAAATCGCCGCCGAATAATTCAGGGAGTACAGACCATGCCGATGGCACCTGGCGATATTGAAGACATGATCAAGTCGGGCATTCCCGGCGCAAAGGTGACAATCCGGGATCTCGCCGGTGATGGCGATCATTACGCAGCCGAAGTTGTCGCGGAAGCCTTCCGCGGCAAGAGCCGGGTACAGCAGCACCAAATGGTCTACAATGCGCTGAAGGGCAACATGGGTGGCGTGTTGCACGCACTCGCCCTTCAGACATCTGCGCCGGAGTAGCACGCCCGATGGCCAACCTGATGAAAGAGCTGGTCAGCGGCGTGGTCGAGAGCGTTCTGAAGGAAATCCTGAAGAAAGCTGGCGGCACCACGACAACAAAACGGCAAAAGCGGCAGACCCGCTCGGCAAGCACCGGCCGGTTCAAGAAGGCGCCGGCGGCTAAGGCGAAACCGGCAAAGAAGCAGGTGAGCCGCCGCAAGACAGCTGCATCCCGCAGCAGGATACGCTAGGACTGCCCAGTTCACTGTTGCAGTCGTGCAAGTCATCAATTTTTGTTGTATTCAGGTGGTGAAAATCACCCGCGTGCATGTTATCTAACAGACATCGACACACCCGGCCCTTGAAGCGGGATGAGGAAGGACTACGCCATGAGCGGTATCAACGATTTCATCGCCAATGAAGTGAAGAGCAACGATGTCGTTCTTTTCATGAAGGGCACCCCCCAGTTCCCGCAGTGTGGATTCTCCGGCCAGGTCGTGCAGATGCTCGATTACATCGGCGTCGATTACAAGGGCATCAATGTGCTTGCCGACGCCGACCTTCGCCAGGGCATCAAGGACTATTCCAGCTGGCCGACCATTCCGCAGCTCTACATCAAGGGCGAATTCATCGGCGGCTGCGACATCGTGCGTGAGATGTTCCAGGCTGGCGAACTCCAGTCGCATTTCGAAGAACACGGCATCGCGGTCAAGGGCGCAGCCTGAAACCTGATTGAAGCCACAGTGACACCTGAAAAAGGCGGGTCACCGCCTTTTTTGATTCAGCATGATTGCGACGAAAAGCTAATGTTGCACGCCCTTTTTTAGCTGAAACCAAAGTGATCCGCTGTCACAAGCCGGTCGCGATACTGGGAGTATGCACACGCGGGGCCGATGGCCGGCGCGCAGTCAATGAGGCCGATCTGACCTCCCACATATATCGGTAATTGCTGGCGTCGTTTTGCCGGAATTGCTTCCAGACCGGCGAGCCCGGTTGCCGTTTTGAAAGCGCTTCGGAGCCGCGCTTTTCTTTCGATCTTCCATGCTGGCTCCAGCATTTTCATCCGCGTCCGAAACGTTCCCGCTTCCAGTTTCAGGCGCCCGGCACATCCGCCAGGAATACCCAATGACCACATTGTCCGAAGCGCCGGGTCTCCCGGCTTTGTCAAAACCACGCTTCATTGCCCTGATGGCCATGCTGATGGCGATCAATGCGATTTCGATCGACATCATGCTGCCCGGCCTTCAGGAAATCGGTGCCAGCCTCGGCGTCGTCGATGAAAACGCCCGCCAATATGTCATCACCGCCTATCTCATCGGCATGGGCTGTGCGCAGCTGGTCTTCGGCCCGCTGTCGGATCGATTCGGCCGCAAGCTGCCCCTTCTCGGCGGCCTTGGTCTCTATGCGCTTTGCGCCCTTGCCATCGTCTTCGTTCCCTCGTTTACCGGATTGCTGGCGCTGCGCTTCATTCAGGGCATCGGCGCAGCCGCCACCCGCGTCATCACCGTCTCGATCGTCCGCGACGTCTATGGTGGCCGGATGATGGCGGAAGTCATGTCGCTGGTGCTGATGGTCTTCATGATCGTGCCGGTCATTGCGCCCAGCGTCGGCCAGCTGATCATGATCTTTGCCGAATGGCACATGATCTTCGTGGTCATCTGCCTGTTTGCGATTTCCGTCGCGACAGTGGTGATGCTGCGCCTGCCTGAAACGCTGTCGGTCGAGCACCGCCGGCCGTTCACGGTCACGTCCATCCTGGCAGGATTCCGCATCGTCCTGACAAACCGCGTCGCGCTCTGTTACTCGCTCGCGGCTGCGTTTCTGTTCGGATCGCTGTTTGGCTTCATCAATTCGGCACAGCAGATCCTCGTCGGCATCTATGGGCTCGGAACCTGGTTTCCGCTGGTCTTCGCCGGCTTTGCCAGCATGATGGCGCTCGCCTCCTTCACCAATTCGCGGCTGGTCAAGCGCTATGGCATGCGCCGCCTGTCGCATGGGGCGCTGATCGGTTTCGTCTTGACCAGCCTGATCTGGGTCGCGGCGTCGGTCTTCGGCCTGCTTCCGTTCTGGTTGTTCGCCGTTCTCTATGCCTGCGCCATGTTCCAGTTCGGGCTGATCGGCTCGAATTTCAACGCTATGGCGATGGAGCCGCTCGGCCACGTTGCCGGAACGGCATCCTCGGTTTTGGGCTTCACCCAGACGATCGGCGGCGCCACCATCGGTGCGCTGATCGGCCAGGCGTTCAACGGTACGATCACGCCACTCGCCATCGGCTTCTTAAGCGTTTCCATCATCGGGCTTGCCTTTGTTCTCACCGCAGAAAAAGGCAAGCTTTTCAGACCGCATAATCCCGCAATTTAACGTCCTGTCTCCCAAGACATTCATAGGTTCCTTCATGTCCGCCACCACCACCGAACACGTCGAAAATGTCGGCTCATCCCGAATAGGACTCGGATTTTTCGAGTTCATCATCACCATTGCCCTGATGACGGCGAGCGTCGCCATCGCCATCGACATCATGCTCCCCGCCCTGCCCGCCATCGGCCAGTCGTTGAATGTTGCCAATACCAATGACACCCAGCTGGTCATCGGCATCTTCTTCCTCGGGTTCGGCTGCTCGCAAATCGTCTTCGGCAGCCTCTCCGACACGTTCGGACGCCGCAATATCCTGCTCGCCGGCCTCGTCTTCTTCACCCTGACGATGTTCGGCGCAGCCCTGACCCAGAGCTTCGAAATGCTGCTTCTCCTGCGTTTCGTGCAGGGCATCGGCGCCGCAGCCGTTCGCATCACCACGATGGCGATCGTGCGCGACTGCTTCGGTGGCCGTGAAATGGCTCGGGTGATGTCCTATGTGATGATCGTCTTCATGATCGTGCCGATCGTCGCGCCGTCGCTCGGCCAAGCCGTCATCTACTATGCCAACTGGCACTGGATCTTCATCCTGCTCGGCTGCGTCGGTGCCATCCTGTTCGTCTGGGCCGGCATGCGTCTGAAGGAATCACTGCCGGCAAGCGAGCGCCTGCCGCTGTCGGTCGCCTCCGTCACCTCCGGCTTCCGCACGGTGCTGACCAACCGCGTCACCTGCGGCTACATGATCGGCCTGACGCTGTTCACCGCCGTCATCTGCGCCTATATCGTCACCGTCCAGCAGATTTTTGGCGAGGTCTATGGCCTTGGCGACTGGTTGCCGATCGCCTTTGCCGGCACGGCCGGCGGTATCGCGGTTGCCAATTTCGCCAACGGCTATTTCGTCCGCAGCTTCGGCATGCGGCGCATTTCGCATGTAGCGATGATCCTGTTCACGCTGCTGTCGGGCGCGGGATTATTGCTCTCGCTTGGTGGCCGCCCGGACTTCCTCGTCGCCTACCTGCTGTTTTCCGTGCTTTTGATGATGTTCGCCGTGATCGCCACCAATTTCACCGCGATCAGCCTCGAACCGATGGGACACCTGGCAGGCACGGCCACCGCCATCACCGGCTTTGTCTCGACAACCGGCGGCGCGCTGATCGGCGGCACTGTCGGCCAACTGTTCAACGGCACGGTCCAGCCGTTGTTCGCCGGATTTACCGCCTTTGGCGCGGTGACCATTGCTGCCGTGCTCTGGGCGGAAAGAGGCAAGCTCTTCACCCATCCGGGCGACGACCACGCCACGCTGGAAGGCGCTGGCGGCCATACGTAAGTCGCTGAAATATAAAATGAAAAAGGCCCGCCAGAAAAATTCCTGGCGGGCCTTTTCCAATGAGCAATGTCTTTCCTCAGACGGTAAACACCTCGCGGCGCAGCATCTCCCAGCAATCCTTGTCGGAAGCCAGAAGCAGGCCGCCATCGACGTGATGCGGCAGGTATGGCGAACCATCGAACCGGGCAGCATAGGCGCCGGCTTCCTGGGCAATCAGCGTACCGGCAAGGTGATCCCAAGGCATCAGCTTCTGATACATCAGGAAGTGGAAGTGGCCGCCGGCAAAGCCACGATATTCGTGCGCCGCGCAGCGGTAGCTGGTGGCGATGCGGACCTTGGCCATGTTGCCCATGACGATCCGGCGGTTCTCAGGCGAATAGAAGCCGGTCGAAGCGCAGCCGACCAGGCTTTCCAGCGGCACGGACGGAACAGTCGAGAGCTGCTCCTGGGAACCATCAGCCTTGCATAGCCAGGCGCCGGAACCCTTTTCGGCAATCACCCAGTCATTGCCCATCGGATCATAGATCAGACCGGCGACCGTCTCGCCCTTGGAGACGACGGCGGCCATGACGCCGAACAGCGGCAGACCCGCCGCATAGTTGAACGTGCCATCGATCGGATCGACGACGATGGCGAGGTCAGCCCCGGCCAGGCTGTCGAGCAGTGCCGGGTTGGCGGCGACGGATTCTTCGCCGATGAACAGTGCATCGGGTGCAAGTTCCGCCATCCGCGCCTTGATCAGCCGTTCGGCGGCTTCATCCGCCTCCGTTACCAGATCGATCGCCTCCGACTTCATCCGCACGTCGCCCGCGCCGAGATTGCGGAATTTTGGCAGGATTTCCTTGAAGGCGGCTTCCTGCAGGATATTGGCGATGGCAGCGATATCGATGGCAGACGTCATGCTTTGGGCTCCGCGAAGAGAGATTGGAAATCGAACAGCTTTGGGTCGAGCAGATGCGACGGATTGACGTGGCCGAGTGCCCGCAGCATCGTGTCCTTGCGGCCGGGCATGCGGCGCTCGATGTCCGACAGCATCGCCTTCATCGCATTGCGCTCCAGTCCATCCTGCGTGCCGCAGAGGTCGCAGGGAATAATTGGGAATTCCATCGCAGCCGCAAATTTGGCGAGATCGTCTTCGGCGGCATAGGCGAGCGGCCGCATGACCATCAGATCGCCTTCGTCGTTCAGCAACTTGGCCGGCATCGTCGCCAGCCTGCCGCCGTGGAAGAAGTTCATGAAGAAGGTTTCGAGAATATCCTCGCGGTGATGACCGAGAACCAGCGCATCGCAACCTTCCTCACGGGCAATCCGGTAGAGATTGCCCCGGCGCAGGCGCGAACAGAGCGCGCAATAGGTGCCACCGGCAGGAACCTTTTCCTTCACGATCGAATAGGTGTCGCGATACTCGATACGGTGCTTGACGCCGATCGATGTGAGATAGTCCGGCAGGACATGCTTGGGAAAATTCGGCTGCCCCTGATCGAGATTGCAGGCGACGAGTTCGACCGGCAGCAGGCCGCGCCATTGCAGATCCATCAACAGTGCCAGCAGGCTATAACTGTCCTTGCCGCCGGAAACGCCGATGAGCCAGCGCTTCTGGCCTTTCAGCATGCCGAAATCCTCGATCGCCTGACGCACCTGCCGCAGCAACCGCTTGCGCAGCTTGTTGAACGAGACGGAGGCCGGCATCTTTGCAAAGATCGGATGCATCGCCTCGTTGACGGCGTCATCCGGGCTGAACGGAAGATCTTCGAGGTTGGTAGCTTGCGGCTGAATGGCAATATCCATGACAAAGTCCCGGATGAAAGGGCGCACGGACGAAAAAACAGCGCGCGAAAACGATGCCCTGCACTTGCCTGTCTAAAGCAGCAAGATCAAGGAAAATGCACAGGATCCGGTGTGAAACTTCCGTAACGGCTGCTTAAGCGCCGAATACCGACCATCCCGTGCGGCTGGCCAGCATTTCAAGCGCCAGCGAACCGAGCAGCGAATTGCCGTTGTGATTGAGCCCGGGCGACCAGACGGCAACGGACGCCTTGCCCGGCGCGACACAGAGGATGCCGCCGCCGACGCCGCTCTTGCCCGGCAGGCCGACGCGATAGGCGAAATCCCCAGAACCGTCATAATGGCCGCAGGTCAGCATCAGCGCATTGATACGCCGCGCCCGTTGTTTCGAGACGACGGAATGTTTGGTCAGCGGATTGGTGCCGGACGCAGCCAGAAACAGCCCGGCCTTGGCCAGCTGGACACAGCTCATCGCCAGCGCGCATTGATGGAAATAGACACCAAGCACGTGCTCGACGGGATGATCGAGCTTGCCGAAGGAGCGCATGAAATTGGCCAGCGCGAAATTCCGGTAGCCGGTCGCCTCCTCGGAACGCGCCACGTCGGCGTCGATGAGGATATCGTCCTCGTCGGCCAGATAACGCACGAACCGGACCACTTCGCCGATCGCTTCCTTCGGCGTATGGCCGGCCAGGACCAGATCGGTAATGGCGATCGCCCCGGCATTGATGAACGGATTGCGCGGGATTCCGTGTTCGTGCTCAAGCTGGACGATCGAATTGAAGGCCGACCCGGAGGGTTCGCGGCCGACGCGCTTCCAGATGTTTTCGCCGTGCTTGCCAAGCGCCAGCGTCAGCGTGAAAACCTTGGAGATGCTCTGGATCGAGAATGGCACCTCAGCATCGCCGGCCATATGCACATCGCCGTCGACGGTGACGATCGCCATGCCGAAACGCTTCGGATCGACGCGGGCGAGCTGCGGGATGTAATCGGCCACCTTGCCCTCGCCGAGCCGTGGCGCAAGCTCGCGGTGGATATCATCGACAATCGACTGCAGGTCCAACGGGCCGGGCATCGGTCATTCTCCGCATGAGATTTGGTGGAGATTGGGCAACAAAAAAGCCACCCATCTCTGAGTGGCTTTTCCGAATTTCACAAGGCCGGGCCTCTAAGAAATTATCGCGAATAGAATTCGACGACGAGGTTTGGTTCCATGATGACCGGGTAAGGAACGTCGGCCAGGGCAGGAATACGGGCGAAAGTCGCAACCATCTTGTTGTGATCGACTTCGACGTAATCCGGAACGTCGCGTTCAGCGAGCGAAACGGCTTCGAGAACCGAAACGAGCTGCTTGGACTTTTCGCGAACTTCGATCACGTCGCCAGCCTTGCAGCGGTACGAACCGATGTTGACGCGAACGCCGTTGACCTTGACGTGGCCATGGTTGACGAACTGACGGGCAGCAAAGACCGTCGGAACGAACTTGGCGCGGTAGACGATCGCGTCGAGGCGCGATTCGAGCAGGCCGATCAGGTTTTCAGAGGTATCACCCTTGCGGCGGTCAGCTTCGGCGAAGATCGCACGGAACTGCTTTTCGCGGATGTCGCCGTAATAGCCCTTGAGCTTCTGCTTGGCGCGCAGCTGCACGCCGAAGTCGGAAAGCTTGGACTTGCGACGCTGGCCGTGCTGGCCAGGACCGTATTCGCGACGGTTCACCGGGGACTTCGGACGGCCCCAGATGTTCTCGCCCATACGGCGGTCAATTTTGTACTTAGACGATTCGCGCTTGCTCATCGTATTTCCCTTCAACAGGTTACACCGGTCTGTTGCCAAACCGGATCAAGGAAACACGCCCTCCTCTGAACTTCTTTTGAAAGCTCTGACAGGTTTCTCACATTACGCTAACGGAGAATCCACGGGACATGTCAAATAAAACACCGGGCATTTCGGCCCGGCGTTGTGGCGGCTTTAGTCACTTCACCCTCTATTGTCAAACGAATTTGCGTTTCCGCGCACGAGATTTAACGCGTATCGCCCTCCGTCCGCCGCTCCACCGAGACCAGCAACTTCCGCAACAATGCCGCCAAGTCCGTTCGCTCCTGAGCGCTCAAATCCGCCATGAAGGATGCCTCGCTGGCCATATCAACGCGAAACGCCGCCTCGGCAAGCCGTATGCCCTCCTCCGTCAGGCCGACGACCATACTGCGTCCGTCGGCCTGCGAACGCTCGCGCAGGATCAGCCCCGATGTCTTCAGCCTGTCCAGCCGATGCGTCAGCCCGCCGGACGAGATCATTAGCGACGTATAAAGCTCCGTCGGCGTCAGCCTGTATGGCGGTCCTGACCGCCTCAGCGTCGATATGACATCGAACTCGCCCCGATCGAGACCGAAGGACGCAAAGGTCGCCTCGATCGACGGACGCACCAGATTGGCCAGCCGGTAGGCGCGACCCAGAATGGCCATGGGTTGGGTGTCGAGATCAGGCAACTCCCTTTGCCACTGCCCACGCAGACGGTCCACGTGATCGGTATTTTCCTTGTCTTCCATCACCGTTGCGCCTTTCAGAAATCCAAACTATCTTGACGAGAAGACAGTTTGGTATAATATCTTCCTGTCGAGATATATAGTCCTTTGTTCTAATTCACCAGACCGCAAAACGGAGGCCAGCATGTTCCATGTCATTCCCCGCACCGAGCAGGATCAGCGGTCGAACAGGACAGTCCTGTTCGAGGGCGCAGAGTACGACACGCCGATTTCGATTTTCCTGGTCGATAACGAAACCGGCCAGGGACCGGCGCTGCACACGCATCCGTATAGTGAAACCTGGATCGTCCGATCCGGCCACGCGCAGTTCACCGTCGGGCTTGAAACGCTCGATGCTAAAGTGGGCGATATCATTGTGGTCAATGCCGAAACACCGCACCGTTTCGTCAATACGGGACCCGACAGGCTCGAACTCACCTGCATTCACGCATCCGAACGCGTCATCCAGACCTGGGTCTGACAATCCCGCGATTGTTGTCGGCGTTTATTCTGCAGCGTTCCGGCTACCCGCATCATCATAAACAGCATCGGCAGCACCGGGTGCCGTCTCGACCTGCAAATCCGGAAACGCTACGATCCGTTTGCCGGAAAGATCGCTGTGAACCACGATCAAGCCTTGCTCTTCGAAATAACCGAGCAGACGGCGGGCGCGGCGGGCGGAATGCGTGCCGTAGGCCCGTGCAATCATCGCATCCGAAGGGCATGGCAGATTGCGCACGGCAGACTGCGCCACCAGCAGGAACACGCCCTGCAGATCGTCCGTGACATTGCGTGACAGGTTAAGCGCGGACGCCCAGATTTCGGTCGCGGCCGTCTCGGCATCGACGCCGGACCGGCCAACCGCCATCTTGCGGCGGAAGGCGCTCAGCGACAGCGGTGCACCGGGAACGCGGCGGATCCGGCAACGAACGAGAAAATCCTGGAACAGTTCGGCATCGGCGCGGAACGCTGCGTCGGGATGTTCGAGGATTTCGGCAAGCAGGCCGTCGAGCAGCGCCTCGCGCTCCTGAACCGGCATTTCCGGCACCGGTGCCTTCGGCTCTGCAAGACCGATCGGTTCCGGGCGCGGCCGCGAAAGCTCGGCAAGGATATCGGTGGCCGGGCGCGGCTGGGCGCTGGGACGCCGCATGATGGGCCGGATCAATTCGTCCGGATCCGGCGTGAAGATCAGGTCCTCGACATCGGCGACCGCTTCAGGCAGCGGCGTCAGCTTCGGGCTGGTGGAGCGGGCTGAGGTCTCGACATGGCCGATGGTCACCGGCAGCGGACGCCGCGACAGAGCCGGGCCGAGCGCCACGAACGAACCGCGTTTCAGGTCGCGGAACATTTCGGCGGTGCGGCGGTCCATGCCGAGCAGATCGGCGGCGCGCGCCATGTCGATATCGAGAAAGGTGCGCCCCATCAGGAAGTTGGAGGCTTCGGCGGCAACGTTCTTGGCAAGCTTTGCCAGGCGCTGCGTGGCGATAACGCCGGCCAGGCCGCGTTTACGTCCACGGCACATCAGGTTGGTCATGGCGCCAAGCGAGATTTTGCGCACTTCTTCCGAGACGTCACCGGCAACCGACGGCGCAAACATCTGCGCTTCATCGACAACCACCAGCACCGGATACCAGTAGTCGCGATCAGCATCGAACATCGCATTGAGAAAGATACCGGCGCTGCGCATCTGCTGCTCGATGTCCAGCCCCTCCAGCGACAGAACGCAGGAAACGCGATGCTGGCGGATACGGCTGGCGATGCCGATCAGTTCGGCTTCCGTGCGCTCGCCCTCGATGACCACATGGCCGAACTTGTCGGCCAGCGTGACGAAATCGCCTTCCGGGTCGATGATGCACTGCTGCACCCACGGGGCGGACTGTTCCAGCAGACGGCGCAGAAGGTGCGATTTTCCCGAGCCGGAATTGCCCTGCACCAAAAGACGCGTCGCCAGAAGCTCCTCGATATCGAGCGGAACGGATGCGCCATCGGACGCCGTCCCCATGTCGATGCCGACTTTCATATCCACCTCGTTCAAAATGCCACTGCGTAATTCCTAAAATCGAATCGATTTAAGGCTAAAATTATGCAGCAGACCTAAAGTGTTACAGCGACCTTTGCGCGTCATATTTGCCGCGCGGCGCTGTAATGCGGATGCGCCGCCACGAACCCGCAAGCGTTGACCCCTACCACCAAACCGCCTGTGTGGCGCGCCAATCGCAGCAAAACCCACAGCTAAGACAGCAGATCTTCAGAAATAAAGCCTGTGCGTGACTGTGTTGTTTTCCAGAACCGGCGAAAACCCAAGGCGTCCATAAAATTCGAACGCTTGCGGCGGTGCTCTTGTGTTCAAAAACCGGAAGAAATCGGCTGCGTCACGGACGATGAAGCGAACCAGCTGGCTGCCGATACTCTTGCCCCGATGACCCGGTGTCACATAAAGATGCCGAACGCGGCCAGCAGAAGCGTCGCCGGCGAACGGATCGACATTGCGGCCGCAGACACCGGCAAGCACACCATCGACAATCGCCCCGGCAAGGATTTCGCCTGGGCGATCGAACCGGTTGAGGCCGGAAATCCAGTTTTCCTGCAACCGGGCAAGCATGCGCTGCCCCTCGGCAACGCTTTCCTCCCGCAAGGCTGCGAATCCATCAAAGTCAGGCGTTATCGGCACGATCTGCATCACGTCAGATGGCCTGCGACACCGTGAGCCCAAATCCTTGCAGCAGTCGGCGTGTAGTAAAGTCCGGGTGCCCCGACGTGAAGATAGCCGGATCGATGCCGTTCAAGGGCTCAAAACCATCCGGCAGCGGCACAAGGCTGCGCGCGCGGCGGGCAATCGCCTCGGCCGGGTCGAGCCAATCCACCGGCCAGGGTGCCAGGCGGCGGAAGACATTGGCCATGAACGGATAATGCGTACAGGCCAGCACGACGATGTCGGTCTTCTTGCCATCCTTCTCGACAAAACACTGCTCGATCTCGGACAGAACCGCGCCGTCATCGATTGCCTCGCCACGAATATAGGCTTCCGCCATGCGGGCCAGATTTTCAGAGCCGACAAGGCGGACATGGCATTGCGTAGCAAACGACTGGATGAGATCGCGGGTATAGGCGCGTTTGACGGTGCCGGGCGTTGCCAGAACCGAGACAAGGCCGGAGCGCGTCCGCTCCGCCGCAGGCTTGATCGCCGGTACCGTGCCAACGAAGCGCATCCCGGGGAAGGCCGCGCGCAAATCGGCGCCGACCAGCGTGAAGGCGGTATTGCAGGCGATAACGCAGATTTCGGGATCGTGCTCGGTAAGCAGCTTGGCAAACAGCGAGATGACGCGCTGCTTCAGCGCTTCCTCTTCCCAGCCGCCATAGGGGAAACCGGCATCATCGGCGATATAGATAAAATGCCGCTCCGGCATCAGCACGCGCGCTTCGCGCAGCACGGTCAGCCCGCCGATGCCGCTGTCGAAAACCAGGATGGGTTTTAGCTCAGGTATCGTCACCGGCGTCGTCAACCTTGTTCGCGCGCGAATTTTCCGGCGCTCCGGTACCGCGCGGCGCCTCGCGGGTGAAACGGTCGAGCGACGAGATGACGCCGCGCACCAGACGGATTTCGGATTCGGTAAAGCCAGGGCGGGTCAGGACTGCACGCAAATTGTCGACCAATTTCGGCTTTTTGGCGACCGGCCGGAAGTACCCGCGCGCCTCCAGCGCCTCCTCGACATGATCGAACAGTCCCTGCAACTGGTCCTTGGTCGCCGGGTTCTGCGGCAATGCCTGGAAGGAGGTTTCCTCCCGCGATTCCATGGATGTCTTCAGCCATTCGTAGGACATCAGAAGAACCGCCTGCGCCAGATTGAGTGAGGCAAAGGCCGGGTTGACCGGGAAGGTGACGATCTCGTCGGCGAGCGCCACCTCTTCGTTGGTGAGCCCGGTACGCTCGCGGCCGAACAGGATGCCGGTCGCCTCGCCCATGTTGAAGCGGCTGCGCAGCGTCTCGGCGGCGACCAGCGGCGAACGCACCGGCTTGTAGCCGTAACGGTCGCGTGCGGTTGTCGCATAGACGAAATTCAGGTCGGCGATCGCTTCCGGCACGGTCTCATAGACCTTGGCCGCGTCGATCACATGATCGGCCCGGCTTGCGGCAGAGCGGGCCTTTTCGCTTGGCCAGCCATCGCGCGGGCTGACCAGCCGCAACTCGGAAAGACCGAAATTGGCCATGGCCCGCGCCACCATGCCGATGTTCTCGCCAAGCTGCGGATGCACCAGAATGATCGCCGGTCCTTCGGTGAGAAGTACGCGCTCGCTGTTGGTTCCTGCCATTCCGGTACTTTCGTCTCTGTTTCAGCGCCTGGATTTCAGCGCTTCCTTGCATAGATGCGCGGATTTTGAAAGCCGCAACCCGCGACGGCCTATTGCGGATTGGTGACGCCCTGGCTGGCGATCCCCTGCAATTCCCCCTTGAGCGAGCCTGTTTCGCCCGTCCGGACAATATCGTCGATGACAGCTTTGCCGCCCTCCTCGATCACCATGAAATGCAGTTCGCTCGGTTTCCAGTCGCTCGCGCGCTCGCCAAAACAATGGCTATTGTCAAAAGTGACCTTCACGTCGCTTTTACCATCCGCCTCCGGACCAGCGATGATGGACAGGTCCTTGATCGAGCAGCTATCCTGACCGCTGACAATCACATCATAGTCAAAGGGCGAATCGCCTTCGTCATAGGCCGGGAATTTTGCCGCCTCACGGTAGGTCTTGGCGAAATCCTGGCTATAGATGCGGCCCAGTCGTGCCTTAGAGAAATAGTCCTCGCCGGATTGCGCCTCTTCCGCCCAGCCCTTGACCGCCTCCTGCATGATCTCGTTGACGGGGGCCGCCGGGTCCGCCGCCTGCGCCGTCGAAAAGGCCGCGCAGGCAAGAACAACAAGCATCAACCGTTTCATCGACCATCTCCAATTTAAGGCGCAGCTGGTCTGCCGGCGCCACACCATGTTCGGTTGGTCATAACCATTTTCTGAGCGTCAGGCGAGGCCGGAATGAGCGGCAGAGCCCCTCGCCCACCAGCAGCAATGTAGTATCCGGCTAATACCCGGCAGGGCAACGCCCGTGGCATCCTGCCTGCCGACGCAACCCGATGGAGGATATGATGGGCGGCAAGAAAATTCTGATGATCTGCGGCGATTTCACCGAGGACTACGAGACGATGGTGCCGTTCCAGGCGCTGCTCGCGGTAGGGCATACGGTTCACGCGATCTGCCCCGGCAAGGCGGCCGGCCAGCAGATCGCCACGGCCATCCATGATTTCGAGGGCGACCAGACCTATTCGGAACGCGGCCACAATTTCACCCTGAACGCGACCTTCGCCGAAACCAAGGTCGAAAGCTACGACGCGCTGGTTATCCCAGGCGGCCGCGCACCGGAATATCTGCGGCTCGATGCCAACGTCATCGCCATGGTTCGACACTTCTTCGACGCAGGCAAACCGGTGGCGGCGATCTGCCATGGTGCGCAATTGCTGTCGGCGGCCGGCGTGCTGAAGGGACGCACCTGCTCTGCCTACCCCGCCTGCCGTTTCGACGTCGAGCTTGCCGGTGGACATTATGCGGATATCCCGGTGGACCAGGCAGTCACCGACGGCAATCTGGTGTCGGCACCCGCCTGGCCCGCCCACCCCGCCTGGATCGGCCAGTTTCTGACAGTGCTCGGCACGGAAATCCGCCACAGCAAGCCGTTGACAAGATCAGCCGCCTGACAGCGGCCTTGCCAAACCGCACCGAAGGGTGAACACTTCAGGCCGGAGTTCTGGGAGGAACGGATGTGCAGGCTATTCATCGGCGCCGACCCGGCGCTCTGGCAAAGTGTCACCCGCTCGGTGCGGATCGACGGGGTAGCGACAAGCATCAGGCTTGAAAGCTTCTTCTGGTCCATTCTGGACGATATCGGCGACCGCGACGGCATGTCGGTTGGCCGTCTGATTGGCCGGCTCTATGTCGAATCGCTCGGCGAAGGCCATCCGCCGGAGAATTTCACATCCTTCCTGAGGGTTTGCTGCGGCCGCTATCTGGCGCTGCAAGTCGAGGGGCTCGTGCCAACTGATCGCCATACACCGATTGCCGCGCTCGATGCGGACAGCATTCTTGTCCGCGAGGACAGACGCTATGCAAAACCGCGCGCTGCAGATTTTCCGCGCTCCGTCCGGGGCCATTGAACAGAGGTTTTGCAATCGGCAGGCAACGCAGGCGGAATCGCGCGCGTATGTCTTTGCCTGTGGTGAACTGGATGCTATAGGGGCGCAAACCCTTCTCCATCCAACCCCATACAGAGGTTTGCAACATGACAAAGATCAAGGTCGCCAATCCGGTCGTCGAGCTCGACGGCGATGAAATGACCCGCATCATCTGGCAGTTCATCAAGGAAAAGCTGATCCATCCCTATCTGGATATCGATCTGGAATATTACGACCTTGGCATGGAAAACCGCGATGCGACTAACGATCAGGTGACGATCGACAGCGCCAACGCCATCAAGAAGCACGGCGTCGGCGTCAAGTGCGCGACGATCACCCCCGACGAGCAGCGCGTCGAGGAATTCGGCCTGAAGAAGATGTGGAAATCGCCGAACGGCACGATCCGCAACATTCTGGGCGGCGTCATCTTCCGCGAACCGATCATCTGCAAGAACGTGCCCCGGCTTGTTCCCGGCTGGACCAAGCCGATCATCGTCGGCCGCCACGCCTTCGGCGACCAGTACCGCGCCACCGACTTCAAATTCCCCGGCAAGGGCAAGCTGACGATGAAGTTCGTCGGCGAAGACGGCACGGAAATCGAGCACGAAGTCTACGACGCGCCGGCAGCCGGCGTTGCCATGGGCATGTACAACCTCGACGAATCGATCACCGATTTCGCCCGCGCATCGCTGAACTACGGCCTGCAGCGCGGCGTTCCGGTCTATCTGTCGACCAAGAATACCATCCTCAAGGTCTATGACGGCCGCTTCAAGGATATCTTCCAGGCTGTCTTCGACGCCGAATTCGCGGACAAATTCAAGGAAGCCAAGATCTGGTACGAACACCGCCTGATCGACGACATGGTCGCTTCGGCGCTCAAGTGGTCCGGTGGTTACGTCTGGGCCTGCAAGAACTACGACGGCGACGTCCAGTCCGACATCGTGGCCCAGGGCTTTGGCTCGCTCGGCCTGATGACCTCGGTTCTGATGACCCCGGATGGCCAGACGGTCGAAGCCGAAGCCGCCCACGGCACGGTGACGCGCCACTACCGCCAGCACCAGAAGGGCGAGGAAACCTCGACCAACTCGATCGCCTCGATCTTCGCCTGGACGCGTGGCCTTGCCCACCGCGCCAAGCTCGACAACAACACTGAGCTGGCAAAGTTCGCCGACACGCTGGAAAAGGTCTGCGTCGACACGGTCGAGAGCGGCTTCATGACCAAGGATCTGGCGCTGCTCATCGGCCCCGACCAGCCATGGCTTTCCACCACCGGCTTCCTCGATAAGATCGACGAGAACCTGAAGAAGGCAATGGCTGCCTAAGCACACACAGAGTCATCAACAGATAACCCGGCCACCGTGCCGGGTTTTTTTATGGAACCTTCTTATGCTTCGCCCGTTCGCGATGTGAGACCCTTGCATGCTGCGCTGCATGCTTCACCTCCCAAAAGATCGTGAACCTTTTTAAATGACTGTTTCTACCGAGAGAACCCAACCGCTTCTTCCGCGCATCGCGCTGGTTTCAACGCATGGATATGTCGCCGCGGAACCACCGCTTGGCGCTGCCGACACGGGCGGTCAGGTCGTCTATGTCATCGAACTCGCCCGCAAGCTGGCGCTGCTCGGTCATCAGGTCGATATCTACACGCGCCGGTTCGAGGACCAGCCGGAATTCGACGAAGTCGATGACCGCGTCCGCGTCATTCGCATCCCCTGCGGCGGCAATGACTTCATTCCGAAGGAATATCTCTATAGGCACCTGATGGAATGGTGCGAAAACGCTGTGCGCTTCATTCGCAAGAACAATTTTACCTACACGCTGATCAACAGCCACTACTGGGACGCCGGTATTGCCGGACAGCGGCTGTCCGAAGCGCTTGCCGTTACCCATATCCACACGCCGCATTCACTGGGCATGTGGAAGAAGAGCCAGATGGAGACGGATTATCCGGACAAGGCGGCCGAGTTCGACAAGGAATTCAATTTTTCCGAACGCATCAAGCATGAGCTGATCATCTACCGCTCCTGCAGCATGGTGATTGCCACGACGCCGATTCAGGTGGAAATGCTGGTCAACGACTATAATCTGCCGCGCGACCGGGTGCACATGATCCCGCCCGGCTACGACGACAACCGCTTCTTCCCCGTATCGAGGGCAACGCGCGAAATGGCCCGCCAGCGCTTTGGTTTCGAAGGCAAGGTGGTGATGGCCATGGGGCGTCTGGCCACCAACAAGGGCTACGACCTCCTGATCGACGGCTTTTCGGTGTTGGCCGAGCGTGTGCCGGAAGCGCGGCTGCACCTGGCCGTCGGCGGCGAGAACATGGACCCACAGGAGGCAGGCATTCTCGCCGAGCTGAAGGCGCGCGTAGCCTCGCTGGGCCTTGAGGACAAAGTCGTCTTTTCCGGTTTCGTGGCCGACGACGACCTGCCGGATTTTTACCGCGCCGCCGATATTTTCGTGCTGTCGAGCCGCTATGAACCCTTCGGTATGACGGCGATTGAAGCGATGGCCAGCGGCACGCCGACTATCATCACCATTCATGGCGGATTGTTCCGCGCTGTCAGTTATGGCCGCCACGCGCTGTTTGCCGATCCATTCGACAAATACGACCTGGGCGTCACCATGATGAAGCCGCTGAAGCACGAGCGGCTCTACGGCCGCCTGTCGCGCATGGGTGCCCATAAGGCCCGCAGTCTGTTTACCTGGACCGGCATTGCCCAGCAGCTGATCGGCGTCGTCGAAGGACGGCCGATGCCGCAGGCAATGGATGACAACGAATGGGCGGAACCATGGACGGATGGAGATTGAAGCCCGTCCGGCTGTTCTGCAGCGACATAGACGGGACGCTGGCAGGAAACACGGATGCAGAGGCAAGATTTGGTCAGGCATGGCAAAGCCTCAGCCCGGACGAGCGGCCGCTTCTGGTGCTCAACAGCGGTCGGCTGATCGCCGATCAGAAGGCCTTTGTCGCCACGACGGCATTACCGAGGCCGGATGTCTATATTGGCGGCGTCGGCACGATGCTCGACCACGAAAAGGAACCATCCCATGGCCCGGCCTATTCCAGCTCCATCGGAGCGGGTTTCGACCGTGAGAGAATTGCCGAAGCTCTTGCCGGTATCACCGGCATCGCCGTCCAACCCGACGCCTACCAGCATGCGCAGAAATCCAGCTGGTATCTGATGGACGCCGATGCGGTAACCCTGGCTGGCATCCAGGAACGGCTGGCGAGCGCTGGCATTGCCGCACGCCTGGTCTATTCCAGCAACCGCGATCTCGACATCTTGCCCGACGGCGTCGACAAGGGGGCCGCCCTCTCCTGGCTCTGCCGCCAGCTTGGCCTGTCGCATGACGATGTCGTGGTGGCCGGCGATACCAACAACGACCGCAGCATGTTCGAACTGCCGGGCGTGCGCGGTATCGTCGTATCCAATGCTTTGGCGGAATTGAAGGCCATCGCTGAGGATCGGCCGGAGATTTACAGGGCCCAGGGTTCCGTCGCTGATGGCGTGCTGGAGGGGCTTGTGCATTGGGGTGTCCTTGAGAAATGATCCCCGCGCCTCACCAGCCGAATTTCCTTAGCCAGCTCATGAAATACAGTGCCCGGCATCGCGATTTCAACGCCGGGTCCTGCTAACTGCTATTTCAACGGCAGATGAATGTCGGTCAACAGTTCGGTCGGCGCGGCATCTCGCGGGTTGTTGACATATTCCTCGAACATCACGGTATCGCGGACTTCCCGGCCCGATCGCGGCAGCCATGTGCCATAGAGCCATTGATAGGCCTTGTGCATATCGGCGTAAGGCCCCTTGTGGCGCAGAACGGCATATTCGCCGCCATCCAGATGCTGTCGAACCAGCGGCTCGTCCGCCGGCACATGCTCGCCTTCGGTCACGCAGGCAAACGCACGCAGCTCGTCCTCCGCCACCAGATCCGGGTCGTCCAGATAGAGGCCGACCATCTTCATTTCCGGCCTGTAGAGCCCGCGCGCCTGTAGCGTGCCGCCCAGTGTTTCGAAAGCCCGGCCTATGCCCATATAGGAGCCGGTATGGCTGACCCCGACCAGTTCACGCGGGGAAATCGTTTTCGTCGTAACAGGATACATGTCGCCAAATCCTTTGCCGTTTGCCGATTGAAAGACCGTGTGGCTGCCCTCTCTCCGGTAGCGGGCCGGCGGTATGCCGAACACCGATTTGAAAATCCTGTTGAAGGATTGGAGATTGGGATAGCCGGTCCGTCTTGCGATTTCCTCGACAGAAAGAGTGGTGCGCACCAGATCACCCGCAGCCCGGTGCAGCCGTAACCGCTTGACGGTCGCCGCCAGCGTCTCGCCGTGCACGGCCCGGTAGATCCGGTGCCAATGATGCGGCGACAGGCACGCAATATCCGAGAGCCGATCGAGATCGAGCTCCTCGTCCAGGTGGTCGTGAATATAGGCCGATACGCGCCGCAGGCGCTGCTCGTAAACCGCCCAGATGCTGTCTTCCTTCATGCCGATCCTCATACAAGCCGAACAACCAGACAGAACCACATCCGCATTTGACAAATCCTGCGGAGTTGGCGCGCACGATTTGAGCACGAGAAAAAACGATTGGGCAAAGAAAAACCGGGCCTTTCCGCCCGGTTTCTCAAACATCGCAAGGAACCGAAAGCCGGATTACCCGGCCAGTGCCGCAGCAACCGCATCGATCGCTTCCGCAGCCTTAGTACCATCCGGGCCACCGGCCTGCGCCATGTCGGCACGGCCGCCGCCGCCTTTGCCGCCGAGCGCTGCAGAGGCGATACGAACCAGATCGACAGCGCTGAAACGCGACGTCAGATCGTCGGTCACCGCAACCACGGCGCTTGCCTTGCCGTCTGCGGAAACGCCGACGAAGGTGACGACGCCGGAACCGAGGCTCGTCTTGCCGTCATCGGCGAGACTCTTCAGGTCCTTCGGCTCGACGCCGGTAACCACCTTGCCGAGGAATTTAACCCCGCCGATATCCTGGATCTGATCGGCAGAACCACCGGCGCCGCCGCCGCCGCCGCCGAGCGCCAGCTTCTTCTTCGCCTCGTTCAGTTCGCGCTCCAGCTTGCGGCGCTCATCCATCAAGGCTTCGACGCGGGTCAGAACGTCGGCCGGCTGAACCTTGAGCGTCGTTGCCAATGTCTTGACCCGCTCGTCCTGTTCGTTGAGATAGGCAAGTGCCGACACCCCGGTCAAAGCTTCCAAACGGCGAACGCCCGCACCGACGGCGCTTTCGCCGACGATCCGCACAAGGCCGATCTCGCCGGTGGCGCCGACATGGGTGCCGCCGCAGAGCTCGACGGAGTAGGGCCGGTTGGCCTTGGCGCCATGGATGCCCTGCCCCATCGACACGACACGCACTTCATCGCCGTATTTTTCGCCGAACAGCGCCATCGCACCCTCGGCAATCGCGTCATCGACGCTCATCAGCCGCGTCGTCACCGGGCTGTTCTGCACGATGATCTCGTTGGCCATGTCCTCGACGATCTTCAGCTCCTCGGCCGACATCGGCTTGGGATGCGAGACGTCGAAACGCAGGCGTTCGGGCGCAACCAGTGAGCCCTTCTGGGCAATATGGGTTCCCAGCACTTCGCGCAGCGCTTCATGCAGCAGATGCGTGGCCGAATGGTTGGCACGCAGGCGCGAGCGTCGGGCGTGATCGACGGTGAGCGCGGCAGCGTCGCCAACCTTGACCGTTCCGTCTTCCACAACACAGGAGTGCACGAATAGGCCTTCGCCGCGCTTCTGCACGTCGGTCACCGTCAGTTTTGCATGATCGGTCGAGATGACGCCGGTATCGCCCATCTGGCCGCCGGACTCGCCGTAGAATGGGGTCTGGTTGAGCACCAGCTGCACTGTGTCCCCCTTCGACGCGGTTTCGATCGCCTTGCCATCGGCAACGATCGCCTGAACCACGCCCTCGGCGGTCTCGGTGTCATAACCGAGGAATTCGGTGGCGCCGAGCTTTTCCTTCAGTTCGTACCAAATCGTTTCCGTTGCCTTGTCGCCGGAACCGGACCATGAGGCGCGGGCCTCCGCCTTCTGGCGTTGCATGGCTGCGGTGAAAGCCTCGGTATCGACGCCGATACCGCGGGCGCGCAAGGCGTCCTGCGTCAAATCGAGAGGAAAACCGAACGTGTCGTAAAGCTTGAAGGCGGTATCGCCGTTCAGCTGGTCACCTTCGACCAGATCCGTCGCTGCATCCGACAGCAGCCCGAGACCACGCTCCAGCGTCTTGCGGAAACGGGTCTCTTCGAGCTTCAACGTTTCCGAAATCAGCGATTCCGCCGGGACAAGTTCGGGATAGGCGCGGCCCATCTGGCCGATGAGGGCCGGCAACAGCCTCCACATCAACGGGTCACGGGCGCCCAGCAGCTCCGCATGGCGCATGGCGCGGCGCATGATCCGGCGCAGCACATAGCCACGGCCTTCCTTCGACGGCAGAACGCCGTCGGCAATCAGGAAGGCGGACGCGCGCAGATGGTCGGCGATCACACGGTGGCTGGCACGGTGGTCGCCTTCAGCCTTGACGCCCGTCGCCTCTTCCGAAGCTGCGATCAGCGCGCGGAAAAGGTCGATGTCGTAATTGTCATGCTTGCCCTGCAGCAGGGCCGCAACACGCTCGAGGCCCATGCCGGTATCGATCGACGGACGCGGCAGGTCGACGCGTTCTTCCTTCGTCACCTGCTCGTACTGCATGAAGACGAGGTTCCAGATTTCGATGAAGCGGTCGCCATCTTCATCCTTGGAGCCGGGAGGGCCGCCCCAGATATGATCGCCGTGATCGTAGAAAATTTCAGAACAGGGACCGCATGGGCCGGTATCGCCCATCGCCCAGAAATTGTCGCTGGTCGGAATACGGATGATCCGGTCGTCGGTCAGGCCGGCAATCTTCTTCCACAGGCCGAAAGCCTCGTCGTCCGTGTGATAGACGGTGACCAGCAGGCGTTTGGCGTCGATGCCATACTCCTTGGTGATCAGGTTCCAGGCAAGCTCGATCGCCCGCTCCTTGAAATAATCGCCGAAGGAGAAATTGCCGAGCATTTCGAAGAAGGTGTGGTGACGCGCGGTATAACCGACATTGTCGAGGTCGTTGTGCTTGCCGCCGGCGCGCACGCATTTCTGCGCGGTCGCAGCCGTCGAATAGGAACGCTGCTCAAGGCCGGTAAAGACGTTCTTGAATTGCACCATGCCGGCATTGGTGAACATCAGGGTCGGGTCGTTGCGCGGAACCAGCGGGCTCGACGCTACGACTTCATGGCCGTTCTTCTTGAAGTAGTCGAGGAACGTCGACCGGATTTCATTCACGCCGCTCATATTGCGCCCTTATCTCTTGCATCGGACCGTCCGCGACCTGCCTGGCCGAACCGCGAACCGGAAACTTTTGAAAATTGCGGATCACCGGACATCCGCCGATCCTCTCCCGCCCCATGGGAACACAGGCTTTTATCGTCAGGGCCAATCCCTGTCCAGACGGCAAAAGAAAACCGGCCGCCCTTGGAAAGGGCGGCCGGCAAACATGATGTCGAAAATCAAGCGATCTTATGCCAGAGCGGCATCGTCATCCTCGTCTCCGGCTTCCGGGCCGCCATTCTCAAGGAATTTCTCGGCGATCAATCCTGCATTCTGGCGCAGCGACAGTTCGATCTCCTTGGCCGTATCGGGATTGTCGCGCAGGAACATCTTGGCATTCTCGCGGCCCTGGCCGAGGCGCTGGCTGTTATAAGAGAACCAGGCACCGGATTTTTCCACGATGCCAGCCTTGACGCCGAGATCGACCAACTCGCCGGTCTTGGATACGCCTTCGCCATACATGATGTCGAATTCGACCTGTTTGAAGGGCGGCGCCATCTTGTTCTTGACGACCTTGACGCGCGTCTGGTTGCCGATCACCTCTTCGCGATCCTTGACGGCGCCGATACGGCGGATGTCGAGGCGAACGGAAGCGTAGAACTTCAGGGCGTTACCGCCTGTCGTCGTTTCCGGCGAACCGAACATGACGCCGATCTTCATGCGGATCTGGTTGATGAAGATGACCATGCAGTTCGACTTGGAGATCGACGCGGTCAGCTTGCGCAGCGCCTGGCTCATCAGGCGGGCCTGGAGGCCGGGAAGGCTGTCGCCCATTTCGCCTTCGATTTCAGCGCGCGGCACCAGTGCAGCAACCGAATCGATGACGAGTACGTCGATGGCGCCGGAACGCACCAGCGTATCGGTGATTTCCAGGGCCTGTTCGCCGGTATCCGGCTGCGAGATCAACAGGTTTTCGAGATCGACGCCGAGCTTGCGGGCATAGACCGGATCCAGCGCATGTTCCGCATCGACGAAGGCGCAGATGCCGCCCTTCTTCTGGGCTTCGGCAATGGTCTGCAGTGCCAGCGTCGTCTTGCCCGAGCTTTCAGGTCCATAGATTTCGATGACGCGCCCCTTGGGCAGTCCGCCGATACCAAGCGCGATATCCAGGCTCAACGATCCCGTCGAAACGGTTTCGATTTCGACAATGCTGTCTTTTCCACCGAGCTTCATGATCGATCCCTTGCCGAACGAACGTTCGATCTGGGAAAGTGCCGCTTCAAGTGCCTTGCTTTTATCCACCGATTTGTCCTCTACAAGCCGCAAAGAGTTTTGTGCCATGTGATCCACCTTTAAGTTATGGAAGCTGTTGAGGCAATGAAGTCGCCGATGAAAGCTATGTACACTTTTTGTTCTCATTTTGCAAGAGCCATCTATGAACTTGATTTATCAACATAAACGGATGCGTGTTCTTTTCTTGTTCCATGCCTCGTTCGACAGATTCCACAATCGGTGGAAATGACTGAAACAAAAAGCGGATCAACATCATAGCGCAACGAATCGCCAGGGATCGGCACACGGGAAAACGCATGACAGGCAGACAAGTTTCCATCTTCGGCGGCGCGCATATCGACCGCCGGGCCCGTATCTTCGGCACCACCGTGCCGGGATCGAGCAATCCGGGCAGCTGGTTCGAGGAGGCCGGCGGCGGCGGCTTCAACGCGGCCCGCAATCTGGCGCGGCTTGGACATGACGTTCGCATGATCAGCCCGCGCGGCGGCGATGCCGCCGGCGAAACGGTGGCCCGGGCGGCAAGCGAAGCCGGGGTTATCGATTGCCCCTTCATCTTCCTCGATCGCAAGACGCCAAGCTACACGGCCATTCTCGAAAATGACGGCAATCTGGTCATCGCGCTGGCCGACATGGAGCTTTACCGGCTGTTTTCTCCCAGGCGATTGCAACAGAAGGCCATGCGCGAAATCATCTCGGCAAGCGATCTGATCGTCACCGATGCCAACCTGCCCGAAGAGACGCTGACCGGTCTGGTTGCCCGGGCAAACGCCGGAACAAAGCCGATCGCCGCCATCGCCATTTCCCCTGCGAAAGTCGCGCGGCTGGTGCAAAGTCTGCCCGGGCTCACCTTCCTGTTCATGAACGAGGCGGAAGCGCGGGCACTGACGGGCCGCGACAGCGCGGAAGCCGCAGAATGGCCTGTTCTGCTCGAGGCGGCCGGCCTGACCGGCGGCGTCATCACCCGCGGCGGCAAGCCCGCAATCGCCTTTCAGAACGGGCGAACCGTTACGGTCGCACCGCCGCAGCTTGACGCGCTGGCCGACGTCACGGGCGCTGGCGATTCGCTCGCAGCCGGGTTCCTGTCGGCATTTGTCCAAGGTGATCCGCTCGACATATGCCTTCGCTCCGGCGTTGCCGCTGCCGGCATCACCGTCCGGTCGCCACTGGCCGTATCGGAAAAAATGTCGCGGGCAATGCTCGAAGAAGCAATTCGACTTGTGCCGTCAGCCGAAATCCTGTCATGAACGCGCCTTAAAAAGCCAAACAAGGATCCGCGATGACCAAGCCCTTCTCCCCCCTTCTGCCGATGGAATATTCCAGCGAAGTCGCGGCCGCCAAGGCACGCGGCGCAGCGATCGTCGCGCTTGAATCCACCATCATCACCCATGGCATGCCTTTCCCGGGCAATCTCAACATGGCCCGTAGCGTCGAGGCGATCATCCGTGAAGAAGGTGCCGTCCCGGCAACGATCGCCGTCATCGACGGTGTCCTGCATATCGGCCTTGAAGATGCCCAACTGGAAGCGCTGGCGCAGACGCAAGGCGCCATGAAGCTGTCGCGCGCCGATCTCGCCTTTGCGATCGCCGAGCGCCGCACCGGCGCCACCACGGTGGCCGCAACGATGATTGCAGCGGCGCGCGCCGGCATCCGCGTGTTTGCCACCGGCGGCATCGGCGGCGTGCATCGCAAGGCCGAAGAAAGCTTCGACATCTCCGCCGACCTCGACGAACTGGCCCGCACCGGCGTCATCGTCGTCTGCGCCGGCGCAAAAGCCATTCTCGACATTCCAAAAACCCTGGAAGTTCTGGAAACGCGCGGCGTTCCGGTCGTCACCTATGACAGCGACATCTTTCCGGCCTTCTGGTCGCGCGACAGCGGCCTGGAGAGCCCGCTGATGCTGAACAGCCCGGCAGCAATTGCCAATTTCCAGAGGATGCGCGACCTGCTCGGCGTCGATGGCGGCATGCTGATTGCCAATCCGGTACCGGAGGCCAACGAAATCCCGCGCGACGAAATGGAAATCTACATCACCCGGGCACTGGACAATGCCGCGCGCGACGAGATTTCCGGCAAGAAAGTCACGCCCTACCTGCTCGACAGCATTTTCGGCCTGACCGACGGCCGCAGCCTCGAGACCAATATCGCCTTGGTCGAGAACAATGCCCGGCTTGCGGCCGAGATTGCCGTCGCTCTGGTCTGAATTCAAACCACCATCGAAAATCGGGGGCTGGCTGCCAGCCCCCGCAATGTCAGCCCTGCCGCCCTGCCCGCGCAAGGCCATGCTCGATCAGCCTGTCGATGATGTCGGCATAGGCAATTCCGCTGGCGGCCAGAGCCTTGGCATACATGCTGATATCGGTAAAACCGGGGATCGTATTGACCTCGTTGACGACGGCGCTGAGGTCGGGACGCACGAAAAAGTCGATGCGGGCCATGCCGTCGCATCCGAGCGCCCGGAAAGCCCCTTGCGCCATTGATCTGAGCTTTTGCGCAACGTCATCCGGCAGTTGAGCCGGAATGCTGAGAATGGCACCGTCCGGATCGATGTATTTGGCATCATAGCTGTAGAAGCCGTGGCTACCGGCGGGAGTGATTTCTCCTGGAAGAGAGGCGATGAGCGTGCCGTCGGCCTGTTCGAGAATGCTGAATTCGATCTCGCGCCCCTGAATGAACTCCTCGACGAGGATTTTCTGATCATGGCGGAAGCCTTCCGCGAGGGCAGCTAGAAATTCGCCTGCCGTTTGAGCCCTGCTGACGCCAACCGACGAGCCCTGCCGGGCAGGCTTGACGAACACCGGCGATCCCAGCGCCGCGACGACGTCATCGAAGGAGGGTGCGTCGCCCTGATGGAAAGTCAGTGAATGCGCCACCGGCAATCCGGCTTCCTTCAGCAGGCGCTTGGCCACATCCTTGTCGATGGCGGTGGCCGAACCCAGAATTCCGCACCCGGCAAACGGCACCATGGCAACCTCGGCAAGCCCCTGCACAGAGCCATCCTCGCCATGCGGCCCATGCAGAACCGGAAAAAGAATATCGATCGGCGGCAGTTCGCGGATGGATTGGTCCTCGGGAACGATGACAAGGCGGCCACGGCCCCCGGGTAAAAGGCAGACCTGCGTACTCGCGGCTGGCAGCGGATCCGGCAAGGCTCCATCGCGCAGCTGATGCAGAAGCCATTTCCCCTGGCGATCGATCAGAATCGGCACGACGTCGTATTTTTCAGCATCGAGCGCCTTGAAGACATTGCGCGCAGACAGAACAGAAACATCATGTTCGGCAGAACGGCCACCAAAGAGAACAGCAATTCTCAGCTTTGAATTCATTCGAGCGCTCGCAAGATCGGAGGATGGGACGCTGCGTTTGGGCAAACAGACCACACAACCTGTCAGACTCAAACGCAGCGCGTGACACCTGAAGATGCAATTGCGAAACAGGCCTTTTTAGGACAGCAGCAACCCGGCCTAAAAATATCCCGGCGCGAGGTTAACGCCACAGAGATCAGCCGATCGGTGGCCGCGCTCATCCGGGAACGGCAGATCCCGCATCCTGCCGATGACCAGCGATTGCAGATCAGCTGTCGAGCATTTCCCGCACGGCGACGGCAAGCTGCTTGAGCGAAAACGGCTTCGGCAGGAAGCCGAATTTGGCGTCGGCCGGCAGATTTCTCGCAAAAGCGTCCTCGGCATAACCGGAGACGAAGATGAACTTCAGGTCCGGATAGGTCTTGCGGATTTCCTTGAGCAAGGTCGGCCCGTCCATTTCCGGCATGACGACGTCGGACACGACGATATCGACGGCGCCGTTCAGCTCCGCCATGACCTCGAGAGCTTCGACGCCGGAACCGGCCTCGTGCACCGTATAGCCGCGGGTTTCCAGCATGCGCTTGCCGCCGCGGCGCACGGCCTCTTCGTCTTCCACCAGAAGAACCACCGCCGAGTTTCCGGTCAGGTCGGTCGGTTCCGGTTTGGCCGGAGCTTTTGCGGCCAGTGCTGCCGCCGCCTGCGCCTCGCCGGCTTCGCCCGGCAATGGCGGCTCTTCGATGTAGCGCGGCAGGAGAATACGGAACGTCGTTCCCTTGCCGACTTCGGATTCCGGATAGATGTAGCCGCCGGATTGCTTGATGATGCCGTAGACCATCGACAGCCCAAGCCCGGTACCCTTGCCGACCTCCTTGGTGGTGAAGAAAGGTTCGAAGATCTTGTCGAGGATTTCCGGCGGAATGCCGGTGCCCTGGTCGGACACCTCAACCATCACATAGTCATCTTCCGGCAGCTCCCGGACGTTGAACGATGCGACTTCGGCAGCGGGCAGATTGCGGGTACGCAAGGTGATGATACCGCCATTGGGCATGGCATCGCGGGCGTTGACGGCCAGATTGAGCACCACCTGCTCGAACTGGCCGAGGTCGGTGCGCACCGGCCAGAGATCACGGCCGTAGTCGACCTCAAGCTTGACGTTGGTGCCGGTCATCCGGTCGACCAGCATGCGCAGGTCGCCGAGGACATCGGTCATCGACAGCACGGTCGGCCGCATCGTCTGCTTGCGCGAGAAGGCGAGAAGCTGACGCACCAGCACCGCCGCGCGGTTGGCGTTGCGCTTGATCTCCATCAGATCAGCAAAACTCGCATCCGAGGGCCGGGCGGATAAAAGCAGATGGTCGGAGGAGAGCAGGATCGCCGTCAGCACATTGTTGAAGTCATGCGCGATGCCGCCAGCCAAGGTGCCGACCGCATTCATCTTCTGCGTCTGCGCCATCTGGGTTTCGAGCGCCTTCTGCTCGGTGATCTCGACGGCATAGACGATCGCCGCCTCTTCCGGCGCCTGGTCGCTCTGGTCGATGACCGCATGCACATAGAAGCGGAAATGCCGCGACTCGTCGGTCGGGTGCAGCGAATCGATCGGTGCGATGTCGCCCTGCCGGTCTTTGGCGGCGTCCAGCGCATCGCGCAGTCGCGTCTGGTCGGTACTGTGAACGAAAGCTTCCAGCAATGCGCCGTGCTCCATATCGTCCTGCGAGACGACGGCGGAGAACAGCTTGAGGAACGGCGCGTTGGTGCGCAGAATCCGTCCGTCGCCGTCGACGGAGGCGATCGCCATCGGCGTATTGTTGAAGAAGCGGGTAAAGCGCATCGCGGCGATCGATGCCGACTGATCGCTTTCGTCGTCGTTCGACCGGGCAAGTACGATCGTTCGGCTTTCGCCGGGGGCACCGTCGCGCGCCGAGGAAACCCGGTGCACCATGCGCACGGCAAAACTCTGGCCATTGGCCTTGCGCAGATCGAGATCGAGCGTCTTGGTCTTTTTCAAGCCGGGTTCGGCCTGCACCGACTGAACCAGCGCCAGCCCCTCGCCTGCGACGAGATCGGCGATCGTCATCGATCCCGGCTGGAACTTGGTCAGGTCCAAGCCAAGCCAATCGGCGAGCGTGGCGTTGACGTAGAAAATCTCGCCCTTCTTGCCGGCCGAGAAGAAGCCGGCCGGAGCGTGGTCGAGATAGTCGATGGCGTTCTGCAATTCCTTGAAGAATCGCTCCTGATCGTCGCGCTCCGAGGTGATGTCGGAAATCTGCCAGATATAGAACGGGTTGCGGTCGCCATCCTCAAGCGGCAGGACGCGTGCTTTCAGACGGAACCAGTGGGCGCCGGAACCGGCCGAACCGCCGCTTGAGCGCAGCGGCTTCAACAAGCGGAACTCCTCGTGTCCGGCCTTGCCCTCGTGCAGGCCGTTGGTCAGCCGGTAGATCGCCTCGGTTGCTTCGCGGTTGCGCGACAGGATGGTTTCGAGCGACTGGATTTCGGTGGCCTTGGTGGCGCCGGTTAGCGCACCATAGGCTGCATTGGCATAGATGATCCGGCCCTTGCGGTCGGTCACCAGCGTGCCGTCCTGATGACCGTCGAGGAAGGCGCGCGCCAGTTCGTCCGGGCGCGACTGCGGCATCACCTCGATGAAGCCGATCACCGAGGACACCAGGAAGAAAATGCCGACCATGGCCAGCACCCCGAGAATGCCGAGGACGATCTGGTTTTCCAGCTGATTTTTGAAAATGACGAAGCCGACGGCCGACGCGGTCAGCACGATGGCGAGCAGAATGATCCGCAGCACCGTTCCGGGCCGCGTTCCACGGTCTACAATCGGCATGTGATAGTCACCTGCCTGCCGCAATTTCGTCATATGGCCCTCGTTTTTAGACCGTGCCGTGCACGTCCGGAATGAACGCGCAGGTTTGGTCTCTATGCTCAGATCAACGGCAGCCGGGGCGAATCTGCATCCCGTGCCGGCGGACCGCGAAACACCGAGCAAGAATCATCTTTAACAGCCACAGGGAAGAGCAGAAAGCATCTCCGTGAAAGGCATTGCGGTCAATTCACAGGGAATGTCCCGCAAAACCTCGCCGAAGCTGGAAACAGCGCTACATTGGCGCTAGGACAATGACCGGCACTGTTTGTTGCGACCCGAAAAAAGCTGTCAAATCGGCACAGGTCGCGGGTTTACGAAGGAGTACAGCACATGATCGAAGATATCGTTGGCAACAACGGTACCCGTTTCATCATTGCGGCGGGCGCTGTGGCTCTTGCCCTGCTTTGCCTGGTCGGGGTGCTCCGGTTCATGCGCAACAGGCCGTCATCGCCGTTCATTCGCGGCGGCAAGAACCGCCAGCCGCGGCTTGCCGTACTGGATGCGGCAGCGATCGATACGCGCAGGCGGCTCGTGCTGGTGCGGCGCGACGATGTCGAGCACCTGATCATGATCGGCGGACCGACCGACGTCGTGATCGAAAGCCGGATTGCATCGACGGCCCAGCCACAGGCGCCGGCTGCCATTGCTCAGCCGCCGGCCGATGCTGCCATTGGCGCACGCCCGGTCACAGAGTGTTCGGTCGCAGAGCGCACGATCACCGAACGCCGTGCTACACCCCAGCCAGAAGTCAAACCGGCGCCGGTGTCGGCAATGGGTCAGGTTCTTTACGGTGAAGGCGCCGATGTCTCTCTGCCACCGGCGCGGGCCGTCCAGCCGGTGCAACCACGAACCGATACCGTCACACCACGCCAACCTCTTCCCGAGCGGACTATTCCGGTTCAAGCTCAGGTTCGACCGCAACCCGTCGCGTCGAACACGACGCCCCCCGTGTCGATCGAGACGGCCAGATCACCAGAAGATATTTTGGATGCTGCACGATCGCGGGTGCTGGCGGCAAATCAGTCCGTCACCGCAGAGCGGCCTTTGCCCCAGGCACCTGCCGTTGCAGGCATCGCGGCAACGCAGGCTCAACCCGTTCCTAGCTTGGCGGGTGCTCAAGCTCAGCCAGATGCCAAAGCTCAAAAGGACGCGACCGCCCTTGAGTTCGAACGTATTCTCGATGCCCAGATCACCGGCGACCTTGGCAAGCTGAGCGCCGACCCTGTCCGTATCGACGGCGAAAAGCGTGCAAGCGCCCCCTTAGCCAATCCGGCAGGCCGTCAGGAGCCGCGGCTGGGCGCGGTGCAGGGCAACCGCACGGAACCGTCGCTGGAAGACGAAATGAACCGGATGCTGAACGAGATCGCCGAAAACCGTAAGAATTGAGCTGGTTGCAGATATCGCGGCCTCAATGCCGCGTTTGTCCAAGCGACAACACCACCAAAACAAAAAACGGCGCGATCATCTCGCGCCGTTTTTCATGTTTGAACCGGAACGATTACTCGTCGCGGTAGACTTTTTCCCGACGCTCGTGACGCTCCTGCGCCTCGATCGACAAGGTTGCGATCGGCCTTGCGTCGAGACGCTTCAGTCCGATCGGTTCGCCGGTTTCCTCGCAGTAACCGTACGTTCCCTCGTCAAGCCTTTGCAGGGCCGCATCGATCTTGGAGATCAGCTTGCGCTGCCGGTCCCGTGCCCGAAGCTCGATGGCCCGGTCGGTTTCCGACGATGCTCTGTCTGCAAGATCGGGGTGGTTTGCACTTTCCTCGGCCAGATGCCCGAGTGTTTCCCGGGCCTCACGGAGGATGTCGTTTTTCCAGGCGTTCAGCTTTGCTCTAAAATATGCACGCTGGTTAGTATTCATGAATTCCTCAGTCTCAGACAAGACATAGGAACTAAGATCGATCTTCTCACTCAACGCGATTCTCCTGAAGAACATCTCATGTGCGGCGGTGTATAGACCCATGCACGCGCCGTTTCAAGTCTTTGAAAAACAGCCCACCGTTTTTTAAGCCTTGCTTACTTGAGAGGCTAACAGGCTAATATTTCATCAAAATTACAGATTTCAGATTTTTCTCGAAATTGTCTTGCTGCAGACATCCGGCAGCCAGCACCAAAGCTGCATCTCAGCGGCAGCGAAATTTCGGACAAAGCATATTTCGCGTTCTCCACGGCACAAGAAATAGGCAGATGTTTTTTCTTCTTGTTCGTGCCAACAGCACTGTGCGTTTCCCCTTGCTGCACTGGCCGTAAAAGGATTCGGCAATATCCAGCGCGACGACTGAAAAACGGATCGCCACCGCTTGATCTTTCGGCGCCCCCGGCGGACAAAGCGCATACGGAACCCAACAACAGACGCCGCTGCCCGGATCGAGATGGCGTTCGGGCGGCAATGCTATCTCTAGGATATTTCCCATGCCCGCTGCGGTTGCTGCTGTTTTTCGACTGTACCTTCTGCGGCATGCCAAGGCCGCCTGGGCGCTTCCAGGCCAGAAGGATTTCGACCGGACGCTGGATGATACGGGCTTTGCCGATGCCGAGATCGTCGCCGGCATGGCGGCGGACGGCGGCATGCGGCCGGATCTCGTTCTCTGCTCGACCGCCCTGCGCTGCCGCCAGACGGCGGATGCCTTCCGGCGCGCGATGACGGAAGATTTGGATATCCGCTATGTCGATGAACTCTACGCCGGTGGAGCGAGCGTCTATCGCAACGTCATTGGCAGCCAGGATTCTGCCCTTTCAGCGCTGATGGTGGTCGGGCACAATCCGGTGATCGAAGAGATCTTGCGCGAAATTCTCAGCGAGGAGGCTGTACTCGAGGCCGCCCCGGCCGGTTATCCTCCCGGCGCGCTCGCCGTAATCGACTTCGATATACGGCCTTCCCCTGGCATCCTGCCGCCTGGGACTTTGACCGCATGGCTCGATCCGGACAGTCACGGCAGGTGAACGCTGTTCGCCAACCGTCTGCCGCAACCTTTATTCGGCCGCCCCGGCGCACTATATCGCAGATGACATGCATGGCCGTGAAGCCATATCCCACGCATATTTGAGGCCCGAAAACTTGCCGCCATTCATGACCCGTTTCACCGATGACGCACGACTTGCAATCGACACGCTGACCGACCGTGCATCGGGTTTCGTCAATCCGACCTTGCGGCTGGGTGTCACCGGCCTTTCCCGCGCCGGCAAGACCGTGTTCATCTCGTCGCTGGTCCACAATCTCCTGAACGGTGGCCGCCTGCCCGTCTTAGAGGCAGTCCGCTCGGGGCGGGTATCGAAGATCCGGCTGGAGCCGCAACCCGACGATGCGGTGCCGCGCTTTCAATACGAAGACCATATCGCAGCGCTGGTGCGCGATCGGCTCTGGCCCGATTCGACGCGAGCGATCTCGCAATTGCGCATCACGCTCGACTATGAGAGCGCCAGCGGCTGGAACCGGATGTTTTCGCCCGGCCGGCTGTCGATCGACATTGTCGATTATCCCGGCGAGTGGCTGCTCGACCTGCCCCTGCTCAACCAGGACTTTCGCACCTTCAGCGACCGCACGGCGGATCGGGCTAGAACCGGCGTCCGCGCCGAGCTGTCGGCTGACTGGCTGGCGCTGGCCTCCTCGCTCGACATTACGGCACCTGCCGTCGAGGCAGACGCCCGCAGGCTGGCCGAGGTCTTCACCCGTTATCTGCGGGCCTGCAAGTCGGACGAACGTTCGCTGTCGACGCTGCCGCCCGGCCGTTTCCTGATGCCCGGCGATCTCGAAGGCTCGCCGGCCCTGACCTTCTCGCCGCTGCCGGACCTTCCGCAAGGCCGTGCGCCAAAAGGCTCGCTCTGGGCAATGATGGAACGGCGTTACGAGGCCTACAAGACCTATGTCGTCAAACCGTTCTTCCGAGAACACTTCGCCCGGCTCGACCGCCAGATCGTGCTGATCGACGCGCTGCAGGCAATCAACCGCGGCCCGGAATCGCTGCTCGACCTGGAGAGCGCGCTGGCCGACGTTTTGGCGAGCTTCCAGCCCGGCACCAATTCCTTCCTGTCATCCTTTCTCACCAAGCGGATCGACAAGGTGCTGATCGCCGCAACCAAGGCCGACCATCTGCACCACGAAAGCCACGACCGGCTTGAACGGATCACCGAGCGCCTTGTCCGGCGTGCCGTCGAGCGTATCGGCATGAGTGGAGCCGGCCTCGAGGTCATGGCCATCGCCTCGGTCAGAGCAACCCGCGAGGCGACCGTCGATCACGATGGCCACACCCTGCCGGTCATCGTCGGCACGCCGATTGCAGGCGAGACCATCAACGGCGAGACCTTTGATGGCGAACGGAAAACAGCGATATTTACCGGTGACTTACCGAAGAATCCCGATTCACTTTTTCAAGACCTCGAATCCAAACCGGAAGAAAGCCTGGTGCCCGATCTGAGCTTCGTCCGCTTCCGGCCACCACCGATTGAGGAAACCGGCGGCGGCCTGAAACTCTCCGTCCCGCATATCCGGCTCGACCGGGCCATGCAGTTCCTGTTCGGAGACCGGCTGGCATGAGCGACACACCCAAGATTCCGCAGCGAAAACCTGCCGTATTCACCATCGGCAACGATCCATCCACTTCCACCGAAGCGCCAACTCCAACGAAACGTTCTCCGGCCAGTTTCGGCGACAATATCGTCATGACGGCCGATGCCGATGATCCTTTTGCGGCGACCACCACTGCCCTGCCCGGCACGCCTGAAGCCACACCGCGCAAACGGCGTTTCTCTTTCTCCAAGCTTGCCGTTGGCGCCATAAGCGTTCTGGTTTCCCTGGCGGTCGGCCTCTGGGTCGATAGTCTCGTGCGTGATCTTTTCACCCGCGCCGACTGGCTCGGCTATCTCGCTATCGGCGCTGTTGCGATCGGGTTGATCGCCTTTCTGGTGATCATCGTCCGCGAACTGTCGGGACTGATGCGGTTGAATGCCGTGCAGGCCCTGAAGCAGGAAACCATTGATGCCAGCCTGTCATCGACAGCAAAGCCGGCACGGCAGGTGATGGCCCATCTCGTCCACCTGCTGGCAGCCAAGCCGCAGACGGCGCGCGGCCGCCTGCGGCTGAAGGAAACCGAGACGGAGATCATCGACGGCCCTCACCTGCTCGACCTGACCGAGCGCGAACTCTTGACGCCGCTCGATCGGGAAGCCAGGGGCCTGATCCTCAACGCCTCCAAACGCGTCTCGATCGTCACCGCCGTCAGCCCGCGTGCGCTCGTCGATCTCGGCTATGTGATTTACGAATCGGCGCGGTTGATCCGGGCCATGGCCGATCTTTATGGCGGCCGGCCGGGGACATTGGGACTGTTGCGGCTGATGCGCGATGTCATTGCCCACCTGGCGGTCACCGGCTCGATTGCCGCCGGCGACAGTTTGATCCAGCAGGTGCTCGGCCATGGCCTCGCCTCGAAACTGTCGGCGCGCCTTGGCGAAGGCGTCATCAACGGCCTGATGACCGCACGCATCGGCATCGCCGCGATGGATCTCTGCCGGCCGATGCCGTTTCGGGCGCTGAAACGCCCCGGTATCGGCGATTTCATCGGCGACCTGACGCCCGGATCATCCAAGACAAGGATGCCGGAGGTCGACGGCTAGCACGGAATGGCTTAAATGCCGCCATACCAGTCGTAGCCGAGATCTTCCCAGAAGCCGCCCTTGCCGCCGCCGAACGGCGCCAGCGACGAGACGAGTTCGATGCCTTTGATGTACTTCGCCATCTTGTAGCCGAGCTGCCGTTCGACACGGACCCGAAGCGGTGCGCCGTTGGCGATCGCCAGCGGCTTGTCATTGTTGCCATAGGCAAGAATCGTCTGCGGGTGCCGTGCATCGATGAGGTCGATCGATTCGTAATAGGCTACGGCGCCCTGCAGCCCGAGGTTCATCGTATCGTAGCAGTGGAACACCACGAAACGTGCCTCCGATTTCACCTGGGCCTCGTCAAGTATCTGGCGTAGCGGCACGCCGGTCCATTTGGCGATGCAGCTCCAGCCCTCGACGCAGTCATGGCGGGTGATCTGCGTGCGCGACGGCATGTTGCGCAGTTCATCGAGACTGAAGCTCACCGGCTTCTCGACCAGCCCACCGATGGCCAGCCGATAGCTGGAAAAATTGGTGTCCTTCAGCGCAAGATAGTCGGCATCGGTCGGATCGGTGGAGCCGTTCGGCCGCTGGCCCTGGCGGATTTCGCTGGCGGCAAACTCCGGCACCAGCGTATCGGCGCCGATCAGCGCGCGGTGGGCGCGGTAGGTAAGACCGTTTGCCGAAGCAAGAAACTGCCGCACCGGGCTTTGTCCAGCCAGCACGCTGTCAAAGACATCGCAGCCCGAAAGCGGAACGGCGGCAGCGGCGACGCCGGCGATGGTCAGGAACTTTCGACGGTTGATGATAAAGGGGGTCATGCCGAGTGCTCCTCATTCTTCTTATCCGTCCGATACCAGCCGGTAATGATCGAGCGCATTTCGTTCAGCGGCCCCGCCGCCAAAACCATGAAGATGTGGATCAGGAAAAAAACCACCAACGCTGCCATACAGAGGAAATGAATGGTGCGCGCCGTCTGCCGGCCACCAAAGATATCGAGCAGCCAGGGCCAGGCGGCATTCATGCCCGGCGACATGGTGAGGCCGGTGGCAATGATCAAAGGAAAGATCACGAGCAGCACGCCGGCATAGGCCATCTTCTGCAGGCCATTGTAACGGCCGTCGTGATGGAACCGGAAGCGCACGTGATCGATGATACTGCGCGGCAAAGCCCTGATATCGGCGATGGAGGGAAGAATATCGCGCTTCAGATGCCCGCTGATCAGGCTGCTGACGAACCAGACAAGGAAGGCGGCAACGAAGAACCAGGCAAAGAAGAAATGAACCACGCGTCCCGTCGCCAGATCCTGGTAGGACGGCAGTGTCGCCCATGCGGGAAAACCGCGATAGGCCGGATTGTCGGCCGGACCGCTCATGCCGAACACGCCGGTCGTGTCGAAACTGCGGCCAAGAACCGTAGTGTAGCCGCCGACGGTTCCATCGGCGGCCTGCATCGCCCGCATCGAAAGCACGCTGTTTTCAAATTCGAAGCCGGATTGATTGCCGATATAGAGCTGGGGATGGGCGTTGAAGATCTGCAGCCCGCTCAACAGCAGAAAGAACAGCGCGATCGCCCAGGTCCAATGCGTGATGCGCGTCGCAATCCGGTGCCGGTAGATGACGGAGCCGTCACCGGCCTTTGCTGCCGAGCGCGACTCGATATCGTTAACGATGGTCATCTCGTATCTCCCTTATATGCGCATTACGTAACAAGCGGCATGGCAGTTTCCAAAGCACATCCAGTCACCGCTGCACACGTCCCGGTGATTCTGCCGTGAAAACGCTGGATTTCCAGGGGGTTCAAAAGGCCGGAAATCGATACATGAAACATTTCGTGAGCGCTCTTCACCGTCATCAAGCAAGGTGGCGAAACGCTCCATTAACCATTTAAGTGCAAATGTAGCCCCACATTCCTGACATCGACCATCAAGGATCGTTCATGTTCTCGCGCCCTTCTTTGATCGCTCGCGGCGTTGCCGCAGCCTCACTCGCAGCCCTGACCTGCGCAGCATCGCCGGCCTTTTCCGGCGATGACAAGGCGTTTTTCGAACAGGTGTCCGGCCAGTGGAAAGGCCCGGGCGAAATCGTCGCGGGCAAGTACAAGGGGACGAAATTCACCTGCGACCTGATCGGAGAACCGGCTGATGGCTCCGCCGCCGGCATCAAGCTCGATGGTACCTGCCGCGTTGGCGTTTTCAAGCAGCCAATGTCCGCCTTGATCACCCAGAAGGGCAAGACCTATACCGGCAAGTTCCTCGATGGCGCCAACGGCAAGGGGCTCGACATCGTCTCGGGCAACGTCGCCAAGGACAAGGTCGTGGTCGGCATCAATCGCAAGAAGCTGAACGGCGCGATGATCGCCCGCCTGCAGGATTCCTCCACACTGAACATCACCATTTCGGTCAAGGTCGAAGACGCGATGGTTCCGGTGATCGGTGTCAGCCTCAGCCGCCAGGTCGACAACATGGCCGTCGGTTCTATCGAATAAGCAAATGCCCATTGGGTAGTTTAAAGAGCCGGCTTGTCCGGCTCTTTTGCGTTTAAGACTGCGGATGCGTTTAGGACTGCGGATTTTCCGTAGTCTGCCGCCACCAATCGCTGCGCGGATCGGCAATTTCTATGCCCGCCACATCGGCATCCTCCAGCCAATCGGCAACGGTACGGCCGGCAATGGCAAGGTTCGGCGCAAAATCCGCCAGCGGCTTCAGGACAAAACCGCGCTCGGTCATCCGCGGATGCGGTATTTCCAGTATCTGCGAATGCTGTGTGCGATCGTCGTAGGTCAAAACGTCGATATCGATCGTGCGCGGGCCCCAGCGCTCCAGCCTCTCGCGCTTCATCTGGCGTTCGATCGACAGGCAGGCATCGAGCAGATCGTCCGGAGACAATGTCGTCCTCACGGCAGCGCAAGCATTGAAGAACCAGGCCTGATCGATTTTACCCCAGGGCGGCGTGCGATAGAGTTTTGAAACACTGACCACCGCGCAGTCCGGCCGGGTATCCAGAAGGACGAGCGCGCGCGCCATTGACGCTCTGGGGTCGCCGATATTGCCGCCGAGGCCGAGCGTCGCCAAATGCCCATCCATCTCAGGCAAAATGCTCGACCGTCACTTCGACATAGTCGAGCACACCGGGAACCGGTGCATTCGGCTTGCGGATCGATATTTTCGCCCGGCGGATTTGCGGGAAAACCGAACAGAGCGTGGTTGCCACCTCCAGCGCCAGGGCCTCGATCAGGTAACGCCGGCGCCCGGTGATGATCTTCTCGATTTCGGTGAAGGCAATGCCGTAATGCACTGTATCGTTGATCGAATCCTCGACCAGAGCCGTTCCCTGAACAACATCCAGCTCCGCATCGACGAAGAACCGCTGCCCAAGGAACTCCTCCTCGTCATGGACGCCGTGGCGCGCAAAAAAGGCGCAGTTCTTTAGGGTGATCGTGTAGATCGCTGTCATGGTCGATTTTCCTTCCCAGGCAGTCCGGTCATGTGTCTTTTTGCGGCAAGCATAGCATCCGCCACCAGAAGCGCATCCCTGTTGATTGCGACATCGTGTACCCGGAAAACAGCAGCACCGGCCACTCTAAGCAGTGCGGTCGTTGCAGCCGTGGCCGCATCCCGCTCCTGCGCCTCACGATTGGTAATGGCCCCGAGAAAGCGTTTTCGCGAGGTGCCGGCCAAAAGCGGCAGCGCGAAACCGGACAATTCTGCGAAGCGCGCCATCAACGCGACGTTTTCATCGGTATCCTTGGCAAAGCCGAAGCCCGGATCAAGCACGATCCGTTGACGCTCGACGCCGGCGGCGGCGGCAATCTGCAGAGACCGCTCGAGGAAATGATACTGATCGGCAACCACATCAGTGAGCTTCTCGCGGTCGCGGCCCGTGTGCATGATGCAAAGCCCGGCCCCGGTTGCCGCAGCGACATTGGCAAGATCAGGCTCGCGCTGCAGTCCGTGTACGTCATTGATGATATGGGCGCCTGCGGCGATCGCGCGGTTTGCGGTCTCGGCCCGGTAGGTATCCACAGAAATGATCGCATCGGTACGGCTGGCAAGTGCTGCAATCACCGGCAGCACCCGGTCCTGCTCTTGCGCGGCCGTCACCATCGCTGCCCCCGGACGGGTCGATTCTCCGCCGACATCGATGATCTCGGCGCCGTCTTCGATACAACGCAACGCCTGCGACACCGCCGCCTCGGTTTCCGCATAGCTGCCGCCGTCGGAAAACGAATCCGGCGTGACGTTGATGATCGCCATCAACCGTCCCTGCGGACCGAGCGTCAACGTCCGGCCATGTGCCAATGCCCATTCGAACGGCTGGAAAGGATCGATCATGATGGTTTCATTCCTTTTCTTGCACTGGGCCTATGACACGGCGAACCGCTCGACGGCGGAGGCACCTGCACAATTGGCAAACCGCAAATATCCGAAATACATTGGCTTTTCCGGTTTACCGGGAGCTGTTGCCTATTTGCTGTTGCGCTCCGGCTGGCTATGCCCCAAGCTCCTGGGAAGTTCAACTGCCGAGACCTGTAAACATATGCCGACTGGCCGCATTTCATTCGCCGCGCTTCTGATAGCAAGCATCGTGGCGAGCACTTTTTCGGCAGCCCATGCCGAAACTGTCGTGAACAAGAGCATCACGTATTTCTCCATCGGCGGCCGCACGGCGGAGGAGCTGGACAAGGCGCTGTCGGAAAACGGGCCGATGATGAAAAGCAGCGGCTCACGCCATCCCGGCGCCACCAAGATCAAGTTCGGCGGCACGGTAACCTATGTAAAACACGGCAACCGTTGCGCCGTCGGCAGTGCAAAGGTCACGCTCAGCACCCGGTTGATCCTGCCCCGCTGGAAAAACCGGGGCAAGGCAAACCGCGACCTTGGCCTCGTCTGGGATACGCTGTCGAGCGACATCAAGCGCCACGAGGAGCGTCATGCCGAAATCGCCCGCAACCATGCCCGCAAGCTGGAAAAGGACTTTCTGGCACTGAAACCAGAAGCGGATTGCGAGCGCATGCAGGCCCGCGTCGCGCGGCTGAGCGAAACGGCGATCCAGGACCATGATCGCGATCAGGCCCGCTTCGACAGGATGGAAGCCGCCAATTTTGACCGCCGGATGATCCGGTTGCTGCAATACCGGCTTGATACGCTGAAAAAGCGGTAAACACAGCAATCACACAGAATCGCAGCCCCAGATAATCCAAGCGGTGAATCACGTGGCTTGCGTAAAGCTTGCCGTCAACAGTATCTCATTGGTGATTTCTAGCGATACAACAACGCTGCAAGATGAGGTACTGTTAAAGCACAGAGTGAAGAACAGGCAAACAGACCGGCTTCATTCCCGCCCGGATTACTGAGTACGCCTCCACATGGATGCGCCAAATCCGGAGTATTGTTTCGCGCTTGACTGTCTCGTCCGGATTGATGTTCGACCGGCCGTAGCCATCATGCAGGTTGTGTTCTCCTGGCGTATCCTTATGCAGCAGATGTTCCCTCCCTCATCTGCATGCGATGCGCCCTCCTGGCCCCGCACGTCGATCGCGACGAGCGGGGCTTTTTTTGCCGGCGGCAATGAGATCGATGGACCTGAATCAGGCCTGACGTTCCGGAACATGAACGACGAGCCCGTCAAGGCCGTCGCTCATCTTGATCTGACAGGATAACCGCGAGGTCGGCTTCACGTCATAGGCGAAATCGAGCATGTCTTCTTCCATCGCCTCCGGTGCGCCCACCCTCGCCGACCATGCGTCATCGACGTAGACATGACAGGTGGCACAGGCACAGGCGCCGCCGCATTCGGCCTCGATGCCAGGCACCGAGTTGCGGACAGCGTTTTCCATGACTGTGGAACCAGCTTGAACCTCAAAATCGTGGCGCGTGCCGTCAAAGGCGATGATACTCAGTTTTGGCATTGTTTCTTCCGGATGCTTGGCGTTGTTTCGGCTTGCCGCAAGAACAAACGCCGCCCCGAAACAGAGGCGGCGGCGGAACGCAGCGAATTCAGCCGATTTCTTCCAACAAATCCCATCGCCAGTCAACTCGCATGGGTGTCAACTCGCATGGGTGTCCGCAAGGTCCGGCATCAACCGTGACCCTTTGTCGCCAAACGTTTCACCGGCAAAGGCCCGTGGCGATTACCGGCAGAGTTTCAGGATAAACAGTTCGGCCTCAAGCACGGCTGCACCGAGCGCCGCAAGATTGCCGGCGTCGTGCGGCGCCGCTTCGACCGCAGCCGCAGTCTCGGCCACGCTGAAAGCGCCAACGGCCAGAGCCGCACCGCGGAGCCGGTGGGCGGTCGCCAGCCGGGCGTCGGCGCTGTCGGATGACAGATCCTTCATCAACTGCCGGGTCTGGCGGGCAAACATTTGCAGCACTTCGATTTCAAGAAGCTTGTCACCCATCGTCTGCGTCGCCAGATGCACGAGATCGATAGGCCTCGACGTGGAAGAGCAAGCGCCCCCGAAATTATCGGGTGCTTCGAATGCGATCTTGAGAGCCGCCATGTGCCAATGTCCTTGTTGTGTTTTTTTCTGACGCACCGGCTCGCAACCGATCGTCCCGTTTTTTAACCGGTCCGCTCTCCCATGAAACTCCGGACTGCCCGGATTTGTCTGGAAGTGCCTGACCGGTCTACCTAATCTGTGGCTTCAAGATGGCGCCGACCGTTTGGTCCTTCGCCCTGCAGAGCCGGTATTTCAATCATCTTCAGCTCCGATTAAGCCGGAGCGGCGCTGCTATCTGATTAAAACGCGGCACAATGAGGGCAGCTTTCGCTTGGCATGGTTAACGGCCATTAAACCGCCTGATTACAAGGGTTTTTGGCCGAAACGCCTCTAATTTTCATTAAGAACTTGTTAGGATTTTAACGAATGCCGGAGGGGCTTAATTGTAAGAAACCGGTGAATGTGTCACTACGGTACGTTGAGGGATATGTTTATGTCTTTGGGTGTAAACGGTCCTGACGGAAAACTGTATTGAATGAAGCACCTACGGGTCTCAATGCGTTATCCGTCGGTGCGTGGTTGAAATGGGTGCATGTCAGGGTTCTGCGTAGATGTGATGCGCGTATCCTCATGTCACCGTCCGAGTTTCGGAGGTGTTCCCAATGCAGGCGGTGTTGCGGCGGATCCTTCCGGAAGGACAGTTTGGTAACGAGGCGTATCCGCATGGCGACAAATAAAAGCAATGAGTCGATCGACGACAAGGCATTTCAGGCGTTGGAAGACGCTCTGAAAATCGATTTTGACGAGCTTAAGTCTGCCCTCAACGACAAGACGTCCCTGGATCATCCGGAGGAAAAATTGTCCGAGCCGGCCAAACAGACGCCTGTACCCAGCCAGGCGAAGAACTCAAAAGCACAGCAGGAGCAGGCCGCCAAGGCTGCCCGCGCCGCCGAAACCCAAAGAACCCTGTCTCCCGAGCCCGCTCCCAAGGCCCCCTCGTTTGCGCCCGCAAACGACGATGGCCGCAAGACGCCGGCTGCGATCCTGCGTTCGCTGGACGTCCGCTCCAGCCGTTCGGCAATGCGCATTGCCGCCGCAGTCTCCGCCCTGTGGATCATCGGTGGCCTCGGTGTCGCCAATCTTCTTTACGGGCCGGAAATCTGGCAAATCCGCTCGCTCGCCGATCTGTCGGCCATGCCGGGCGCCATTGGCGTGGCGATCTTCATCATCCTGCCGGTGATGCTGTTCTTCTCGTTTGCCATCATGATTTCGCGCGCCCAGGAATTGCGCAGTGCCGCCCGCTCCATGGCCGAGGTCGCCTTGCGCCTCGCCGAGCCGGAAACTGCCGCCTCCGAGCGCATCATGACCGTCGGCCAGGCGGTTCGCCGCGAAGTGTCGGCGATGAACGAAGGCATTGAGCGGACCATTGCGCGTGCGACCGAGCTCGAAACGTTGGTCCATTCCGAAGTCAACGCGCTTGAGCGTAGCTATAGTGACAACGAATTGCGTGTGCGGACGCTGGTTCAGGAACTCGGCCTCGAGCGCGAATCCATCGTCGGCCATGCCGAACGCATCCGCTCGTCCATTTCCGGCGCCCATATCCAGCTCAAGGACGAATTGGCGCTTGCCGGCGACGACATTTCCAACCGTATCGCCACGTCAGGCGAAGCGTTTGCCTCGATGATCGAGACCCGCGCTGCGGCCCTGATGGAACGCTCCGATAGCGCCACCCAGACGATCGGCGCCATGCTGTCGACCCGTACCGACGCCCTGCTCTCGGGCCTGACCACCGCCGGCGTTTCGCTCAGCAACGAATTCGATACCCGCCTGGACAATCTCAGCCAGACGCTCGCAAAGCGTGGCCAGCAACTTTTGGGTCAGTTCGAGACCCGCGCCTCCTCGCTCGATGCCAATACCGAGAAGCTGAACGCAGCACTCAACGAGCGCGCCCGCCAGCTCAATGAAACGCTGATTGCCCGCACACGCGATCTCAACGAGAGCCTGAACATTGGCCAGCAGGCCATTACCGGCGGCCTGGACGACATCCTGCACACGCTGAACGCCACGCTGGACGAAAAGGGCGCCAACTTCCGCCAGAGCCTCAAGTCCAGCGCCGACGACATGATCATGGATATCGATCTGCGCACCGGCTTCTTCGATGAAAAACTGCAGACGACCGTCGGCCACCTGGCAACGGCCTTCGACAGCCGCTTCCACGAGTTTGCCACAGCCTTCGACAAGCGCGCCGGCTTGCTGGACTCCAAGCTGATGGAAAGCCTCGCCCGCATCAACCAGTCGGTCACCGGCGGCGCTGACTCCATCGGCGGCATTCTTGACGGCGGCATAGAACGCTTCGAAACCGCTCTTCAGGACCAGTCGCTGACATTGGCCACGACCCTCGGCACGACGCAGGATTTCATCGAGCAGACCATCAGCGGCAAAACCGCTGAACTCGGCGATGCGATCGGCAATGCGCATCTGCGCATTGACAGCGTCCTGCAGGAACGCTCCGGCACCCTGATGGGCGCACTCACGGAGGCGCAGGACCGGCTTGAGAACGGCTTTGCCCACCGCGCGATCTCGCTCGAAACAGCCCTTACCGAGAGCCAGCAGCGTCTTGCCGACACGCTCGACGCCCGCACCAGCGCCATCGCTGCAAGCAACCGGCAGCTTGCCGAAAACCTGGACACACACACGACCGGCTTCATCGACGGTCTGCAGGCGATCCACGGCCGCATCGAGGAGACCCTCACCAACCGCGCCGACGAGATCACCACATCGATCGCGGCCAGCCAGTTGCGTCTCGACAACACGCTTTCGGAACGAAGCGTCGAACTCTCGGGCCTGCTCGCTGCAAGCTCGGAATCCATCGACAGCGCCTTTGAAGGTACGGCCGAACGGATCGATACGATCCTGTCGCAGCGCACGGGTGCTCTTGCAAACGTGCTGTCTTCATCGACCGCAGCAATCGACGGCGCATTCGATGGAACCGCAGAGCGGATCGATACCATCCTGTCGCAGCGCACGGGCGCACTTGCAACCGTGCTGTCCTCATCGACCGCGGCAATCGACAGCGCCTTCGACGGCACTGCCGAACGTCTCGACACCATTCTGTCGGAGCGCACCGGCGCCCTTGCAAACGTCCTGTCCTCATCGACCGCTGCGATCGACGGCGCATTCGACGGCACTGCCGAACGTCTCGACACCATCCTGTCGCACCGCACCGGCGCGCTTGCCAACGTTCTGACCTCCTCTGCCGGCGCAATCGAGCAGGCGATCGGCGGCACCACCGAGCGCCTAGATAGCGTGATGTCCGAACGCAGCCGTGCGCTTGGCGACACACTTACCGCCCAAACCGCGACGCTCGACACGCTTCTCTTCGAACGCTCCGCCGAAATCGCCGGCACGATGTCTGCGCGCGCCACCGAAATGACGGAGACGCTCAGCAGCCGCACCGAGGAAATTGCCGACAGCCTGTCCTATCGCGCCAGCGCGATTGCCGAGACGATGGCCGACCGGGTCGGTGACATCGAAAAGCAGCTGTCCGGCCGCGTCGCCGAAATCGCCGATAATCTCTCCGGCCGCGTCAGCGATATTGCCGGTACGATGACCAGCACATCGGCGGAGATTGCCACCGTCCTCTCCGGCCACGCCTCCGAACTGGCCCTCGCCATGACTGGCCGTGCCGCCGATATCGAGCAGACCCTTGCCGGCCGTGCCGAGCAGCTGTCGACCTCGCTTGCATCGACGCATGACCAGATCCGGGCAACGCTCGACGACCGGATCAACGCGATCAACGTCGCGGTTGCCAGCGGAACCGACCAGCTCTCCGACGTCTTGGCGGAGCAGTCGATGTCGATTGCCACGACGCTCGCCACCAGCGCCAGCATGCTGGAAATGTCGCTGGAAGAACGCCAGGCGGAACTCGGCAGCACCATCGACAAGAGCGCGCTTGCCCTTGAGCAGCGTATGCTTGCCAGCACCAGCCACGTCGCCACCCAGCTTGGCGAAACCGCCGATCAGATCAGCCGTGCCGCCGATACCCTGACGCACCGGATGGACACGTCGCTCACCAACATCAACAGCAGCGTCGACGAGACCGGCGCCCGCATTGAGAGCAGCCTCGGCGTACTGGAAGGCCGCATCCGCGAAAGCGTCGGCGGCGTCAGCGACTTCGTCGACAATGCCGGCCAGCGGATCGCCGATACCCTGTCGGCCAAGGTGTCCGAACTGGATCAGGTCAGCGACCGTGCAGCCGCGCGCATCGCCGACAGCCTTGCCGGCCGCACCGACGAAATCCACCGTATCGGCGGCGTTGCCGCAGCACGGATCGCCGAAACGCTCTCGGCCCACACGGCTGAATTCGATCAGATCAGCACGGCTGCTGCCGCGATGATTACCGACAGCCTGGCTGGACGGACGCAAGAGATCGACCGCGTCGGCAATGCCGCCGCAGCGCGCATCGCCTCGACCCTGTCGGATCATACGGCGGAACTCGACCGTGTCAGCACCCTCGCCGCCGACCGGATCGCCGGCAGCCTGACCGGCCGCACCGAAGAGATCGACCGGATCAGTGTCGCAGCCGCAACCCGTATCTCTGACACGCTCACCACCCAGACCGCCGAACTCGACCGCGTCACTTCAGCCGCCGCCACACGGATCGAGGCCAGCATCGAAGGCGGCACAGGCCGCATCGAAGAACGCCTCGGCACCATGGACCGCGCCCTTTCGATCGGTCTCGACAATGTCAGCCGCACGATCGAGGGCAAGGCCGCTGGCCTTGTCACCAACCTGCGCGGTGCCGTCGGCGAAGCAGCCCAAGGCATCGATGCGGAAGCCCTGCGCTCTGCCGAACTGCTCGCCAAGGCCGGTGACGATTTTGCCCAGGCAATGGCTGCACGGCAGGCCGACTTCCAGTCGGCCGTTGAACAGACGGCAGCGACCGCAGCCATGCGCAGCGCCGAGCTTGCCCGTTCCGTTGGCGAAGCGTCCGATGGCGCAGCTGCCCGGATTGCCCAGACACAGTCGCGCGTCGCCGAACAGGCATCGTCGCTGAGCCAGAGCCTGACCGATGTCGAAAAGGCCCTGGAGGCCCGTGGCAACACCATCCGCACCACCCTTGACGACAGCACGCGCGAGCTCAACTCCATGCTGGCCGGCCGCTCCGCCGAGCTGACGCGCATCATCGACGAACAGGCACGCCCGATCATCGATCAGTATGCCGCAACTGGTAAGGAAGCAGCCGACCGGATCAGCGAAGTGGCACAGCAGAGCGCTGATCGCCTGCGGGCCGAAAATGCCACTCTGCTCGACAGCCTGACTGCGCGCACCGGCGAAACGCTGAATGCGATCTCGAGCCGCGCCGAAGAGACGGCCAAGGCGATGAAGATGGTCGAGAACCGTCTGCAGTCGACGGCCATGGGCCTGATCGACCAGTTGGCCGCCAGCAACCACTCGATTGCCGGCGTCATCGAACAGGCCAGCACCAATCTCGGTGCCATGGACGAGCAGCTGGAATCGACAACCGCGCGGTTCTCCGAATCCGCCACCCGTGCCTCCGACATGCTGTCCACTTCGACCCGCCTTCTCGAAGGGAAGGTCGATAAGCTCGCCGATATTTCCGGCTCCACCCTGTCGCAGATCGGCGGCATCGTCGGCCGCTTCGAGGATCATTCCAAGGTTCTCGGCCAGGCGTCCGATCTCCTCGCTGCCGCCCAGTCCAATCTGGTCAGCACGCTGGAAGAACGCCAGGACGCGCTGCGCACACTCTCCATCGGCCTCGTCAGCCGGTCCGAAGAAATCGAAAAGACCATGCATGCGCTCGAAGGCTTCGTCGATGGCGCCTTCCAGCGGGCAGAAGACCGCTCGGCCCAGGTCGCGGGCAACCTGCGCTCCGGCATCCAGTCGTCCTTCAGCGATGTCGGCCGCATTCTGAGCGAAGCCGAACAGCGCGCCGCATCGGCGGCCGACGCCATGCGCAATGCGGTGGTCAAGGCCGGCGACGAAGCCAGCATGTCGGTCGAATCGGTGTTCGTGCGGGCAGAAGAACGCTCCAACGAGATCGCCAGCAACCTGCGCGCCGGTGTCCAGTCGTCCTTCGCCAATGTCAGCAAGACCCTGTCGGAAGCCGAAGCCCGCGCCGCCTCGGCGAGCGAAGCGATGCGTGCCGCCGTCACCAAGGCCGGTGAAGACGCCAGCCTCTCCGTCGAGGGCGCCTTCGTCCGCGCCGAGGAACGCTCAAAGGAAGTCGCCTCCCGCCTGCGCGGCAGCGTCGGCGCATCGCTCTCGGACATCGATCGCCTGATGACCGAAACCAGCAAGAAATCGGATGGGGCAGCCGAACACATGGGCTCCGCCATTCGCCAGGCTGTCGAAGAGGCAGTCAGCCGCTTCAGCGGCGCCACCGACGAAATCCGCCGCTCGGCCCACGAGATCCGCAAGGAACTCGACATGACCCGCGAGGAACTGAAACGCGGCGCCTTCGACCTGCCGGAAGAGGCCAAGGAAAACGCCTCGGTCATGCGCCGTGCGGTCGCCGAACAGATCAAGGCCTTGCAGGAGCTTTCCGACATCATCGGCAAGTCGTCCGGCCAGCTCGAGATCTCCCAGCCCGTGATCCGCCAGCAGACCGCAGCCCAGCAGGCAGTCCAGCAGGCCGTAGCGCCCGCCCCGGTCCGCGCCGTCGCCCACCAGCCGGCAGTCGAACAACGCCGCCCGGAGCCCGAGACGGCCCTTCGCGGCAGCCTCGGCATCGAGCAGCCGCGTCCACTCGCCCAGCAGCCAGCCGTCCAACAGCCGGTTGGCCGCCAGCCGGAGCCGCAGGCAGCAACCCGCCAGCGTGCCGAAGAAGGCAGCGGCTGGATGCGTGACCTGCTGCGTGGTGCCTCACGCGACGAAGAGCCGGCAACTGCCGCACCGGTCCAGCAGCGTGCCGCCGAAGCACAGCCGACTCCTGCGGCCCGCAACGGCGACACCCGCAACCCGCGCCATGTGATGGAATCGCTGAATTCGCTGTCGGTCGATATCGCCCGCGCCATCGACCACGATGCTTCGGTCGATCTGTGGCGCCGTTACCAGCGCGGCGAGCGCGACGTGTTCACACGCCGCCTCTATACGCTGAAAGGCCAGCAGACCTTCGACGAGATCAAGCGCAAGTATGATCGCGAACCGGAATTCCGCACGGCCGTCGATCGCTACATCGCCGACTTCGAAAAGCTGCTCGGCGACGTCGCCCGCAACGACCGCGACAAGGTCATGACGCAGACCTACCTGACGTCGGATACCGGCAAGGTCTACACGATGCTGGCGCACGCGGCTGGACGGTTCAGCTAAGAGCTTTGAAAATGCTCTGAGACATCAAAGCCCTGCAGGAAACTGCGGGGCTTTTTTTGCGTTCGACGCCAATGAAACAGAATGCACTGAATAGCGAACACGTCATTGCCGTTGATCAGCTGGGATAAAAGCCCACATCAATACCCGTCTCTGGTGTGGCTACGCGGATCATCGATCATCTGATCGCGATAGATATCCCCCTGCCTTGCCCTGACGCGCCAAGGCCGGCCTTTCTGCAGCGGGATGTCATAAGTGGGATCGGTCCGGTCCAGGTCGGCCACGACCAGACCGGGCTCCGGTGTTGGCGCACATTGTGCCATCCACTCGCCATCCGGGCCAATGATACCGGCGGGTCCCTTGCCGGCTTTCTGTGCCGGGGTCGCCGCCCCGATCCAGAGGCAGTTCAATCCGGCATGTGCCCTCAACGCGATCTGGAAATAGGATGGGAGTCCATAGGATGAGAAAATCACGCCATCGACACCCATCCTCTCGTAATCACTGAATATCTCAGGGAATTGCGACTCGATGCAGATGGCGCAGCCAAGACGAAAACCATCGACCTCGACAATAATTGGCAGGGCTCCCGGCGTGTACCAGCCGCCGAGTTCGCTGTTGGACAGAAATCGCTTGTCATACCGCGTCAGCAAAGATCCGGAATCGGAAAGGACATAGACACTGTTGTGCGGCGGATGTCCGGCCGGTAGCCGGTGCGCTCCGCCGACCACGGCAAAAATGCCAAGCTCGCCGCAAAGCGCAGCGATAGAGCGAAGCGCAGCCTCTTGCGCAGCCCAGTCAAACCCCTCCCATTCGGCCGGGCTGCCGATCTGGAATTTCGAATAGCCAGAAAGAGCGCCCTCGCAAAAACCGACGATTCTCGCGCCTTTCTCCGCCGCATTGACGATCATGACGCGTATCGCCGCCCCATTGGCGGCAATGTCGGCCGAGACAACGGTCTGCGCCATCGCCAGTTTCATCAGCGCCCTACTTGCGTACGAATCACATCATCTCGCCGCTGAGCGGTATGGACAACGCGCAGACACAAAAAAAGGCGGCCACTTGGGCCGCCTCTTGTCGTTTGGAAGATTGAGAAAACTCAATGCTCCTTGTTGGCGTAGACCGATTTCTTCGTCAGGTAGATCAGGCCGGTGAAGATCAACAGGAAGATCATCACCATGAAGCCGGTGCGCTTGCGCGCTTCCAGATGCGGCTCGGCAGCCCACATCAGGAACGCGGAGACGTCGCGCGAATATTGCTCGACCGTCTGCGGCGAACCGTCGTCATAAGTGACCTGATCGTCGGCGATCGGCTTTGCCATAGCAAGAGCCGCAGCATTGGCGAAGTACGGGTTGTAATGCGTGCCCGGCGAAATCTCGACACCCTTCGGCGGTTCCTGGTAGCCGGTCAGCAGCGCATGAATGTAATCCGGGCCACCTTCCTGATACTGGGTGAACATGTCGAAGATGAAGGTGGGGAAGCCGCGTTCGATACCGCGCGCCTTGGCGATCAGCGAAAAGTCCGGCGGTGCCGCACCATTGTTGGCAGCAGCAGCAGCCTCGGCATTCGGGAACGGCGACGGGAAATGATCCGAAGGCACGGCCTTGCGGGTATACATCTCGCCTTCGGCATTCGGGCCGTCCTGGACTTCATAGTTGGCCGCAAAGGTCTTCACCTGGGCGGGCGAATAGCCCAGGCCTTCCAGTGTACGGAAGGACACCAGGTTCATCGAGTGGCAGGCGGAACAGACTTCGGTGTAGATTTTCAGGCCGCGCTGCAGCTGGCCCTTGTCATAGTGGCCAAACGGTCCGGCAAAGGACCATTTTTCCTGTTCCGGCTTGTGGATCGGGAAGTGCGGCGTACCGCCGCCATGCTCTTCCTCAGCGGCAGCACCCGCAGGCTTGGCTTCGCCGGTCTCTGCGGCGAACACCATGCCAGCACCAAGTCCGGCGACGACTGCGAGCGAAAGAATGCCTGTAACAAGCTTTTTCATTGTTTTGGGTCCCTTGTTCTTGTCAGACATCACGCAGCAACAGACTTTTTCGCAGCCTGCTTTTCCAGAACCGCCTCGGTAATGGAATTCGGGATGCGCTTCGGCGTCTCGATCAGGCCGAGAACCGGCATGATGACGAGGAAGAAACCGAAATAGTAGAGAGTGCCAAGCTGCGACATCACCACGTACAGGCCTTCGGCAGGGCGCGAGCCAAGCCAGCCGAGCAGGATGGCATTGACCACGAAGAGCCAGAAGAACAGCTTGTACCAGGGACGATAAACCGCTGAGCGAACCTTCGACGTATCGAGCCAGGGCAGGAAGAACAGGATGATGATCGCACCGAACATCACCAGAACGCCGCCAAGCTTGGAATCGATCGGGCCGACATTGAAGGTGATGGCGCGCAGCATCGCGTAGAACGGCAGGTAGTACCATTCAGGAACGATGTGAGCCGGTGTCTTCAGGGCGTTCGCCGGAATGTAGTTGTCCGGGTGGCCGAGGAAGTTCGGCATGTAGAACACGAACCAGGCGTAAACCAGCAGGAACACCGATACACCGAGCGCATCCTTGAGGGTGGCGAAGGGGGTAAAGGCAACCGTGTCCGTCTTGGTCTTGACCTCGACGCCGGTCGGGTTGGTCTGACCGACGACGTGCAGCGCCCAGATATGCAGGACAACGACGCCGGCGATCATGAAGGGCAGCAGGTAATGCAGCGCAAAGAAGCGGTTGAGCGTCGGATTATCGACGGCAAAGCCACCGAGCAGGAACTGCTGGATCCATTCGCCGATGAGCGGGAAGGCCGAGAAGAAGCCGGTGATAACGGTCGCACCCCAGAAGGACATCTGACCCCAGGGCAGAACGTAGCCCATGAAGCCCGCGGCCATCATCAGAAGGTAGATGACAACGCCGAGGATCCAGAGGATTTCGCGCGGAGCCTTGTAGGAGCCGTAGTAGAGACCACGGCCGATATGCAGGTAGACGGCGATGAAGAAGAACGACGCGCCGTTGGCATGCATGTAGCGCAGGAGCCAACCCTGGTTGACGTCGCGCATGATCTTCTCGACGGAATTGAAGGCGACCGTCGTTTCGGCGGCATAGTGCATGGCCAGAACGACACCGGTCAGGATCTGGATGATCAGCATGACCGACAGCATGGCGCCGAATGTGTAGGCGTAGTTCAGATTGCGCGGAACCGGATAGGAAATGAAGCTGTCATGCACGAGCCGCGGCAGCGGCAGGCGCGAATCCACCCATTTCTCGATACCGGACGTCGGCGTATAGGTTGAATGATCACCACTCATAATCAGTATTCCCCTCAACCGATCTTGATGACTGTGTCGGTAGCGAACGCAAAGGTCGGTACGGCGAGGTTCTGTGGTGCCGGGCCCTTACGAATACGGCCGGCCGTATCGTAGTGTGAGCCGTGGCACGGACAGAACCAGCCGCCAAAATCGCCAGCCTGGCCGAGCGGAACGCAACCGAGATGCGTGCAGGAGCCGATCATGACGATCCAGTTTTCTCTTTCCTTGCCGGCGGAGCGATCAAGGTCTGTCGCAGTCGCATCGGCTGGAAGGTTGGCGTTGCGCGCAACCGGGTCTTTCAGGTCGGCCAGCGCAACAGCGTTGGCTTCCTCGACTTCCTTGTCGGTACGGTTGCGGATGAACACCGGCTTGCCGCGCCATTTTACGGTCAGCGACATGCCCGGCTGCAGGCTTGCAACATCGACCTCGATCGAGGCCAGCGCCAGCGTCGAGGCATCAGGCCGCATCTGGTCGATGAATGGCCATGCCACGGCTGCTGCGCCGACTGCGCCTGCCATCCCAGTCGTCAAATACAGGAAATCGCGGCGAGTGGGCTCGCCCGAGGTTTCGCTTGATATCTCGTGTTCGCTCACGGCTAAACCATCCTCTCACGCAATGTTTTGCGGAAACCGCACTGTCCCCGGCGTCGATCCGCGCCCCGTGCTGACACTTGAGCGAAAGAACAGCGCCAAATCAATAAGCCTCTATGCACGATTCGAAGAAAACTTTCGCTCTCCCGCGTCATACATCAAAACCGGGCGAACCCCACACGTATCAGAAACGGCAGATTCCCCGGCATTCCGGCGCGTTCTATGCTTGATCGCTGGGGATGTCTAGCCTTGAGCGCAAGAGGTGAGCCACAATGTCGCGGGAAAACCGAAGCCAATGTTCGCAAACCGATTTTTGCCGTCCGGCGCGGTCAAAACAAGGCTTTTCCACGCCCGTGGATAGCGGCTTGGTGCGCTATTCGGCCGCAGCTTCGCGGGCGAGAAATCCACCCGACTGGCGCAGCCAGAGATCAGCATAAAGGCCGCCGGCTGATATCAGCTGGTCATGGGTGCCATCTTCGACGATCCGGCCCTGGTCCATGACGATCAGACGGTCGAGCGCTGCGATGGTGGACAGCCGGTGTGCGATGGCAAGCACGGTTTTTCCTCGCATCAGCCTATCGAGATTGGATTGGATGGCAGCCTCGACTTCCGAATCGAGCGCCGAGGTCGCCTCGTCGAGCACGAGGATCGGCGCATCCTTCAGCATCACCCGCGCGATCGCCACCCGCTGGCGCTGTCCGCCGGACAGCTTGACGCCGCGCTCGCCGACATGGGCGTCAAACCCCTTGCGTCCGCGCTGATCCTGCAGGTTCTCGATGAAATCCAGCGCCTCGGCTTTTTCCGCCGCTTCGCGCAGGCCGTCTTCATCCGCATCCGGCCGGCCAAACAGGATGTTGTCGCGAATCGACCGGTGCAGCAACGATGTATCCTGGCTGACGACGCCGATCTGCATGCGCAGCGATTCCTGGCGCACCGTCGAAATGTCCTGCCCATCGATCAGAATGCGGCCGGCTTCAAGGTCGTAGAAGCGCAACAGCAGATTGACGAGCGTCGTCTTGCCCGCGCCTGACCGGCCGACAATGCCGATTTTTTCACCCGGCCTGACCACAAGAGACAGATTGTCGATGACGCCCTGCCCCTTGCCGTAATGGAAATGGATATTGTCAAAACGGATCGCCGGGCTGTTGACGACGAGGCTCGGTGCATTCGGCTGGTCGACAAGCTGCACCGGCTGCGAAATCATCTCGGCGGCATTCTGGATCGTGCCGATATTGCGCATGATGCCGTTGAACTGCACCATCATCCGGCTCAAGAGAAAATTCAGCCGCAGGATCAGGGCCATGGTGAACGCGACCGCCCCTGAGCTGATCGCCCCTGAAAGCCAGAGATTGACGCTGAGCCCCGCCATGGTGACGATCATGATCCCCGACAGAAACGCCATCGACGCCCGCACGCCGGTGATGAACCGGGTGAAGCGGATGATGCTGTCCTGGAAGATATCGAAACCCTGCCGCATGTAGCGGTCGTTTTCCTCGTCGCGGGCAAACAGCTTGAGCGTCTGCATATTGCTGTAGGCATCGACCATGCGGCCGCTGAGCATCGACGACGCTTCCGCAGTTTCCCTCGAATGCTTGCGGATGCGCGGAACGAAATAACGTGCCAGGAAGGCAAAGCCGATCAGCCAGAGAAGAACGACAACGGCAAGCGACAGATCGAGTTGACCGACCAGCACCAGCGTCGAGACCGAGTAGATGCCGACGAACCATACGCTTTCCATCAGCGAGGTCACGACATCGCCGACCGCCTGCCCGCCCGACCAGACCTTGGTGACGATGCGGCCGGAAAAATCGTTCTGGAAGAAAGACAAAGACTGTCGCGAGACATGCAGGTAGGATTGCCAGCGCACCAGATTGTAAAAGCCGGGTGTGATCACCTGCTGATCGACCAGCGCCATCACCAGCGACACGACAAAGCGGACGACGCCGATCAGGACGAGCATGCCGAACAGTTCGGCGCCGTGGTCTGCAAGTAGCCCGCTCCAGCCGTCGCTTGGCTTGACCGTGGCAAGAATATCGACGATGCGGCCGACGAACCAGAACAGCGTCGCCTCGATCGCCGCCGTCAGGCCGCCGAGAACAAGCATGGCGATGAACGGCGCCTTGGCCTGCCTGATATAAAACCAAACGTAGGGGATCAGCCGCTCAGGTGGCTGCAAGCCGTCGCGAGCAGCGAAAGGCTGGATCCAGTTTTCGAAAAAAGCGAACAGGGCGCGCAAAAGCATATGTCCGATATAGGCGGATTCGCGCGCGCGGCAATCGGCAATCAACCGCGAAGGCTGATGATCTCAATTACAAATTCGTCATGTTCCCAAAGGGGCGCGTTCGGATCGAGTTTTCAGTCGTCGTCGTGCTCTGTGGACGGATAAAGGCAAAACTCGACTTGATAGCCGAGTGCCGAAACCAGCGCCATGGTCGAGGGTTTGAGACCAAGGCTCAAGGCCGTCATTGTCGCACTGTCAAAATGGACGGCAATGCGGACGCCATGACCATGGCCAAGCACCCGCAGCGCCGAAAGCTGCGTCGCATACGCATCGACATGCAGCGCCACGAAGGCACACGCATCCGGCTGATCCACCGTCAGCTGTGGTGGCTCGGCCAGCATGCCGCCGCTCTTTCCACAGCGGCATTTCCAGTCCGGATTGGCCGCGGTGAACACATCGAAGGCCTGCGTGCGCTCCCCCTTGATCAGGATGTCGAATTCAAAACCGATAGCGCTCACGTCGATCGTCCCGGGAGATAGCATGCGAAGCTCGGAGGCGGCCTATTCGGCCGCCTCCTCCTTTTGGTTTGCACCATCGCCATCATCAGCGATGAAGCCGCCGGACTGTCTCGACCAGAGGTCGGAATACAGACCGCTGCGGCTGATCAGCTCGGCATGGCTGCCGGTTTCGACGATCTTGCCGGCTTCGAGGATGACCAGCCGGTCCATCTCCGTCAGCGTCGACAGGCGGTGGGCAATCGCGATCACCGTCTTGCCCTTCATCAGGGCAAACAGGTTTTCCTGGATCGCGGCCTCCACTTCCGAATCGAGCGCCGAGGTCGCTTCGTCGAGGATCAGGATCGGCGCGTCCTTCAGGAAGACACGGGCAATCGCGATCCGCTGCCGCTGGCCGCCGGAGAGCTTGACGCCGCGCTCGCCAACCTGCGCATCGAGCCCCTTGCGGCCCTGGTTATCCTCGAGCAACTCGATGAAGTCCCAGGCATTGGCCCGCTTGGCAGCGGCGATGATGTCGGCATCGTCAGCCTCGGGGTGACCATAGGCGATGTTGTCGCGGATCGAGCGATGCAGAAGGGACGTATCCTGCGTCACCACGCCGATCTGCGCGCGCAGGCTGTTCTGCGTTGCCGCGGAAATGTCCTGCCCGTCGATCCGGATCGTGCCGGATTCGAGATCGTAAAAGCGCAACAGCACATTCATCAGCGTCGTCTTGCCGGCACCTGAGCGTCCAACCAGACCGATCTTTTCGCCCGGCTTGATGTCGAGCGAGAGGTTGTCGATCACGCCCTTGTTCTTGCCGTAGTGGAAGCCGATGTTTTCGAACGCGATGGCGCCCTGCGGCGCCTTCAGCACCTTGGCATCGTGATTGTCGACGATGTCATGTGCCTTGGTCATCATGCTCATGCCGTCATAGACGGTGCCGATGTTTTCAAACAGCGCCGAGACTTCCCACATGATCCACTGCGACATGCCGTTGATACGCATGGCGAGCGACACGGCAATGGCGATCGAACCGACCGACATGCCGCTGGTCATCCAGAAATAGATGCCGAGCGCCGAGATCGCAAACAGCGCGATGCAGTTGTTGGTGTAGACGAGCACATGGAACAGCGTCACCTTGCGCATCTGCCGGTGCACGGTCTGCAGGAACGCATCCATGCTTTCCTTGGCATACACCTCCTCGCGGCCGGCATGCGAAAATAGCTTGACGGTGGCGATGTTGGTATAGCTGTCGACGACGCGGCCGGTCATCATCGAGCGCGCATCCGCCTGATCCTTGGAGATCTTGCGCAGGCGCGGCACGAAATATGTGACGATGCAGACATAGATGATGATCCAGACGATCAGCGGCGCGAGCAGCCGCCAGTCGGCCGCAGCGACCACCACCAGCATCGAGATGAAATAGGCGACGACGTAAACGAAGACGTCGAGGATCTTCATCACCGTTTCGCGCACGGCAAGCGAGGTCTGCATCACCTTGGTGGCGACACGGCCGGCAAACTCGTTGGCGAAAAAGGTCATGCCCTGCCGCAGCAGATAGCGATGCATCTGCCAGCGTGCGATCATCGGATAATTGCCGAGCAACACCTGGTGCATGATGATCGAATCGATCGCCACCACCGTCGGCAGACCGATCAGGATCAGCGCACCCATCCAGATCAGCTTGGTGCCTTCGCTCTGCAGGAACGTGTCCTGCTTGGCCGAAGACAGCCAGTCGACGACATTGCCGAGGAACTGGAACAGGGCCACTTCGCCGACCGCGATCAGCATGGTGCAGATCGACATGGTCAACAGCCAGGGTGCCGCAGGCTTGGTATAGTGCCAGCAGAATGCGAACAGACCTTGCGGCGGAACCGTGGGTTCCTCGACCGGATAGGCATTAAGGCGGGATTCAAACCAGCCGAACATGATAGGCTCCTTCAGGAATCCAGTGAAGGAAGGCGGGGAAGCCCCGCATTCATCGATTAGACATTAAAAACCGGAAAACAACTCAATCTTGCATACGAAACGTGTTCGTCCGGAAAGCGGGCGGTCGTGCGCAAGAGTTTAAAAAAAGGAAAAGCGCGAAACCGGTCAGCCCAAGCGGACTGGAGGCACAGCCTGGAGGCTGGTGATCATTCGAATATCCATGTAAGCCTCCTGTGGTTCGCGTTGCAGATGCTGCAGACATAGATTGATTTGTGCCGGTACGCCAGATTGGCGATGGCGTTTTTTTCATCATTTTTGTCTCAACCAGGATTCTGTTGCCATTACGGCACAGATTGATTACGGCCATTGATGGACCCCATAAGACTTGTTGATATGTCATCCCATTCGCTCCGCATCGCCCTCTATCAGCCCGACATTCCCGGCAACACCGGGACGATCCTTCGCCTTGCCGCGTGTCTGGGTCTCGCCGTCGATATTATCGAGCCGGCGGGCTTCGACCTGTCGGACAAGAACCTCAAGCGCGCCGGCATGGACTATATCGCCTCGGTCACGCTGACCCGGCACGTCAACTGGCAGCGTTTCGAAGAAGCCCGGCTTGCCGAGGGCCGCCGGCTGGTGCTGGCCTCCACCAAGGCCGCCGAGCCCTACACGCGCTTCCGGTTCCAGCCGAACGATACCCTGCTGTTCGGCCGCGAAAGCGCTGGTGTGCCGGATCACGTCCATGACAAGGCGGACGGGCGCATCATCGTGCCGATGGTCGAGGGGCAGCGGTCGCTGAACGTTGCCATGTCTGTGGCGATGATCGCTGGCGAGGCGATCCGGCAGGTCAACGGCTAAACCTGCCGCCCAGCCTTATGCCGCGACCCCGCCATAGGCATTTTCGGCCCGGGCAGTCTTCAGCGCCCTCGCCCACCATTTCAACCGCCGCAACATCACCATCAGCCCGGCCCTGGCTTCTACCGCCTTGAACGGATTGCCGGCCGCATCGAACTGTGCCCAGACATTGGCAAAACTGACGGTATCGCGGATCGTCACCGTGTGCAGCTCGGCAAACACCTGGCGCAACTGCTCCACCGCGCGCAGCCCTCCCGAGACGCCGCCATAGGAGATGAAGGCAACCGGTTTTGCGTGCCAAGGCTCATAACAACTGTCGATCAGCTCCTTGAGCGGAGCCGGATAACCGTGATTGTATTCCGGGGTGACGACGATGAAGGCGTCGGCCTCGGCAATCCTTTCCTCCAGCGCTTCGGCATTCAGCGTCACATCGCCGGCCGCTCCCTTGAACTCAAGGGGATCGATGAGGCTGACCCGGAAACCGCTTTCGGCCCACAACTCCGTCAAGACCCAGTTGACGACCGTGTCGCAGAAGCGTCCTTGCCGGGCACTGCCATAGACGACGGCGATGGTCATTTTCTCGTTCATGTCTGCGAAAGCTCCGTTGTTGATCGATGGAGCTGATGGTATAGAACCTAAACTAAAGTTGAGGTCAACAGACATGCCGGAAAAAGATCGAACCGACCTGCCCCGCCGCGAACTGACGGTCGGAGAGGTCGCCGCGCGCAGCGGCGTCGCGGTATCGACGCTGCATTTTTACGAGACAAAGGGCTTGATCAAGAGCAGGCGCAGCCGGGGCAACCAGCGCCGCTATCCGCGCAGCGTGCTGCGCCGCATCGCCGTCATCAAGATCGCCCAGCGCACGGGAATTCCGCTAGCCGACATTCAAAGGGAACTCTCCGCCCTGCCAAACGACCGGCAATTGCTGACGAGCGACTGGGCGCACCTGTCTGAGCACTGGAAGGCTGATTTGAATGAGCGCATCGCCAAGCTCACCGCATTGCGCGATCAGCTGACATCCTGCATCGGCTGCGGCTGCCTTTCCATGCGCGACTGTCCGCTGCGCAATCCATACGACACGCTGTCGGAAAAGGGTGCCGGCGCCTATCTCATCGAGCATGCCGGTGAGGAACCGGAATAGAGATACGGCGCCAACGGAGAGCCAGCGGATTGAGCCCTCAATCGGCGCTGGGCAGGCGGCGCATGGTGAATTCGATCTGGTCGCCGTCGAGCTGACGCCAGCTTTCGACCTCGGTCCAGTAAGCGGCTTTCGGCCAGGAATCGAACCACTCCTGCGCCTTCTGACGCGCATGCGTGCGATCGAGCCGGAACGTCTCGCGCACGAACAGACCGTCACTGCGTTGCGGATCGCCATTCCGGTGCCGGGCGATCTGACGTTTCAAACCGTCGAGCGGCGGTCCTGCGGGAATTCTTGCCATAAGCTCACCTTTCGCCAGTCGAGCCTCTTGCCTAGAAGATAGGGAGATATTTCTGCTTTTGCGAGCCGAATCGCCTGTCCGCCGCCTGCGGCAACCTGACCGCTTGAAGCCTGCACAGTTGCAGCTGTGGCAAAAATATGAACTGTCGGCCAATATGCGAATCGGCGCTCTTCTTGCCGCTTGAGGCCCCGCCAAACAGGATTACTTTTCATGGAACGACCCAACCTGCCGCAGGGATTGCCTGCGGATATCGAAGACAAGAAGGCCAGAGCAACAGCGTGGTTTCAATCCCTGCGGGACAGCATCTGCGCCGCGTTTGAAACCCTCGAGGACGAACTGGCAGGCCCATTGTCCGACCGCGAGCCGGGGCGTTTCATCGGCAAGGACTGGTTGCGCGACAAGGGAGCCGGCGGCGGCGGGCGCATGTCGATGATGGACGGCCGCGTCTTCGAAAAAGTCGGCGTTCATACGTCCACGGTCTACGGCGAATTCTCACCGGAATTCCGCAGCCAGATTCCAGGTGCGGAAGAAGACCCGGCGTTCTGGGCCTCCGGCATTTCGCTGATCGCCCATCCGGTCAATCCAAACGTTCCGGCCGTTCACATGAACACACGCATGGTCGTCACCACCAGCCACTGGTTCGGCGGCGGCGCCGACTTGACACCTGTGCTCGACAGCCGCCGCACACAGGCCGACCCGGATACGATGCTGTTTCACAAAGGCATGGAGATCGCCTGCAAGCGGCATCCGGTTGCCGATCACGCCCGCTTCAAGCAATGGTGCGACGAGTATTTCTTCCTGAAACACCGCAACGAACCGCGGGGCACCGGCGGTATCTTCTACGACTGGCTGCATTCCGATGCGGAGAAAGGCGGCTGGGAAGCCGACTTCGCCTTCACCCAGGACGTCGGCAAGGCGTTCAGCCTGATCTACCCGAAGATCGTGCGCGCCAATTTCAACAAGCCCTGGAGCGAGGAAGACCGCGACGAGCAGCTGGTACGCCGCGGCCGCTATGTCGAGTTCAACCTGCTCTACGATCGCGGCACGATTTTTGGGCTGAAAACCGGCGGTAATGTCGATTCGATCCTGTCATCGCTGCCACCCGTGGTCCGCTGGCCTTAAAGCCGGATTGCACGAACGAAAAATCCGTCCGTTTGCGCGGCCGGATTTTTGTTGTCTGAAGGATGCGTATCAGTCGCAGATCTTGATGCGGCGGATATGCAGGTTGCCCCACCGGTCCCAGCGCTTCACCTTCTTGATGTAGCAGGACGGCTCATAATAGCCGCCGCCGTAATAGTCGCCGCCATAGTAGCCGGTGTTGTAGAAGCCGATCGAAAACCCGCCATGGTGACGGCCGTGATGGCCATGTCCGCCGGCCTGCGACGGAGCGGCGAACGAGACGGCGGCAATGACTGTGACGGCGGCAGAAATGATGAGCTTGCGCATGTTGATGTTCCCTCTGTTGGTTCCTGATGAGTTCGTCTCATCCAGTGACCCAACACTCTCATGCGCCACGTATCCGCGCTGTTTCGAATGGAACAGGTCCGAACAAAAGCGTCTCGACCGCGTTATCGGCAGATAACCGGATGGGAGAACTGAGCCATGGTGTTCAAAGAGCGTACGTTTTACGGCAAAACCCCTGAGGAGCTTTTCGAGGGCGATCAGGCCGACCTGGAAACGCGGGTCGCCAACTGCCTGGCGACGGTGGACGGGCTCGATGCCTCGGATGTGTCCCTGGTCTCGAAGGGAAATATGATTGTGCTGAGCGGTACGGTCGCAACGATTGAAGAGGCCGAGCGGGCGGAAGAAGCCGCAAACACCGTCGAAGGTGTTGCGGAGATCGTCAACCGGATCGTGGTTTCCTGATCAGATCGCTTTCAGCGTCCAACTGACGATTTCGCCTGTCACCTGCGCGAATGCGCCGTCAAGACCCGCGACGAAGGCGGGCGCCCCGCTGCCACGCACCGGAACGGTCGCGCGGAAAGCTTTTTGCGCACCGACGGTGCCATTGCGGTCATTGAGAATCTTGGCGAAAATCTCGACGACGGCCGTATCGGAGCCATCGGTCGAAATTTCGAACGAGCGGATTTCGGTTATGACCTGATAATCGATAGCCAACCCCTCGCCCGGCTTGCCGACGCCGCCGATCTTGCCGGTATTCTCGAAGGCTTGTACCAGCTTTGCCTGGACCATCTTCGGCAGACGGTCGCTCCATTGCGATTTTGCAAGATACTGGATTTCCGAACTCGACAGCCGGATCACCACCTGATCGCTGTCAAGCGCTTTCAGCGCAGTCGGCTCGGGAACGAGTATCTGCTTCCTGGTCGAAGACGGACCTTCGATAGCCGGCGAAGCAGACAGGCTGTAGGTGTCATTGTTGGCCTTGCCGGCGCAGGCGGAAAGCACAGTGATCAACAGAAATGCGGAACAGGCCCGGATCAAACCTGCCTTTCGCCCAAACGACACACCGGAAAAAATCATTTCAAACACTATCCTTCGCCAATCAGCAGCAACGTAGAGGCTGATCCGCTCAAAACAAGCCAAAAAGCAGCCAAACCAGCGCGGACAGAGTAAAAATCCGGCAAGGCTTGCAGCCTTGCCACGCAAACGTCACGCTTATCTCAGCAATACCCGATTCGGCAGCACCTTTAACGGCAATTCCGGATTTGAATGACCGTTCGGGACTTCGGTTCAGCGGCGCGTGCGCCCGTCATACTGCTTCACCGTTTCGCCGCCGAACAGCAGCCGCTGCGGATCCTTGTCGAAGGTCGAAATCGTCGTATCGAGCGTGTTGACCGTCCGGCGCGTATCGCTGACCAGGGCCTCGATATCCCGCAGGCCGGAGCCGGAGAAGCGCTTGAGGTTTTCAGCGATCGGGCCGATCTGCGCATTCAGGTTATCGGCCACCTTGCGGAACGATTGGAGCGTTGCACGGGCATCCGCAGACAGCGATGGCGCGTCTGCATCGCCAAGGAAGCCGTCAAGCTTGACCAGGATGCCATCGACGCGGCTGGAGGCCGCATTCAGCTTGTTGGCCATCTGGGTGACATCGGTGATCGTCTGGTCGATATCGTTTTGCCGGCCCTTGATCCGCTCGGCGAAGTCCGCCACCGAGGCAACCGCCTTGCGGGCATCGGCGCTGGCAGCCGAGACGTCGTTGACGGCTCCGGAAACTTTTTGCGGGTCGATGGAGGCGATCAGCGTATCGACGCGATCAAGCGATGCCGTGGCCTTTTCGCCAAACCGTTCATAGGTCTCGGCCGTCTTCCTGAACGAGGCGATGGTGTCGGCAACGCCTGTGGACGCCGCACTCAGATCGTTGCTCACCTTCTCTACATTGCTGACGATGTGGTCGATCTTCCTCGGATCGACCGATTTCACCAGAGTGTCTGCTGCAGTCAGTGTCGAATCGAGCTTGCTGGCTGCAGCGGTGATGGAGGTCGACAGCGCACTGACGCTCTTCAGGAATTGATCGATACCTTCCGAATTGTCGGCCAGCGACCGGGTGAAACGTTCGGCATTGGAGATCGTCTCGGTCAACGGTCCGCGCACGTCCTTGACGAAGCCCTGAATGTCGCCGATCGCCGTGTTGGCCCGGTCGAGAATCTTGTCTGCGGTGGCCAGAAGACTGGTGACGCTGGACTGGTCGGCGGTCAGCTGCGCGGATGTGCCGGTATCAAGAGCCTTGCGCAGGATGTTCTCGTCTCCCTTGTTGCCGCCGCTGAGTTCGATATAGGCAGCACCGGTCAAACCTTGGATCTCCAGCGTCGCCGTCGTCGATTTCAACACCGGCGCATCGGCGGACACCTCGGTCACGGCAACGGAATAGCGCGGATCGTTGGAATTGATGGCGAGGCTGCGGACCGAGCCGACGGGGATGCCGTTGAAGCGCACCGGCGAGCCGACGCTTAAACCGTTGGCGGATCCGGGAATACTGATGACCAGCTCCGCCATTTCGCCGCTTCGGCCATATTGAGACATCCAGTAGACAAAGCCGAAGGCCGCGAAGATGACCGCGATCGTGAAAAATCCGACGATGGCGTAATTGGCTTTTGTTTCCATTGCTACCGGTACCCTTGGGGGACGCCGCCAATGCGGCTCCTTGCTTCAATTAATCAGTCGGCTTCAGTCAAGCATTCGTACAACGTCTCAATCATGCAGCGCTGTCAGGAAGCCTTCTTGTCATCCTCGCGCACGATTGAACGCGCCCGCTTGCCCTGGAAGTAGGACGTCACCCACTCGTCGTCGCAGGCCAGCATGTCCTCGATCGTGCCTTCGACCAGAACCTTTTTCTTGCCAAGCACTGCAATCCGGTCACAGACCGAAAACAGGCTGTCGAGGTCGTGAGTCACCATATACACGGTCAACCCAAGGGTGTCGCGCAGTTTGGCGATCAGGTTATCGAACTCGGCTGCCCCGATCGGGTCGAGCCCCGAGGTCGGCTCGTCGAGAAAGACGAGGTCGGGATCGAGCGCCAACGCCCGGGCCAGAGCAGCGCGCTTGATCATGCCGCCGGAGAGTTCGGAGGGGAATTTGTCGGCCGCTTCCGGCGCCAGCCCCACCATGTCGATCTTCAGCCGTGCCAGCTCATCCATCAGCTCCTGCGGCAGATTGAGATATTCCCGCATCGGTACCTGGATGTTTTCCTTGACCGTCAGCGCCGAAAACAGCGCGCCATGCTGGAACAGAACGCCAAGACGCATATCGAGTTCCATGCGCTCCTCTTCGCTCACCGCATCATATTCGACGCCGAGAATCTCGATCGAGCCGGACCGGCGCGGCAAGAGGCGCAACACGGTCCGCATCAGAACCGACTTGCCGGTGCCGGACGCGCCGACGAAACCGAGAATTTCGCCGCGATAAATATCGAGGTTCAGTTTGTCGAGGACGATATTCGAACCGAAACCGACGGTCAGATCCTTCACCGACAGGATGACCTCCGTGCCGTTTTCGCCGGCTTGCCTGGGCACGTCTGCAGTCATGTCTTCCCTCGGATCCACCGGCAAAACCTCTTCCATCAGAAATTGATCGCCGCATAGAAGATCGCAAACAGGCCATCGACGAGAATGACCACGAAGATCGACTTCACCACCGATTGCGTCACGTGTTTGCCGAGCGATTCGGCACTGCCACCGACTTTCAAGCCTTCGACAGCGGCCACGACACCGATGATCAGCGCCATGAATGGCGCCTTGATCATGCCAGCCAGTACGGAGGAAAAATCCACCGCCTCCTGCAACCGTGCCAGGAACGTCGCGAAGGTGATCCCGGAATAGCTCCAGGTGACGACAGCTGCCCCTGTGAGAGCAGCGAAATTGGCGATGATCGTCAGGAGCGGCAGCGCAATGGTGAGCGCGACGAGCCTTGGAAACACCAGAACGCCGATCGGGCTCAGCCCCATCACCTTCAGCGCATCGATTTCCTCGCGCATTTTCATCGAGCCGATTTCGGCCGTGATCGCACTACCGGAACGGCCGGCGATCATGATCGCGGTCAGCAGCACGCCAATTTCGCGCAGCTGCAGAATGCCGACCAGATCGACGACGAAAAGCTCGGCGCCGAAATAGCGCAGCTGGAACGCCCCCTGCTGGGCAATGATCGCACCGATGAGGAACGACATCAAAAGGATGATCGGCACTGCCTGGACGCCCATGCGGTCGATCTGGCTGACGATCGCCGCCGGCGACAGGCCGCTATGGCGGCCAAGCTTCAGCTGCGCGCCACGCACGGCCGATCCGAGAATGAACATCGCCGCAACGGTGTCTTCCCAGGCGGAGACCACCGAATTGCCGATAGGGGTAAAAATGCGAATGAAAAGCGAGCCGGGTTTCTTCTCTTCGGTGGCTGATTCCGGCAGCATTTCCGGCAGGGCATTCATCAGTTCGAGATAACGCGGCTTGTCGCTCGTCAGCTTCACCTCGCCGATCTGCGTCATGAAGCGGCGAATAACCCATGCGCCAGCCGTATCCATGGCGGTGACTTCGCTCAGATCGACCTCGGCGGGGTCGCCGCCCTTTGCGGCGAACGCATCCAGCTTCGGCGTCGCCAAGTGAATGGAGACGCTGCGCCAATCGCCGCTGAAACGATAAGCCCGGTTGCTGCCATCGTCAGCTTCTGCGAGCTGCACGTCGGTGTCGGTTTTCTCTTGGGAACGCGTCACGTCTGTTGGGTCTTCCGGAGATGGCTGCATTTGATAAAACGTCAGCGACTCATAGCCGCTTGAGCCCGGTCTGTCACCGATGGAAACGTTTCTGGACCAAACGGTTGGCCGCTGCGATATCGATGCCACAGGAGAACACCATGACCCGTTTGATGCAAACCGCTGTCGAACACTTCCCGATCGCCGGCAGTTTCACGATTTCGCGCGGCAGCAAGACCACCGCCTCCGTGGTCACCTGCCATATTTCGGAGGGCGTTTTTGCCGGCATGGGCGAATGTGTGCCCTATGCACGCTACGGCGAAACCATCGACAGCGTGCTGGCGGAAATCGAAACCATCCGGCCGCGGATCGAGGCGGGCATTGACCGCAACGAACTCCGGCAAACCATGAAGGCCGGTGCCGCACGCAATGCCGTCGATTGCGCGCTCTGGGATCTTGATGCGAAGAAAGCCGGCGCGCGCGCTTTTACCCTGGCAGGACTTGCCGACCCGGCGCCGCTCACCACTGCCTACACGATTTTGCTTGGCGAACCGGAAGCCATGGCGGCGCAGACCGCGCAACATGCCCATCGGGCGCTCCTGAAGATCAAGGTCGGAACCGCCGACGACGCCTCGCGCATTCGCGCCGTACGGGCAGCAGCCCCTGACAGCGCTATCATTCTGGATGCCAATGAAGGATGGACGGAGGTCAATCTTGCCTATCATTTTGATGTCTGCGCCGAATCAGGCGTCGCGCTGATCGAACAGCCCCTGCCCGCCGGAGATGACGCCCTGCTTGCATCCGTTCACCGCCCGGTGCCGGTCTGCGCCGATGAAAGCGTCCACAAGACCGAAGATCTGCCGAAGCTCGTGGGGCTCTACGATGCCGTCAATATCAAGCTCGACAAGACCGGTGGCCTCACAGAGGCCTTGCGCATGCGCGATGCGGCGCGGGCGCTGAACCTCAAGATCATGGTTGGCTGCATGGTCGGCACGTCGCTCGGCATGGCGCCGGCTGTGCTTTTGGCGCAGGGCGCCGATTTCGTCGATCTCGACGGACCGCTGCTTTTGGCCCGCGACCGCGAGCCCGGCCTGCGCTACGCCGATTCGCTGGTCTTTCCGCCCCTTCCTGCCCTCTGGGGCTGAAGGTACCAGGCGGCAAAGGCAGAACAGCAACCGATGAAGGCAACGACGGACATCGAATAGAATCCGTGGACGCCGAACCAGGTATAAAAATAACCAGATGTGAAGGTAAAGATCGCCGAGAATACGCCGGTGTAGAAGAAATACAGTCCCTGTGCCGAGGACTCCTGCTCTTCGGGAACCCGCTGCACAAGAATGTTCTGCATGCCCGTATGCATGATCGCATAGGTGAACGCGTGGAAACATTGCAAGGCGAAATAGCCACCGAAGCCGAGGTCCATCGGAAAGATGATCCAGCGCACGACGGCAAGCACGCAGCCTGAAAAGATCATCGTCCACAGGCTGAACCGCCGGATGATCATCTTGGCGCAGAAGAACATGAGAACTTCGGCAGCGACCCCGGCGCTCCACAACAGGCCGATCTCGGTGCCGGTAAACCCGATATGCTGCCAGTAGATCGCCGAGAAGGCGAACAGCATCGCGTGGCTGCCGTTGACCAGCGTCACGCCGATCAAAAGCAGTTGCAAATCGAGTTTGCGCAACGCCTTCGGCGGCGGTTCCGTCAGCGTCGTCAAGGTCGATGGCCGGCGCGGTTTTCCGACGCGCGGCGCGATGAAGGTCAAGAGAATCATCAGGATGAAACCGCCGGCCATCGCAGGCAGCACCATCGAGCCGCCATACCACCCGACCATCACGCCGCCCAGCATCGTTGCCCCGATGAAGGCGACGGATCCCCAGACGCGCATGGTCGCATAATCGTAGCCCCAGCGGCGCACGCCGGTCAGCGCGATCGCCTCGACGATCGGCACATAGGGCGCATAGACGCCGCCCTGCACGGCATAGATGATCAGCACGAACCAGAAGCTATGGGATACGAACAGCGCCAGCGCCGTCAGTAGCGACAGGACGGCCGACCAGATCAGAACCTCGGCGCGCTCGCCGATCCTGTCCGCCAAAAGCCCGACAAGAGGCGCCGTGATGACGCGCACGAACATCGGCAAGGCAAGGATGATGCCGATTTCGAAATCGCTCAGCGACAAGGTACTCAGCCAGACCGGAAAATACGGCATGGCAAAACCGTTGACGACGAGAGGCGCGCAGAAGAGCAAGGCGATGCGCGGCACGAAATAGCGCGGCGCTTCCTCGTGAAAGGGAGGCGGAGATGAGGGAATCATGGAAGGACCTGACAGTTGCGTCCATGATTTATCACGACGCCCGAGAACAGCGCCAGCGGCTAGTTTTCCCTACTCTCGCAGATACCTGCGGTTTTATGCCGCCTGTTGCGAAAGAGCCCGTGCCATCATCATTTCCACTTCGGCCGTGTCTTCGCGAACCGCAGGCACGTTGCTCAATTCCCGCCAGGTGATCAGCTCCATGGTCCCGTCATGGTGCTCGGCTATCGCGGTGCAGCTTTCCACCCAGTCGCCGGTATTGATGTAGCGGATGCCGCCGATATCCTCGATCACAGCGTGATGGATATGGCCGCAGATGACGCCGTCGGCCTTTTCGCGGCGCGCCTCGTCGGCGACCACACGCTGAAATTCGCCGATGAAATTGACCGCGTGCTTGACCTGCTGCTTCGCCCAGGCCGAAAACGACCAGTAGGGCATGCCGAGACGGCGGCGGATGGCGGCAAGCCCGATATTGATGACGATCGCTGTGTCATAGGCCCAATCGCCGAGATAGGCGAGCAGGCGGGCATTGCGCACCACCACGTCGAATTCGTCACCATGCAGCACCAGATATTTACGGCCGTCCGCCGCCTCGTGCATGTGGCGCTGGGCGACCTCGATGCCGCCGAAATGCACGCCCGGGAAATCCCGCATGAACTCGTCGTGATTGCCGGGAATGTAGATGATGCGGCTGCCCTTGCGCGCCTTGCGCAACAGCTTCTGGACGACATCGTTGCACGATTGCGGCCAGTACCAGCTGCGCTTCAGCCGCCATCCATCGACGATATCGCCGACGAGGATGATCGTCTCCGCCTCGGTGGCCCGCAGGAAATCGAGGAGGTAGTCGGTCTTTGCGGCTTTCGATCCCAGATGAACGTCGGAAATGAACAGGGTCCTGAAACGCCGCGGTTCTTGCTCTTTCTCGGTCATCTTGCCTCGCAACGGTCTATCGTGCCTCTCTTCTAAGCCTTCAAAAACAGACTCTTGTTTCAGGAGCATGACAGCCTGTGGAACCACCGGTAACGCCGGAGAAACACCTGTTCCTGAAAACCAGGGATAAACGCCCGTTTCGAAACTGTACGGAGCCGCCTTTTCATGCAAAAAGAGCCGCGACGAATAGGTAGGGAATACGAATATGAGCACCGGCGACAAGGCCAAGACCCCAGCGGCTCCTGCAAGCGGCGACCTCGATGAACAGGCGCTGTTCTTCCACCGCTATCCACGCCCAGGAAAGCTCGAGATCCAGCCGACCAAACCGCTCGGCAACCAGCGCGACCTGGCGCTTGCCTATTCTCCGGGCGTCGCAGCCCCCTGCCTTGCCATTCGCGACGATCCCTCGACCGCCGCCGACTATACCGCCCGCGCCAATCTGGTCGCGGTGGTGTCGAACGGCACGGCGGTCCTCGGTCTTGGCAATATCGGTCCGCTCGCCTCCAAGCCGGTGATGGAAGGCAAGGCCGTCCTGTTCAAGAAATTCGCCGGCATCGATGTTTTCGACATCGAGATCGATGCGCCCGAAATCGACCAGATGGTCAATGTCATTTCGGCCCTTGAGCCGACCTTCGGCGGCATCAATCTGGAAGACATCAAGGCGCCGGAATGTTTCGAGGTCGAACGCCGGTTGCGCGAGAAGATGGATATTCCGGTCTTCCATGACGACCAGCATGGAACCGCGATCATCGTTGCCGCCGCCATTCTGAATGGGCTCGAACTGGCCGGCAAGGACATCGCCAAGGCGAAGATCGTCACGTCCGGTGCAGGTGCTGCGGCGCTTGCCTGCCTCAATCTCCTGGTGACGCTCGGCGCCCGGCGCGAAAACATCTGGGTCCACGATCTCGAAGGTCTCGTCTATACCGGCCGCGAAGTGCTGATGGACGAGTGGAAGTCGATCTATGCTCAGGACAGCGCCAACCGTGTCCTGGCCGACAGCATTGCCGGCGCCGACGTCTTCCTCGGCCTTTCGGCTGCCGGCGTCTTGAAGCCGGAGCTTCTGGTGCAGATGGCGGAAAAGCCGCTGATCATGGCGCTTGCCAACCCCAATCCAGAGATCATGCCGGAACTGGCGCGTGCGGCCCGGCCGGACGCGATGATCTGCACCGGCCGGTCGGACTTCCCCAATCAGGTCAACAACGTCCTGTGTTTCCCCTACATCTTCCGCGGCGCGCTCGATTGCGGTGCCCGCACGATCAACGAGGAAATGAAGATGGCGGCCGTGCGGGCCATCGCAGCCCTTGCCCGCGAAGAGCCGTCCGACGTTGCCGCCCGGGCCTATTCCGGCGAAACGCCAGTGTTCGGCCCGGATTACCTGATCCCCTCGCCGTTCGATCAGCGCCTGATCCTGCGCATCGCGCCGGCCGTCGCCAAGGCAGCCGCCGACAGCGGCGTCGCCAACCGGCCGATTGCCGATTTCGACGCCTATCTCGACCAGCTCAACCGCTTCGTCTTCCGCTCCGGCTTCATCATGAAACCGATCTTCGCCGCCGCCAAGAATGCCCAGAAGAACCGGGTGATCTTTTCGGAAGGCGAGGACGAGCGCGTCCTGCGTGCCGCCCAGGTGCTGCTCGAAGACGGCACGGCCCGGCCGATCCTGATCGGCCGCCCGCATATCATCGAGACCCGCCTCAAACGCTACGGCCTGCGCATTCGTCCGGACGTCGATTTCGAGGTGGTCAATCCGGAAGGCGATCCGCGCTTCCGCGACTATGTCGACGATTATTTTGCGCTGGTCGGCCGCCTCGGCGTCATTCCGGAAGCAGCCCGCACCATCGTGCGTACCAACCAGACCGTCATCGGCGCGCTTGCCGTGCGCCGTGGCGAAGCGGATGCGCTGATCTGCGGTGTCGAAGGCCGCTACAGCGCTCATCTCCGCGCCGTTTCCCAGATCATCGGCAAACGCGAGGGCGTGCTCGACTTCTCGGCACTCAGCCTGCTGATCTCGCAGCGCGGCGCCACCTTCCTCACCGACACCTACGTGACCTTCGATCCGACGGCCGAGGAGATCGCCCAGAAGACTGTGATGGCCGCCCAGGAAATCCGCCGCTTCGGCATTACCCCACGCGCGGCTCTCGTATCGCATTCCAACTTCGGCTCGCGGGATTCGCAAAGCGCCTTCAAGATGCGCAAGGCGATGCAGATCGTCCGCGAACTCGCACCCGATCTCGAAGCCGACGGTGAAATGCACGGCGATTCCGCCATTTCGGAAACCTTGCGCCGCCGCGTCATGCCCAACAGCACGCTGGCCGGAGAGGCCAACCTCTTGGTCTTCCCCAATCTCGACGCCGCCAATATCACGCTCGGCGTCGTCAAGACGATGACCGACAGCCTGCATGTCGGACCGATCCTGCTCGGGACGGCCCTGCCCGCGCATATCCTGTCGCCGTCGGTAACCTCGCGCGGCGTGGTCAATATGGCAGCGCTGGCCGTGGTGGAAGCCTCCTACCCGGCTTGATTTAAACTCGATTGAGCCGGCTTTAAGCCGGCTCAATCGAAATGTAATTTTGCTCAAAAATACAATTTTAAATTGTAAAATTTAAGAAATTTCTATTAACCAAAGATTGCACTAGACAAAGTCTAGAAACCATTATCATGGTAAATTCCCTTAAATAAGAGGGTATTTGCAGCATGACTGACCAACAGGCATTCTTTGACCTGCTGGACATTATGGAAAACGAAAAACTCGTTGAAGCAAAACGGTTTTTCGCCCTGATGCGCAGCACTTTCTGTATTGCAAATCTACTGTATGCCGATGTCGATGTTCTGGCGACAGGCTTCGCGATTCACCGGCTACATCATACCTTCAGTACCTGCGCGGCCAGAACCTATCTCGATGAAGGATTTCGGCGGATCGACCCTATCCTTCGGCTTACCATGGGCGGCATCAGGCCGGTGGACTGGTCGGCCGCCCGCCAACTTCATCCGGAAAGTGAACCGCTCTTTTCCGCCGCCGTGCGATTGGGGCTTGGCATCGACGGTGTGACGTTGCCACTTCCGACACCCACACGCCGCCTGGCCTTTTTGGCGATCCATGCCGATGTCCCAGCAGAAGAGTGGTCGGCCTACCGGCGCAACCATTTGCGCGACTTTCAACTGCTGGCCAATCTTTTCCACGCGTCCGTTCTGGAAAACGACAGCCGGATTGAGCTTTCGGAGCATGGTGCCAAGATGTTGACCCATCGTGAAACAGAAGTGCTCGGCTGGACCGCTGCCGGCAAGAGTTATTGGGAAATCGGTACGATCCTCGGCATTTCCGAACGCACCGTCCGCTTCTTCATGACCAATGCCCGCCGGAAGCTGAACGTCGTTTCCAATACACAGGCTGTTGCCCAGGCCGTCCGTCGCGATCTCATTCCCACGTTCTGATTTCCCCACGCGGCGCTGCGCGCGCCAGCCCGATATCACCTCCCCTGTTTCTCCTGACGGGATGTCCTTGCGGACCTCCCGTCAGGAGAAACATGTCTGCGTGCATTGGAAACCTGTCACTACCGACAGTTATGCCGGCCGGCGATCCCTGACAGCATTTGCTCCTCGCATACGAACACAGGAGCAAACAATGATCAGGATTTTCAATCGTAACACCGGCAAGCAGCATCCGCGCGATCTCGACGCCATGTTCCGGCTGCGCAAGCGTGTCTTTCACGATTTTCTGAAATGGGATGTGTCGCTTCGCGGCGACTGGGAGATCGATCACTATGATGATGCCAATCCACTCTACGTGCTCTCCTATTCGGAGCAGACGGGCCGCCTGCGCGGTGCGCTGCGGCTGCTGCCGACGCTTGGACCCAACATGCTGGATGACACGTTCCCGATCCTGCTTGGTGACAATCCGCAGGTGCGCAGCGCGTCCGTCTGGGAATCCAGCCGTTTCTGCATCGATCCGACCATCTCGCAGGATCGCGGCTCCAATCAGGTGACGATTGCGGCGGCGGAACTGATGTGCGGCGTTGGCGAACTCGGGCTGTCATCCGGTCTCAGCCACATCGTCACCGTCACCGATGTCTTCCTGGAGCGCATGTTCAGGCGGATGGGCTGCCCCGGCGAGCGCATCGGAGAGCCGCAGCGGATCGGTTCCGTCTACGCCGTGGCCGTTGCCTGGGAGGTCACGCCCGACCTTCTGGAACGGATGAAAAGCGTCGCGGAAATCGGCGGATCGGTGCTGGAAAGGCCAATGTCCCTGGAAACCGCCCGGGCGGCATAATTGCCTTGCCCCGGGAGAGCCGCCGATTGTGGCTCTCCCGCCTCGCCTCGCATTAAACTCCCGCCTGCCGTTAACGCTGCCAAGCAGCAACCGTTGCAGCACCGTGGAATGACGTTATGATAAGGGCAAAGTCAGAGTGCGCAGGATGTTCCTTCGTACCCGGCACGTGCCGGTATGCTCAGGCGAGAGAAACACGTGACCTTCCGTTCGAAATCCTTTGCGGCGCTGATCGCTCCGCTTCTTCTGGTCATGACGACCACGGCCGATGCCTCGGCTGTGTGCGAACGGCTGAATGCCCGCCTTGCCAGCCTGCCGAAGATCGTTGCCTCCAATGCCAATCTGCGCGACTACACCAGCGCGATCTCCCGCCAGAACCTGGATCTGCGGCAGGCCCGCAGCGATCTGAGACGGCTGGGATGCAGTTCAGGCAGCGTCATCATTGTCGGTGGCCCCAACGAAGACGCCTGCTACAGCCTCGACGCCGAAATCTCTCAGATGGAGATGGATCTCGAAACGCTGAAAGCCCGTCGGCAGAATCTTCTGGAAGGCGGCGCCAGCGACATCACCCGGCGGCGCATCCACGCAGCGCTTGCCGCCAATCGCTGCGCCGAGGAGGAGGATGAAGTCCTCAGTGCCGCCGTCGAAGAGCCGGAAACCCACCGCAACATCCTGAACGATCTGCCGCCGATCAGTGAAGACGAGCCGGACATGCGCGGCAGCAACGCCGACTTCACCACGCCGGATGACGGCTTTGGTCCAAGCGCGGACTATCCGGGCAGCCTGCGCACCATGTGCGTGCGTACCTGCGACGGCGCGTTCTTCCCGATCTCGTCGAACTCGTCCCCGGCCGATTTCCAGCGCGATGCCGAAACCTGCCAGCGGCGGTGTCCGGGAGCGGAGACGGCGCTCTACTATCATGCCCTGGCGACCGAAGAAACAAACCAGATGGTCTCCGCCGCCACCGGCGAACCCTATGCCGACCTGCCGTCGGCTTTCGCCTACAAGACCCGCGATTTCAGCCAGCCCGGTCAGTGCGGCTGCGCTCCCGCCGGACGCACGGCGATACCACAGAGCACGCCGGACGACGGCAAGGGCGTTATCAATGTTCGCACCCGCAAGAAGGCCGACCCGGTCGAGGTGAAGACCCCCGTTGCCGATCGGCCCTACAATCCGCAGGACAACAAGGTTCGCGTTGTCGGCCCGAGCTTCCTGCCTTCGCAGGAAACCTCGATCGACCTCAGGCATCCAACCGGCCCCGGATATCAGGAACTACAGCAGACCAACTGATCAATCGACTGGTCGCGCCCCCCAGCAATCGGAAAACACCAAATCCTTGAGCGGCAAGCGCTGGCGCCAGCCTTTGACGGCCAGTTCCGGCTCGGCATGGAGCGTGTCGACATAACCAAGGCAGAGCCAGGCGATGATGTCGACGTGATCGGGAATGTCGAGCACGTCCTTGATGTCGCGTTCGTGAAAAATGCTGACCCAGCCGACGCCGACGCCTTCGGCCCGTGCAGCAAGCCAGAGATTCTGCACCGCGCAGACGGTGGAAAAGGCATCCATGCGCGGATTGTGCGTCCGGCCGAGAACGACCTTGCCTGCCCGGGTCGGATCACAGGTCACGCAGATGCTGACGGGCGCCTTGCGGATCCCTTCGAGCTTCAACGACCGGTATTTGTCCCGTACCTCGCCCTCGAACATCAGCGCCGCCTCTTCGTTGGCCCGCTGGAAGGCTTCGAAAACACGAGCGCGCCGGTCCTCGTCCCGGACGACGATGAAATTCCATGGCTGCATGAAGCCGACCGACGGCGCGCTGTGTGCGGCAGCGAGCAACCGCCCGATGAGCGCGTCCGGCAGGGGCGCCGGCAGGAACTGGTCGCGCACGTCGCGGCGGGTTTCGATGGCGCGGTAGACGGCGGCGCGCTCGTCCGATGAGAATGCGTCCGCCCTCACAAGGCGGTCTTGTGGTTCAGTTTGCATCGTTTGATCCCCAACAGTGCGAAACCTCCCGCCGTCCGCGCGGGGCTGGTCCATCTCGTCAGGCCGGTCTTCTGACTGCGGATCATCCGGTTTTGCCGCCTTCCCGGATCGATTGAAGATCCAGTGGCAGAACTCTGAAATGATTCAGAGATTCGTAAAAGCAAAGCCGTCCCCGTTACAGCGCTGGGCACGTCCCGGATTTTCACCGGATTCCCGATTCTCCTGCTTGCGCAGGCACCTGAACGAAACGATGTGGCCATAGCGGGCCGCCGTTTGCAAGGCGGCCCGCCGGTTCTCATCAGATCGCCGCGACCGGATGCGGCGATCCATCATAAGCCCCCCAGATCGACTGGTCGAAGCAAATCATCGAACCGGTCATCAGGCCGGATTCCGCCGACGACAGATACGCGCAGGCGCGCGCCACTTCCGCAGGATCGACCAAGCGGCCGAAGGGTTGGCTGACCGCCGCCTTTTCCAGCCAGTCGGTGGGCGATCCGTGGAATTCGCGCTGAATGCGGTCCTCACCTTCGGATGCCATCCAGCCGATGTTCAGGCCATTGACGCGGATCCGGTTGCGCAGCACCGCGTAGGCCGTGTTCTTGGTCAGCGTTTCCAGCGCGCCCTTGGACGCGCAATAGGCAGAGATGAAAGGCTGCCCGGCCATGGCCGACATCGACCCGATATTGACGATGGTCCCCTCGATTTTTTCCCGGCGCATGACGTTGATGGTTTCCTGCATCAGAAAGAACGGCGCGCGCACATTGATGGCAAACATCCGGTCAAACAGTTCCGGGCTGGTATCGAGGATCGTGCCGCGATCGGTAATCGCCGCCGCGTTGACCAGCGCATCGACCCGGCCAAATTCCCTGTCGCAGGCAACAACCACCTTGCGCGCATCCTCGACCTTTTCCAGATCGGCCTGCACATAGACGACCCGGGTTCCGGTCGCCTTGCCGATCTCGGCCGCCTTGGCCTCGCCCTTGGTGGCATTGCGGCCGCAGATGACGATGCCGGCCGCGCCGCGCTCGGCAAACAGCGTCGCGATCGCCGCCCCCAGGCCTTGCGTTCCACCGGTAACGATTGCGATCTTGCCGTCCAGACGGCCATAGTCAGTGCTCATTGTCTTTCCTCCATTTCGATATCGCCGATGCCAAAAAACTCCCGCCCGGCATTCGGGCAGGAGTTGAAATTGCAAAACATGGGTCCGTTAACTGAGCTTCTTCTCCGATTGCTCGGCAAGCGCCGCTACGAATGCACTTTCCTCCCAGCCGCCGGACAGAGCTTCGTGCATCAACTGCGCCTGCGTCTTCGGGGCAAGCCCGCCCAACGGTGGATCCCGGTCGAGATTGGTCGGGAACGAATAGCCCTCGGCACAGGATGCGATGGCGCAAGCGGCTTCGCTGCCAGACAAGCGCCCATCCGCCAGCATCGCCTTCAAGGCCGGATAGAGCACGGCGCTCATGCGTTGCCGGTTGACAGTTTCCATCGCCCGACCGAAAGCCGAGGAAACCTGCAACAGGTTTGCCACCCGCTTGATCCCTTCGGAACGATTGGTTCCCGCCGCATGGAACAGCGCCGGATTGAAGAACACCAGATCGCCCTTTTCCAGCGGCAACTGCACATGGTGGCGATCGAAATACTCGCGAAACTCCTGGCGTTTCAGCGCCAGATAGCCCGGAACATAGGTCTGGCTGTAGGGCAGGAACAAAGTCGGCCCGCTTTCCAGCGGCATGTCGCAATGCGCCACCGCCCCCTGCAGCGTCAGGACCGGCGACAGCCGATGAACATGTGCCGGAAACTGCTCGATGACGGACGAGGTCAAGAAGCCGAGATGATAGTCCCGGTGTGCCGATTGCGCCGCTCCGCCCGGATTGACCCGGTTGACCTGCGCCGTCATCTGGTAGCTCGGCCCGAGCCAGGCCTCGCTGACCAAAGCGATCAGGGCGTTGCCGTAGTAGGCGGCAAAATTTTCAGGGTCGCGCAGGCAGTGCTTTTCCAGCGAATTCCAGATCCGGTCATTGGCGCCCGGCTTGGCAAAATGATCGCCACCGCCAGTGCTGGTCTGGTGCTGCTCGTTGATGATATCGTCGAAAATGCCGCTCGCGATATCGATGATGGCCGTATCCTCGAAAGCCCGCTTCAGCACGACGACGCCGGGCCCTGTCGCAAAGGCCTCGCAGATCTCGGCCAGTACCGCCCGGCGCCCCTCGTGTGAAGCTGCCGCCTTCAGCACGCTGGCGCTGTCATAGATCAAAACGTTTTTCTCGATCGCTGCGGCATGCGGATAATCGGCAAGCGATGTCGTGCGCTCCACCTCGGCGCGGAAATCCTCAAGATCGCAGGCGCCTTCCGTCAGCCATATCCGGTCCGCACGCTGCTCCACGATATTGTCGGTTTTCATCCCATTTCCTTCCGCCGGATGTCTGTCGATGACCGCACTATACGCCGTGGGGAAAGCTGATATAGAGCAGAAACACCTCAAAAATCCATCAGAACGGAACGGCGATGGCGCACGAATTTCTGGTCAAGGACATCGCCTTTCAGGCCGGCCTCAGTGTCGCCACGGTAGATCGTGTGCTGAACGCTCGCCCCGGTGTGCGCAAACAGACCGAACTGCGCGTGCGCGCCGCAATCCGCGAACTGGAGAAACAGCAGCCCGGCGTCGAGATCCAGGGCCGCAAATTCGGCATCGACGTTATCATGGAGGCGCCCGACCGCTTTACCGACGCCGTCCGGGATGCGTTCGAAAGCGAAAGCCTGACATTTCTGCCGACGATCTTCCGGTCCCGCTTTCATTTCGCCGAGACCATGCGCCCGCAGGACATCGTCCAGTTGCTCGACCGGGTGCGCCTGCGCGGCACAGACGGGGTTGTTCTGAAGGCGCCGGATGTGCCCGAGATCAGCGCCGCCGTGGCGCGGCTCGAACAATCCGGCATTCCCGTCGTCACGCTGGTGACCGACCTGCCCAATGCGCCACGCACCGCCTATGCCGGAGCCGACAACAGAGCTGCCGGCGAAACCGCTGCCTACCTGATCGGCGAACGCTTTTCCGGGCAGCCGGCGATCGTCCTTGCCACCCTGTCGAGCAGCCGGTTCCGCGGCGAGGAAGAACGGGAAATCGGCTTCCGCCGCACCTTGCGCAACCGTTATCCGTCGATCGGCATCGTTGAAATCAGCGAGGGGTTTGGCCGCGACGACGCAACCGGCGCACTGACGGCCGAAGCGCTGTCAAACCATCCGGGCATCAACGCCGTCTATTCGATCGGCGGCGGCAACCGCGCGGTGCTGGCCGCCTTTGCTGCCGCAAACCGGGCCTGCTCCATATTCGTGGCACATGACCTCGATGCCGGAAACCTCGAATTCCTGCGCACTGGGCAGATCCATTTCATCCTGCACCACGACCTGAAGGCCGACATACGCACCGCGTTCCGGGCAATCTTGGGAAAAAAGAGCGCACTGGCCGGACAAGGTATTGCCCGGCTGTCGGCGGTGGAAGTCATCACGCCCTACAATATTCCGGCATCCGGACGCTGATCAGGCAGCCTGTCCGGTACGCGGGATGCGATCCGCGACAACCAGATCATCGGCCGTCTGGACTCGATTGCGGCCGCGGTTCTTGGCCAGGTACAGCGCCTGGTCAGCCAGGGGGACGATTTCGCGGGCAATGTTGCCGTGTTCGGGCGCAAAGGCCACGCCGACGCTGCTGCCGACGCGCAGCAAGTGTCCCTCGAACGGCACCGGAACCTGCGCATCGGCGATCAGCGCGTTGGCAAGCGTCATCACGTCAGCGTGCGAAACCGTATGATTGACAATGATTGTGAACTCATCGCCGCCAAGCCGCGCTACGAAACCTTGGCCCGCGACGCGATCGGCAAAGCTGGCGGCCAGTGTCTTCAGCACGGCATCGCCGGCCGGATGGCCGTAGGTGTCGTTGACGACCTTGAACGTGTCGAGATCGAGGCAAAGCAGCGAGAACGGACGTTCCTTGACCTTGGCAAGCGAGGCATGCAGCACATCGTCGAAACCGCTGCGGTTCAAAACACCCGTTAGGCGATCATGCTTGGCGAGGTGACGGTTTTCCGCTTCGCTGTCCTGCAGAGCGGAAAAGACCGCGCCGAACCGGGCTGCGATGAAAGCCATGGTCAGGGCTGCCAGCATCGCGATGACGATCACGCTCGGCAGCGTCTCTGAGCGGACAAAGCTGCCGGGTGCGCGCGGCGTCCAGGCTGCAACCATGCAAGCCGGCTGGGAGCAATCGCTGACCGCGGCCTGGATAAAGCCCTTCGCCACCTGGCGCAACGGGATGAATCCAAGGTTGGAAATGCCAAGCCTGTCTTCCATGTCGCGGATCATGCGCCCGCTGAACGGCTTGACGGTGATCATGAACACGGGCTTGCGGCGGCCGGCTGGAATTTCCATCGTCTTCGGAACGACGGCCTGCACCACGACGATGCTCATACTGCCATCGATCATCCGCAGGTCTGCGGCGTGGATATTGGGCAACGGCGCCGCCAACACGTCCGGATTTTTCTCCGTCGATAAAAGCGCCCATCCGCCGCCCTTGGCGATCAGTGCCGCCTCGTAAAGATCGTTTGCCTTGTCGATGAGATCCTCGACCCATTTCAGGGTGCGGCCGCCCGTCCCGGCATCCACTTTGCGGCCGTTTTCCACGGCCAGCAATGTCCGGCCGGATGCATCGGCAAAGATCATCCAGGAGAAACCGAAATCCCGCCAGAGCCAGTCGGTCAGCTCCTGTCTGACGAAAGCGTCGGTAAACGTGCGGTCTTCAAGCTCCGCGAAACTCTTGTCCCAATAGGACAGTCCGGCCTGATACTGCACGACCGCATCGACCTGGTGGCGCATCTCGCTTTCGACCAGTTTTCGCTCGGCAGTCAGGCCAAACCGGTCCGCCTCGGTGACGGAGCGGTTGAGCACGAAGGCTAAGCTGGCGACAATCAGCAAGGCGACCAGCGTGCAGGCCGTATGAATACCCAGAACTGCCCTGCTCGAAGTCCGCTTTTTCGCCCCTGCTGCCATGCCCGCCTCACCGGTCCTTCTCACCAAACCTGCCCCCAGGTTTCATGCTTTGATTGAGACGGAGCCTATCAAGAAAAGCGGAAGTTTCATTTAAACAAGCTGGTTGGAAATCGGTTAATTGCCAAGGCCCGGCTTATAGCGCACGAAGGCGAACGCCTTGCCGTCGGGCGACCAGTTGGGAACGTTGATCGTGCCCTGCCCGCCAAACAGTTCAAACAGGTCACGGGCGTTGCCGCCATCCGGATCCATCAACCGCAGCCGCACGTCGAGGTCGCGCGGATGATCGAAAACGTCGCCGTCATAGGAGATCACCAGCAGGTGTTTTCCGTCCGGAGACGGATGCGGGAACCAATCACCATACGGGCTGTCGGTAATGCGCGTGACATCCGAACCATCGGGACGGACGCGCCAGATCTGCATCCGGCCGGTGCGGCTGGAGTTGAAATAGATCCATTGTCCGTCCGGGCTGTAGTCCGGCCCGTCATTGCGCCCCTCGCCAAAGGTCAGGCGGGTCTCTTCGCCGCCCTCCACCGGAATGGTGTAGATATCGAAGACCTGATCGCGGATGCCGCAATAGGCAAGTATCTTTCCGTCCGGCGACCAGCCATGCCAGTAGGACGGCCGGTTCAACGTTACCTGCCTTGGCAGGCCGCCCTCTGCGGGCAGCGTGTAGATGGTTGATGCGCCATATTCGGTCTTGTCGCTGATGACGATGGTCTGGCCGTCGGGCGAAATGCCGTGATCGTTGTTGCAGGTGCGCGCAAAGCCTGTGTCGATCAATTGCGGCTCGCCGCCGGAAAGCGGCAAGCGATAGAGCAAGCCGTCGCCGTTGATCACCAGCGACTGGCCGTCAGGCGACCAGTTCGGAGCCTCGACCAGCTGCTCCGTCTGCCAGACCACGCGGGTTTCACCGCTGGCAATCGTGTAGATCTCGACCGAACTGCGCATATCGTCTCCTTCGGTGTCGGAACTACCTGTCGCGGAACCGGTTGGTGATCGGGTAACGGCGGTCGCGGCCAAAATTCTTCTTGGTGATCTTGACGCCCGGTGCCGACTGGCGGCGCTTGTACTCGGCGATGTAGAGCAGATGCTCGATCCGGTGCACCGTCGCCTCGTCATGGCCGCGTGCAACGATCTCCTCGGTGCCCATTTCCTTCTCGACCAGGCATTCGAGGATATCGTCGAGCACCGGATAGGGCGGCAGCGAATCCTGGTCCGTCTGGTTGGGGCGAAGCTCGGCCGAGGGCGCCTTGTCGATGATATTTTTCGGGATGACCTCGCCGGAAGGCCCGAGCGCCCCGGGCGGAACCGTGGTGTTGCGCCAGCGCGAAAGCCCGTAGACCTGCATCTTGTAGAGGTCCTTGATCGGGTTGAAGCCACCGTTCATGTCGCCGTAGAGCGTCGCATAGCCGACCGACATTTCCGACTTGTTGCCGGTGGTCACCACCATCGAGCCGAACTTGTTGGACAGCGCCATCAGGATCGTGCCGCGCGTGCGGCTCTGCAGATTTTCCTCGGTGATGCCCGATTCGGTTCCCTCGAACATCTCGGACAGCGCGCCCAAAAAGCCTTGTACCGGCTCCTCGATCGGCACGATATCGTAGCGGCAGCCGAGCGCCTTGGCGCAATCCTCGGCATCCTTCAACGAGTCCGACGACGTGTAGCGATAGGGCAGCATCACCGTGCGGACGCGTTCTTCGCCCAGCGCATCGACGGCAAGCGCCGCACAGATCGCCGAATCGATACCGCCGGACAGGCCAAGCACGACATTCTTGAAGCCGTTCTTGTTGACGTAGTCGCGGAAGCCCAGCATGCAGGCCCGGTAGTCGGCCTCCTCCTGCTGTGGCAGGCGCGACATCATCCCCGGCTGACAAACCCAGCCTTCGCCATTCTTGCGCCATTCGGAGACGGAAATGCTCTCTTCGAACTGGCTCATCTGGAAGGCAAGCTGTTTGTCGGCATTGAAGGCAAAGCTTGCGCCGTCGAAAACCAGTTCGTCCTGGCCGCCGAGCTGATTGGCAAAGACCATCGGCAGGCCGGTCTCGATCACCTGGCGAAGCACCACCTGGTGGCGCACATCGATCTTGCCGCGATAATAGGGCGAACCGTTGGGCACGAGCAGGATCTCGGCGCCGCTTTCGGCCAGCGTCTCGCAAACGCCAAGGTCGTTCCAGATTTCCTCGCAGATCGGGATGCCGAGCCGAACCCCGCGGAAATTGACCGGACCCGGCATCGCGCCTTCGGTAAACACACGTTTCTCGTCGAACTCACCGTAATTCGGCAGATCGACCTTGTCGCGAACGACCAGAATCTGGCCACCATCCAGAACGGCAACGGAATTATGGCGTCCTGCTTCGCCCTGCCGCGGATAGCCGACCACGACACCCGGACCGCCATCGGCGGTATCGGCGGCAAGCGCATCGACAGCCTTCTGGCAGGCTTTGAGAAATGCCGGCTTCAGGACCAGGTCCTCCGGCGGATAGCCGGAAATGAACAATTCAGTCAGCAGAAGCAGATCGGCGCCACTGCGTGCGGCATCGGCGCGGGCTTCGCGCGCTTTGGCGAGATTGCCGGCGATATCGCCGACCGTCGGATTGAGCTGGGCAACAGCGATGCGAAACGTCGTGGAAATGGTCTTTTGCGCGGTCATGAACAGGCCTGTGCTTGATCTTGCTATCGCGGATGCCGGGACATCCGAGGAGCTGTTTATCGCATTCCGCACCAAAATACCCCGTGCTTGCGACCAAGTCAGAAAAAAATCCGTTTCACCCGAGAGATGGCGTTTTTCCTACGGCTCGCAACCCCGCCGTTCAAGCCATGTCGGATCGGCAACAGCTGCCGAAAAAGTCAGTGGAGAACTCCCCTTGAATTATTCATCCTCCGTTCAAGATGACGTCTGTATGACATTTACACGACAGTTCTATGAAAATCGGAGACGGCCTTGGCCATTTTTGAATCGGCAGCAATCGCTGCCACCGCTTCTAGGGCCTATGGCCCGCAAATCGGTTTCGGCGCTCGCCATGCCAAGGCACTTTCGCTTGCAGGACGGCTTTCTCTCTCGCTGCTTCTGTCGATCGTCCTGATTTTTTGCGTCGAATGGATTGCCCGCAACTCCGCAACGGAGGCGGCGTTGTTCTTCCTCGACCCGGCCCGGCCCGCCTGGACCACGACCGGCGTATTCTTCCTGATGTTTCTGGCGCTTGATGCCGCCTTGGCGCGCGAAAATTTCGGCGTCATCCTGCTCGCGCCGCTGGCGCTCATCCCGGCACTCGTCAGCCGGCAGAAGCAGATTTTCCTGTCCGACCCGCTCTACCCGACTGATTTCCTGTTCGGCCGCCAGATCATGGAGCTGATGCCGGTACTGGTCCGCGACCGCCCATGGACGGCCGTCGGCATCGTCATCGGCATCGTCCTGGCCGTGGCCGCGCTGATCTGGCTGGTCCGTGTCGCCTGGCGCCGGTTTCGCGCGCTTACCCGCCGCCAGCGTCTTGCACGGTTTGCTGTCGCCCTGCCCTTGCTCGGCGCTTTCTACCACATGATGGACTACAACAATTTCTCCTGGGTGCGCGACCGCCTGCAGGTCATCCCGATCATGTGGGACCAGACCGAGAACTACCGTCACAACGGCTTCACCATGGCGTTTGCGCTCAATCTGCCGATGGCCAACGTCACGGCGCCGGCGGGCTACATGTCCGATGCGATCGATAAGATTGCGACCCAGCCGGTGCCGGCCGGCACGTCCCATCGCGGCAAGCCGGACGTTATCGTGCTGATGAGCGAATCCTTCTGGGATCCGACCCGTCTGCCCAACGTCAAGCTGTCGCCTGATCCGATGCCGACGATCCGCGCGATGCAGTCCGGCAACGTCTTCTCGCCGGAATTCGGCGGCATGACCGCCAATGTCGAATTCGAGGCGCTCACCGGTTTCTCGAATGCCTTCCTGCCCTATGGCAGCATTCCGTATCAGCAGTATATCCGCAACCCGATCCCGTCGCTCGCCACCTTTTTCCGTGGCGAGGGCTATGTGTCGCGCGCCGTGCACCCGTTCCAGAAATGGTTCTGGAACCGCAGCGCGGTCTACAAGGCCTTCGGCTTCGAGCAGTTCAGGTCGGAGGAGAACCTGCCGGTGATGGAGAAGCGCGGCATCTTCGCCTCGGACGAATCGCTGACCAAGGAAATCATCCGCCAGGCCGACCAGCTGCGCGACCCGTTCTTCTTCTTCACGGTCACCTTGCAAGGGCATGGCCCCTATGAGGCCAATCGCTATGCCAAGAACACCATCAAGGTCGAAGGCAATCTTCCTGCCGCCGACAAGCAGGTGCTTGAAACCTATGCTCAGGGTATCAAGGAAGCCGACGACAGCCTGAAAATGCTTATGGACTGGGCCAAGGAGCGCGATCGCGAAACCATCATCGTGCTGTTCGGCGATCACTTGCCGCCGCTCAACACGGTCTATCCAAACACCGGTTTCATGAACGACGTCACCGCCTCGCGCAAAGGCTCGCTCGAGCAGATGAAGGCACAACACGAAACCCCACTGGTGGTCTGGTCGAACAAGACCGGTCCGGTCAAGGATATCGGCACGATCAGCCCGGCTTTCCTGTCCTACCAGATCCTCAAGCAGGGTGGTTTCGAGCATCCCTATTACACCGAGTTTCTAGGCAATATCTTCGACAAGTACCGCATCATCGACCGTTACATGCTCGTCGATAAGGCGGGCAAGGAAACAGCTTCCTGGGCACGCCAGAAGACCATCCCGCCCCTCATCCGCGACTACCGTTTCCTGCAGCACGACATGATGTTCGGCCAGCGCTACGGCACCGACCGGTTCTTCCAGTCGCATGCCGATCTGTTTGCGAACGCAATGTGAAAAGAAGCGGGGATGCCGAAGCTTCGGCGTTTCCGCAAATCACCAGCATGGGCTAGAACAGGGCAACGTTTTCTGACGGAGCCAACCCATGTCGCACCTGGACGAAATCTCCCACATCCTTTTCGGCAAACCGAGCAGCGAACTTGGCGCCGTCGAGCGCCATGTTCTTCATCGCGCCAAAGAGCGCAAGATTGTTTCTCAGGATACCAACGCCGCCTTTGTAGCCGGACAGGGATTCGGCGACAGGATGGCCGACAGCATTGCCCGTATCGGCGGCTCCTGGGGTTTCATCATCGCTTTCCTGATCTTCCTTGTCGTCTGGGCAATTGCCAACACCGTGCTGTTGACGCGCGACGCCTTCGATCCCTACCCCTTCATCTTCCTCAATCTTCTTCTGTCGATGATCGCCGCGATCCAGGCGCCGATCATCATGATGTCGCAGAACCGGCAGGCGACGAAGGACCGCTTCGACGCCTCGAAAGACTACGAGGTCAACCTGAAGTCTGAAGTGGAACTGATCTCGCTGCACAACAAGATCGACACGGTGCTGCTGCGCGAGATCGCCGAACTTCGCGCCGATGTCGGCCGTTTGCACGCACAACTCGCGCTCTACAAGGATGGAGGGAATTCGCCAACTTGAATTTGCCTGTATCATTCCGGTTCGACGCATGCCGATAAAACACAACCGAACGGAAATGACACAACTTAAAATGCGCGAAATACAGTATTTTAGATCGGAAATTTAAAAGACGATTTATTAGCGTAGAGAAAAATTAAGAAATCAAGCACACGATATAGGTGTAACGGGATCGATATGTCGACCGGATACAAACCTGGGAGTGTGTTAGATGTCTCTCATATCGCGGATGCGCGGCGACACTGACGGTGCGGCGGCATTGGAATTTGCGATTATCGCCCCCCTGTTCTTCCTGACGATCTTCACCATGATCGGCTACGGCATCTATCTGAGCGCCACCCACGCTATCCAGCAGATCGCCGCCGATGCCGCGCGAACCGCCGTGGCCGGGCTGTCCGAGACGGAAAGAAAGAGCCTCGCCAAGTCATTCATCCAGACGTCGACGCTGAATTACGCCTTCATCAACAGGGCCAAGCTCACCGTCAATGTCGCGGACGACGTCAAGCACCTCAATCAATTCACCGTCACCATAGTCTACGATTCGAGCGAGTTGCCGATCTGGAAGCTGTTTTCCTTTGCGCTGCCCGATGAAGAAATCAAACGTTACGCAACCATCAGGCTGGGAGGTATTTAACATGGTCCGCGAAGCCCTGAAACGCCGCACTATCTTGACCGACACCTCGGGCAATATCGGTATCTCCGCAGCCCTTGTTCTGCCGCTCGTCGTCATGTCGCTCGGGCTCGGCATCGATTTCGGCTATCTCACCCTGCAGAAGCAGGAGTTGCAGGGCGTCGCCGACCTGACCGCCATCGTCGCAGCCTCCGATCTGACCAATGTGGAGAGTGCAGCGCGCAATCACTTCAAGACCAACGGCCTTTCTCTGGCGATCGCGACCAAGGATGGGTTGATCAACCCTGACGGAAAGGTCATCCCGAAAGATGTCGTCGCGATCAAGAACGGCATCGTCACGATCGTCAAGGGACGCTATGTCCCCGACCCGGCGCTCGCCACCGGTCAGCGTTTTATCCCCAATGCCACGCCGGCGGATGCGGCCCAGGTCTCTATCGAGAAGGAAGGCGCGCTTCACCTCGCCGCGATGTTCAGCGCCCCACCGACGATGAGCGCGGTCGGCACTGCAGCCAGCACGAAACTCGCATCCTTCTCCGTCGGCTCCCGGCTCGCAAGCCTCAATGGCGGTATCCTCAATCAACTGCTTGGCCAGATGCTCGGTACGACGATTTCGTTGAAGGTGATGGATTACCAAGCGCTTGTCGACGCGGATATCAACGTCCAGCCCTTTCTCAAGAGCGTTTCGACGCGCCTGAACCTGACGGCCGCGAGCTATGAGGATGTGCTGAAGGCCAATCTCACCATGCCGCAACTGCTGGCGTCCATGCAGGCCGTCCAAGGGATCTCCGCCACTGCGAATTCCGCCCTCAAGGCGCTGGAAACGGCCACCAAGCTCAACAAGAAGACCTTCACCTTGTCGCGGATACTCAATATCGATCCGAAAAAGGGATTGAAAGTCGATGCAGGGTCGAACTGGGCAATGAAGATCAGCGCGCTCGATATCGTCTCGACGGCCGCAGCCGTTGCCAATGGTACCAACCAGATATCGATCGCGGCCGTGGCCGGCCTGCCTGGTATTGCCTCGGCCAGCGTGACGCTCGCCATCGGTGAACCCCCTGTCACCACACCAGCCCACAGGCTGGGCGCGCCAGGTTCGGCCGTGCGCACGGCGCAAACGCGGCTTGCCATAGAGGTCAACATTGATGGATTGGCGCTGCTTGCCGGTTTGCGGATCAAGCTGCCGATCTATGTCGAAGTTGCCTACGCCGAAGCCAAGCTCGCCGACATTCGCTGCTATGGTGGTTCAAATACCAATGCCAGCGTCTCGATCGATGCTGTTCCGGGCGTCGCGGAGATTGCGATCGGCACGGTCAACCCTACCGTCCTGTCAAACTTCAGCGACGAGGCAAGAGTTGAAAAAGCCCGTATCCTCGACTCGCTTCTGGTCAGGATCGACGGTATCGCCCATGTCGAAGCGAAGAACCTGCAGCCGCAAAGACTGACGTTCAGCCCGTCGGAGGTCGCAGCCAACGCCATCAAGAGCGTTTCGACCAAGGACATCCTGACCTCGGCGACGCAAACGCTGCTGAACAACCTGGATGTCGATATCCAGGTGCTGTTCCTGACGCTCGGCAGTCCCAAGCTGGTTCAGGCGGCGCTCGCGCAGACTTTGGGAGCCGTTACGCCGGCAATCGACACTTTGATCTACAATCTGCTTCTGGCGGTGGGTGTCCGGGTCGGTGAAGCCGATGTTCGCGTCACCGGCGTCAACTGTCTGCAGCCGGTGCTTGTTCAATAAACGTTGAATCTGCGTTCTTATCCTCAGGCCGGACGGCAATCTTGCCATCCGGTCTTTTTTTTCGAATAGATCACCGGCAAGAACCGTCCTGATATTTGCACCCTTTGGTGAAACAATTGATGGACTTATACTGTTTTGCAACAGACATGCCTTAACAATAGACTTTCAGCCGATTCCCGGCTCGATACCTTACCCGTATGGACTCTCGCCAAAAACATGATCGGCACACAGTCATCAGCGATAGACACAACCAAAGTCAGTGTCTCCTCCGAGGTCGATCTGTTTGCGGCCAATCCTGCGCTGTTCCCAGTTCTGCAGCAGGGTGCGCGGCATATGATCGAGCTTTACGACCATTTTCCGCGGATTGCCCGCCTGGTCGCCGCTCAGCAGAAATGGCTGCTCACCCAAGCCGCCTACGCCCTGCACCTGCAGCGCGACCCGGCCGATCCGCTCTCCGGCATAACGGCGGCGAGACTTCTCGACGTCATCGCAGCGACAAATCTTGCAAGCCGCAACACGGCAACCGCATTTCTGGCAGAGCTGCGGGCCTACAAGCTGATCCGCGACGTGACGGGGTCTCCGAGCAAACGCAGCCGGCCGCTGGAGCCCACCGAAACCAGCCACGAGGCGATGACTTTGTGGTTTCGCGGTCAATTGCGCAGTCTCGATCTCATCGACCAGGGTGACAGGGTGGCGCGGCTGGAGTCAAATCCGGACATATTCCGCTACGCCCAGCCGCTCGCGGCCAAACGGTTGATCGCCGACAAGGCATGGCGCGAACCGCCCGTCAGCATCTCCTGCTTCGTCTGGACCGAATATGGCGGGTTGATCCTGGACGATTTCATCTCGCGGATCGCCAATATCGAACCGGAGGATGGCTGCTACTGGGTCGACGACCTGCGCTTTTCCGAGCTCTCCAGCCACTACTCCCTCTCGCGCACCCATGTGCGCCGCCTGTTCGCGCGCGCCGAAGCACAGGGTTCGCTGGGCTGGCAGGACCGCAACGGCAACCGCAACCGGATCTGGGCAACGGCTTCCTTCGTCGAGGACTACAAGCGCTGGCAATCCGTCAAGTTTTGTGCGCTGGAATGGGCCTATAACGAGGCCGTCCGATCGATCGCCCAGGGTGCCTTTTGAGAGAAAACCGGTCCCCGCCCAAGGCCGTCAGGCGCTTGACTGCGCAAATTGTGGCAGAGCATCATTGATCTCGTAGAAATCGCCCTTGTCGGCACAGAAGATATGGACGCCGAATGCCAGCCCTGTCGGAGTGTCGAACGCTCCGGCCATGATCGATGTATAATCGAGACTATCCATCTTCCAGAACAGCGCCGAACCGCAGGTCCTGCAAAAGCCCCGGCGCGCCTGCGGGCTTGAACGATACCAGGTGATGTTTTCGCCACCTTCAAGATCCAGTTTGCTGTCTGCAACATTGGTCGCCGCATAGTAGAGCCCGGTCTGCTTGCGGCATTGCGAACAATGGCAGGCGATCACTTCGCGCAGTTCACCATGCGTGCGAAAGCGGACGGCGCCGCAATTGCAAGACCCGGTGTTTTCGTTTGTCATGCTCATCCCCCGAACTGAAATCCGCCTCGCCTTGCGGACATTAAAAAACCGGGCCAGCATTGTCAGCTGGCCCGGTCCTGTCAAATTCAATGCGCTCACGGTTTTGATCAGCGTCGCTGATCAGCCGTTGACGACCATCCGCTTTTCGTCACGGCCGCCCTTCATGCGCTCGGCAAGCAGGAAGGCGAGCTCCAGCGCCTGGTCGGCGTTGAGACGCGGATCGCAATGGGTGTGGTAACGATCGGCAAGATCGGCACCCGACAACGCACGGGCGCCGCCGGTGCATTCCGTCACGTCATTGCCGGTCATCTCGATATGGATGCCGCCCGGATGCGTACCCTCGGCGCGGTGAATCTGGAAGAAGCTTTCGACTTCCGACAGAATCCGCTCGAAAGGACGGGTCTTGTAGTTGTTGAGCGTGATCGTGTTGCCATGCATCGGATCGCAGGACCAGACGACCTTGCGGCCTTCCTTTTCGACGGCACGGATCAGGCGCGGCAGGTTTTCGGCAACCTTGTCGTGACCGAAGCGGCAGATCAGCGTCAGGCGGCCGGCTTCGTTCTGCGGGTTGAGCAGGTCGATCAACTCAATCAGGCCATCCGCCGTCAGCGACGGGCCGCACTTCAGGCCCAGCGGGTTCTTGATGCCGCGGCAATATTCGATATGCGCGTGATCGGCCTGGCGCGTGCGGTCGCCGATCCAGATCATGTGGCCGGACGTTGCGTACCAGTCGCCCGATGTCGAATCGACGCGGGTCAGCGCCTGCTCGTAGCCAAGCAGCAGCGCCTCGTGGCTGGTGAAGAAATCGGTTTCGCGCAGGTTCGGATTGGTTTCCGGCGTGATGCCGATCGCCTTCATGAAATCCATCGTTTCGGAGATCCGGTCGGCGAGCTTGCGGTAACGCTCGGCCTGCGGGCTTTCCTTGACGAAACCGAGCATCCACTGGTGCACGTTGTCGAGATTGGCATAGCCCCCCATCGCGAAGGCGCGCAAAAGGTTGAGCGTCGCAGCCGACTGGCGGTAAGCCATGATCTGGCGCTCAGGATCCGGAATACGGGCCTTCTCGGTGAATTCGATACCGTTGATGATGTCGCCGCGATAGCTCGGCAGCTCGATATCGCCCTGCTTCTCGATATTGGAGGAGCGCGGCTTGGCGAACTGGCCGGCAATGCGGCCGACCTTGACCACAGGCTGCTGGGCACCGAACGTCAGCACGACGGCCATCTGCAGGAATGCGCGGAAGAAGTCGCGGATGGTGTCCGCGCCATGTTCGGCAAAGCTTTCGGCGCAATCGCCGCCCTGCAGCAGGAAACCCTTGCCTTCCGAAACATTGGCAAGCTGGCTCTTCAGACGGCGGGCCTCACCGGCAAAAACCAGCGGCGGATAGGTCGCGAGCTGCGCTTCGGCGGCGGCCAGCACTGCCATATCCGGAAAGTCCGGCACCTGCTGGATGGGCTTCTGCCGCCAGCTGTTCGGGGTCCAATTCTGTACCATGTCGATCACCTGTTCTCTTGCGCAAGGTCCGCCGCAGCAGCAGTCGCATTGCCGGATCGCGTCCGGGCAATGCCGCCTGAAGCCGGTTTTGAACCGCGTATCAACGGTATAATTCCTGAACCGCAGCTTTCCTTCTCGGGAAAACGGCGATTTTGCGGATGCGGGCTTATAAACGTTAACATGGGGATTGCAAAGCCATTGTGCCAGCAAAGTGCGCGCCGCCCCGGCCCGCCCTACCCTGCATTGCCAAGTGCTTGGCGCAACAGCCTACCGCTTCACCCGATGCGCTCGCCGTTCTTGATCCGGTAGCTCGGATTGTACATCGTCACCAGTTCTTCCGAAGCCGTCGGGTGGACGGCCATCGTGCGGTCGAAATCGTCCTTGGTGCATCCGGCTTTCAGCGTGATTCCCAGCAATTGCGCCATCTCTCCAGCCTCGTGGCCGAGAATGTGAGCGCCGAGAACCTTGCGGTCAGTTGCATTGACGATCAGCTTCATGATCGTCTTTTCGCTGCGCCCCGAAAGCGTCGCCTTCATCGGCCGGAACTCGGCGCGGTAGATTTCAAGATCCTCGAATTTCTTTCCGGCCTCGTCTTCCGACAGCCCGACCGTACCGATCTCCGGCTGCGAGAACACCGCAGTGGCAATCAGATCATGATCCGGGGATGTCGGGTTGCCCTTGTATTCCGTTTCGATGAAGCACATCGCCTCATGGATCGCCACCGGCGTCAGCTGGACGCGATCGGTCACATCACCCAGCGCATAGATGCCGGGCGCGCTGGTGCGCGAAAACGCGTCGATGACGATCGCGCCGCGCTCGTTGACGGTAACGCCTGCCGCCTCGAGGCCAAGCCCCTTGGTGTTTGGCACGCGTCCGAGCGCCAGTATCACCTGGTCGGCGATCAGGGCGCCGTTCTTCATTGTTTCCGCAACCAGATTGCCCTCGGCATTTTTGGTGACGGACTGGATCAGGTCCTCGCAGAGGATACGGATACCCTTCTGCTCCATCGCCGCATGCAGGCCACGCCGCATGTCCTGGTCGAAGCGCGACAGGATTTCCTTGCCGCGATAGATCAGCGTCGTCTCGACACCGAGACCATGGAAGATATTGGCGAATTCGACAGCGATGTAGCCGCCGCCGGCGATGACGATCGATTTCGGCAGCTCCGGCAGATCGAAGGCTTCGTTCGAGCTGATGCAGAGTTCGTTGCCCGGCAGCGCATCGTGCGGCGTCGGATGACCGCCGACGGCGATGACGATCCGCTCGGCCGTCACGGTTCTGCCGCTGTCCAGCAGCTTGATCGTGTTCGGTCCGGTCAGCTCCGCCCGGGTGTGCAGGATTTCCGCCCCGGCATTGGCCAGACCCTTCTGGTAGAGCCCCTCCAGCCGGGTGATTTCCTTGTCCTTGGCAGCAACCAGCTTTTTCCAGTCGAACGTGCTTTCGCCGACGGTCCAGCCAAACCCTTCGGCATCCTCGAAATGCTCGGCAAACTGCGAGGCATAGACGTAGAGCTTCTTTGGAACGCAGCCACGGATGACGCAGGTGCCGCCATAACGGAATTCCTCGGCAATCGCCACCTTCTTGCCCATCGCTGCGGCAAGCCTGCCGCTGCGCACGCCGCCGGAACCGCCGCCAATAACGAAGAGGTCATAATCGAAAGAAGCCATGATGAAATACTCCCGGCAGGGTCATATGCGAAGGAAGGCGGGCACGGGTAAGGCGGCGGTCGCGAAGGACGATACGGCGCCTCACCGGCGATTCCGCCGTGTGATGGTGATATAGGGTGGCTGGATACAAAATGAAAAGCCCGGAATGACCCGGGCTTAAGCAATTCGACGTGAGGCACGCGACCGGTCAACCGGCAGCCGTTCCTTACTGCGCAGGCGTCACCGGAGCCGTGCCATCGATCGGCTGCTGACCGGCGGTCAGGGTCGCGCTGAGATCCTTGGTTGCAGCCGCGTTCAGATCGCGGGAAATGCCTGCAGCCCAGATGTCGGCAGCCTTGACCATTTCGCGCGAAGCGATCGGGCCGTCGTTCAAAAGCTTCTTGCCGGCATCGGACGTGTAGAATGTCGCGATGGCGTTCAGCTGCTCGACGGTAAAGGTCTTGGCATAGATCGTTGCCGCTTCACGCTCCAGATCGGCGCGACGGGCAGCCAGCTCAAGAGCCTTGGCGTCGACCGTCTTGGAAATCAGGTCTTCGTAGTTCGGCGAGGACTGGATGAGCGTCGTCTTCAGGCGTTCAGCCAGGTTCGGCAGGATGTTGTCAAAACCGTTGGTTGCATTGATGGCAGCGATTGCGGCCCGTGCGGCCTTGATCTGCTCGTCCGTTACATCCTGCGCCCGCAGGGTCGGAACCATGACGGCGGAAAGGATGATGGCCGTTGCAGCCATTGTACGGCCGAGACCTGCGAAATTGATCATGTCTGTAACGCTCCTGTCAGTTGATGCCGGGTTGCGCGCGCGCCTTGCATCCGCGAACCCCTGCATAATCCAATTTTAAAGCTGTCGCCACAATAACGGGCACTCCCGATCGGCGGCGACGCTGATAACAATCCTGCGCGGCCAAGTCGGCCGCAACCGGTCAAGCCGTCATTACCCTCGCCCCCGCCGGACCGGCGATGATGGCGAGAGAGGCGATGCCGATGAAAAGCCCATGTTCGACCACGCCGGGAATGGCGTTCAGTTCGCGTGCAAGCGCATCTGCATCAGGAATGCGGCCAAAAGATGCGTCCAGTATCAGATGTCCACCGTCGGTCATGAACGGCCCATCGCCGGAAGCGCGGACATTGATTTCGCCGGAAAGTCCGATCCGTGCGGCAAGTTTTTCAACGGCGATACGCGTCGCGCCCAGCCCGAAGGCATTGACTTCGATCGGCAGCTTGAAAGCACCGAGCGTCTCGACGACTTTGGTTTCGTCGGCGATCACGATCATCCGTGCGGACGCGCAGGCAACGATCTTTTCGCGCAGAAGTGCGCCGCCGCCGCCCTTGATCAGGCGCAGCATCGGGTCCACCTCGTCCGCGCCGTCAATGGTCAGGTCGAGCTCGGGAAGGTCCTCGAGCGACTTCAGCGGCACGCCGAGTTCAAGGCAAAGCCGCGCCGTGCGCTCCGATGTCGGCACCCCCTCGACCCGAAAACCACCAGCTACTTTTTCGGCCAGCAGCCGGACGAATTCCTCCGCCGTCGAGCCGGTTCCGATACCAAGCCTCATGCCGTCTTCGACATAGTCGAGTGCTGCCGCTGCAGCCTTGATCTTCATTTGACGGGCGTCCATGCGCCACAATCTCCTCAAAACGCGCCAATAGGCTACCAAAAAACCCGGTGCCGATCATTCCGCTGAGACGTTTACACGGCTGCAACGGCAAACAAAAGCCCCAATAGCAGCCAGAATGCAAAAGCAAACCTGGCGCTGTGACGTAAAGTTGCGATTGCTTTTCTCCCCCGCTTCCCCTACCCGGATGGCAACATTTCCCCCAAGTTTCAAGAGGTTCCAGTGTCCGTATCCGTTGTCGTGTTTGATCTTGATGGAACCCTCGTCGATACCGCGCCCGATCTGGTCGCCAGCCTCAACCATGCGGTGACGCAGGCCGGCCTTGCGCCGGTGACCTATGACGACCTGACGCATCTCGTCGGCCACGGCGCCAGGGCGATGATCGAGCGCACCTTCACGCTGCGCGGCCAGACGCTTTCCAGCCAAGACCTCGACTGGCAGATGAAGGAATTCATCGACTTCTATCATGGCTCGATGCCGGGCGATTCTTTCCCCTATCCCGGCGTAGTCACCGCCATGGACCGCCTGTCTGCCGCCGGCTACACCCTTGCCGTCTGCACCAACAAGCTCGAAATGCTGGCCAGAAGCCTGCTGGAGGGACTTGGCCTGACATCCCGCTTCGCCGCCATTACCGGCGGCGACACCTTTCCGGTGCGCAAGCCCGATCCCGAACACCTGCTGTCGACCATCCGTCTTGCCGGCGGTTCACCGGAGAAATCGGTGATGGTCGGCGACAGCCTCAACGACATTTTAGTGGCGAAAAACGCATCCGTTCGCTCGATCGGCGTTCCCTTCGGCTATTCCGACGTGCCGATCGAAAGCCTGCAGCCGGACATCATCGTCCGGCATTTCGATGAACTGACCCCCGACCTGATCGGGCGCCTGATCGCGCGGGCGTAATGATCGCCGGGACACAAAAAAGGCGGCTCGAAGCCGCCTTTTTGATGGACTGATCCGATGGACCGTTGTCAGCCTTCGGCGCGGCGTGCCTGACGGGTGGCTTCGAGGGCGCGTTCCATGTACATGTCGCGATCGTAGACATCGTGGAAATACTCGACCGCTCCGTCCTTGTTCGGCCACGCCGTGAAATAGGCGACATAGACCGGAATCCTCTCCGGTACCGACACGCCCTTGTTGCGGCCGCCGGCGATCTGCTTGCCGATATCCTCGACAGACGTTCCGAGCACGGCAGCGGCCATCCGGCGCGGATCGGCCAGACGTACGCAACCGTGGCTGAGCGCCCGGTCGTCCTTCTTGAAGAAGCTCTTCGACGGCGTGTCGTGCATGTAGATCGCATGCGCGTTCGGGAACAGGATCTTCAGCTCGCCCAGCGCATTGTCGCTGCTTGGCGGCTGGCGCACGGCGACACCGGCTGTTGAACCGTTCCAGTTGACGTCGTAGGACGAGACCGGCCGTCCCTTGAGTTCCACCTGATAGCCAAGGCGGTCGAGATAGCCCGGATCGTTGCGCAGCTTGGGCAGCATTTCGTTGATGATGATCGACTGCGGTACACCCCAATACGGGTTGAACTCGACCGTCTGGATCTCGTCTTCGAAGAAGAACGTCTGGTGCGCCTTTGAACCGACGACCACCCGCATGGAGAACTGTTCGGCACCCTGGTCGTGATAGTAGACCATGTAGGCCGGCTGATTGATGAAGACGTAGCGGCTGCCGAGATCGGCTGGCAGCCAGCGCGCCTGCTCCATGGCGATCCGCACTTTTGCGGCCTTGCTTTCGCTGGTGTCGCCGCCTGTCAGGATGCGGATCGACGCCTTGCCGACGACGCCGTCCGGCGTCAGGCCGTGTTCCTTCTGGAAGCCCTCGACCAGCGCAACCAGTTCCGGCGTATAGTCAGGCGTGCCCTGGTAGGCCGTCAGTGTCAGCGAATGTTCGACCTTCAGCGCATCCGAACCCTTGACGCGGATGGCGGCGACCACGTTGGCCAATTCCGGATTGCTGATACCCGGCTTCAAAAGCGTGCCCGGCGCAATCGTGATCTGCGGGGCGTCGCTGGTCTGCGCCTGCAACGCCGCCAGTTCCCGCTTCAGCGCCAGGAATTCGACGCCGGAGGGCGACTGGGAGTTCAGATAGGCGGCGACGTCATGGCTTCTGGCGATATTTTCCAGCTTGCCGGTCAGGTTGACGGCCTTGCGCTTGAAATCGTGATAGCCGGAAATCTTGTTCGGATCGATGCGCCCACGTACCGTGTCGGCGATATAGGTCAGCGTTGCGGCGGACAGCTGGATTTCAAACTCGACCAGCGATTTTTCGCGCGCAGCCATATCGTTGCGGTCGAACGTGTCGGACGGCACAGTGACGGCATAGTCTTGCGGGTCAAGCCCGACGCTGGCCGCCTGCCCCAAGACCGTCAGTGCAGCCTTGGCAGCAGAATTCGGCGCATCGCCGTCAATCCAGACAAACCCATCGCGGCCGGCATAAAAAGTCTCGATTGCCTTGGCGACGTCGGCCGGAGCGTAAGCGGTGACCTCGGGAAGAAACTGGCGGGCATCGGCGAGAACTGCAGGTGGCGCCGGAGGCAGGACGTCTGCGCTGACGGACCCAGTCACCACCGGGTCGACGAGCTTTGCGGTGGCGATCCGGCGCAGCGGCTCGGCTTTGTAGGTATAATATTGCGGCGAGGTCACCTTCGGCAGCGGCCGGGCGGCCTGCCTCTGCACGGGCTGCATCTGTTCGACACCCGGCAGCGGCTGGAATTCCTCGACCACCGGCTTCTTCTTGCGAAAAAGATCCAAGAGGTTCAGCGCTTCTGCGCGCTGGACGCCGAGAGAGGCGAACGCGCACCCGGTCATCAGTGTCACGATCGCAGCAGTCTTCATCAACTTCATAGGTTCACTCGTCCCCGTGTCGCATTGCCGCCGTCAGCGGTTCGCGCCTGATGCTCCGTCATGTCACCAGGCTTTCGTACTTATAAGAAAGGATGGTGAATGAAAAGGAAACGCCCATCCTCAAAGGCCCCTGCCAGCCGTCACGAATGTGTGAGAGCCCAGCCTCATGAAGACGGATGACGGTGCCCAAAAATTTGAATTCCTTGGATTATTTCTTCCCGTGCGAAAAAACCGGAATTTTTTGCGAATATTGCGGCGGGGACGCTGGAAACTATCCGTCCGCTTGTGTCTGAAAAGGCACAGCGTCTTGGCCGTGCGCCGGTTTGGATGGCCTGCGTTCCGAATGATCTGCGCAAACTCCGCAGAGATACTATTTCAAACGATTGTAGCATGCCGACCGCCCCTGCAACCTCTTTACAAGCACCGGCCAACTGGGCCAGAGAGAACCGCATCACAGCTTCAGACCGTCGCGATGCGGCGGCCTCATCCACCTTCCGGTATCGACGCCGCCCGGTCTCGATATCGAATGACGAAAGCAGGGATTACGATGACATCAACGCGCACGGAAACAGATACGTTCGGCCCGATCGACGTCGCCAGCGACCGCTATTGGGGCGCACAGGCACAGCGATCGCTCGGCAATTTCAAGATCGGCTGGGAAAAGCAGCCATTGTCGATCGTCCGTGCGCTGGGCATCGTCAAGCAGGCGGCCGCCCGCGCCAACATGGAACTGCAGGGGCTCAACCCGACCGTCGGCAACGCGATCATTGCCGCCGCCCAGGAAGTCATCGACGGCAAGCTCAACGATCACTTTCCGCTGGTCGTCTGGCAGACAGGCTCCGGCACGCAGTCGAACATGAACGCCAACGAAGTCATCTCCAACCGGGCGATCGAAATGCTCGGCGGCGTCATGGGCTCGAAAAAGCCCGTGCACCCGAACGACCATGTCAACATGAGCCAGTCGTCGAACGACACCTATCCGACGGCCATGCACATCGCCTGCGCCGAGCGCGTCGTCCATGACCTCCTGCCCGCCCTGAAGCACTTGCATGCAGCACTCGTCGCCAAGGTGAAGGCCTTCGACCACATCATCAAGATCGGCCGTACCCATACGCAGGACGCCACGCCGCTGACGCTCGGCCAGGAATTCTCCGGTTACGCAGCCCAGGTCGCTTCCTCGATCAAGCGCATCGAAATGACCCTGCCCGGCCTTTGCGAACTCGCCCAGGGCGGCACGGCCGTCGGTACCGGCCTCAACGCCCCAATCGGCTTTGCCGAAAAGGTTGCCGAAGAAATCGCAAAAATTACCAGCATCGCCTTCGTCACCGCACCCAACAAGTTCGAGGCGCTGGCCGCGCACGATTCGATGGTGTTCAGCCACGGCGCCATCAACTCGGCGGCCGCTGCCCTTTTCAAGATCGCCAACGACATCCGCTTCCTCGGCTCCGGTCCGCGTTCGGGCCTCGGCGAACTGTCGCTGCCGGAAAACGAGCCGGGCTCGTCGATCATGCCGGGCAAGGTCAATCCGACCCAGTGCGAAGCCCTGACGCAGGTCTGCGTCCAGGTCTTCGGCAACAATGCCGCGCTGACCTTTGCCGGCAGCCAGGGCCATTTCGAACTCAACGTCTACAATCCGCTGATGGCCTACAATTTCCTGCAGTCGGTACAGCTGCTGTCCGACGCGGTGGTCTCCTTCACCGACAATTGCGTCGTCGGCATCGAAGCCCGCGAAGACAACATCAAGGCGGCACTCGACCGCTCGCTGATGCTGGTCACGGCACTGGCCCCCAAGATCGGCTATGACAACGCCGCCAAGATCGCCAAGACCGCCCACAAGAACGGCACGACCCTGCGCGAAGAAGCCGTCGGCGGCGGTTATGTCACCGATGCCGAATTCGACGCGGCGGTTCGCCCCGAAACGATGATCAGCCCTTCCTGATCCGTCATCGGCGCAATCTGCGGTAGATCATGCGGGCAGCCATTTGGTGCTGCCCGTTTTCTTTTGTCGAGGCCGCAGGCTGCATCTACATGCAATCTAATTGACCAACTTCGTCAAACGTTAAGCCTTCCAAAATCTTTAATCCCTAAAACTAGCGGCTGGAGACAACAAAACAGGAGCTTGCCATGCAAGCGGCTTCGAACAAGGCTCAAATACCCGACATCGCAGCGCAGGTAACCTATGCGATGCGCATCATGGGTATCTCGCCGCTACCGCGCAACTATGAGCTTTATTACGAAGCCTATATCGGCTCCAACCCCAAATTGACCAAGGAACTGGCAGCGCTCGGCAGCCGTGCAACCCAGGAAGAGCTGGACGAGATCGGCGCCCGCTACTTCGCACATTTTCACCACGCCGCCGGCATCGACCGGGCCCACAATCACCTGGCCAGCGAACTCGGCGATCTTCTCAAGCTGCTCAGAGACGAACAGTTCGCGCTCGAAAACTACAACAAGCTGCTTGACGAGACCTACCAGAACATCACCGGCAAAAGCAGTTCCAGCGCCGAAATCCTGCGCCAGTGCGTCAGCCTCTTGACCGAGGCAACCGCAGACACGATGAACCAGGGCAAGGAGCGGGCCGAAAACGTTTCGCTGAAATCCTTCGAGATGGAGGTCATCCGCCAGGAACTGGACGAATATAAACGCATCGCCAATACGGATTCTCTGACCCGCCTTGCCAACCGGCGGGCGTTTGACGAGAAACTGGCTGCGATCTACAATTCCGAACAGCAGCGCAGCTTTACCGGGCTTTTGATCGCCGACATCGATCATTTCAAGAAGGTCAATGACAGCTACGGTCACCCGGTCGGCGACAAGATCCTTGCCACCGTCGGCACGGTCATTCGCGCCAACCTGCGCCGCGACGCCTTTGTGGCGCGCACCGGTGGTGAGGAGTTCGCCATCATTCTGGGAGACAGCAGCCTTGAAGAAAGCCTGCAGGTGGCCGAGCGCATCCGCACCGCCCTTTCAACCACGCCCTTCAAGAATTCCAAGACCGGCGTCAATTACGGCCCGATCACGCTGTCGGTCGGTGTATGCCAGGCATCGCATGCCGACGACCCGATCGACCTCTACAACAAGGCTGACATCGCGCTCTATTGCGCCAAGAATGCCGGCCGAAACAGGACGATCCTGTTTGAAGAGGGCATGAAGAAGGATACCGGCAAGAACTGGCTGATCTACCGCAAATAGGCGGCAATGCCATTGTTGGACCGGGGCGTCCAAGTGGCGCCCTTTGTTATTCCTGCCCCTTGAAACAGCCAACTACCGGCAGGCCGACACACCGGCCGCCTTGCCGATGGCGATCAGTTCAGGGCGGTATTCGAAATGCATGGTGTCATGGTGATACCAGCGCCCGCCCCAGATAAAACCGTGCCGCTCGAAGGCATCGACGATGTCCATCGGATATTTGTTCCGGTACTGCGCCACCCTACCCGGCTTGCCGCCGGACCAGACCCAGTAATCCGCATATTTGGTGTTGATATCGATTGCCGCGCCAAAACTGTGGACCGACATGTTCGATGCGCCGGAAACCCTGCGCCAGTTGAAGGTCCCGGCCGAAGGCGCCAGAAACACCTTCATCTCCGGCATGGCCTTCAACTCATCCCGCACTTTTTCAAGCGCCGCGGCAGCCCCCTGCCGCCTGGTAACCCGCAGTGTTTTGCCGAACCAGTTGACCGGCACCAGCCATGCCTCCACCTCGGCTGCCGATTTGCCGTAAAGCCGCATCATCAGCGCATCGCTGCGAATGCGGCCTGGATCGAAGTTGACAGCCGGCTTGGTCTCGCACGGTCCAGCCGGATAGATCTGGGACAGGCTGTCCTCGATATCGCCCGCCGCCAGTTTTTCCGCATGGTCCTTGGCCTTGCCGTCATCGACCGGCAGCAAGCGACCGTCGCGAAAACGGATCGCTCCGTCTTCATGCTTTGCAAGCGAGCCGGGATAGGCAGAGACCAGCAAATCCAGTTTCTGAGCAAGCGTCAGATCGGCAGCCTCCAATGGAAAGGCTGAAGCCAGCATGGCTGCAAATGTCAGGCCGGCGAGTGCCCGGTCAATCGACCGTGACATTGATATAGTCGCCGTCGGCACCCCGGAAAATCTGCACATTGATGACGGAACCGCCGCGCAGCAGCGCCCGGGCAGCACGGCTCTCGATCGTGCCGTATTCGAGCATGCGCTCGGCCTTTTCCCGGTTCTTGGCCGAGGCAAAGAAACTGTCGCCCTCATCGCCGGGTTGGCTGACGCCGTAGCGGTGATAATTCGCCCGGTCCTGCCGGATGACCTGCCATGGTTCGGTCAGTGCCTCGCCATTGGAATTATAGAGGTCTTCCTCGCCGATATAGGCATCGTACTCCTCGACCAGCCGGTCGGCGCGGGCAATGCCTGCCGAAAGGCCAAACGCCATCACGGTTGTCAGAAAAGCGGTCCTGTATGTCATGTGTGTCCCCCAACAGACGGCAACTGTGCTCCGCATCCATTTAACGAAACAGGATGCCCGTTGCAGGAAAAACGTTTCGCCGCGGTGCTTTATTCTACCGGTCTTGCGCCGCTACCACATGGTTTTTGCGGCGCGCTCCGGCCATTCGCGGTCATAGGTCTCCTTGTCGAAATCCGCTTTGGCAGCTTTCAGCAGCGTCCCCGGCGTCGGCAGGGACTGCGGATCGACGAAGCGCTCGGGATTCCAGATCTGCGAGCGAATCAGCGCCCGGGCGCATTGGAAATAGACCTCTCCGACCGTGACGACGATAACGCTGCGCGGATGTTTGCCATCGACCTCGAACGATCCGGTCAGATCGGGATCGACGCTGACCACGGCCGTGCCGTTGATCCGCATCGTCGTGTTGGAGCCGGGGATGAGAAACATCAGGGCCACGCGCGGATCGCGGACGATATTGGCCAGCGAATCGACCCGGTTATTGCCGCGCCAGTCCGGCATCAGCACGGTCTTGTCGTCGGCGATACGGACGACGCAGGTATCGTCGCCGCGCGGCGAACAGTCGAGCCCCTCCGGTCCGACCGTGGCAAGTGCTGCAAACGGTGCCGCCTCGATCATGCTGGCATAATCGGGCGTCAGCCGGCTGGTCACCTTGACCAGTGATGCCTCGCTTGTACTGCCGTAAAGCGCCGTCAGCTCTTCCACTGTGCGAATGATCGTCATGCCGTTCTCCATCGGACCCGTCTTCACCAGGCCCTTTCCCCGAGCCGGGCAATCCTTTCGACCGGTAGCATGACGCCTTTATGACAGCACTTGCGAAATTCGCTCAGGCAGACTTTCTGCGATCGGTCTCTCCCGCATGAATGAAGGTATTGATCCGCGCGATCACCGGGTCCGCGGAGACGATTCGGCGGTGGCCGAGGCCGTTTGCCCAATCGAGTTCGATATTGTCGCCTGCCGCCGCATAACGGCGCGCATGATCGGCGGAAACTTCCTTGTCATCTTCGGCATGAACAACCAGTACCGGCGTCGTCAGCATGCCGAGAATGCGGGCTGCATCGAACTCCTCCAGCCTGCGGCCGGAAAGCCGGACCACCATGTCTTCCAGCGCCGCCTGGGACTTCGCAGACAATTGAAGATATCGTCCGAACCCTTTGAAAAGCCAGGTCATCTCGCTGGGCGCACCGATCAGCACCATTTTCCGGGCAACATGAGACGGCACGTCGTCCACCAGGCCACCCGCAGCGCAGGCCAGGCTGGCGCCGCCGAACGAATGGCCGACGGCAACGTCGAAGCCACCGAACTGCCGCCATGCCGCGTCAATGGCGCGCACTGCAGCCGGCATGGTCAACGTCCGTCCCGGCGAAGCGCCATGTCCCGGCCAGTCCAGGGCGACCACCTCGGCGCCGCCGGCGGTCAATCCATCGATCATGGGTGCCAGATAGTCGCTGCGCGATCCCCATCCATGCACCAGCAGGATGCGCCTGGTCGCGGTCCCTGCGGTCTGTGACTGGAAATGCTTTGCAGTGACCCAGCCGCCGGCAAACGACAGCGTCACAAGCCGCGCTCTGGCCATGACGGGCTCTGCCGCCGTCAGCGCTGCCTTTTCCTTGCCGCTCCTTGGTGTCCGCGAGGGCGTGACGCTGAACAGGCGAAACGCCAGCCGCCCCGCCGCCTCGGGTGAGAACGCCGCAACGGTTTTGAGCGCAAGGCGGGTGACCTTGATCGCAAACGATGCCATAGTGGGATTCCCTTTAAATGTTCAATGATGAACATTATTGTACAACGATGAACAAAAAGCAAGAGACCATCGAACACCATCATTTTCCCTGGGATCATCCGCGGTTCCGCAGCTGGATCGCCGTCGCCCGCGCCTGCCAGCTGATGCAGCAGACGCTGACGCGCAGGCTCGCCGAGCTCGACATCAAGCCGCCGCATCTGGATATCCTGATCAACCTCTACCGTTTCGACGGCATCTCGCAGCAGGAGCTGGCGCGAAAACTGCTGGTTGGCCGCTCCAACATGAGCATGCTGCTGCCGCAGCTCGAAAAGCGCGGCCTGATCGAGCGCCGCAGCGATGAAAAGGACAAACGCGTGCTGCGGCTATCGCTGACGGCAAGCGGCCGCCTGCTGAGCGAGCAGGCGATGGAAATCCAGACGGCGCTGATCGACAAGTCGCTGGAGAGCGAACCGATCGAGGAATGCCTGATGGTCGCACAGTCCATGGAGCGGCTGATCCAGCGGCTGTTGAAAGAGGACGCCGACCTCGACTAGCAGCTGCCTCCCAAGCCGCGCTTGCCTTGCGCAGCTCCCCGGCAATGTGGACAATCAACCAGGTTGAGCTCTGTCAGAGGACGGCTTTGGCCTTTCCCCCCGCCAAACCGGCCACTCTTATACGCGAGGTCGGCCTGTGTTTCCGGTATTGACATGCGCTCGATTCCGGCAGCGACGGAGGATTTAAGGCCTGAAACACCCGCTTTCGCAGGTTTTGCATTGCCAAACGTCGGCCCGCGCCGTAAAGACGCCGCCATGCAGAAGATCGATGAAGAAGCCCTCGCCGAAGCCTACAACCGCGCGCTCGCCCTGGAAAAATCCGGCGATGTCGAGGCGGCTGTCAAAGCCTATCTGGAAGTTCTGGCGATCGATCCCGACGATCACGGCGGTGCTGCCGTCCGCATCGCCTCGATGGGGCATGGCGAGACGCCCGACAAGGCGCCGGACGCCTATGTCACCACCCTGTTCGATCAGCACGCCGATGTCTTTGAAGATGTGCTTGTCGAGCAGCTTGATTATCACGTACCGATGCTGGTGCGTCAGCGGCTGCAGGCGCTGAAACTTGGCCCGTTTGCCCGCGTCCTCGATCTCGGCTGCGGCACGGGCCTGACCGGTGGCGCCCTGCGCGACATGGCCGACGACATCACCGGCATCGACCTGTCGGAAAACATGGTCGAGATCGCCCACGAAAAAGACCTCTACGAAACGCTCTATGTCGCCGAAGTCGTCGACTTCCTCGAGGACAATGATGACGAGCCGTTCGACCTCATCACCGCCACCGACGTTCTGCCCTATCTCGGTGCGCTCGAAGCCCTGTTTTTCGGCGTTGCCGAAAACATCAACGCCGGCGGCCTGTTCATCTTCTCCAGCGAAACCCTGCCTGCGGACACCTTTGCCGGCCGGTCCTTCATGGTCGGCCCGAACCAGCGCTTCGCCCACGCCGAAACCTACGTCCGCGAGCGGCTCGACGCCATCGGCTTCGATGTCGTCGAGTTCACCGGCATCACGGTGCGCAAGGAAGAAGGCCAGCCGATCGCCGGCCATCTGGTGATCGCAAAACTGCGCTGATGACGCCGCTCAGGCGCCGTGAACGTCCGGCAGGTCGTACCAGTCGCCCTTGAATTCCGTCAGGATATTCTTGACGATCCGCTTGCCGGTATCGCCGTCGATCACGCCGGCCGAGACCATCAGCAGGTCGGTGCCGATATTGTCCTTCAACAGACGGCTGCCGCAGGTCGAACAAAACCCACGCCGGGCCTTGTCGGAATAGCCATACCATTGCAAAGTGCCATCCGCCTCGAACCGCACATCGTCGCGCGGCGCGCCGATCACCGCCATGTAGTTGCCATGCGCCTTGCGGCAGTCGCCGCAATGGCAGCAGAATACCCCGGCGGACTCCACCGGGATTGAAAATTTGACGCCGCCGCAGCGGCACGAAGCGTTCAGTCGATCGGCCATTGGATATTTCCTTCCGAAGGTAAACAGGTACGGAAGCCGCAACGCGGCGTCCTTGTGGAGACATACGGCGCAAAGCCCCGGCTTCAAGCGTCGCGCGGCATGACCTGCCCCATGAGAAACAGCGCGGACTAATTTATTCCGAGAAAATACAATCATAAATTGATTATGCAATCTTTTGGTGCAGGCGATTTATGGACGCCAGCCAATGTCCGGCCTTACGTTACCGACACAACTTAAGGGGGCATATTAAGGGGGCATATACATGGAGATTTTTTTACCCTGGCTCACCAGCGCGGGCGGCCTTTTCGGCCTTCTGATCACCGCGATAAAAAATGGTCTCGGGCTCGACCCGCTCGCTTTGCTGTTTGCGCTCCTGACCCCGAGCCTGCTGCTTTATGGGCGCCACGAAGTCAGGCTTCGCCGCCTGCGCTCGATCAAGGATTTTCTGATCTCGTTCGGCACCGACAAGGAGAGAACCCACGGCGCCGACGACGCCCATGATCTTCCGGCCGACGCTGCCAAACCCGATGTCAATGTCCGGCTGACCAACAATCCCTCGTTCGAATTCGTCAAATCCAAATATATTTCCGACCTGCAGGTCGAGGATCCGCCGCAGGGCAAGCCATTCAACCAGATGAATGATATCGACCAGATCGACTGGATCATCGAAAGCATCGGCAATTTCGGTTCACGCAGCGACTGGCGGATTTTTCTGTCCTCCATCGGCTTTATCCTGTTAAGCTATTTCGGCTTTTCCGCGCTGTTCAGCACGCTCTCGTGCGGTCTGGGCGCAACCACATGCTGTGCGTCGGATGGGGTGGCCTGTGCCGAACCAGCCAGCGGCTATGGCAATTGGCAGCAACTGACCGTGATCGGCTCACTGGCCTTTGCCGGCGCCTTTATCGCAGCGATCCGCAGCTTCGTCCGCGCGGTCGCCGTCTTCGACCTGTCGCCCTACACGTTCCTGCGCCATACCGCCGAAATCGTCGCCTCGGTGATCTTCACCATCGTCCTGTTCGCCGTTTTTCGCGACCCGATCACCGAGCTTACCGGCTACGTGGCCAAAATCCTGCCTGAAGGAACTCCCAAACCGGAAATAGGCAAAGCAACGTCAACCGGTGATCACATCCAGCCCATCTGGTTCGGCCTTGCGCCGCTGCTTGGGCTCTTGCCGCAAAGTGCGACGAAATTCCTGTTGTTGAAATTCCAGAACCTGATCAGCTGGATCAAGACCACGGACGACCGGTTCATCAACGTCACAAAATCGTCTCGCCCGATATCATCGACGGCATCGACTACGAGACGCGGTTCCGCCTGGAGGAATGCGGCATATACGATGTGCAGAATCTGGCCACCTACAATCCGATCATGCTGCATATCGAATCGCCCTATGGCATCTATCAGGTCATCGACTGGGTTGCCCAAGCGCAGCTCTGCCACATTCTCGGCCCGGAAAAATTCCTCATTTTTCGCGAACTGAATATTCGCACCATTTTCGACCTCGAACGGGCGATCAGCAGCAAATATTCGGTCAAGGCCTTCGACGAGATTTGCGCCGGCGTCCTTTTGGCCTCGACCAGCAGCCTGCGCGATACGGTGCGGATCAGCGCCACCAAGCCGATCACCTCGGATACCGACAGGACGGAGGCCGTCGATGCCGATGCCTATTGCATCTGGGCCCGCAAGAGAATGCAGCGTGACGACGATTCCAAATCGACCGAACACGTGCTCAGGTGGATCGCCGACGATCTGCATGTGCGCCGCCTGCGCCGCCTCTGGCTCGATATTTCAGAAAGCCTCGGCTTGCAGGCAGAAGCTCTGCCGGATGGCGTCAATCCGGACGACATCATCCCACCGCCCGTGATACCGGTTCCGTAAGACGCAAAGTGGAAACGGCGCCCTGAAAGCGCCGTTTCCGTTGCGGCTTACGCGCTCAGCTCGCCCGGCCTTTCCAGACGATGTCGCTGACCGTCAATTGTTTGGGAATGATCTGCAGCTGGAAGAACTCGTCGGCCAGCGCCTGCTGGTAGGCGACGGCGTCCGGCCCGAGCGTCGAAACATCCGCAAGACTGAAATCCTTGCGCGTCAGCGCAACCCGCTGGATGTCTTCCGGCACACCGGTGATTTTCGACAGCGCCGCTACCGTGCCGTCGAGATCGTCTTGCGCTGCGGCCCCGACCTTTGCCAGTTCGTCAAGGATTTCGCCCAGCACGTCGCCATGCGCTGCGGTAAAATCGCCATTGCTGAGGAAGTAGCTCCAGGACTCGATGATCCCTTCGGCGGTGGTCAGAACCCGCGTGCCCGCATCCTTTTCTGCAACGGCGAAATACGGATCCCAGATCGACCAGGCGTCGATCTGGTTGCTGGCAAACGCCGCTGCCGCATCCGACGGCGACAGGTCGGCAGCCTCGATGTCGGTGATGCTGAGACCAGCCTTGCGCAGCGCCTTGACGGTGAAATTATGAGCGCTCGATCCGCGCTTGAAGGCGACGCGCTTGCCCTTCAGGTCGGCCACCGTCTGAAACGGCGAATCCTTGTGCACCAGGATAGCCGAGCCTGCCGAGGACCCCTTGTAGGTGCCGGCATAGAGCAGGTTGCCGCCTGCGGCCTGGGCAAACAGCGGCGGCACGTCGCCGGTCGGACCGAAATCGATGGCACCGGCGCCGAGCGCCTCGAGCAGCGGCGGGCCGGATGAGAGTTCCGCCCAGGTGATCGCTATGCCGCGATCGGCAAAGCGCTTTTCCAGCGCGCCCGTTCCCTTGGCAAGCGCCAGGACGCCATTCTTCTGCCAGCCGAGGCGCAATTCCTTCAGCGGTTCGGATGCCGAGGCGCTGCGCGTCGTGGGCAGGATCGCCACCGCTGCGGCCGCGCCCAAAAGCGACAATGTCTGTCTGCGGGTCAACATGGACTTCACGTCTCCGATTGTGCCTGCCCGGCTGTCCAGCAGGGCCTCCGCGAACAAGGATGAATAAATACACAAATTCTATCGACATTATAATTATCTAAAATGAAGCGATTACGGCAAAATTTGCCGCGTGAACGTCAGCTTGGCCGCAAAACGGTTTCGAATCCGGTTTTGGCAGGATGCGATCATCACGGGTCTTCCCCGCCCCATCCGCATCGGCTAAGTCTCGACGAAAGGGAATTTCAGGAGTTTTCGAATGGCTAAAGTCGCGTTCATTGGTCTTGGCGTCATGGGATATCCGATGGCCGGTCATCTCAAGGTGAAGGGTGGTCACGAGTTGACCGTCTATAACCGCACCGCCGCGAAAGCCGAAAAATGGGCCGCCGAGTTTGGCGGACGCGCGGCAGCGACGCCGGCGGAAGCGGCAGATGGCGCCGACTTCATCTTCTGCTGCGTCGGCAATGATGATGATCTGCGCTCGGTGACGACAGGCAAGGACGGCGCCTTTCAAACGCTGAAAGCCGGCGCCGTCTTCATCGACAACACCACCGCCTCGGCCGAAGTCGCCCGCGAACTCGATGCGGCCGCCACAGCGCGCGGCGCCCATTTCATCGACGCGCCGGTCTCCGGTGGCCAGGCCGGTGCTGAAAACGGCGTGCTGACGGTGATGTGCGGAGGCGATCCACAGGTATTCGAGCGCGCGAAACCGGTCATCGACGCCTATGCCCGCATGGTTGGGCTGATGGGTCCGGCCGGGTCCGGCCAGTTGACCAAGATGATCAACCAGATCTGCATCGCCGGTCTGGTGCAGGGGCTTGCCGAAGGTATTCACTTTGGCAAAAAGGCAGGTCTCGACATCGAAAAGGTCATCGAGGTGATCTCCAAGGGCGCCGCCGGCTCCTGGCAGATGGAAAACCGCCACAAGACGATGGACGCCGCAAAATACGATTTCGGCTTCGCCGTCGACTGGATGCGCAAGGATCTCGGCATCGTGCTCGCCGAAGCCCGCAGCAACGGCGCCAAGTTGCCGGTGACGGCGCTTGTCGACCAGTTCTATGCCGATGTGCAGGAGATGGGTGGCAACCGCTGGGACACCTCGTCGCTTCTGGCGCGGCTCGAAAAATAATGCTGACGCCCTCCTCGCCCGCAGATGCCGTGATCGCACATCTGAAAACGCTGGCGGCGGAAAGCAACCTTGCCGGCATGGCACGGTTCGGCATCGAAACGGACCAGGCGCTCGGGATAAGCAACCCGGCGCTCAATCGCATTGCCCGGCTGATAAGACGCGATCACGGCCGCGCTCTCACACTGTGGGACAGCAATATCCGCGAAGCCCGGCTGCTCGCAGCCCTGACTGCGGAACCGCAAAAGCTGACGCTCGATACGGCCAGGCAGTGGGCAGCTGGGTTCAATTCCTGGGAAATCGTCGACAGCCTTGCCGACCTGTTTGTCGCTGCCCGGCTCGAGGCCGTCCTGATCCCGGAATTCGCCGCCGACGACCGTGAATTCGTCCGGCGAACCGCTTTCAGCATGATCGCCGTCAGCGCCGTTCACCTGAAAAAGGAGCCGGACGAGACCGTCATCGCCTGGTTGCCTCTGGTCGAGGCGCATGCAGGCGATGGCCGCAATTTCGTGAAAAAGGCTGTGAACTGGGCCTTGCGCCAGACTGGCAAGCGCAGCGCCTGCTGTCATGGCCCGGCGCTGTCGATGGCGCAAGCCCTGGCCGCACGGCAGGATCCTACCGCCCGATGGATCGGCAAGGACGCCGTCCGCGAACTCACGGGCAGCGCCGTTTTGAAGCGGCTGGGCCTGCAGCCGCTGAGCGAATAACTCAGTCCTCGCTGGACTTCGCCTGGTCGATCACCATGTAGTCGAGCGGCAATTGCGTCGTATATTTGATCTGCTCCATCGCAAAGACCGACGACACGTCGCGGATTTCGATCTTGGTGATCAGCCGCTTGTAGAAGGCGTCGTAGGCGGCGATATCGGGGACGACGACGCGCAGCAGATAATCGACATCGCCGCTCATGCGGTAGAATTCGACCACTTCCGGAAACTCGCCGACCACCTCGGAAAACCGCTTCAGCCATTCGATCGAATGGGTGTTGGTGCGGATCGACACGAACACCGTCACCTTGGTATTGACCTTGACCGGATCAAGCAGCGCCACGCGGCCACGGATCACGCCGTCCTCTTCCATCTTCTGGATGCGGCGCCAGCAAGGCGTCGTGGAAAGCCCGACCTTTTTAGCCAGATCAGCAACGGCGAGTGTGGAATCTTCCTGCAACAGGCGCAGGATTTTGCGGTCAAGACGATCCATGAACAGCCTCCTTCGAATATTATTCTCTCTATAGCGCCAAATTCGCCAAATGGAAGAAAATTGTTTCAGGAAAGCAAATTTGACACACGGTCCTGCAGGACAGGCAGGACGTCGGCCGAAAACCATGGGTTTTTCTTCAGCCAGCCGGTATTGCGCCAGCTCGGATGCGGCAGTGCGAGCACCGGCGGCCCGATATTCGAACCCAGATACGCGCGCCAGTTGCGCACAGTCTCGGTCATTGTCTGAGCCCGGCGGTCGCCCAGATGCCAGGATTGGGCATATTGACCGATGGCCAGCACAAGTTCGATCTGCGGCATCGCATCGATCACCTCTCGCCGCCATCGCGGTGCGCATTCCCGGCGCGGCGGCAGGTCGCTGCCATGGGCGTCATAACCCGGAAAACAGAACCCCATCGGCACGATGGCAAACAGATTTGGATCGTAGAACTGCTCGCGGGTCACGCCGAGCCACTGACGCAGACGATCGCCGGACGCGTCGTTGAACGGCAGACCGCTTTCATGGACGCGAAGTCCCGGCGCCTGGCCTGCGATCAATATCCGTGCGCCGGACGAAATCACCGCGACCGGGCGTGGTTCGTGCGGCAGCTGGTCGTCTGGACCGCGCGCCGGCGCATCCCGGCAGATCCGGCAGGCTGCGACCGCCGCGCGCAAGTGTTCCAGTCCATCCGCCTGCCCGTCAGTCATTCCATACCTTTGACATTGCAGCCTCGATCCGCTGGCCGGCCCGTGAAATCGCCGTATCCAGCCAGCCCTGCGGTCCGTGGGGCATCTCGTCCATTCCGCCATGAGTCTGGCGCCAGGTGCGCGGCGCGTCGAATGTGCCGGCCCAAAGGCCCAGCCGCTTTTGCCGGGCAGCGGCCTCCTCGGCCGTGTAATCGCCGAATGCGATGGCATAGCCGCCATCGACCATAGCCGCGTTCAGGTCACGATTTGCCACCCTGCAGACGGCCAGAAGCCGCCCATATTGATCGCTTCCATCCGTCTCGCACGCGGTTTTGGCATCGCCGGTCATGGCTGCCAGATAGTCCCTTGCCGTTGCCCCGCATGGCCAATCCCGCTGTTCGCGCTGGCAAACCTGCCGCAGCTCCGGCGCATCGATGCCGGCGAGACGAATGCGCTTGCCGTCCAGCACCAGCGTATCGCCATCGACAATCCGCACCGAACCCGACATCGTCTCCTGCGGCCCCTCGAGGCGCACCACCGCCAGCCCCAGAAACAACAGGATCAGGGCCGTCAACAGCAGGTCGCGAATGATCTGGAGCACGCGTCTCATGAATGTCCCTGGTGGCCATCTGCCGGCCGGTTCCCGCCGCCAACTCGAGCGAAAAAACAGCAAATCGCAGCAACTTCTTAAGGATTCTCCCTTAAAGTTCAACGGATTCCGTTAACGCGTATGAGATCATGAGCAAGGGCGTCAGCACATCGGCCGACAAGAATATCGTCGATAAGTCGCGCAGCCATCGCAATACGGCTGTGTCGAAAGCCGTGCGCACGACCCGCGAACGCCTGCAGGCCGGCCCCTCGAACGCGTCCGGCTTCGACAAGGAGCTGCTCGGCCTTCACGTCGATACGATGCTGCAGGGCGCCATCGCCATGCCGCTGTTCATCATTCTGGTCACCGCTGTCGGCGTATACCTGTCGCAAAAGCTCGATCTCGTCGCCTGGGGCGTCACGGCACTCTGCGTCAATGCCATCGGTGTTCTGCTGGCCCGCCGGGCAAAGGCCACGGATATCCCGGCGGACAAGGTGAACTACTGGCGGCGGCGCTTTTTGTTCGTTCAAATCGTCCTGGGTTTTTGCTGGGCAGCGTTCATCCTCCAGGATTGCGACACCTGCGGCGAATCCGATTTCGGCTTCTACAAGGCCGCCGCGCTGCTGATTGCGCTTGCCGCCACCGCGATGAGCACGTTCCTGCTGCGCAATGCACTGCTCTTCACCTTCGTCCCGGTGGTTGTGGCACTTGGTGCCCTGACGCTCAAAACCGGAAATCCCGGCTATCTGGCACTGACCATCATTGTCGCGACTTTGCTCATTTTCCTCGTCTTTATGACCAATCGCATGCACCGCGGCAACGTGCACATCCTCTCGGTCCAAGCGGAAAAGGACGATCTGATCGCCGAACTCGAAGTGGCCAAATCGATGTCGGACGAAGCGCGCCGCCGTGCCGAGGAAGCCAATATGGCAAAATCCCGCTTCCTCGCCTCCATGTCGCACGAATTGCGCACGCCGCTCAACGCCATCCTTGGCTTCTCCGAAGTCATGTCGACGGAGGTTCTCGGGCCGCTCAACAATCCGATCTACAAGGAATATACTGGCGACATCCATCGTTCCGGACAGCACCTGCTCGATCTGATCAACGAAATCCTCGATCTCTCGCGCATCGAGGCCGGTAAATACGACCTGAATGAGGAAGCCATCCACCTGGTCGAGATCACCGAGGATTGCATCGGCATGGTGCAGCTGCGCGCCCGCACCAAGAATATCAGCATCACCGAACAGTTCGAATACGGCATGCCTTCGGTATGGGTCGATGAAAAGGCGATGCGGCAGGTGATCCTCAACCTGTTGTCGAACGCGGTGAAATTCACCCCGTCCGGCGGCGAGATTTCGGTGAAGGTCGGCTGGACGGCCGGCGGCGGCCAGTATCTCTCCATCAAGGACAACGGCCCGGGCATTCCGGAAGACGAAATTCCGGTCGTGCTGTCGGCGTTCGGTCAGGGCTCGATCGCCATCAAGAGTGCCGAACAGGGAACCGGGCTCGGGCTGCCGATCGTTCAGGCGATCCTGGCCAAGCACAATGGCGACTTCATCCTGCGCTCGAAACTGCGCGAGGGCACCGAAGCCATCGCCATCCTGCCGTCGAAACGCGTGCTTCAGAGCATTCCGGCGATCGAAGATGCCCCGGCGGTCGAGCGCCGCAGGAAGAGCTTTGCCTAACCCCTACACAATTCAAGCGCACAGCGACCTTTGCGCGTCATGAACGACGCGCAGCGCTGCGATCACTCGGGCAGAACATGCGCCGTGCCGTGGACGCTGATCCCGACCAGGTCGCCGGGCTCTGGAATGTCGGCGCCGGCGCATTTGATCGACAGGAAATCCGGCATCGCCCGGTCGCTGCGATCGATCCGCACCAGCACCATGCAGTTGCCGCCGCCGAACTCGACATCATCGACGCGCCCGAATGGTCCCTCGATCTTTGTTCCGGCAGCAGCGGTCTTCAGCCGGATCTGCTCGGGGCGCAACATCACGGTCGCCTTGCCTTCCTTGAGCCCCGCTTCGACGACCAGAGAGCCCAAGGCGCACTGCGCCCGGCCGGATGCGATGCTGGCGTCGAGCAGGATGGCTTCGCCGAGGAAGGTCGCGGTCTCGCGATCCCTGGGTTTTCCGTAGAGCGCGCGCGGCGAACCGAACTGGACAAGCCGCCCCTGCCGCAACACGGCCACCTGATCGGCAAAGGACAAGGCTTCGGCCTGATCGTGCGTCACCAGGATTGCCGTCGTTCCGGCCGCGCGCAGCACGCGCGCCACCGCCCGCCGCAGCGTGTCGCGCAATCCCGTATCCAGCGCTGAAAATGGTTCATCCAGCAGCATCAGCTGGGGTTTCAGCGCCAGAGCGCGTGCCAGCGCCACGCGCTGCTGCTGGCCGCCGGAAAGCTGGTGCGGGCGCCGGGTCGCCATGACCTCGTCAAGTTCGACCATCTCCATCAACTCGGCGATCCGCTGGCTGCGGCCGGGGGCATTCTTGGCCAATCCAAAACCGATATTGTCGGCGACGGTCAGATGCGGAAACAGCGCGCCATCCTGCGAAACGATGCCGATGCCGCGCCGGTGCGCGGGGACAAGCATGCCGGAACCGGCAAGCGTCTTTCCATCCAGCACCAGCGAACCTCTGTCGGGCGTCTCGAAACCGGCGATGATGCGCAGCAGCGTCGTCTTGCCGGATCCGGACGGGCCGACGATCGCCGTGCGCCCGCCCGCCGCGATGCTCATGCCGATGGCGTCGAGCGCCACCGTCGGACCGTAGGATTTGCTGATGGCATCGAGTGTCAGAAACGTCATTGTCCGGTTGCCCGTCTGGATTGAACGTAAAGAAGGAAGGTCAGCGGCAGCGACAACAGCACCATCATCACCGCATAGGGCGCCGCCGCGACATAGTCGATCTCGCTGGTCAGCGACCAGAATTTCGTCGCCAGCGTCTCGACGCCGGTCGGCGACAGCATCAGGGTCGCCGTCAGTTCATTGGTGATGCCGAGCGCCACCAAGGCCGTGCTGGCCGCAATGCCGGGCGCTGCGAGCCGCATCGTCGTCTGGCGCACCGCCTGAAACGGCGTGCGGCCAAGCGCCATGGCGGCCCGCTCGAGCTCGACCGGGGCCTGCGCGATGCTAGTGCGCAGGCCGACCATGGCGCGCGGCAAGAACAGCATGATATAGGCGAGGAACAGGGTCGCGAATGTCTGGTAGAGCGGCAGCACCAGACGAACCGTGATGGTCACCAGCGCCAGCGCCACCACGACGCCGGGCAGCGAGCCGACATAATAGTGGCAGGCTTCGAGCACCCGCTGAAGCCGCCCGGGCGCACGCACCGACAGCCAGGCCATCGGCGCCGCCGCAATGGTCGCCAGGATGCCGCCGGCAATGGCCAGAACCACGGTTTGAGCGAACGCACCGCCGACAAGATCGATCCGCCAGATTTCGGGGCCGCCGATATAGAGCCAGCGCGTCAGGGTGACGAACGGCACGCCGATGGCCAGCGCCGCTGTGAACACATTGAGCGCCAATGCGGGAATCACCATCCGGCCAAGCCTGCGCCGGTCAGCAGGCCGGGCGGCCCCGGAGCCGACCCGCGCATAGCGCTCGCCGCCGCGCAACACCGCCTCGATGACCAGAAGCAGCAGGCAGCACGACACCAGCACGCCGGCCAGCATGTTCGCCGCCGGGCCGTTGAAGGCCGACTGGAACTGATCGACGATCGCCGTGGAAAACGTGTCGAACCGGATCATTACATAGAGCCCGTATTCGGCAAGCAGATGCAGGCCAACCAGCAGCGAACCGCCGCAGATCGCCAGCCGCAACTGCGGCAGGACGGCGCGAAAAAACACCTGCCACGGGTTGAGGCCAAGCGAGGCCGCCGCATCCTCGATGGCCGGATCGAGACGGCGCAACTGCGCTGCAATTGGCAGATAGAGAAACGGGAAATAGGCCAGCACAGACACCAGCACGCCGCCGGTCAGGCCGTGCAGCCCCGGAACCAGGCTGATCCAGGCGTAGCTGTGCACGAAGGCCGGAACGGCAAGCGGCGCCACCGCCAGCAGCGACCACAGCCGCGCGCCGGGCAGATCGGTGCGCTCGGTCAGCCAGGCAAGTGCGACCGATAGGGCAATGGTCAGCGGCAGGGTGCAGAGTTCAAGCAGCGCCGTGTTGATCAACAGTTCGCCGACACGGCCGCGAAAAATCAGCCTTGATGCGGTTTCCCATCCGGTTTGGACGGTGATCCAGGCGATGAAGCCGAGCGGCATCAGGCTGACGAGCGACACGAAAGCCGCAACGATGGTGACCCAGAGATAGGCACCCCTGGATCGCCCCTTGGCGGCGATGATCAGCCGGCGCAAGGCGGAGGCGGGCTCGGCAGGAAACGCGGTGGCGCTCAAAGTCTCTGCTTTCAAACCAAAACGACGTTCGCAGCCGCCCTGATCGAGCGGCTGCGAAGGTCACCGGTAGTCCGGAATGACGATACCTAACCGGAGCGTTCCGATCAGGTTTAGGCTCTGCCTATCACAGCAGACCGGCGTCCGTCATCAGGTCTGTGACTTTTGCGCTGTTGAGTGTGGCCGGATCGACCTTCGGGTATTGCAGATCGGCAAGGGCCGGCAGTGCCGTGTTCGAGGCTTCGCCATTGCCGACGGCATATTCGAACGAAGTACCGTCGCGCAGGATGCCCTGCCCGCCCTTGCCGGTAATCCAGGCGAGGAACTTCTGGGCATTCTCCTTGTGCTGGCTGGAGGCAAGCACGCCGCCGCCGGAAATGCTGACGAAGGCGCCCGGATCCTGGTTCTTGAAGAAGTGCAGCGCGACGTTCTTGCTGTTTTCGCCGGTCTTCGCCTGATCGCCGAAATAATAGTAGTGATAGATCACCGCACCCTCGACCTCACCGGCATTGACGGCCTTCATCGCCGTCGAATTGCCCTTGTAGGCGGTAAAGTTTTCCTTCATCGCCTTCAGCCAGGACGCCGTCGCCTCTTCGCCCTTCAGCGATAGCAGCGCGCTGACGATCGCCTGAAAATCGGCGCCCGACGGCGATGCTGCCCAGCGGCCCTTCCAGCTCGGATCGGCCAGATCCAGCATCGACTTCGGCAGCTTGTCTTCGGTCAGCTTGGTCTTGTCATAGGCAAACACGGTCGAGCGCGCGGCAACGCCGATCCAGTGGCCGTTCGACGGGCGGAAATTTTCCGGCACCTGCGCCAGCGTCTCGGCAGCGACCGGCTCGAACAGCCCGGCACCATCGACCAGCGACATGGCCGGCGAATTTTCCGTCAGGAACACGTCGGCGGGGGATGCTGCCCCTTCCTGGACGATCTGGTTGGCGAATTCCATGTCGCTGCCCTTGCGCAGCGTCACCTTGATGCCGGTTTCCTTGGTAAAGGCTTCGGCCCAGGCAACGCCGAGGCTTTCGTGCTGGGCATTATAGACGACGATGCCGATATCTTCCTGGGCCTGGGCAACGGTCGCGCCCGTGCTGGCGAAAAGGGCCGCGAGCGCCAAAGCACCTGCTGAACCTGAGAAGGAAATTGTCATGGAAACCTCTCCGAGTTTTCTGCGGACCATCTTGTCCGGCGGCCCCGGTATATAATCCTGATGTTTCGCGTCAACTTTGATGAGCACTAGGACAGAAAGAAACCGCTCAATTAAATTTGACTGCTGAAGAGGGAATAAAATCGCGACACGGCGATTAAGGTATCAAACGCCGATAAAATGCCGGAAAACCACGACATAGGCGACATAACCGCCATTGGCGAGGATAATGCACAGGCAGGCCAGCGAGCCCAGATCCTTGGCATTCTTGCCCATATCGGAAATTTCCGGCGAAACGCGATCGACGATTTCCTCGATCGCCGTGTTCAGCGCCTCGAATGCAATCATCAGCAGGAACAAAACGAAGGCCGCAACATATTGGAAGAAGGTGGCGCCGGTAATGGCAAACGCGATCATCGCCACGGCGAAGGCGCCCAGCTCATGGCGGAAAGCCGCCTCGCCCAGCAGGCGCTTGGCGCCGCCAAAGGAATAGGTCGCGGCCGCAAAGAAATGCCGGATACCCGTCAGCTTTTTTACCGGCTTCTCGCTGGCCATTCGACGATAGTCCTCGTTCAGATACATGTTCGCTCCGCGCTCTGCAAAATGCCGCAAGGAACACGCGATACTGACATCAGCCTGAATGCGCCGTGAATACGGGCGATACGGGCTAAGACGATCGGAAGGATCGCCGCTCCCGAATAGGTGAGAAGCCGGAGGCTATCAAGCCCCCGGCATGGCGTCGGAGCCTGGCAGGCCCCACAATTTACAGTATCCGCCGCAGATCAGCCTTGGCCCGGCGATAGGACGGCCAAAAGCGGCCTGCGGATCGCAGCATGGAAACCGCTGTCAGCTCTTGTTGCTGACGCCGGCCTGCGCAAACGTCGCCATGCCGGAATGGCAGGCTGCCGCGGCCTTGACGATCCCGGCAGCAAGGGCTGCCCCCGTGCCTTCGCCGAGCCGCATGCCGAGTGCCAGAAGCGGCGTCTTGCCGAGCATCTCGATCGCCCTCATATGGCCGGGCTCTGCCGAGACATGGCCGATCAGGCAGTGATCGAGCGCCGCCGGATTGGCGGCCTTCAGGATGGCCGCTGCGGATGTGGCGACATAGCCGTCGATGATCACGGGAATCTTCTGCATGCGCGCGGCAAGGATCGCACCGGCCATCGCGGCGATCTCGCGGCCGCCAAGGCGGCGCAGCACTTCGAACGGGTCGGAAAGATGATCGTGATGCAGCGTCACAGCCTTTTCGACCGCAGCGATCTTGCGCGCCAGAACCTCGCCCTGCGCGCCCGTTCCGGGTCCAACCCACTCCTCGGCAGTGCCGCCGTAGAGCGCCAGATTGATCGCCGCCGCGATCGTCGTGTTGCCGATCCCCATCTCGCCGATGCACAGCAGATCGGTGCCGCCGGCAACGGCTTCCATGCCGAAGGCCATGGTGGCGGCACAATCACGCTCGGACAGGGCCGCTTCCTCGGTAATGTCGCCGGTCGGATATTCCAGCGCCAGATCGAACACTTTCAGCCCAAGATCATGGCTGACGCAGATCTGGTTGATGGCAGCGCCGCCGGCTGCAAAATTCTCGACCATCTGCGCCGTCACCGAAGGCGGAAACGGCGTGACGCCCTGTTTCGTCACGCCATGGTTGCCGGCAAAGATCGCCACCAGCGGCCGGTTGACGGCCGGCGCTCTGCCCGTCCAGGCGGCAAGCCAGAAAGCGATCTCTTCGAGGCGGCCAAGCGCGCCCGGCGGCTTGGTCAGCTGCGCATCGCGTTCGCGCGCCGCCACCAGTGCCGCACTGTCCGGCCCTGGCAGGTTACGCAGCAATTCACGGAAATCGTCGAACGGCAGGCCGCTGGCACTCATGAAGCATATCCTTGTATCGTCTCGTCGTCGGCGAAGCATGGCTCCGCAAAGGTGCTCCCTCATAAAGTGCTGCGACAAATCCGGCAACGGCATTTGCGCCGGTTCGTGTCGCCGTCGCATGATCAGCAGGAAAACACCGATTCGCGGGGGCGGATCGGCTTGGGGGAATTCTGTCATGTTCGATATCCGCGATTTCATCGACGACACGGCACGCTCGGTGGCGTTCCTCAGCCGCGTCCACATGCCGCAACGCCATTTTGTCAATTTCGACGGCCGCCTCAGCCGCGCCGTGCGGGCCTTTCCGCTGGCCGGACTGCTGATCGTGCTTCCCGCCGCCGCCGCCGTTTCGGTCTTCGGCGCCCTCCAGGTCTCGCCGCTGTTCACCGCCTTCGTCGCGGTGACGATCCAGGCGCTGATCACCGGCGCCCTGCATGAAGACGGTCTCAGCGACACGGCAGACGGTCTGGGCGGCGGCAAGACCAAGGAAAAAGCGCTTGTCATCATGAAGGACAGCCGCATCGGCTCCTATGGCGCCGTTGCCCTCATCCTGTCGTTCGGCCTCAGGGTTTCGGCGCTTGCCGCGGTCATTCCGCTCGTTTCGGCAAGCGGCAGCGGGCTTCTCGTCCTTGCAACGGCAGCCCTCAGCCGCACCGCCATGGTTTGGCACTGGTCGAAACTGCCCCCTGCCCGCCAGGATGGCGTTGCTGCATCTGCCGGTGAACCGCAGGCCTCTGCCGTCACTTTCGCGTTGATCTTCGGCGTCGTGTCGGCAGCGCTTTTGCTGCTTTTGTCGGGCGCCTCGCTGCTGGCAGCGGTCCTCGCAATCGCCGCCTTTGCCGCCACGGTTCCTGCCTTCAGCGAAATCGTCAACGGCAAGATCGGCGGACATACCGGGGACACGATCGGTGCCACACAACAATTGACCGAAATCGCTGTTTTCGCCGCCCTTGCGCTGGCCATTTGAAACGACGATATAAGTTTGAACCACCGCTTGTCCGGATTGTTACGCATCAATGGAAACACCCTGTATTCTCGTCTGTTCGATCGACATGAAAACCGGATACTGCTTCGGTTGCGGCCGCACGCGCGACGAGATCGGCGCCTGGACGCTCTATACGGCGCAGGAACGCCGCGACATCATGGATAGCCTGCCGGCCCGGTTGGAAACGCTGGAACGCAAGCCGCGCCGCGAGACCCGCCGCACACGCATGGCCCGCGAACGGGTAAACGGCGAATGACCAGGCTGACCATCCTTCTGGGCATCCTGGCCGTCGGCCTGGTGTTTCTGATCCTCAATCATGACAGCGGCCGCACTTTCGGCATCATGAACGACGAATTCGGCCGCCTGGTTACGCTTGGCGCCATCGCTGCGATGTTTGCAACCGGCATCGTGCAAAGCCGCCGCCATATCGGCCAAAGCCTGCGCCAGTTCGGCATCTGGGTGCTGATCATCCTCGTTCTCGTCTCGGGCTATCTCTACCGCAATGACCTGCAATCGTTCGGCAACCGCCTGGTCGCCGGCCTCGTTCCCGGCCGCGCGGCTGTCTTCACCGACAATGAGGGCATTCAGGAAGTCGTGCTGCACAAGGTGCTCAACGGCCATTTCGAAACGCCGGTCACGGTCAACGGCGCCACCGTCCAGATGCTGGTCGATACCGGTGCAAGCCGGGTCGCGCTCTCCTTTGAGGATGCCGAACTCCTCGGTCTCAATCCCACCGGCCTCGCCTTCACCCAGACGGTCTCGACCGCCAATGGCGAGGCCCGGGCAGCATCGGTAACGCTCGCCGAAGTCTCGATCGGCCCGATCGTCCGCCAGAATATCAAGGCCATGGTCACGGAAGAAGGCAAGCTCGACCAGAGCCTGCTCGGCATGAGCTTTCTGTCGACACTGGATTTCCTGCAGATGCAGACGGACGAACTTCGCCTGAGGGACTAACGAAACCGGCGGGAGGCCATGCATGAACCGGCTGTTGCAATCGGTACTGATCGTTGCTGCTGCGACATTATCCGCTGTCGCCGCGTATGCCGGCGATCCCGTTTTCCACGGGCGATGGCAGCAGCTGGGTTCGAATGCGGGCGGATGCAACGCCTGCCTCATCGCCATAGTCAGGCACGGCGATATTCTGACGGTAACGGCCAACAACGGCTGGTCGGCCGTCATCCAGGCCGACCGCCGGGGACAGGCACTGCTTGCCGCAGGTGCCGGCCAATGGCGGAACGTGACATCCGCCGTCTATCGCAACGCCCCTTTCGAGCTTGGGTTTGTCCGTAGGGACGAACGGCTCCACATACTGATGGTGGTCAAATCGGATGATGGGACGACCAGCACGATCAAGGGCGTTTTCAGCCGGCCAACGCCCGGCTTCGAAGAGCGAGGACGCTTTCCGCCGGTGTCGAGGACCAGCTTTTCAAGCCTCGCTCACCCCGGCGCACCTGGTTATACCAAGGATCGATGATAGGAACCCATAGGTATTAGACAAGCTGCCTGTCATCCGCATGTCATGTGACAATGGTGTTGCTGGTCGCAAAGCAGCAGTCGCAGATTCGTCATGAAGCGGCTGTGCGAGCAAGGGACAGTGCATGATCATCGCGTTTACCGCTGCGGCCGCAATCCTCGTCCTCGTCAATCTTCTCAGCATCATCATCGCCGGCTGGCGAATGGCGCGAAGCGGGACACCGGCTCCGTTGGTCAAGGAACGGCCGCCGGTCTCGATCGTCGTGCCCGCCCGCAGCATCGAACCGTTCGCCGTCGAGACACTCGCGCGCGCCTTCGCGCTTGACTGGCCGGACTACGAACTGATCTTCTGCGTCGCCAATCCCAGGGATCCCGTGATTGCCGAAATGCGCAGGGCGATGGCTGCAAATCCCCACGTTTCGGCACGCATCCTGACCGGCGACGACCGGATCAGCGCCAATCCGAAGCTCAACAACTGTGTCAAGGGCTGGAAGGCCGCCCGGCACGACTGGGTGATCCTCGCTGATTCCAACGTGCTGATGCCGAACGACTACGTGGCCCACCTTATGGCGGGCCGGCACAAGAACACCGGTCTGGTGTGTTCGACGCCGATCGGCGCGCGGCCGGAAGGTTTCTGGGCCGAGGTCGAATGCATGTTTCTGAACACGCAGCAGGCCCGCTGGCAATATGCGGGCGAAGCGATCGGTTTCGGGTTCGCGCAAGGAAAGAGCATGCTGTGGTTCAAGCCGCTGCTTGACGGCAATGGCGGCATTGAAGCGCTCGCCGCCGAGATCGCCGAGGATGCCGCAGCAACCAAGCTGGTCAATCGTCTGGGATACAAGGTCCATCTTGTCTCATCCCCCTTCGACCAGCCGCTCGGCCGCCGTACCCGCCACGACGTGTGGTCGCGCCAGACACGATGGGCACGCCTGCGCCGCGTCACCTTTCCGCTGTTCTTCGCGCCGGAAGTTTTGCTGGGCGCCCTGCCACCGCTCCTTTTCGCGCTTGCCGCCGCTATTCTCGCAGACGTCAATGCCCCTGCGACCGGCGCCGCCGTCGTCGCCGCAATCTACCTCCCGGAACTGGCACTTGGCCTTGCCAAGGGCTGGCGCGTCTCTCTTCTCTCTCTGCCGGCCATCCTGGTGCGCGACATCATGCTGCCGCTGGTCTGGATACGAAGCTGGGGCAGTGGCGCCTTCGTCTGGCGCGGCAACGCCATGACGATCGACACCAAGGGCTGCGATTTGGAAGAAGTGGTGCAGTGAGCGAATAGGGAAAAGCGAGTAGCGAGTAGCGAGTAGCGAGTAGTTCTATTCCCTATTCCCTATTCCCTATTCCCTATTCCCTATTCCCTATTCGCTATTCCCTATTCCCTACTCAGTTCCGCAACCGGTACCCCGTCTTAAAGATCCACGTCAGCAACCCCATCAGCACCGCCAGAAACACGATGATGATCGCGAAGCTGACCACCGGATTGACATCGGCGATCTCGAAGAAGCTCCAGCGAAAGCCGCTGATCAGGTAGAGCACCGGGTTGAAATGGCTGACCGCCTGCCAGAAGGGCGGCAGCATGTTGACCGAGTAGAAGCTGCCGCCGAGAAACACCAGCGGCGGAATGACCAGCATCGGGATCAGGTTCAGCTGCTCGAAGTCCTTGGCCCAGATGCCGATGATGAAACCGAACAGGCTGAAGGTGATGGCCGTCAGCACGAAGAACAGCAGCATCACGAAGGGGTGGGCGATCGACAGATCGACGAACAGCGAGGCCGTCCCCAAGATGATGATGCCGATCATCATGCCCTTGGTCGCCGCCGCCCCGACATAGCCGAGCACGATCTCGGTCATCGAGACCGGCGAGGACAGAAGTTCGTAGATCGTACCGGTGAATTTCGGGAAATAGATGCCGAAGGAGCCGTTGCCGATGCACTGCGTCAGCAATGTCAGCATGATCAGCCCGGGCGTGATGAAGGCGCCATAGGACACCCCGTCGATCTCCTGGATGCGCGAGCCGACAGCGGCGCCGAAGACGATGAAATACAGCGAGGTGGAGATCACCGGCGAGACGACGCTCTGCAGGAGCGTTCGGCGCGTACGCGCCATCTCGAAGAAATAGATCGACTTGACCGCTTCGAGGTTCATGCCTTTGCTCCCACCAGTTCGACGAAAATGTCCTCGAGCGAGCTTTGCCGCGTCGAGATGTCCTTGAGCCTGATCCCGGCCTCGGCCAGCGCCGTCAGCAGCGTGGTGATGCCCGTGCGTTCGCCGGCCGTATTGTAGTCGTAGATCAGCGAATGACCGCCGTCCTCGATCGTCAGATCGTAAGAGGAAAGTGCCTCGGGCAGGCTCGAAATGGGATCCTGAAGATCGACGCGCAATTCCTTGCGGCCGAGCTTCTTCATCAGGTCTTTCTTGTCCTCGATCAACAGGATCTTGCCGCCATTGATGACGCCGACCCGGTCGGCGATCTCTTCCGCCTCTTCGATATAGTGCGTGGTCAGGATAATCGTCACGCCGGTCTCGCGCAGTTTCTCGACCACTTGCCACATGTCCTTGCGCAGGTTGACGTCGACGCCGGCGGTCGGCTCGTCGAGGAACAGCACGCGCGGCTCGTGGCTGAGCGCCTTGGCGATCAGCACCCGCCGCTTCATGCCGCCGGAAAGCTCGCGCAGCATGTTGTCCTTCTTGTCGTAGAGCGACAGGTCTTTCAAAACCTTCTCGATATGCGCAGGGTTCGGCTTCTTGCCGTGCAGCCCGCGCGAAAACGACACGGTGTTCCACACAGTCTCGAACTGGTCGGTGGTCAGCTCCTGCGGCACCAGCCCGATCATCGCCCGGGTGGCGCGAAAATCCTTGACGACGTCATGGCCGCCGACCAGCACCGTGCCGCCCGATGGATTGACGATGCCGCAGATGATCGAGATCAGCGTCGTCTTGCCGGCGCCGTTCGGCCCCAGAAGGGCGAGGATTTCGCCTTCCTCTATATCGAGACTGACATCTTTCAGCGCCTCAAAGCCGGACGCATAGGTTTTCACCAGATTGGAAACGGAAACGATGGGCGCCATGAAATATGTTCCGGGGAATGTGAGGCGGAAGGAGATGCTCTATATGGGGTGTTCTTTCGAAAATTTCAGCTGCAAATCGCAAGCAGACGAAAACAAATCAGCGAAAGAGGCTGCAGCCGCCCCGGCCAGGGCTTCCACCCCAGTCATTCCGCTGGAATGACCGCCACGATCAGCGCCTTTCAAAGGCTGCTGTCATCAAACGGTGATGGTGTTCGGCCATTTTCGCGCCGTGGGACACAGACGCACGTGATTTGCAAGAACCCGCCGGCAGTCCCCTCTCCGGCAAGGTTCGTTTTAGGCCGGTTCTCGCCGGCCATTTTTTTTGTGCGCTGCTTATCGAAATGGAGCGCTTGGCCTACCCCGCTGCCGGGATTTTCCACCAGCTCGGGCAGTCATCCTCAAACGAATGCGAGATCGGGCGCAATTCCTCAACGTCCTGCACATCGAAACTGCCGGTGACCAGCGCAATGACCGGTTCATCGTCGATGGCGCCCAGGGTACTGCCGCATTTAGGGCAGAAGGAACGGCTGGAATAATCGGACGAACGATAGACCGCCGGCCTTCCGCCCTCGCCGGTCCACTCGACGGCATCGCGTGAAAACTCCACCCAGCAGAGCGTCTGCGCGCCGGAATGCCTTTGGCAGTTTTCGCAGGAGCAGGTGTGCGGGTTGCCGGGCATGCCCGTTGCCCGGAAACGGATGTTTCCGCACAGGCATCCGCCGAGATATGTCCTGGTTTCCATTGCGAATCCTGTTTTCGTCCACGCCAAGCCGCAATAATCGCCTTCAAACCCGCATAGCAAGACGATTATCGTAAACCGGATGTACGTGCGAGTGCCACCCTCCGATCAATCGCAATGCCTGTAGCCCGACTTGCGTTCCCTCAGGTCGAAATGGAAATGATCCTTGTGCTGCGGATCGCTGCCGGGACCAAGCACGGTGTTGAAATATTTGCAGCTGTCGCTGCGCACCGCCTTCAGCAGGCCCTTTTCGCGGAAGGCGAAGAAGCCAGGCTTGCGCACGTCGATCTCCTTGCCGGACTTCAGCACGAACTTGCCGACATCGATGGCGTTGCCGTGGGCATGCTCCGACATTGGATTGCCGCGCTTGGAATTCATCGTTCGGCAGGAATAGCCGCCGAGCGGCTTGATCGTCTTGATACCGGAAAGATAGCGGTAGCGGGCCGACGGTGCGAGTTCGTTCTTCACCCATTTGGCAAAGGCTTCCGTCACCTCGCAGTTGAGCTTGACGGCAGGCTTGATATCGATACCGCCGGAGAGACCGGTGAGCTGGATCGGATAGTCGATGCCGCAGGCCTTGCCGTTGGAAATGCGCGGAATATCGGTGAATTCCACCCGCATTTTCCTCAGCCGCTGGCGGCAGGCCACTTCGGAGGCCGGCATCTGCCCGGTGAAATCAGCCTCGGTTTCAGACAGCGGATTTCCGCCACGCGGCAGGAACGCCACCTGCTGCTCCTGCCCGGCCTGGCTGTTGCGCAGCATCACGCGCTGCTGCTGGTCAAGGAACTGCGCCTTGCGTGCCTCCTCGGCGGCCTGCTTTTCCGCGTTGAGCGGCGGCAGGTCCGGATCGTAGCCCGGATCGGCTGCATTGGCCGACATGTCTTGCGGCCCGCCAAGCTGCTGGACGCTGTCGCCGCCGATGCCGCCGACCACCGGCTGGCTGGCATTGCCCTCGGCGATCTCATTGCCTTTGGCGATCTGATTGCCTTTGGCGATCTGATTGCCCCGGCCATAATCGCGGTTCTGTTCCTCAGCCAGACCGACAACCGGCGTCGAGCCGGTTTCGACGCCCATCATCGCATCCATGTTGACACCTTCGGCCGGCACGGTCATCGACTGCGCACCGGCAACGGCAAGCGGCTGCTGCTGCGCCGGCTCGCTGTCGATCATCGGCAGCCGGCGGCCGGACGCCGGCAGGCGCGGATCGGCAGGGACGGCATCGTCCGAATTTTCAGAGAAGGTGCTGACCGGCGTATTGGCTGCAGGATAGGGATTTTCCCGCGAACCGCGCGCATGGCGGTTCACCGGTTCTATGGCACTCACCCGTGCGGACTGATCGATCCGGCCCGGCGGAGTGAGATCGTCCGTCGAGCAGGCGGTAAGCGACAACGACAGCACGAAAACCGCCACCGGCCGCCGGAAAAGGGAAACATACGCCATACTCTTGCCGCCTCTGCCGTGACAATGCCTCGAAACGCACCATCTCCACCCGCCCGGTCCCGCTTGAAAACCTGCGGGCCACCTGTGTCGAAAGGCAGGCGCGGGACGGGAAAGACCGGAACTGAAGCGGATTTTATGCAAACAGGGTAAACGAAGGCTTTCGAAGGCTTCACCGGTTCTGGGCATTGCGGCCTCCAGCGCGGGAAGCGGCGGTTCAGAGATGCCGGACGCTGAGCTTGCCGCCCCATTTCCCATCGAGATACTCGCAGACGAGCTGGCGGTGGCACTGATGCGGCTTCGCCTCGGAACAGAGCAGGCAGCTACCTTCAAACGCTAAAGGTTCGAGCCGCGCCTCGATCTGCCGCTCTTCCATCAGGCTCATGAACCGGTGGCGCAGCGTATTCCAATCGCCCTTTTCCTTCTTGAAAGATGTCAGGATCTCCTCCGTCGGCGCCAACAGGAGCTGATGCACATAATCCACGCCGCAAAGCTCTTTCAGGAAATACGGCAGGTCGCTGGCCTTGGCGAAACCGGCAAGCTGCGAGCTGTTGTGCAGCCGGATATCGACGACCCGCTTGACGCCGGCCTGCCGGATCCGGCCGAAGAAATCTGCCGCAGTGCTTTGGGTGAACCCGATCGTGGTGACATCGATTTGCATCTGCAGCGATCCCGCTTTTGCGTTTCCCAATTCAGCCCTGCTCCTGGCCCTAGCGCATCTCCAAAAGCAAGGCGCGATGGTCGGAAACCTCCGGTTCGGCGACGGCATCGAAGCGGATCACTTCGACATCCGGCGTCACCAGCATGTAATCGGCAAAACGCCCGGGCTTTTGATAGTAGGAGGTGCGTGTATCGGTATGCCCGCGCGACGTGATCAGGTCCGTCAGGCCAAGTTCCCCCAAAGCCCCGAACATCCGGCTGTCCGGCAGAACGTTGAAATCACCGCAGACCACCAGCCGCTCGTCGCTGCGCCATACCCGCCCGATCAGTTCGATCAGCGCCTGCGTCTGCGTATCGCGCGCCGGCGTATCGCCCTTGCCTGCAACATCCCGCAGGCCATGCATCTGCCCGATAGTGATCGAAAATCCGTCCTCGTGGTTGAAAAGGCGCAGGCAATGGGCGTTGCGGGCGCGCGGATGCGGCCCCCATCCATCCGGCGAAAACGCACCATGGACAAAATCCTGCGCCTGGGCGATCACCGTCAGCGACGTGCGCGCGAAGGTCGCCAGCCCGAATTCAGATGGAATAGCCCTGTCGCCATCGAACAAATCCCCCCGCGCCGTCGGCGCGAAAAAACCATCGTGCCCCGGCAGAGCTGCACGGATTTCATCGAACAGGTTGGCGCGCTGCTGCAACGCGACGTCGTGGTCGCGATAGGTCAACCAATCCTGCGCGGACGAAGGCGTTCGCGCCACCTCCTGCAGACAGATCACATCGGCATCCACATCGGCGAGATAGTCCATCAGCGGTGCATGCAGGCTTCCGCCCCAGGCGTTCAAGGAAACGATCCGCAGCACGATCCACTCACTCCACAGTCATGGACGCAAGCAAACTGCCCTAGCCAGAACAGTTCGCTTGCCTGTTGCGCTCAGTTCAGCGGCACTCACCGTCACCGATGACGCGGAACCCTTGGGCCTGCGCCGTGCAGCCATTCGGGAATGTCTGTTCCCGCCCGCCCTGACGGGCACAAACCGGCGCATATTCGTTCGTGCACATCTGCGGCTCGCGCGGGCGCATACCCGAGCCATCGCCGGGCCGGTCGTTTCCGCGCTCGCATTCGCCACGGCCAATCACGCGAAACCCTTCCGCCTCGGCCATGCAGCCATTCGAAAACGTCTGTTCGCGGCGTCCCTGACGGGCGCAGACCGGTGCATATTCGCGGGTGCAGACCTGCGGCCGGTCGTCGCCGAAATCCGGCCTTTGCGGGCGGCATTCGCCCCGGCCGGAGATCCGGTATCCTTCCGCCCGTGCCTGGCACGCATTGCCAAAGGTCCGGCGGTTGTTGCCGCGCTCGCCGCAAACCGGGTCGTATTGCATCGTGCACATTTGCGGGTTCGACGGTTCCGGCCGGGGATACGGCCGCCCGCCGGGCTCATCGACCACAACGGTGCATGCGGAGAGCACCCCAAGCGCCAGCAGCGCGGCAATACGGATCACAACCCGTTGAAACAGCGTCATTTCCAGTCCCCCCTTGGAGGGTCACATGTCCCGGCCGATACGACAGGATACTGTAACCCCTTGAATCACGGCCTCATTCTCACGGGAAATCCGCTCGGGTCAAGCGCATCGGTCAAACAAGCACCCAAAACCGGTGATGGTGCCAGGCTCCGCCTAACAACCATTCAAGACACAAGAAAAGCCCGCGTCCTTTCGAACGCGGGCAATCGGCATTTCCGTCTTTTTGAATTGCGTCAGGCAGCGCGGCTGTAGCTGCCCTGCCGGTTGTCGGGTGAAAGGCGAAACGTCTGCAGCAGGCTCTTCAGCTCGCGGCTCTCCTGCGCCAGCGTCTGGCTGGCCGCCGTCGTCTCCTCGACCATGGCGGCATTCTGCTGGGTCATCTGGTCCATGCTGTTGACGGCGGTGTTGACCTCGGCAAGCCCGGTTGCCTGCTCGCGGGCCGCTGTGGCGATCGAGGCCACATGTTCGTTGACCCGGTTGACCAGGCTTTCGATTTCGGTCAGCGCCTCGCCGGTCGAGCGCACCAGCGTCACGCCGGTCTCGACTTCGGTGGCGGAGTTGCGGATCAGTTCCTTGATTTCCTTGGCGGCACCGGCCGAGCGCTGTGCCAGTTCGCGCACTTCCTGGGCGACCACGGCAAAGCCGCGGCCGGCCTCGCCTGCCCTTGCTGCCTCGACGCCGGCATTCAGCGCCAGAAGATTGGTCTGGAAGGCGATTTCGTCGATGACGCCGATGATCTGGCTGATCTTGGTCGAAGACCCTTCGATGCGGGTCATCGCGGCAATGGCGTTGCGGACGATATCGCCGGATTTGGCCGCGCTGCCCTTCGTTTCGTTGACCATTTCGCGGGCTTCAGCGGCGCGGTCGGATGAGCTTTTGACCGTCGAGGTGATCTCGTCCAGCGCTGCAGCCGTCTCTTCAAGGGCGGCGGCCTGCTGTTCGGTGCGCCGCGACAGATTGTTGGCGGCCTCCGAAATATCGCCGGCGCTGCCATAGACCACTTCCGTCGAATGGGCGATCGACTGGATGACGCCGCGCAGTGCCGTGACGGCCGTGTTGAAATCATCGCGCAGCTTGGAATATTCCGGAGCGATCCGGACGATTTCCGCGGTCAGGTCGCCGCCTGCCAGTTTCTCCAGCGCGCTGCCGATTGCCCCCATGGCCTCGGCCTGCGTCTGCGCGTCGGACTGGGCGCGATGTTCGTTGCTGCGCCGCTCGTCATCAAGCTGGCTCTGCTGTTCGGCTTCGCGCTGCCGCAGGCCGATACGTTCCTTGACGGAATCACGCAGTTCCGCCAGCACGCCGGCCATCTGGCCGATCTCGTCCTTGCGGTCGGTTTCGGGAATGGCAGACGAGACGTCCTCGTCGGCAATCGCCCGCATCGACGTCTTCAGCCGCTCGATCGGGGCGACGACGCTGCGAACGATGGAGAAGGCGGCCAGGAGAATGACCAGTGCGGCAAGACCGCAGATGACTGCAACCTGGATCAGGCCTTCGGTGAACATGGCGGCAAGGTCGTCGGCATAGACGCCGGTGCCGACGATCCAGCCCCAGGGCGCAAAACCGGCAACATGCGAATATTTCAACACCGGCTCTTCGGCACCGGGTTTCGGCCAATAGTAATCGACGAAACCCTTGCCTTGGGCAGCAACCGTCTTGGCAAACTCGACGAAGATGTGCTTTCCGGTCGGGTCCTTGTTCTCCGTCTGGTCGGTGCCATTCAGCGCCGGCTTGATCGGATGCATGATCATCGTGCTCTTCACGTCGGTGATGAAGAAATAGCCGTTGCCCTGATAGCGCATCGCCTGGATCGCCTCGATGGCGCGCGCCTGGGCATCCTTCTGGCTAAGTGTGCCGGCTTGCTCCTGCTTGTAATAGGCATCGAACACGGCAACCGCGTTCTCGTTCATCGCCTCCAGCATGGCCTTTCGCTGCGCCACCAGCTTGTCCTGTTCCTGGAACAGACCGAGCATCATGACGGCGGCCATGGTCAAAAGCGCCAGCCCCACCAGCGCATACAGGCGCACGGAAATACGGAAATGTTTCATACGGCCAAATCCCCTCAGATTTTTATGACCGCACGATACCGAATGGAATTTTCGAACTTCCTAACAGGATGCCGCTAAAATTGATAAGGCTGAATTTACGCTTTGTTCATAGAAGGCACGCTGAGGCACAATCGTTCGGCAAATTTCCGCAGAAGGTCTTTTCCGACTGCACCTCCTCGGGTTACATCGAAAAAACGGAGAGCGATGACCATGGCCAAACCGAACGGCGACCTCACCCTGCGCACGCTGGCCATGCCGGCGGACGCCAATGCGGCGGGCGATATCTTTGGCGGCTGGGTCATGGCGCAGATGGACCTGTCCTGCGGCATCCGCGCCGCCGAGCGCGCCCGCGGCCGCGTCGTCACCGCCGCCGTCAAGGAAATGGCCTTCGAAATGCCGGTCAAGATCGGCGATACGCTCTGCATCTATACCGATGTCGTCAAGGTCGGCCGCACGTCGATGACGCTGAAGGTCGAAGCCTGGGCGCAGCGCTATCTTTCCGACCGGATGGACAAGGTCACCGATGCGCTGTTCGTCATGGTGGCGCTGGACGAGAACGGCCACCCAAAGCCGGTGCCCCCGGAAGCCTGACACTTTCAAGCCCGCCGCTGATAAAGGCAAGCCCGCCGCTGATAACGGCAAGCCCGCCGCTGATAACGGCAAGCCCGCCGCTGATAACGGCAAGCCTGACGCTCATAAAGGCCGCACCATGGACCAGCCCATCGATCCGCAGCTTTTCTCCCATATCCGCGTCGTCATGGGCATGGTCATCAGTCTCTCGATGGCCCGCCTGCTGACCGGCCTGGCGCTGTTCGTCCAGCATCCCGGCAAGACCAGGATCTACTGGCTGCACCTCGGCTGGGTGCTGTTCATGTTCCTGTTCCTGATCTATTTCTGGTGGTGGGAATACCGGCTGCATTCCGTGCCGGTGATCGATTTCAGCGTCTACCTCTTCGTCATCTCCTATTGCTGCATCTTCTTCTTCCTCTGCGTGCTGCTGTTTCCAACTTCGATGGAGGATTACAGCGGCTACGAGCACTATTTCATGTCGCGCCGCGCCTGGTTCTTCGGCTTCCTGGCGCTCGCCTACGCCGTCGATCTCGTCGACACCGCCGTCAAGGGCAAGGCCTATTTCCTCTCCTACGGCCTGGAATATCCGCTCAGAAACGCGACCTACATTGTGCTTTGCATCATCGCCGCGTTCACCGCCAACCGCCGTTTCCACGCGACTTTCCTGATCGCCGGCCTGACCTACCAGCTCGTCTGGATCTTTCGGGCGTTCGATCTGCTGGATTGAGCGGCGAGAGCCAGGCGAAACGCGGGGCTTAGCCGGCTTTCGCCTTGAACAGGACGAAGGACAGTTCATCGTCCCGGTCGAAGGATTGCGCTGTTTCGATCGCCTCTTCCAGTGTCTTCCCCCGGTGCAGCAGTTCATAGAACAGACCGTGCAGGAACAGCGGAACAGCGGCTCCGTCCGGAAAGTCCGCAGGCGCAACATAGGCCCGCGCGCCGGCGGCGAGAAAGGCCTCGCCGAATGCATCCGTTCCGGTGACGCAGGCGGTGCTGATCACCGTCTTGGCCGGCAGCCTGATGGCGCCCGCCAGAGCACCGGCGGGTAGGCTGCCGTCAACGAGCATCCCGGTGTCTATATCGCTGATAAACTCGCCGAGCACGAAGCCGTTCTCGTCGCCGTGGCCGGAAAGGATGATGTATTCGGGATCGTTCTCCTGCCGCTGCAGGCACTTGATGGCATCGCCGGGCGTGCCGGGCAGATGCAGAACCACCGCCGCCCCAAGATTTTCCAGGATGGCGCGGATCAGCAGCGCCTCGCCGGAATCACCAAGGGCAACGATCGCAACAGGTGTGCGGGGATAGAAGAAACCTTCGTCGATCACGTGCAATGAAACTCCCGGACAGATCGGCAAACCGGGAGCTGATATGGCAGATTCGGCCAAGAGAGAACATGGCGCAAATTGCGAGGTCCAGCGCCCAGCGCGACATTACCCTGCCGCATCCGCCGCCGCCACCGCATCGCCCGGCTTATGCCGGTGACGACCGCAACGGAAAAATCCCGCCGATTGCCCTGCCGTCACGGAAAAGCGTTTCCCTGCGCACGCGATCTACAAAATAAATAAACTCTATAATCCCAATAGATTTAACTAGCATGATCCCACGTGCAGCGGAAACAGCGTCCGCCAACCATAAGAGGGATCGATGTACACACTGACAAGACGCCTGTTCGGCGCCGGCCTCATCGCCGCCAGCCTGTTTGCCGCTACCGGCCTTTCCGCCGCCGGAGTGGCCGCCGCCGAACTGACCGAGTTCAAGATCGGCTACCAGAAGACCGGCCTGCCGGTGATCGCCCGCCAGCAGAAGATCATCGAGAAGGCGCTCGAGCCGAAGGGCATCACCGTCTCCTGGGTCGAATTCACCGCCGGCCCGCCTTTGGTCGAAGCGCTGAATGTCGGCTCGATCAATGTCGGCTGGACCGGCGATGCGCCACCGATCTTCGGCCAGGCCGCCGGCTCCGCCATCACCTATGTCGCCGCTCTTCCCTCCAACGGCGCCGGCGAAGCCATCTTCGTCAAGCCGGAATCGCCGATCCAGTCGCTGGCCGACCTGAAGGGCAAGACGATCGGCGTCGGCAAGGGCACCAGCGCTCATAATCTCGTCGTTGCGGCGCTGGAAAAGGCCGGCATCGATTTCAAGGACATCACCCCGGTCTATCTGAGCCCCGCCGATGCGGCCGCAGCCTTTGCCAGCGACAAGATCGACGCCTGGGCCGTCTGGGATCCCTTCTTCGCCATCGCCGAAACCCGCTACAAGCCGCGCGTCCTGACCACCTCGGCCGAGACGCTGAACGTCAAAACCTATTTCCTCGCCAACCGCGTTTTTGCCAGGGAACACCCGGAAACGGTCACCACCACGATCGCCGCCTTGAAGGAAGCCGCCATCTGGGCCGATGCCAACCGCGACAAGGTGGCGGAAGCCCTGCATGAGGTCACCAGCGTGCCGCTGGAAGCCCAGACGATTGCCGCCAACCGCAGCAAGTTCGGCATCGAGCCGATCACCCCGGAGATCATCGCCAGCCAGCAGCAGACCGCCGACCGGTTCTTCAAGCTCGGCCTGATCCCCAAGCAGATCACCATATCGGATGCCGTCTGGACGGCACCGACAAACTGATTTCCTCCCAGGAAATGCGGTGTGCCGGTCGATCCGGGCCGGCACACGAGGCAGCAGTTCCAGCAAGGGTACGCAGCGGTGTTGCGTAAAGACAAAGAGACAGAGTGTTTTCGCGTTTCCAGGACAACGGAAACAATCGAAGCCGGAAACAATCGAAGCAAAGGGCAGATGATGAAATCCACCGGTCAATCGATCCTGCGCAATGGCACGGGCTGGCTTTTGCCGGCCCTGATCGTTCTCGCCTGGGAAATCGCCGCCCGCACCGGGCTGATCTCGCCGAATGTCATGGCAGCTCCGTCCGCCGTTGCCGAGGCCTTCTGGCGCCTGCTCCTGTCGGGCGAACTCGTCCGCAATATCGGCGTCAGCACCGCCCGCGCTTTGTCCGGCTTCGTCATCGGCGGCTCGATCGGCCTGATCTTCGGCCTTGCCAACGGCCTTTCGGGCCTGTCGCGCAACCTGACCGATACGACCCTGCAGATGGTCCGCAACATCCCGCATCTGGCGCTGATCCCGCTGGTCATCCTCTGGTTCGGCATCGATGAGGAGGCAAAGCTCTTCCTCGTGGCGCTCGGCGTGTTCTTCCCAATCTATGTCAACACCCTGCTCGGCATCCAGAGCGTCGATCCGCAGCTGGTCGAGATGGGCCGCGTCTACGGCATGTCGCGCCCTACGCTGTTCTTCCGCGTCATCCTGCCCGGCGCCCTGCCCGCCATCTTCGTCGGGCTGCGCTATGCGCTGGGGATCATGTGGCTGACTTTGATCGTCGCCGAAACCATCGCCGCCTCCTCCGGCCTCGGCTACATGGCCATGCAGGCCCGCGAGTTCCTGTTGATCGACGTCGTCGTGCTGTCGATCCTGATCTACGCCCTGCTCGGCAAGCTCGCCGACAGCTTTGCCCGGTTGCTGGAACGGCTGACGCTGCAATGGCATCCCGCCTTCCAGACCGCCTGATTTCTCGCGAAACGAAATACGGAGTACCAAAAATGTCCGTCATCGCCCTCGATCAAAAAATCAAGCCAGCTCACACGGCCAAGGAAACGGCGGAGGCGCGGGCTTTGCGCGAAACCGCCCCGGGCCAATGGTTCCCCTATGCCGCTCCCAAGCCGCGCGAGCGGGAAAACCGCGACATCGCCTTTTCCTTCCGGGGCATCAGCCGCAAGTTCGGCGACAAGACCGTGCTCGACAATATCGATCTGGATGTGCCCGCCGGCCAGTTCATCGCCGTCATCGGCAAGAGCGGCTGCGGTAAGAGCACGCTGCTACGGCTCCTGACCGGTCTCGACAAGCCGACATCCGGCACGCTGACGGTCAACAAGGGCGCGCAAGGTGAAAACCGAACCCGCATCATGTTTCAGGAACCGCGTCTTCTGCCCTGGGCCAGGATCGCCAAAAATGTCGAGGTCGGCCTGACCGGCATCGCCAAGGGCGCGCAAGCCCGCGAAAAGTCGCTCGCCATCCTCAACGAAGTCGGCCTTGCCGACCGTGCCGAAGAATGGCCGTCCGTCCTCTCCGGCGGCCAGCGCCAGCGCGTCGCCCTTGCCCGGGCGCTTGTCGCCCATCCCTATATTCTGGCGCTCGACGAGCCGCTCGGCGCGCTCGATGCGCTGACCCGCATCGAGATGCAGCATCTGCTTGAAAGCATCTGGCAACAGCAGACATTCACGGCCGTCCTGGTCACCCATGACGTTGCGGAAGCCGTGGCGCTGGCCGACCGCGTCATCGTCATCGATCATGGCAAGATCGCGCTTGATCTCGATATCCCGCTGGAACGCCCCCGCCGCCACGGCTCGCCGGAACTGGCGCGGCTGGAAGGGCGTATCCTCGACACATTGTTCGGCGAAAACAAGTAGCGTTTTGCGGCGCATTCGTGCGCCAGACCGTCCGACCCGATCGAACGGCGCCCCGAAAATCAATCCGTCACATCGTTTTCACGGCGCCGAAGGCTGCCGGATGGGGTTGCCGCAACGCACCGCCAGGTCATCACAATCACCTGCAACCTGAAATTTACTAAACCAGATTTACAATATTAAGTTGCATTAACCATGTTTTTTGTTACTCTCATGCCGCGCGGATATTGCGCTGCAGGGGGGGGTGAAATCCATGAATTACACCGTCAAGAATCATAAGCTTTCGTCGGGTGGCAGCAATGTCGAGTTCATCCGCTCTCCCAATATCGGCGGAGAGATTGAGCCGCAGTTTCTGATCATTCATTTTACTGCATCAGGCCTCGGCAACGACATGGCCCGTTATTTCGCCAAGCCCAGTGCGGAGGTCTCGGCCCATCTGGTGATCGACCGCGCCGGCCGTATTACCCAATGCGTGCCCCTCAACGTGAAGGCCTGGCACGCCGGCAAAAGCATGTGGACGGACAAGGCGGGAAAGAAACACACGGCCCTGAACGGCACCTCGATCGGCATCGAGCTGGAAAACTGGGGACCGCTGAACCGGACAGGAAAGGGCTGGCTGTCCTGGACGGGCATTCCGGTCGATCCAGGTTTCGTGGTTCAGGCCCGTCACAAGTTCGGCGGCCCCGTCATCGGATGGGAAACGTTCACACAGGCGCAGATCGACGCCTGCGTGGCTGCGTCAAAGGCTATCTGCGCCGCCTATGGAATTGATGAGATTCTTGGCCACGACGATATCTCCCCCGGCCGCAAATCCGATCCGGGCCCAGCCTGGAGCATGGCGGATTTCGAAACCCGGGTCATCGGCGATGCCGTCGAGGATAGTGCGATCTGGCGGGTACGCTCGCCAACCGGCCTCAACATCCGCTCCGGACCGGGGGCAGAACATCCTAAAGTGCGGCCGGACGCTCTGTCAGACGGCACGCCGGTGCTCGTCCACGAGCAGGAAGGCAGCTGGCGCTACGTCTCGGTGCTCAACGACAACGGCGATCCGGATTTCTCCGGCTGGGTCCACGGCGTCTGGCTGCGGGCGGCCTGACCGCCGGCGGCCCAGCGCATCACCCTCGACGCCCCCCGCCCGCCCCGGCACGTTAGAGCGGCTGGACGTCGGAGCGGCTTGCGGCGGCAGACCTCACCGCGCCATGGCAACCACTTGCCGGCTCGCCCATTGAACGGTGACGGAGACGACGGAGGAGAGCAGAAATGCGATCTCGGCATTCTGCCTGGGCAGCAGCCAGATCAGGCAGAGGCAGAAGGCTGCAAACGAAAAGCGCCCCAGCACCATGCCGCGCAGCAGCCGGACAACGAAGTCCGGCCCATAGGCGCGCTGCGAGGACACCGACAGGATCAAACCCAGCAGGGGGAAAACCGTCAGCACCCCGCTCCATTGTGCGCCAAGCGAAGCCGACAGCATCGTCACGGCCAGCGTCAGAACCGCACCGGCCACCATGCGCATCATCAGGTCTGTCCGGGTGATCGATATCACCTTGCTGGCCACATTCGTTCGCGGCAGAAACATCTGTGCCGCGACAACGCCCAGCAGCGCCGCACCGAGCGCAACGGCAGCCGTTCCCGGCAGGCTCGTCAGGCCGACGGCCGCGACAAACCACGCCGCAAGCCCCATCAGCGCCGCGATGCCATAGGGATACCGGCGGCACGTCCAGGCATAGGCCAGATTGAAGGCTTCGGATGCGAAGATGGCCGACAGGGCCGCAGCAGCGGCACCGACGCCAAACACCGGCCCCTGCTCCAGCACCAGCAGATAGAGGATCGGCCCCGCCACGATCGGCAATCCGGCAAGCCAGCCTGCCACGCCCGGTCCCCAGCGCACGGCCGCCATCGAAACGGCAAACAGAAAGAAGGGAACCAAAGTCAGTTTCAAGAGAAGCATGCCAGTCCCGTTCATTCCTGTCTGCAGATGGCCGGTGGCTCAACGCCCGGACACAAAACCTTGCTTGCCGCTCCGCCGGTGAGATGGCAATCGGCGTAAAAGCCGATGCCGCCATGGCCGGAAAATGTCAATCCGCGAAAAACCGCACTTCGAAAAGCCTGCGCGGCCCATTGCCGATGCCAGGCATGACACCCTATGAACCCAGATCACGGGGCTCGCTGAAAGAAGATTCGATGACCGCTGGTATTTTCATGCCCACAACACGCCCGCCGCGCCTGTTCTGGCGGCGTGCCGTCGCGTTCACTGTCGATATTGCGGTGTTCTACAGCATCCTGATGGTACTGGCTCTGCCGCTCCAGGCCGTCACCGGCTGGAACCTCGGCTTTTACATCGGACAATCGACAACATGCGAGGTCACGGGGGACAGTCCGCTGATCCATGAGGTCGAAACCGGATGGCCGCTGGCTGACGGCGAAACCCGGACAAACCAGATCTGCATCAATTCCAGCATCGGCATGCAGCAGCGCTTCTTCATTTCAACGGTGACGAAAACCGCGGACGCAAACGGCGCCAGCCGCTTCGTGTCGATCGGCATCGATCAGGACGGAAAAGCCATCCCGCTGGATATTTCCGGCACCAGCACGGCGTCGAACATCCTGCTTCAGCTTTTCCTCCTGGCGCTGTTCGTTCTGGCAACCGCGAGAATAACGGCATCCGGCCGACGCACACCCGGCAAGGCCCTGATGTTCCTGCGCATCCTCGACATTGCGCGCACCGTGCCGCCATTCAAGCACTGCCTGACCAGGGAAATCTGGAAATTCCTGCCATCCTGCCTTCTCGGCATCGCGGTCACCATCCATGCCGCCCAGAACCTGCCGGGACTATCGACACTGGCCTCCGGCGCATTCGTCGATGTCATCCATGCCGCCCGCGACATGCAGGCACCCGACTTCAGCACATTGCTCGCTGTCGGCCTCATCGCCTGGCTCCTCGGTGCCCTCTGGTGGCTCGGCCCGTTCATCCTCTGGCAGGGCCAGACGATTTACGACCGCCTCGCCGGCTGCATCGTGCTGCGGTCGGACGCCATCGAAGATCAGTCCACACCTTCCCAGCATTAGGAGCAGGAGCACCTAACCCTTGAACACGAACGCCGCACCGCCGGCAATCATGCAAAAGCCGATGGCGTGGTTCCAGGTCAGCGATTCCTTCAGCCAAAACACCGAGAAACCCGCAAACACCACCAGCGTGATCACTTCCTGCATCGTTTTCAGTTGCGCCGCCGAATAGACTTCATGGCCGATCCGGTTGGCCGGAACCGCCAGGCAATATTCGAAGAACGCAATGCCCCAGCTGACGATGATAGCCATGTAGAGCGGCGACGAGGTATATTTCAGATGGCCGTACCATGCGAAGGTCATGAAGACATTCGACAACACGAGCAAAACGATCGGCAGCACGGCAGCCGTATTCAGCGAAAAGGGCATCAGCGAATCCTTGGAACAATGGTGTGATAGGCGGGCAAGCATGTACCGCCAATCCTTCGCCGTTCAAGCTGGAAACCGGCGTGGACCTCTCGCCGAACTCAAAACGATGTGAAGTTGAGAGCACACCATCTCCCGCGTGCACTTCTTGACAAGTCGGCCATTGTTGCTCTGCCCGCTATCTGCAGCGCCGCGGCCACGCTTTTATGCAATCAGACGTTGACTCGCTCGCGAGAGGATTTAAATATCGAGACAAAATACACCCGGGGATTTTATGACTGCATCTTCAGCGTCGCGCTACGCGGATGGTCCGCAACGTCTTTTCTGGCGTCGCGGGCTCGCATTCATCATCGACAACATTCTGTTCTACATCGCAATCTCCGCTGTTTTGCTGGTAGTTAGCGTGCTTAGCCCATGGAATATCGGGGTCAGTACCATGATCTATACCGAATGCCGCCCCGCTCCACCGAGCCCGTTGGTGGCGCAGGTCGATAGTGAATGGCCGCTGGAATTCGGGCTGGAGCGAACAAACACCCTCTGCCGCAAGACGTTTCCGTTTGACAGGACCGGTTACGTCTTTACGTCCACCACCACCAAGACAAAAGGGCTCAATACTTGGTCGAAATGGGTTACCGTGGCATCCGACGAGAACGGCGCTCCGCTTCCACCCGGCGAAATGCGGTCCGCACTGCTTTCGCAAATCTTGACATCATCTTTGCCGCTCGCTGCCATCATTGGCCTCTTCATTTATTTCACCACCCATGGCCGTCGCACGCCCGGGAAACGGTTTTTAAGGTTGAAGGTGATGACACCCCATGGCATCGCGCCGGGCCTTCCCCGAGCCGCGCGGCGAGAACTGCTGAAATTCGCACCGCTGATGATTGGCAGCATTGCGAGCATCGCGACGACTGTGCATACTTTTCTGAGACCCGATTTTTTTGGTCATCTGATTACCCAATCACGCGAGATGAGTGCGACGAACTTGCCGTTATCTGCCGTGCTGGTCATTGGTTGCGGCATAGGACAATTGCTCTGGTGGCTGCTACCGTTTCTGTCCTGGCGTGGCCAGACCTATTATGACCGGATTGCCGGTTGCACTGTGGTGCGGCAGGACCGGCCATCCTCCCGAGCGGCGGGATAGGCACACTGACGGAACACCCGTCTTCTGTTGCCAGAAACTGGCAGTAGCCCACCATCCCGTTGCCTTTTTGTACTCATCGCCCTCTTCACATTTCACCGGACTCTCTCCATATTCCCCCCATGTCAAAAGCACCGAAAAAATCCTCCCATCCCGACCTTGGCGGCTTCGAGGAAGCTCCCCAGGCCCCGTTCGAAGGCGCGCCCCTGTCGTCCGGCTCCCTGTCGTCGAACGTCGCCGATTGGGCCAACGAGCTGCAGCGCATGGCCGAGGCCGAAACCATCGAGACCCGCCACGACGTCGCCTCCAAGGCCGGAAAACACCGCAAGAAGGTCGAGATCGCCGCCCAGAAGGCGAAAAACGAGGCTGCCGCGCAATCGGCCGCAGGCGGCAAGCCCGAACGGGCGTCCGAGCCCGTGCGAGGCCCTCGCGGAGCGAAGGCGCAGAGCGCCGGCAGCGTGAGCGCTAAGGATGCGGTCGGCGCCAGCCGGTCGGCCCGCGGCACCTCCATGGGCGGCACGTCCGACCCGAAAGCCCGCGCCGCCGCCGGTTTGAATCCCGTGGCCGGCATGGACACGGCGCTTGAGGATGCGCTTGCCCCCTCCGCCGTCACCGCCACCGTCGAGGCCCTTTCCGCCCTGATCGAGAGCGGCAATCCTCTGTTCAAGGACGGCAAGCTGTGGACGCCGCACAGGCCGGCCCGGCCGGAAAAGTCCGAAGGTGGCATCGCCATCCGTATGCAATCCGATTTCGAGCCCGCCGGCGACCAGCCGACCGCCATCAAGGACCTCGTCGAGGGCCTGTCGAACGGCGACCGGAGCCAGGTGCTGCTCGGCGTCACCGGCTCGGGAAAAACGTTCACCATGGCCAAGGTGATCGAGGCCACCCAGCGCCCCGCCGTCATCCTGGCGCCGAACAAGACGCTGGCCGCCCAGCTCTATTCCGAATTCAAGAACTTCTTCCCCGACAACGCGGTCGAATATTTCGTCTCCTACTACGATTATTACCAGCCGGAAGCCTATGTGCCGCGCTCGGATACCTTCATCGAGAAGGAGAGTTCGATCAACGAGCAGATCGACCGCATGCGCCACTCGGCCACCCGCTCGCTGATCGAGCGCGACGACGTCATCATCGTCGCCTCGGTCTCCTGCATCTACGGTATCGGCTCGGTCGAGACCTATACCGCCATGACCTTCCAGATGACGGTCGGCGACCGGCTCGACCAGCGGCAATTGCTCGCCGATCTCGTCGCCCAGCAATACAAGCGGCGCGACATGGATTTTCAGCGCGGCTCCTTCCGGGTGAGAGGCGACACCATCGAAATCTTCCCGGCCCACCTGGAAGACGCAGCCTGGCGTATCTCGATGTTCGGCGACGAGATCGACGGCATCACCGAATTCGATCCCTTGACCGGCCAGAAGACCGACGACCTGAAGTCGGTGAAAATCTACGCCAACTCCCACTATGTGACGCCGCGCCCGACGCTCAACCAGGCGATCAAGTCGATCAAGGAGGAGCTGAAACTGCGTTTGGCCGAGCTGGAAAAGGGCGGCCGCCTCTTGGAAGCCCAGCGGCTGGAGCAGCGCACCCGCTACGATATCGAGATGCTCGAAGCCACCGGCTCCTGCGCCGGCATCGAGAACTATTCGCGCTACCTCACCGGCCGCAGCCCCGGCGAGCCGCCGCCGACCTTGTTCGAATATATCCCCGACAACGCCCTGTTGTTCATCGACGAAAGCCACGTCTCCGTCAGCCAGATCGGCGGCATGTACCGGGGCGACTTTCGCCGCAAGGCAACGCTTGCCGAATACGGTTTCCGCCTGCCGTCCTGCATGGACAACCGGCCCTTGCGCTTCGAGGAATGGGACGCCATGCGCCCGGACACGATCGCGGTGTCGGCAACGCCGGCGGCCTGGGAGATGGAACAGGCCGGCGGCGTCTTTGCCGAACAGGTCATTCGCCCGACGGGGCTGATCGATCCTCCGGTCGAAGTCCGCCCGGCCAAATCCCAGGTCGACGACGTGCTTGGCGAAATCCGCGAGACGGCGCTGGCCGGTTACCGCACGCTGGTCACCGTGCTGACCAAGCGCATGGCCGAGGACCTCACCGAATACCTGCACGAACAGGGCATTCGTGTCCGCTACATGCACTCGGACATCGACACGCTGGAGCGCATCGAGATCATCCGCGATCTGCGCCTCGGCGCCTTCGACGTGCTCGTCGGTATCAACCTTTTGCGCGAAGGCCTCGACATTCCCGAATGCGGCTTCGTCGCCATCCTCGATGCCGACAAGGAAGGCTTTTTGCGCTCGGAAACCTCGCTGGTCCAGACCATCGGCCGCGCCGCGCGCAACATCGACGGCAAGGTCATCCTTTATGCCGACAACATCACCGGCTCGATGAAGCGCGCCATGGAGGAAACCTCGCGCCGCCGCGAAAAGCAGGTGGCCTATAACGAGGCCCACGGCATCACCCCGGAATCGGTCAAGGCCCGCATTTCCGACATCCTCGATTCGGTCTACGAAAAGGACCATGTCCGTGCCGATATCGGCATCAGGGGCGTCAAGGGCGGCATTACCGACATGGTCGGCAACAATCTCGCCGCCCATCTCGAAGCGCTCGAAAAGCAGATGCGCAACGCCGCCGCCGATCTCGACTTCGAAACCGCCGCCCGCCTGCGCGACGAAATCAAACGCCTCAAAGCCGCCGAACTCGCCGTCATGGACGACCCGATGGCGAGACAAGAGGCGCGGACGGCCGAAGGCCGGACAGGGACGCAAAACAATGTGGCGCGGGCGATGGAAGGCGGTGGCAAGCCCACCGGCTCGAAAAGGAAGGGCCCGGCATCCTCACTCGACTCCCTCCCCCTTGTGGGGAGGGTTGGGGAGGGGCAGACCCCATCACCTGAATCTGCCGCAAACACCCCTCCCGGCCCTTCGGGCCACCCTCCCCACGAGGGGGAGGGAAAAAGCCTCTTTGCCAAACCAACCCTCGACGACATGGGCCCAGGCACAGACATGACCCGCCCGGCCCGCAAACCGGCGGCATCGGACAGCTCCGTCCCCCCTGCGGGAAGCCAGGGGCAATCAGGCTTCCGCAAACCCACGCTGGAAGACATCGGCCACAATATCGCCGTGCCCGCCCGCCCGGAAACCAGCCTGTTCCGCAAGAACAGCCTCGACGAAATGACCGTCGGCCGCACCGAAAAGCCGCTCAACACCACGGGCAAGCTGCCGGAAAAGCCAAAGACCGAGCCCGCAAAACGCGTCTCGCCGCTGCTCGAAGGCCAGCCGGAAAAACGCGGCGCGTCCTCCTCGCCCCAGCGGGGAGAGGATCCCCAAGAGGCAAAGCCGATTGGTTCGGCGAACTTGGTGAGGGGGGCCGGCGACCCAAAACCCTTCATCCGCGCCAAATCCGGCGCCGGCTCCTACGAGGACGCCGGCGACCTCAAGCGCCAGAAGAAAACCAAGGGCAAGACCGGCCGCCCCGGCCAATAACACCCTCCCCCCAAACACCCTCCCCTTGAGGGGGAGGGTCGGCGCAAAGCGCCGGGGTGGGGTGACAGCCCAGACCACGGACCCGATCTCCCCCCTTGTGGGGAGATGCCGGCTCTGCCGGCAGAGTGCCGCGCCATCCTCAAACTCCACCCGCTCCCTCTTCTCCCCAGCGGGGAGAAGGTGGCCCGAAGGGCCGGATGAGGGGGGCCGAAGGCCAGCTTCTACCTGGCTCCAGCTGCGCCGAAGCCCCCTCATCGCCTCGCATCCGCTCGGCACTTCTCCCCGCTGGGGAGAAGAGCACACCACACCCACATCCCCAAAAATGCTGCATGGCCAGACCATTCCCCATCGGCTACTGCTCAAGCAACACCCGCCGCCAAAGGACCCGCCATGCGCCTGCCCGCCCTCTTCCTGTCCGCCGTCTTCGCCCTGTCGGCGCTCTCGGCCCTGCCCGCCGCCGCCCAGACCTACAAGACCCCGGAAGCGCTGCTCAAGTCGCTCTACAGCAATGACACCAGCCGGACGGCCGAAAACGCGCCGTCGCTCTATTCGCCGTTCTTCTCCGATCAGCTGAACGCCCGCTTCCAGGACGATGCCGACACGACCGAACCCGGCGACAGCGGCACCATCGATTTCGACCCGGTGATATCAGGCCAGGACGGACAAGCCACCGAGGTCGAAGTCGGCCAGCCGATCGTCCTCGACGATACCGCCGAGGTCGAGGTGACGTTCAAGAATTTCGAGCCGGTGACGCTCTACTACACCCTGGTCAAGGAACACGGCGGCTGGAAAGTCGACGACATCGCCAACCAGCAGGGGGACTATCCGTGGAGCCTGAGTGCGTTGTTTGATGGGGCGCGGTAGGGGATTCGAATACAAGTTACCCTGCCCGCAAGTCGCCCTAAAGACGGTCCTCAACTTACTTTAGTCTATCGAGATCAGAAAGTATTGAAAAGAATTCTTTATCGAAGTTTTCTACCTTAATTTGCTCCGATATCATCCTCATAGTAAGCGATCCTATGCCGCATGTTTGCAGACTGGAATTCAGTTCCGACAGCACCTCTTTTCCAGGACAAATTTGTAGTCTGGTTGTCATATCGGCCCAAAGCTCTTCCGTTTCCTCATGAATTAACTGAGAAACTGTCGCGGAGTCACGTTTGTCGCCAATCGATTTATGATATTCTACCGCTTTCATTCCACGCTGGGCAAATACTCTGGATTTTATTTTCTTGGTTATATTTTCCAATAGCTTATAAAAATCAGCGACACCAATTTCTTTTTTAACTCTGTCCCGCGACCTTTTGTTGGCAGCTTGGTAAAGTGCATCAAAATCTAGGAAGTAATTCTCTATTTCTTTTCTTCCTAGAACATTACACCTAAGTCCAGCCGAACCAATCTTCTCTTCGAATGATTTTATTTCCTCGGAACAGCGATAATCCGAGTCAAACAAACAAAAGACCTCAATATCTAAATCCAATATCTCTTTAAATGCCCAAACGGCACCTAATGCCTTTTCCCACCCTTGAAACCCGCCTAATTTGACAAATGGAACAGCACTGGCCGACAAAGAGTGCAAATCAAAACGCCTGGCAAGTATTTGCATAACTTTTCTATCTTCTCCTTCCACAAAAACAACTTTTCTAGTTTTTGCTACTCTAGCAAAATCAGAATTTGTGGAAGATCCGACGTATATTCTAATATTATTATAATCTTCTTCAGATTTAATTCTTTTAGCGCTCTTATACTTTGAGTTTATTGAAACAACCTCCATCTCATCAGCCTCATTGATTATCTCAACCGAATGAGTGGCCATTATAAACTGTGAAAATCTGTCTCTTAAAAGCTTTAAAAGCTTTTTTTGAATTTCAGGATGGAGATAGATATCTGGCTCGTCGATGACCACAACACTATCAGCTCCCGCTCGGCTGAGATGTGTGAGTATCTGCAACCAAATCTGAAACCCAAAGCCGGCCCACCTTACCTCTCGATCATACCGATTTTCGCTATAGAACATTTCGAGCAATGATCGATCACCGATATTTCTTTCGGGCTTCTGAATAGAAATGTCTGGCCAAGCAGAAGACACGTCAGTAGCGAAAACATCGAAATCTTCTTGAGTCTTACGATACCAGACATTCCTAAAATGACGACTTGAAGTCTTCCTGGAAATCGATTTTTTTATTGTATCATCCTGAACATATACCTCCTCTCTCTCAAGAGGACCGAGAGTTGGGACAATCGTTAGCTCTAACGGAAAATATTTTTGAAACTTTGCTATTGAGTTTATGCGAGGACCACCACCATCCAAAATAAATTGGACCTGCTCATCGCGCCGTATCACAATTATAGCCTTGGTACCGTTTGAGATTTTATACTCTAATATCGATGGAGCATCGATATAGTTGTGGCTTGAATGACTCAACTCAACGTCTATGGCAGATTCTAGAATAAGAAAACCATCACCGACGTCTCCATTTGGCATCTGTATTGGGATTGGTTTTTTTCGTCTTGTGATTCTTATGCAATTATCAAGGATGCGCAATGCTTCAATAATTCCTGATTTGCCCGCGTTATTCGGACCTACTAAAACGTTACCCTTTTTGCACGAAACTATATAGTTTTCGTACTTTCGAAAATTCGTTAGCCGTATTTCTGTCAACATCTCAGCTTCCTAGTTTGCAAGGAATTAGACACAAAATGCTTCCCGGAGCAATTTGCGCGAATTTGTAAAACAACTATGGGATGAACCGGAAGATTGCGCGCTTTTAATTAAACCAAGCGAAAGCTGCAGCGTCTTCTTACGCGGGGATGATTTTGCGTGAAATCATGACACTGAGCCTTGTTTCCTCCGGCGACAGTGAGCGTAAAATCAATAATTTAGCAAAATCTGTTTGCGCCATCCCCCTCCCCACTACCCCTCCAAAATCCCCGCCCCCAAAACCCGTGCCATACTTCTTCCGTTCCGCCACGGATACACTGCCAGCCGTGGCAGCGAGGCGGGGCCGGTGCCGGGTTTGAGGAAAAGACGGAAGTCCTCCCATCCGGGGTTCGCGAGACAGTTCCCCTCCGCAGGCTGAAGCTGCTGCGGGCGTGCGATGCACAGAGGGCTGAAAGGCCGTAGCGGAACAAGTTTGCGGGCAAAAACCGCCGAACGGGGCGCTGGCGAGAGCCACTTTCCCATTACCCAACGAGGCTCTTGCGAGCGCCCCGACCGAACTCCTGCGCGCAGAGCGCGCAGGCGAAAACGGCATGCAGGCAAACCGCGGGCCGTCCGGCCGCGCGAAGGCGGCGGCGTGCTCGCTTCCCGCCCCCCAGCCATTGGCTCACCATCAGGAGAAACCATGATATCGTCCTACGAGCAGCGCCAGACAGCCCTGCGGCAGCGCACCATCGAGATGTTCGGCCTGCCGGGTGATCTCTGCACCGATCCCGCCTGCCGGCGGCGTGGCCGCTGCCTCAGCGCCGCGCCGCAGGCTCCGGATTGCCTGCGCCTTCTCGATGCGGCCGGCCAGACATTCTACAGGCGAGTGCTGCGGACCTGCCAATGGGCTGACGACGACCCGCTGCATTTCCTCTCCCATTATATCGGCGCAATCGACGATCCCTATCTGGCGCTGGTCGGCGAGATCGTCCGCCGCGCCCAGCCGCGCGGCCATTGGCTGCATGCGTCCCTGCCGTGGTGGTACAAGCTGTCGCGCAAGTCCGGCCGTCGCCCGGTCTCGCTGCAAGCCGCCGCCACCTTCCCCGCCCGGTGCTACTGATGTCTGCCGCCCTACTCCGCCGCCTTCACCGCGTCGAGTATTTCCAGCTCGTACGAATAGTCCTCCAGGATCGTATAGGCCTGTTCGGTCGCCTCGATCTGCGCTTCGGCGCTGCGGATGGCCTCGGCGATCGATTGCGAGCGGGTGCGCAGCATCGAGCCGAGAATATCGGCGGCGGGGCGGCGGCCGAGGCGGTCGAGATGCTGGCGCACCCGGGCGCGGTGGCGCTCCAGCTCGAGAATGTGGAAGCGGCTCTTGACGATATCGTCGGACAGTTTGCGGCGCATGGCGGCGACCGGGTCGAAGCTGCCGGGCTCGCGCTCGTCGAGGATGAAATCGTTGACCAGCGTTTCCAGCTTCAAAATGCCCTGCAGGTCGCGCGGGTCGGCCAGCTGCGGGTCGTAGCCGGTATTGTCGTAGACCTTGCGGCGCACCGGGTCCTTCAACAGGTCGTAGCAGGCCTGCAGCCGGCCGAACGCCTCGGTATCGCCGCCGCTGTCGGGATGGACGGCCTTCACCTGGCGGCGATAGGCCGCCTTGATCGCCGGTTCGTCGGCGCCGCGGTCCAGTCCCAGCGTTTCATAGGGGTCGATCACAACGCCACCTCTTCAGTCCCTGCATTCGTCCAGTCCGTCCCTGACCTAACCCTTCGCCCGGCCGGCATCAACCCAAAAGCGATGCGGCGCGCCGGGCCCTTGATCCGACATCGCCGGGACCAAATTGGGGCGAGATCGGGACGGCGCGCGGTTTTCCCCGGCCGCGGCCGCAGCGGCGCCGGAAAACCGATCCGGTTGCGTCTTGGTGCAGCGTCCGGCCGGTACCGACAGGCGGTTGAGTGCAAAGGATTAAACGCTTGCTATTTTCTTTTTTTGCTGCAAATATTTCCGCGTTCGGGCGTTAGCATCCCGGAGACTGGACTGGCTGTATGGTCCCGGAAAAATCCGGGCGTGCCGAAAGGCACTGTAGACGTTCTTTCCCCGTTATCGACTTCTCCGACTGGCTTTCCGGAATAAAGACAAAACCGGAAAGAAAAACGTCTCCACCCTGGCAGGGGTGAGGACATATCATTAAGGGAAAAAAGGACTTCTCCCATGGCCACCAAGGGCACCGTAAAATTCTTCAACCAGGACAAGGGTTTTGGTTTCATCACGCCGGAAGGCGGCGCCAAAGACGTGTTCGTACACATCTCCGCGCTGCAGGCCGCTGGTCTCCAGACCCTGAAGGACGGCCAGCAGGTCACCTTCGACACCGAGCCGGATCGCATGGGCAAGGGCCCGAAGGCCGTCAACATCCAGGCTGACTAAGCCTCGATCCGACTGCTTGCGACGACTGATTAAACGGCGTCCCCCGGGCGCCGTTTTTTTTTGTGGCGGCGTGGCAGTGAATAGTGAATAGTGAATAGTGAATAGTGAATAGTGAATAGAATAGAATAGAATAGAATAGAATAGAATAGAGAAGCCTGCACTACTGACCATTCGCTACTCACTACTCACTACTCACTACTCACTACTCACTATTCGCCAACTCCTACTCCGCCGCCTGTTTTGCCTCGGCAGCCAGAAAGATCGCCTCGAATGCCGCCGCGATCACCTCCGGCCCGGCCCCTGCCCGCGTCGCATCGGCCGACAGGATCTGCCGGAACCGCCGTGCGCCCGGCCAGCTCTGGAACAGCCCGACCATGTGGCGGGTGACATGGATCAGCCGTCCGCCGGCAGCGATATGCCCGGCCGCATAGCCCATCATCGCATCGCGCACCCCGGCCCAGAAATCCGCAGACTGGCGGTGGCCATTGGCGGTAAAGGCTTCGCCGGAGAAATCGACGGCAGCCGCCCCCGTCAGCGGATGCGGAAAATACCCGTCCACGCCGGTCAGCATGGCGCTATCATGATACGGCGCCCGCCCGAGCATGACCCCATCCAGCACCGCTTCGTGATTCAGTTCTTCAACAGCCTCACTCAAACTGCCAAGACCGCCATTGAGACCAATGAAAAGACCGGGATGTTCCGCCTTGAGCCGGTGAACCAGACCATAGTCCAGCGGCGGAATATCGCGGTTCTCCTTCGGCGACAGCCCCTGCAGCCAGGCTTTGCGCGCATGAACCCAGACCGCATCGGTTCCGGCCTCTGCCACCCGCGATACCAGATCGCGCAGCGCGATCTCCGGGTCCTGATCATCGACCCCGATCCGGCACTTGACTGTCACGGGAATGGACACCGCCGCCTTCATCGCCGCGACGCATTCCGCCACGACCCAAGGCTCGCGCATCAGGCAGGCGCCAAACGTGCCGGATTGTACGCGGTCCGAAGGACAGCCGACATTGATGTTGATCTCGGCATAACCGAACGCTTGGCCGATCCGCGCGGCCTCCGCCATCTTGCGAGGATCATTGCCGCCCAGTTGCAGCGCCACCGGCCGCTCGACCGCATCGAACCCTAGCAACCTCTGACGGTCACCCCGCAGGATCGCTTCGGAGACGATCATCTCGGTATAGAGCAAGGCGTGTTTGGAAAGCTGCCGGGCCAGGAACCGGTAATGCCTGTCGGTCCAGTCGATCATCGGGGCTACGGCGAAGACCGGCGCTGCGAAATATGTCGAAGCGGTGCCGATCGATGCCGAAATCGCTGCAGTGCCCATCAAAAAAATACCTTCATCCCCGCACGCATTGCAGGCGGTATACTGTAGTGGAGAAACAGGCGCGCAACCGGAGACGGATATCCCGCAGCTCGAAGCGGCCCAACCAATCGCCGCCTTATACAGCGGCGAGGTTTTGAAAGCGAGACGGGACTTTGAAAGGTTTGATGACTGGCGGTCGAGGGCAAAAGCGCAAAAGCATATCGCGAGCCAAACCGGCTGCGGATATCGAGGCATCCCGCACGGTCGTGGTTGAGGTCAGCAGATGGATATGAGAGAAAATGAGAAAACGACAGATTACCGCGCCGTACGCGCGATTGAGGTCAGTTCATCGCTGCAAAAAGCGTCAGTGCGCTTGCAGCTTGGCCTCCTCGGCGGCAGCAATGAACACCGCGCGGGCCTCTTCAGGCGATTTGCGGCCGTCAATGGCGGCGCGGCAGAAGCTACGGGCTGCAACGTAACGGGGACCGCGAAGATCGGGCCAAGTGTCCATCAGGCAGATCAACGCGTCGAACGGTCCCAAAACGACTTGAGAACCCTTGTGCGCAAATCCGACTTCGACGGGGTTGGACCATTTGGTATTTGGCATGAGCGTCTCCTCCGAATGTCTTGCCAGACCATAACGGTAACATAACCGATTTGGTTCCCGTTGGGCAGAGCACAAAACGAAAAAAGCCTGCCGCGGGAGGAGGTGCGGCAGGCTTCTGAAAATGACCCACGGTCGGGAGGAGGTGACCGCTGATCGGTCGCAGCTTTTCGGGAGGAGGTGAATCGCTGCGATAAATATGACTATAATGTTGCGTCGCACAAAAATCAAATAAAATTTGATGCAACGCAACCGTTACCAGTAACGTCTTCGTGTCTCCTGGCCACTGGATGCGCTGCCGATCAGATAGCCCGCAACGAAAGCGGCTGCACCGAAGACCAGCAAGGCGGTGCTGGTGGCGGAGGGATGATCCTGAGCATTTTGCGCCACAGCAGTGGCCTCGTCCCGGACATAGCTGGCCGCCTGTTTCGCTTTGGCCGCTACACCGCTGGTTTCATCGAGTTCGCCGGTAAAACCGGTCCGCAAATTCTTGATATTCGCCATCTCGCACTCCTTTGCTGTTCGCTGGAAAACACCCGAGCCGCCGCATTGTTCCAAGTTGCCCGGACGTCGGCAAATACGGATCGGAAGTGATGTTCGGTAACGCGTTTCATTCCGGCACAAATCTAAGCATCTGCTAAAAAATCACTGTTGTGATTTCTTCATGTGTGGCATGCTAATAGAGGAGGTGCCTCATAAAAACCAATTTCGGAGTGGCTACTACAACCCAGAATCAAAAAATAAGAGACGGGAGAGAACACAATGGTAGAGGAAAATCTGTATCGGATCGTCGAAGTCAGCTTGAAGCACGGCAGTGACCGCCGCGACGTCGGCATTATGACCGTCCGTCAGGCGCTGGAGCTTCCAGATGTCCCGAGCCTGGAATATACTCATCCGGAATACAATTCCCGGGCAGACAGCGAGTTTCTGACACGCGACCAGCTTCAGGCCTACGTCTGCAGCTGAAGCCGCTTTCCCCACCCCTGAAATGGGTGCTATCGTCCAGCATTCGCAATCGAATGGTGGACGTCGATGACAACTGTATTCCCCCTTCCCGCCCCGGTGCTTTTGCCGGTGCTGAATTCCCAGCAGAGGTTTCCCGTCCGCCGGGTCTATTGCGTTGGGCGCAACTACGCCGCCCACGCGATCGAGATGGGCCATGATCCCGATCGCGAACCGCCCTTCTTCTTCCAAAAAAATCCGGACAATCTTGTCCAGGCAGCTGAATTCCCCTATCCGCCGCTATCGAGCGATGTGCATCACGAGGTTGAGCTGGTGATCGCATTGCAACAGGGTGGCGATGCCATTGACGCCGGCGATGCGCTCGATTGCGTTTATGGTTATGCCGTCGGCATCGACTTCACCCGCCGCGACCTGCAGGCAGAGGCGAAGGCTGCGGGCAAACCCTGGGCGGCGGCAAAAGCCTTCGAATATTCGGCGCCGCTGTCGCAGATCGTGCCGGCAGAGGTTATCGGACATCCCACAGACGGCAACATTTGGCTGAAGATCAACGGCAAGATCAAGCAGCAGGGCGATCTCAACCAGATGATCTGGAAAACCCCGGAAATCATCGCCGAACTGTCGAAACTGTTTACGCTTGCCGCCGGCGACATCATCATGACCGGCACGCCGTCGGGCGTTGGGCCGGTAGCCCGCGGCGACGCAGTATCGTGCGGTATCGATGGTATCGCGACGATGACCGTCACGGTCGTTTGAGGGAGACACCCATGCCGCTCTATGCTCTTGGCTCCACCCGGCCCACCGTGCCGCCGTTCGGCCGCTATTGGATCGCTCCGGACGCCCATGTCATCGGTGAGGTCGAACTGGGCGACGATGTCGGCATCTGGTTCGGTGCAGTGCTGCGCGGCGACAACGAGCCGATCCGGATCGGCGCCCGCACCAATATCCAGGAGGGCGCGGTCATTCATGTCGATCCCGGCCTGCCCGTCACCATCGGGCAAGGCTGCACCATCGGCCATCGCGCCATAGTGCACGGCTGCACGATCGGTGACAATTCGCTTATCGGCATGGGGGCAACGGTGCTGAATGGTGCCGTCATTGGCAACAATTGCCTGGTGGGCGCCAATGCACTGGTGACCGAGGGTAAAGCCTTTCCGGACAAATCGCTGATCGTCGGGGCGCCGGCAAAAGCCATCCGATTGCTGGATGAGGCCGCCGTCGCTGGATTGAGAAAATCGGCGGATAGCTACGTCAGCAAATGGCAGCTGTTTGCAACCAGCCTTGCCGTTATCGGATAGGCGACGCCGGAGCTGACGCATCTGGAACCGGGCGTCCTCGCCATATGTTGGCGGGCGAGAAGTGAAGCTGGATCAGGCGCTCGCCCGTCTATTCAGCCGTGCAGTTCTGGCAGTGGCCACGAATCTCGATCGTGGTCTTTTCGGTCTTGAAATGCTGATTGCCGGCCAGCACCGACAGACGCGCTTCCATTGCCTCGTCATGCATCTCGGTCACCTGGCCGCAGTCCTCGCAGATGGCGAAGGCCGTCACACCATGATCATGGTGATGGTGATGATCAGGATGGGCACAGGCGACGAAGGAATTCATGCTTTCGAGCCGGTGGATCAAGCCGAATTCCAACAGCTTGTCGAGCGCCCGGTAGACCTGCAGCGGCGCGCGAAACCCGTGATCGCGCAGCTTGTCGAGGATGGTGTAGGCGCTGAGTGGGCCATCGGCATGATTGAGCGTGTCGAGGACCAGCGACTGGTTCTTGGTGAGTTGTTGTGCCGCCATCAGTGATGTCCTCCATGCGTCGAGTGTATCGCCGTCTCTGCCTGTTTGTTGCGGCCGAACGGCAGCAGACTGAGCACGAAAAACCCCATCGCCGCAACCACGATCGACGGGCCGGACGGTGTATCGAAATGCAGAGAGCCGAAAAGCCCACCGGTGACCGCCAGCGCGCCGATGACCGATGCGAGCACCGCCATGATCTCGGGCGACGTGGCAAAGCGGCGGGCAGTCGCTGCCGGAATGATCAGCAGCGAGGTGATCAGCAGGATGCCGACGATCTTCATGGCGATGGCAATCACCAGTGCCATCAGCAGCATGAAATAGAGCCGCGCCCGCTCCGGCTGCAGGCCCTCGGCCTCGGCCAGTTCGGGGTTGACGGTGGAGGCAAGCAACGGCCGCCAGAGATAGACGATCGCGGCGAGGACGAGAATGCCGCCCCCCCAGACCAGATCGATATCCGCCTCGGAGACCGCAAGAATATCGCCGAACAGGAAGCCGACCAGATCGATCCGCACCCAGGTCATGAAGGCGACGATGACGAGGCCGATCGACAACGACGAATGCGAGAGAATACCGAGCAAAGCGTCGGTGGAAAGCGCACCACGCTTCTGCAGCAGCAAGAGGAGCAGCGACACGGCAGCCGCGACGATGAAGACGCTGAGCATCAGATTGAGATCGAGCAGCAGCGACAGCGCTACACCGAGCAAAGCGGAATGGGCCATCGTATCGCCGAAATAGGCCATGCGCCGCCAGATGACGAAACAGCCGAGCGGACCAACGGTGATGGCTAGCCCGATGCCGGCGATGAGAGCGCGGGTGAAGAAATCATCAAACACGGCCGCTCTCCTTGGTATCGTAGCCCTGCAGGCGGCTCTTGTAACCACAGCCGCAATCCGGCCCATGCACGTGATCACGTGTGGCGTGATCGTCATGCGAATGGTCGCCATGATGATGGCCGTCATCGGGGTGGCAATGCTCGGTAATGCTGCCATCGGTATGCAATACGCGGCCATCCGGCAGATGGGTATGGTCGTGGTCGTGGCTGTAGACGGCGAGCGATTTGGCAGCGCGGCTGCCGAACAGTTTTAGATATTCCGGGCTCTGGCTGACCATCTGCGGTGTGCCGCGGCAGCAGACATGGCCGTTGAGGCAGATCACCGTGTCGGTCTCGGCCATCACCACGTGCAAATCGTGGGAGATCAGCAGGATGCCGCAGCCGGTTTTGTTGCGGATGGACTTGATCAGGTCGTAAAGCGCGATCTCGCCGGAAAAATCGACGCCCTGCACCGGCTCGTCGAGCACCAGCAGATCCGGCTTGCGGGCAATGGCGCGGGCAAGCAGGGCGCGCTGGAACTCGCCGCCGGACAGATGCTGCACCTCGGCGCGGGCGAGATGGGCGATACCGGTCGAATGCAGCGCTTCCTCGACTTCACGTCCCTTCAGCGGTCCGGTCAGCGTCATCAGCCGCTCGACGGTCAGTGGAAGCGTCCAATCGATCGAAAGCTTCTGCGGCACATAACCGACCGTCAGACCCGGCAGCTTCTCGACCCAGCCTTCGTCCGGCTTCAGCACGCCGATCGCGGCCTTGGCCGTCGTCGATTTGCCGGAGCCGTTGGGACCGATCAACGTGACGATCTCGCCACGGCTGATCGAGAACTCGACGCCGCGCACCAGCCAACGGCCATTGCGCCGAATGCCGGCATTGTTGAGCGAGACGAGCGGTGACTGATCGGACTTATGGAAATTCAGCATCAAAAAAATCCGGATGGGGTGTTGCCAGCCGCTATGCCACACGTTATAGCATAACGCAATTGATGTAATAACATTACATTGATTTACAAGACAGGAGTACCCGCATGAGCCTGAAAAATTCCCTCCTTTTGACATCGGCGCTGATTTTCGCCCCCTCCATGCTTCTGGCAGCCGGCACCGCCCATGCCGAAGTTCCCAATGTCGTCGTCTCGATCAAGCCGATTCACTCCCTAGTCGCCTCTATCATGCAGGGCGTCGGCGAACCTAAGCTGATTGTCGAAGGCGCCGCCTCCCCCCACACCTACAGCATGAAACCCTCGAACGCTTCGGCGCTGGAAAAGGCCAATGTGGTCTTTTGGGTGGGACATGGACTGGAAGCCTTTCTCGAAAAGCCGCTGGAATCGCTTGGCACCCATGCCAAGATCGTTGAGTTGGAAGATGCGCCCGGTCTTGAAAAACTGAAATTCCGCGAAGGCGGAGCCTTTGAAGCCCATGATCACGGCGACGGGCACGAAGCGGGCGCCGAAGGTGCGGAGGGCCATGCCCATGAGGCCGGTCATCACCACCACGAAAGCGAGTTCGACCTGCATCTCTGGCTCGATCCCGCCAATGCCAAGGCAATGGCAGCAGAGATCGAAAAGACGCTGGCCGCTGCTGATCCCGCCAACGCCGCAACCTACAAAACCAATCTCGATGCCCTGAACATCCGGCTCGAAGCCCTTGACAAGTCGCTTGTCGAGGCGGTCGCGCCCATCAAGGACAAGCCGTTCATCGTCTTTCACGATGCTTACCAGTATTTCGAGCATCGTTACGACGTGAAGGTGGCAGGATCGATAACCGTCAGCCCCGAGACCCTGCCCGGTGCTGCCCGTCTGAAGCAGATCCATGAAAAGATCGTCGAACTCGGCGCCACTTGCGTTTTTGCCGAACCGCAGTTCGAACCCAAACTCGTCAACGTCGTGCTTGAAGGCACGTCGGCAAAGTCCGGCACGCTGGATCCGGAAGCGGCAACGCTTGAGGCCGGTCCCGACCTCTATTTCCAATTGATGGAGAGCATCGGCACATCGCTGAAAACCTGCCTTTCCAACGGTAGCTAAAAAGGTCCTCCCAAGACCGTGAAAAGGCGGACCAGCACAGGTCCGCCTTTTTCAGGCCATCAAATGTAATGATATAACATTAAAAGGAGTTACCGATGTCCGATAAACTTCCGGTCACCGTTCTCTCCGGCTTTCTTGGCGCCGGAAAGACCACGCTGCTCAACCACATTCTCAACAATCGCGACGGGTTGCGGGTTGCCGTCATCGTCAACGATATGAGCGAGGTGAATATCGACGCGGCACTGGTGCGCGAGGGCGGCGCCAACCTGTCGCGGACCGAGGAACAACTGGTCGAGATGACCAATGGCTGCATCTGTTGCACCCTGCGCGACGATCTGCTTAACGAGGTGCGCAAGCTCGCCGAGCAGGACCGGTTCGACTACCTTCTGATCGAATCGACCGGGATCGCCGAGCCCCTGCCCGTCGCCACCACGTTCGAATTCCGCGACGAGGCCGGCAACAGCCTCGCGGATGTCGCACGGCTCGACACCATGGTGACGGTGGTCGATGCGGTCAGCCTGCTGGGCGATTATTCCTCCGCCGACTTCCTGGCCGACCGTGGCGATACTGCCGGAGACAACGACGACCGCACGCTCGTCGATCTGCTGGTCGAACAGATCGAGTTTGCCGATGTCGTCATTCTCAACAAGACGGGCAGTGCAACACCTGAGCAGCGCGATGCCGCGCGAAAAATCATCGTCGGGCTGAACGCCGATGCGCGGCTGATCGAGACGGATTTTGGCAAAGTGGCCTTGCGCGACGTTCTCGGCACCGGCCTGTTCGACATGCAGAAGGCCGAGCAGCATCCGCTCTGGTACAAGGAACTGCACGGTTTCAAGGATCACATCCCCGAAACCGAGGAATATGGCATCCGCTCCTTCGTCTACCGGGCAAAAAAACCCTTCGATCCGGAACGGTTTCACGATTTTGTCCACCGGCCATGGCCGGGTGTGGTGCGGGCAAAGGGCTTCTTCTGGCTGGCGACACGGCCGCATCACGCCGGCGAACTCAGCCAGGCCGGACCGATGGTGCGGACCTCGAAAATGGGATTGTGGTGGTCGGCGGTTCCTAAAACCCAATGGCCGGACGACCCGGGCTTCCTTGCGATGATGAAGCCTTATCTCGATCCTATCTGGGGCGACCGGCGCCAGGAAATCGTCTTCATCGGCGCCGACCCGATGGACCAGGCAACCTTGGAGGCGGAACTCGACGATTGTCTGATCGATGCCACCGCATTCACACCAGACCGCTGGCGGGCCTTGGCGGATCCGTTCACGGAGTGGTCCGCAAGAGCTAGCTAGGCTGCTGGACAGCGATCCGTGTAGAAAGGGCGGCTCAATGCCGCCCTTGTCGTGTTCGACCTGATCAGCGAGTCGTCAGATTGACGATGACGCCGGTGGCGACGCTGATCAGCAGAAAGTCGTTACCGGCCCGAACCCACTGCTGGCCACGCGGCGGCGCGCGAAGCTTGTAGCGTCGGTAGTCGTTGACCGCAGCGATACGGCGGCGCTCCGAAGGCGACAGGCGGTGGCCGCGTGCCCAGCGCTTTTTCTCGATGACACGCTTTTCGACAACTTTGGTGTTGCCCTGCCGATAGACACGTTTCTCGACATGGCGTTCTTTCACCTGGGCGACTTCGAAGGGCTTGGCCGGCTGCGCGAAGGCCATCGGCGCCGTGAGGAAGGAGCTTGCGACCAGCGCAATCAGCAGACGTTTCATCGGGGTGTCCTTTCGTTTTTGACACCCCGAAACTACGACCATAAAGATGAAGGGAAACTGAAACCGTAAATTACAAAATTGTAATGATATCAGTTAATTATAAGAATTAACTGATACAATGCACAAAGTTGCAACCGATGATTACAGCGCCTCGTAGGCAAACCGGTCGAAATCCGCGGCCTGCGCCCGGCCGGAGGTATCGAAGGCAAAGACCCCGGCAAACGCCCCGGTGAAGGACCCGTGCTCGCCGCGTCCCCCCTCGTCGGAAACGACCCCGGCATCCAGCAAAGGCCCGAGTTTGCGCCATGTGCGATAGCCGTCCGGATGCCAGAAGAACTGCAGATCGTTATCGCGAATTTCCATGGCCAGGTGTACCCGGCCAAACGGGACGGCAACGCCGCTTCCGGCCGGAAAAGTCATGCGGCTATGCGGAAAATCGCCATTGCAGGAAAAGATGGTCACCACGCGGCCGAGTTGTTCATGCAGCGTTACCGCGACCGCATGAAATTTGTGACGATTGTAATAATGGGTCAATCCGGCCGCCTGCTGATAGGTGTCCGGCTCGAATTCGACGACTGTTTCGGCCCTGAACGAATGATGCTCCTGGCGCCGCGCCACCAGCGCCTGCTCGAACCAGCTACCGATACTTTCCCGGCCGAACAGCCGCAGATGTCCCGGCCTTTCCGTCAGCGAGAAAATCCGCTCCGGCGCCGGCGTCCGCAGCCACTGGAAATCCATAGGCAGATTTGGACCGTCGAATTCGCTTTCAATGCGTGCCGGTTTCTCGATGACGGCAGCCTCGCCCGGCGCCGGAACGTCGACAGCGGGAACGACGCCGCCCTGTGCGAGATAGAGCCAGCCGTCCTCGCCCCAGACGCATTTCTGCAACGCTGTCTCGCGCCCGAGCGTGCAACGCCGCTGTGGTGCCAAAGGACGGCCGGTCAGATGGGTATGGTAGGCCTGGCCGTCCGGCGTCTCGACATATTGTCCATGCCCTGCCCTTTGCAGCACGGCATCCGGATGATCCTTCGATGTGATCAGATGCGTCTGCGGGTGCATCTCGTAGGGACCTTCGATCGTCCGGGAGCGCGCCATGGTGACCACATGATCGTAACCGGTGCCGCCCTCGGCGGTCGTCAGATAGTACCAGCCGTCGCGCTTGAAAAGATGCGGCCCTTCCACCAGCCCCTGCGCGCTGCCTGCAAAGATGTTGCGGATCGGGCCGGTGAGCTGTTTCGTGGCCGGATCCCATTCCTGCAGCAGGATGCCGTCGAAGGCCGGGGATTTCGGCGCGCCGCCGAAACTCTCGGTGCGGTGGTTCCACTGCATGTTGAGAAACCATTTGCGGCCGTCATCGTCATGGAACAGCGACGGATCGAAGCCCGACGAATTGACATAGATCGGCTCAGACCATTCCCCTTCGACAGTCGGCGAGGTGACGATGTAATTATGGGCGTCCTTGAAATTGCCATCGAAGCGCTTGACGTCGGTATAGACCAGAAAGAACTGGCCATCCGCATAGGACAGGCACGGTGCCCAGACGCCGCAGCTGTCGGGATTGCCGCGCATGTCGAGCTGGCTCGCCCGCTCCAATGGCCGGCGCACCAATGTCCAGTTCACCAGATCGCGCGAATGATGGATCTGCACCCCCGGATACCATTCGAAGGTGGAGGTGGCGATATAGTAATCGTCGCCGACGCGGCAGATCGATGGATCCGGGTTGAAGCCCGGCAGAATGGGATTGCGGATCACCGTGGTCATGACGAACGTACCTCATGGATTCTCGGAATGCCATACCGCCTTAAACTCGGCGCAGTTTCAAGCCCCCGTCTTACCCTGTAAGAACATTCTTCACAGTCTCACCGACTCGGCGTTTCGCCTGAGCACGGGCAGCATCTCATATACAAGTTGTTAGGCCCGGACGCGGTTTCCCACAGCTCCTGCTCAAGCTTTAGGCAAAGACAGAACCGTCTGGATGCGACTTTGGTATGACGTTGCCGGACTATGCCGGAAAATCCGGGCGCGGACTTGAATCGGGGCTTGAAATCGGCACTGTGGCTGTGCTTGGCAAAAAAACATCGACAATCAGCTTAGCGGGGGAGGAAACGTCTATGGCCGCACTGCTCGGTATCAGCAGGCTCATCGACCGTGTCACGGAGATCATCGGCAAATCAGTCTCATGGCTGATCCTGGTGGCCGTACTGGTCAGCGCCGGCAATGCCATCATCCGAAAAATCTTCAACATGTCGTCGAATGCGTGGTTAGAGGCGCAATGGTACCTGTTCGGCGCCGCCTTCATGCTGGCGGCGGCCTATACGCTCAGCCAGAACGAGCACATCCGCATCGACGTCGTCTACGGCAAGTTTTCGCGCCGGACGCAACACTGGATCGACCTGTTCGGTCACGTCTTCTTCCTGATGCCGTTCGTACTGCTGATGACCTATTATCTTATTCCCTACGTGCTGATGTCGGTTCGCTCGCAGGAAGGATCCTCCAGCGCCGGCGGCCTGATCGTTTGGCCGGCCAAGGCCATCCTGCTGTTCGGCTTCGTGCTGCTTGCGCTGCAGGGTGTCTCCGAAATCATCAAGAAGGTGGCGATCATGACCGGCAATATGGACGATCCGACGCCCTATGTGCCGACCCACGCGCCGCTTGACGATGTCACCGTTCCGGAGGCACGCCCATGATGGAGTTTATCGCCGTCAATCTCGCGCCGATCATGTTCGTATCCTTGATCATCTTTCTTTTGCTGGGCTATCCCGTCGCCTTCTCGCTCGCCGCCAATGGCCTGCTGTTCTTCATCGTCGGCGTCGAACTCGCGCCCTTGTCCGGCGGCTCGATCAACCTGTCCTGGCCGTTGCTGAACGCCCTGCCCGATCGCTTCTGGGGGGTGATGTCGAACGACACTTTGCTCGCCATTCCCTTCTTTACCTTCATGGGGATTGTGCTGGAACGGTCAGGCATGGCCGAAGACCTGCTCGATACGATCGGCCAGCTGTTCGGCCCGATCCGCGGCGGCCTCGCCTATGCCGTGATTTTCGTTGGTGCGCTGCTTGCGGCGACAACGGGCGTCGTTGCCGCCTCGGTCATCGCCATGGGCCTGATCTCGCTGCCGATCATGCTGCGCTACGGGTATGACCGGCGCGTCGCCTCCGGCGTCATTGCCGCGTCCGGCACGCTTGCGCAGATCATCCCGCCATCGCTGGTGCTGATCGTTCTTGCCGACCAGCTCGGCCGTTCCGTCGGCGACATGTATGCTGGCGCCCTGATCCCCGGCCTGATTCTGACCGGGCTCTACATGCTCTACATCCTGATCATGACCTTCGTCCGGCGCGATTCCATGCCGGCCCTGCCGCTTGAAGCCCGCACGCTGGGCTCCGGCGTGACATCACTGCTGATCGCACTCGTCGTCGCGGCCGGCTTTGCCTATGCCGCCCATGTCTACCTTTATCCGACGCATGGCGAAAACGCCGACATTCTCGGCGCGACCGTCGGCATCGGCTTCATCTACGTCGTCGCTCTTCTCGACAAGGGTCTGAAGGTCAACGCCATGTCCAGGCTTGCCCAGCAGGTCATCATCGTCTTGATCCCGCCGCTGGCACTGATCTTTCTGGTACTCGGCACGATCTTTCTCGGCATCGCCACGCCGACGGAAGGCGGCGCCATGGGTGCGGTCGGCGCGCTGGTGATGGCGGCGATCAAGGGGCGGCTGAGCATGGACGTGATCCGCTCGGCACTGGCCGCCACGACACGGCTCTCGGCCTTCGTGCTGTTCATCCTGATCGGTGCGCGGGTATTCTCTTTGACCTTCTACGGCGTCAACGGCCATATCTGGGTCGAGCATCTGCTGGTCGCCATGCCCGGCGGCGAAACGGGCTTCCTGATCACGGTCAACCTGCTCGTCTTCTTCCTGGCATTCTTCCTGGATTTCTTCGAACTCGCCTTCATCATCGTGCCACTGCTCGTTCCGGCAGCCAATGCCCTCGGGATCGACCTCATCTGGTTCGGGGTGCTTCTCGGCATCAACATGCAGACAAGCTTCATGCACCCACCCTTCGGCTTCGCGCTGTTCTACCTGCGCTCGGTCGCCGCCAAGGTGCCTTACCTCGACAAGGTGACGGGCAAGGTGACGCAACCGGTGACAACCGGGCAGATCTATTGGGGTGCCGTGCCTTTCGTCGGCATCCAGATCATCATGGTGGCCCTCACCATCATGTTCCCGCAGATGGTCATGCACTACAAGGGCGATGCCGCAGTGGTGGATCCGGCCACGATCAACATCGTCGTGCCGGGCTTTGGAACGGGTGGTGGTGGGCTGGCCCTGCCCGACAATGGCGGCGGCCTCGGTCTGCCGGGCGGCCTGCAGTTGCCGGGCGGCAATCCGCTCGACGGCAGCAACCAGAAGCCGGCGGATCAGAAACCCGCCAACGACCTGAGCGCTCCGCCCTCTTTCAATTGACAGCCCAAGGGGCCGGTTCTCGAACCGGCCCCTTCCTCTATTTAGTAGACAACGAAAAACCCCGAAGCCTCTCAGCTTCGGGGTTTTTCGTTTCCGTGACGGTATCCGAGCAGCGCTTACAGTTTGCCGCCGCGCTGCTGGATCATCATGAACGTGTCGTAATTGTATTCGGCGATCTGCGCATTGAGATAATACTCGCCGCGGAAGGCCTTGATCGAGTCCCAGATCTTCTTGAAAGTCGGATTTGTCGCTTCCATCTCGGCATAGACCTCATTGGCCTTGTCGAAGCAGGCTGCCAGGATTTCCGGGCTGAACGGGCTGAGCTTGGCGCCGGCTGCAACCAGACGCTTGATCGCGGCCGGGTTCAGATAGTCGTATTTCTGCAGCATGTTGGCGTCGGTCGCCTGGCAGGCGGTGCGCAGCAGCGACTGATAGTTCTTCGGCAGGCCATCGAAAGCTGCCTTGTTGAACATCGCATGGACCGTCGGTCCACCTTCCCACCAGCCGGGATAGTAGTAATACGGCGCCACCTTGTAGAAGCCGAGCTTCTCGTCGTCATAGGGGCCGACCCATTCGGCCGCGTCGATCGTGCCCTTTTCCAGCGACGGATAGATGTCGCCGCCGGCGATCTGCTGCGGCACGACGCCGAGCTTTTCGACGACCTTGCCGGCAAAGCCGCCGATGCGCATCTTCAGGCCCTGCATGTCGGCAACAGTCTTGATTTCCTTGCGGAACCAGCCGCCCATCTGCACCCCGGTATTGCCGCCCGGATAACCGACGAGCCCCTGCGTTGCCAGGAATTCGTTGAACATCTCAATGCCGCCGCCATGGTAATGCCAAGCGTTCATGCCGCGCGCATTGAGCGCGAACGGAACGGCGGCACCCAGCGCCCATACCGGGTCCTTGCCCCAGTAGTAGTAGGAGACCGTGTGGCAGGCTTCGACCGTGCCGGCAGCGGCGGCATCGGCAGCCTGCAGCCCCGGAACGAGTTCACCGGCGGCGAAGACCTGAATCTTGAAGTTGCCGTCCGTGGCGTCGGACAGATATTTCGACAGCACTTCAGCACCGCCATAAATCGTGTCGAGCGACTTCGGGAACGACGATGCCAGGCGCCAGTTGATCTTCGGATTGCTCTGGGCAATGGCAGGCGCTGCGAGCGTCGTGGCAGCAGCGGCGCCGACGCCACCGAGAGCCGCGCGCTTGATGAATAGACGGCGATCCATGTTCTCTCCTCTGTTGTCGCGGACAGCCGGCAAAGCCGGACCTGCTCCTCCCCGCGGGCACAAACCGCACCGGCCGATATCGGCCGGTCAAAAACGGATATGCGCAATCTCAATCCATTTTATCCGGACACACGATTTCCACGGAATCCGCGTGCCTCCATCCGGCAGATTACACGCTCACCCCCTCATGTCCAGTCGTGCGGGAAAATGACGATCTTCGACTTTTGTCTAAGGCAACCGTCAATGTTTGCAGCGGCTTACGCAAAGTTGATCACAGCAGTCCCGCCACAACGAATCTGTGAAGAGAAAGCGGCAAACTATTGAAACAGCTAATATACCGGATTCGGAAGTCCAGGCCGATTTTTACCCGTTAAAGGCCACCGTTTCGCGATTGCAGGCTTTCCGGCAATATTTTTCCAATGTGACGGAAACATTCACAGAAGGGTTCCTCGGCACGCGCGCGCACGCGCCCTATGCTCCAGCCGAAATCAAATCTCGGGAGTTCTTCATGAAACGTCTACTGCTCATCGGTGTCGCGCTTGCGGCCTTGACCGCTCCGGCCGCCGCTGCAGACAAGCTGCTCAATGCATCCTACGACATTTCCCGTGAATTGTTCGAACAGGTCAACGAAGCCTTCATCGGTGCCCATCCCGGCGTTACCATCGACCAATCGCATGGCGGCTCGTCCAAGCAGGCCCGCGCCATCCTCGAAGGTCTAGAGGCCGACGTTGTGACCTTCAACCAGGTGACCGACGTCGATGCTCTGGTGAAGGGCGGCTTCGTTTCGGAAGACTGGAAGAGCGACTTCGCCAACAATGCCTCGCCATTCTACTCCTTCCCGTCCTTCCTGGTCCGCGAAGGAAATCCGAAGGGCATCAAAGACTGGAACGATCTGGCACGCGATGACGTCAAGGTGATTTTCCCGAACCCGAAGACATCGGGCAACGCCCGGTACACTTATCTGGCGGCCACAGCCTATGCGAAAGAAAAATTTGCCAACGATCCGGCCAAGGTCGAAGAATTCGTCAAGAAGATCTTTGACAACGTTCCGGTATTCGATACCGGCGGACGTGCGGCCACAACCACCTTCGTCGAGCGCGAAACCGGCGATGTGCTGATCACCTTCGAAGCCGAAACCAAGGGCATTGCCAAGGAATTCGGCGAAGACAAGTTCGACATCGTCACGCCGTCGGTCAGCCTTCTCGCCGAGTTCCCGGTGGCGATCGTCGACAAGGTGGTCGACAAGAACGGCACCCGCGATCTGGCCAAATCCTATCTCGATTTCCTCTACACGCCGGAAGGCCAGAAGATTCTGGCCGCGAACGGCAATCGGGTCAACGACGCGTCGGTCGCTGCCGAGTTCAAGGATCAGTTCCCCGAGGTCCGCCTGCTCAAGGTCGAAGATGTCTTCGGCGGCTGGGGCAAGGTCAAGGAAGAGCATTTCGCTGAAGGTGCTGCCCTGGATAAAATCTACGGAAATCGTTGATCCCACACGCAGAATGTGAAAAACGGAGGCCGCAGCGGAAACCCATTCCGCCGCGGCCTCCCCGTTATTTTTAAACTCGATTTTCAAAGGGCATGTTTTTGGCACGGCGCATTCTTCCAGGCTTGCCCCTGACGCTCGGCATTACACTCGTGTATGTCGCAATCATTGTCGTGCTGCCGCTCGGCGCACTGATTTTCAAGGCTGCGAGCCTTGGTCCGGAAGACTATTGGCGGATCGTGTCATCCGAGCGCGCCATCACCAGTTATCGCGTCACCATTCTGTGCGCTCTTGCGGCAACCCTGTTCAACCTGGTGTTCGGCATGGCCCTGGCCTGGGTCATCGTCCGCTACCGCTTTCCCGGCCGGCGCTTCATCGATGCCCTGGTGGACCTGCCCTTTGCCTTGCCGACCGCCGTTGCCGGCATTGCGCTGACGACGCTGTTTGCCTCGAATGGCTGGTTCGGCGCGCCGCTTGCCGCTATCGGCATCAAGGTTGCCTACACGCCGCTCGGCATCATCATCGCCATGGCCTTTACCAGCCTGCCCTTCATTGTGCGCACGGTGCAGCCGGTGCTGGAAGAGCTTGATCCGGCGCTGGAGGAAGCGGGCCAGACACTCGGCGCCAGCGACCTGGAAATCTTTTTGCGGGTGATCCTGCCGCAATTGGCGCCGGCGCTGCTGGCCGGATTGTCGCTCTCGTTCGCGCGCAGCCTCGGCGAATTCGGCGCCATCATCTTCATCGCCGGGAACCAGCCGTTCGACACGGAAATCACCGCCCTCCTCGCCTTCATCCGGCTGGAAGAATACGATTATCCCGCATCGGCGGCGATCGCCTCGGTGATGCTGATTGCCGCCTTCACGATGCTGGCCGTCACCAACCTCCTGCAGGCTCGCGCCCTGCGCTACACGGTAAAGGGTTGATCATGGCCAAAGCCCAAGCCAGAACCAAGACCAGGCGCCCGCCGCGGATCGGCGAAGTGCCCCTGTTTCGCAACACGATGATCGCCATCGTGCTGACGCTGGTGGCCCTGGTCATCATCGCACCGCTCGCCGTCATCGGCTTCGAAGCCTTCTCCAAGGGCATTGCCTATTTCGGCAAGACCATCACTAATTCCGACACCCGCCATGCCATCCTGATGACGGCAATGACGGCACTGATCGCCGTTCCCATCAACACCGCATTCGGCGTGGCAGCGGCCTGGGCCCTCACCAAGTTCGACTTCCCGGGGCGTCGCCTGCTGTTGATCGTCATCGAGATCCCCTTCTCGGTGTCGCCGATCGTTGCCGGCGTCGCCTATCTATTCGTCTATGGCCTGCAGGGTCTGTTCGGCGAGACGCTGCAATCGGCCGACGTCAAAATCCTCTTCGCCCTGCCCGGCATCGTGCTTGCCAGCATGTTTGTGACCGCCCCCTTCGTTGCCCGTGAACTCATTCCACTGATGCAGGCGCAGGGCCGCGATCTGGAAGAAGCGGCCACCTCGCTCGGCGCCAGCGGCTGGCGGACATTTTTCTTCGTGACGCTGCCCAACATCAAATGGGCACTGCTCTACGGCGTCATTCTCTGCAATTCGCGGGTGATGGGCGAATTCGGCGCCGTCTCGGTAGTGTCCGGTAATATTCGCGGCCAGACCAATACCCTGCCGCTGCATATCGAACTGCTCTATCACGACTATAACGCCGTCGGCGCCTTTGCCGCCGCATCGATCCTTGCAGCACTTGCCGTCGTTACCCTGATTGCCAAGGTGGCGCTCGAGCGCCGGGGCGCCGGCCGCGTCCGCCGCCCATCGCTTGCCGGCACAGCGCCTGATATTTCGGAGACCACACCGTGAAAATCCGCCTCGACACCGTCGTCAAGACATTCGACACGTTTCGCGCCGTGCATGGCCTCTCGCTCGACATCGAAAGCGGCGAACTGGTGGCGCTGCTTGGGCCCTCCGGTTCCGGCAAGACGACGATCCTGCGTATGGTGGCGGGCCTCGAATTTCCTGATGGCGGCGCCATCTATTTCGGCGATGAAAACGCCACCGATATAGAAGTGCGCCATCGCGGCGTCGGCTTCGTGTTCCAGCACTACGCGCTGTTCCCGCATATGACGGTTGGCGAAAACATCGCCTTCGGCATGAAGGTCTCGAAGACCAGGCGTTCGACTGCAGAGATTGCCAGCCGGGTTGCGCATCTGCTGCGTCTTGTGCAACTCGAAGGCCTCGAGGACCGGTTCCCGGCCCAGATTTCCGGAGGCCAACGGCAGCGCGTGGCGCTGGCCCGGGCGCTCGCCGTCGATCCGAAGGTACTGTTGCTTGACGAACCGTTCGGCGCGCTCGATGCCAATGTGCGGCGCGACCTGCGCCGCTGGCTGCGCAAGATCCACGACGAACTCGGCATCACCACCCTGTTCGTCACCCATGACCAGGCCGAAGCCCTCGACCTCGCCGACCGTGTCGTCATTCTCGACAAGGGCAGGATCGTCCAGACCGGAACGCCGGAAGAAGTCTGCCGCGCCCCGGCCAGCGCCTTCGTGATGAATTTTCTTGGCGACGCCAACCGCTTGAAGGTAACGGTTTCAAACGAAAAGGCCGAAATCCAGAACGTCGCCTTCGATGCGCCCGATATCGCCAACGGCCCGGCCGAGCTCTTCTTTCGGCCGGCCGACGTGACATGGCGCGAAGACGGCCACGGCATTCAGGCAACCATCGCCCGCGTTATCGACCGGCCCGATTCCAAACGTGTGCTTGCCCTGACGGTCGATGGTCAGTCCATCGAGTTCGACGCCGCCCCGGAGTTCCCATTCCGCACCGATGCGCGCGGCTTCGTCGATATCCGCCGCCCGCGCGTGTATCCGGCTTGAATAGGCTCCCTGAATGCGAAAGGTACCGGATCTTGCGACCCGGTGCCTTTTTCTATTGCGTGAGGAGGTAAGCCGATGCTTAGTCGCGCTCGGCCGAGGAGGCCCACAGGTTGATGTCGGCTTCCTTGGCGTAGGCGTCGATCTCGGCCAGTTCTTCCGCCGTGAACGTGTCGTTCTTCAGCGCTGCCACGCAATCGACGATCTGCGACGAACGGCTGGCGCCGATCAGTGCCGACGTGATGCGGCCGCCGCGCAGGACCCAGGCGATCGCCATCTGTGCCAGGGTCTGGCCGCGCTTTTCGGCGATCTCGTTGAGTTTTTTGATGTTGTCGATGATCGACGGGCGGATGAAATCCTTCTTGAGGAAGTGGTTCTGCGCCGCGCGGCTGTCGGTCGGGATGCCGCCGAGATATTTGGTCGTCAGCATGCCTTGCGCCAAAGGCGAAAACACGATCGAACCGATGCCGAGGTCTTCCAACGTATCGACCAGACCGTCATCCTCGACCCAACGGTTGAGCATCGAATAGCTTGGCTGATGGATGATCAGCGGCGTACCGAGATCCTTCAGGATCGCGGCGGCTTCACGGGTGCGCTGCGAATTGTAGGAGGAAATGCCGACATACAGCGCCCGGCCCGAGCGGACGATATGGTCGAGCGCGCCGCAGGTTTCTTCCAGCGGCGTTTCGGGATCGAAGCGGTGCGAATAGAAGATATCGACGTAATCGAGACCCATGCGGGCAAGGCTCTGGTCGCAGGAGGCGATCATGTACTTGCGGCTGCCCCATTCGCCATAAGGACCCGGCCACATGTCGTAGCCGGCCTTGGACGAGATGATCAGCTCGTCGCGCAGACCGGCAAAATCGGTGCGCAGGATTTCGCCGAATGCGGTTTCGGCAGCACCTGGAGGCGGGCCGTAATTGTTGGCGAGGTCGAAATGGGTGATGCCGAGATCAAACGCGGTGCGGCACATGTCGAGCTTGCGCTCATGCGGTGTCTCATGGCCGAAATTGTGCCAGAGGCCGAGCGAGATCGCCGGCAGCTTCAGCCCGGTCTTGCCGCAGCGATTGTACTTCATCGTCTCATAGCGATTATCAGCCGGTTGCCAGCTCATCGTTTTATCCTGCCCTGTTTTGAAAATGGAATTCCCGGAGCAGCGATGCTCCGGGAAGGATTGGGATAGATCCGGTATATTTTATTGCGATGACGGTGCAAAGCGATACTGCCGGGTAACCGCAGATTTGGCTTTGTTTTTGCAATCCGGACACAACCGATGCGCACTTTTGCTGGACTTGCTTTAACGCAACAGCGCCCTGGCTTCCTCGATGCCGAGGGCTGCCGGCTGGGTGCAGGTCGTCGTCAATTCGATGAACCGGCCCTCTTCGCCGGATTTCAGGATCGACACCATGACATCGACGCCGTGCAAAGCCCGTTCCAGCGAGCAACGCGCGTCGCGCCCGTCCAGGATGGCGAGCGCCATGTCGGCAAGGCCGGCGGTGCGGTAATTGGCCATCATGCCCTGCTTGTGTTCCTGGTTAGGAACGGAGAATGGGTGATCCCAGGTCTCCAGCGGCTGGATGTCCTTGTCGCGGCCGCTGGCCGAGACCGTGCCGCCGAAGAAGTTCGGATCCGGTACGAACAGCGAGCCCTCCGTGCCATAAAGTTCCATGTTGGCGTGGTTGTGCGCCCACACATCCCAGCTGGCCGACAAGGTGATCGTCGCACCGTTCTGGAATTCAAGCAGCGCATGGATGTTGGTCGGCGTCTCCACCGGAATAACCTCGCCCTTGCGCGGCTCGCTGGTGATGGTGCGGTTTGGACTGGCCATCGAGGTCAGTGCCGCGACGCGTTTGACCGGGCCGATCAGGTTGATGAGGTTGGCGATGTAGTAAGGGCCGAGATCGAGGATCGGGCCGCCGCCGGGCAGGAAGAAGAAGTCCGGGTTCGGATGCCACATCTCCATGCCGGGGCTGAGCACGTGGCAGGTGCCGGAGGTGACACGGCCGATCTTGCCCTGGTCGATATAGTCGCGCGCCAGCTGGTGGGCACCGCCGAGGAACGTGTCGGGAGCGCAGCCAACCTTGAGGTTGTTGGCGGTGGCGATCCCACGCAGCTGCTCGCCCTGCTCCAGCGACAGCACCAGCGGTTTTTCCGAATAGACGTGTTTGCCGGCTTCGAGGATCATCTTGGAGACTGGAAAATGCGCGTCCGGGATCGTCAGATTGACGACAATGTCGATCTCCGGATTGGCCAGCAGTTCCGCGATGGTCTGTGCCTTGACGCCAAATTCGGACGCGCGCGCTTCGGCGGCGGCCGGATTGATATCGGCGCAGGCGATAACCTTGATGCCCTTAAAGAGCGGCGAGAGCGTGAAATAGGTGGTGGAGATGTTGCCGCATCCGATGATGCCGACGCCAAGGTCCCCTGTCACTCGTTCCTGTGTCATGGTCTGTCTTTCTCTCAGTAGGTCTTGATCGAAGCGATCGAGCGCTCGGCCGTCACTTTGTAGTCCTTGGGATTGTCGTGCTCGACGATGTAATATTTGGCAGGTGTCGCCGACAGCGCCTTGAACAGTCTGGCCCATTCGACGGTGCCATGGCCGACATCGGCCCAGCCGTCCTGATCGGCATTCTCGCCCGCCGAAGCGATGTCCTTGACGTGCACGGCGGTGATGCGCTGGCCGTATTTCTCGATATAGGCGAAGGGATCGGCACCGCCGCGGATAACCCAGGCGATATCCGCCTCCCAGGACAGGTTTGGTCCGCCAGCAAAGATGTGGTCCTGCGGGATCGATCCGTCGGGCAGCGCCAAGAATTCGAAATCATGGTTGTGCCAGCCGAAATCGAGACCGGCATCGCGGAAGGGCTTGCCGGCCTTTTCCAGACGCTCGCCAAAGGCTTTCCAGCCGCTCGCATCCGTCGGACGGTCCTCGACAGCAAGGTAAGGGCAATAGATCGACTGGATACCGAGCGTCTTGGCGATGTGCAGGGCGCGTTCCGGATCGGATTCGAGGAGGTCGAGGCTGAAATGGGCGGACGGCATGGTGACACCGCTGTTGTCCATGTCGGCCTTCAGCGCGGCAAGAGCTGCATCGTCGAGTGCGGCATAGAGCGCGCCATATCCCTCGACCTGTTTGTAGCCGGCGGCACCGACAGTCTTCAGGACATCGGCAAGCGGCGGGAAATTGCGGGCGCTGTAAAGCTGGAAGCTGACGGTCTGCATGGGAATTCCTCCTTGGGATCGATTATGAGAGCCAGGTGTCGTAGTCCGACACCAAGAGATGGCTCGGCTTGGTGTCTTCCTGGATGGTGGAAAAGCGGCCGACGGGCTCGCGGAAATAATTGTCGGTGAGATCGTCGTTGACGGTGGAAACCTCGCCCATCAGCACATCAGCACCTTCTGCCCAGAAGGCGTGCCAGTTGCCGGGCAGCAGCGTGACGCTTTCACCGGGCGACAGGCGCAGAAAGGCGCCGGCCTTCAGCGTCCGCAGGCGGGCGTCTGTGGCAACCACCACATCGGTTGCCTCATCGACATCGCCGTCGGCTGAAGAATTGAACATCTGCAGCACCAGCGTGCCGCCGCCGCGGTTGATGATGTCCTCGGTTTTCACCGCATGCCGATGCAGTGGATTGACCTGGTCCTTGGCCGTAATCATCAGCTTTTCGGCATAGAGCATGCCACGGCCATGGGCGAGCGCTGCGGCCGAACCGTTGCGCAGGGTGAAGAGCACAAGGCCGAACTCGCTGAAGCGGCCCTTGCCGTAATCGGTGATGTCCCAGCCGAGACGGGTGTCGCGGATCGATGGCGTGTCGGACGCAACCCGCGTCTTCAGCTCCTCTGGCGACCAGTAGGCAAACGGCGGCAGAACGAAGCCATGCTGGCGCATGAAGGCATCGCTTCGCTCGATAATAGCGTTGACTTCGCTTCGCAGCATGACGGTCTCCTATCCATTGCCCTGACAGGACTGCAGGTCGTGGCCGGTAAAGACTGGTGCAACGCCAGCTGCGAGCGGTTGCCGGGGCGTAAAGCGAATGACCCGGCTTTCACCAGCCGTCAGGTCGAAGGCATTGTCGGAATAGCGGCCTTCGACATCGGCTTCGATCATCACATGCAAGGCGAGACCGGTCGCAGAGACCGTGACACCATAGGAACCGTCACCAACGGGTGTCGCTGAGATGGACAGCCCCGAAGGCTCAAGGTCAAACGCCTTGTAGGTGCCTTGAACATGATGTCCCTCGCCGCGCATGCCGTTCGAGGCCTCAAAGGACCAGAACAGCACCGCATCCCTGGGAATCTCGGAAGCGGCAATGGTCATCAGCGTATCGGCCCGATCCGGGCTGCAGCTGCCGGCAGCGGCCATCAAGGGCTGTTTTTCACCCGACAGCGAAACGGCAAAAGTCTGCAATTCGACCGTGACCGGCGCTGCCGTGTCGTTGACCATCGAAAAGCTGATGGTTTTGCCATCATCGGACGGGATGGCAGCGACGGCGACCGGCTGGAAGAACCGCCGGGTCATGTAGTGCATCGCCTTCCAGTTGCCGCCGTAGTCGAGGCTGGCCCAGGACGCGACCGGCCAGGTGTCGTTCAGCTGCCAGTAGAGCGTGCCCATGCAATGCGGTTTCAGCGATCGCCAGAAATCGACGGCGGTGCGAATCGCCAGTCCCTGCTGGATCTGGCTGAGATAGACGAAATTGGAAAAATCCTTCGGGAAGCGGAAATAGCGGAACATCGTGGCGGCGATGCGCTCGTTGCCACCGGCATTCTTCTGATGCGCTTCCATCACCGGAGACGCAACGTTCAGATCCTTCTGCTCTGCAAACTGCCGAACGATTGGCATCGAGGTATAGGACTGGAAACCGAATTCCGAGCAGAAGCGCGGCCGCACGGTGCGGTAATTGTCGAACGACTTGTTCTCGTGCCAGACGGACCAGTAGTGCATGTCGCCCGAACCATCGGCATGCCACGCATCGCCGAAATTAAGCGGGCCGACCGACGGGCTAGACGGCCACCAGATCGCCTCGGGTGCGGCCGCCTTGATGCCGGTCTCGATGATACGGTTCAGACGGTCGTAGGATACGAGATAACGATCCCTGTCCTTCCGGCTTTCCTCGAACCATGTCAACGCACCGACCAGTTCGTTGTCGCCGCACCAGAGAACGATCGAGGGATGCGAAGACAGCCGCTTGACCTGATAGTCGACCTCGGCTGCGACGTTTTCAAGGAAATCCGGCGTCGAGGGATAGAGATTGCAGGCGAACATGAAATCCTGCCAGACCATGATGCCGAGCCGGTCGCAGAGATCGTAGAACCAGTCGGGTTCGTAAAAGCCGCCGCCCCAAATGCGGATCATGTTCATGTTGGCATCGACGGCCGACTGCAACAGGTCCTCGACACCCTCGGGCGTGACGCGCGAAACCAGCGCATCGGCAGGGATCCAGTTGGCACCCCTGCAGAAGATTTCACGGCCATTGACACGGAATGCGAAACGGCTGCCGGCCGCATCCTTGTCGGTCAGCAGTTCGACCGTACGAAAACCGATCTGGCGGGTGACGGTTTCGCCCGGCACCCCGACAGTCAGCTGCGACAATGCCTGCTCGCCACTGCCTGCCGGCCACCAGAATTGTGGGTTGTCTACGCTAAAGACATGGCTGACCCGGGTTTCGCCGGCGTTGACGCCGCAATCCAGATGCTCGTGCTGCCCATCAAGTTCAAAATCGATTCCGACGACGCCGGGCTCCTGGGCAAACAGCGTCACCGTGACCTGAAGATCGATGGCACCGCCCACCTGATGCACCTGCCGCGTTGTCACATGCTCGATGCGGGCGGCTGAGAGCTTTTTCAGCGCGATCGTTCCATAGATGCCGAGCGGCGCGATCGCGATGTTCCAGTCCCAGCCGAAGTGGCATTGCGGCTTGCGCAGCATGTTGCCGTTGGCGATCGGCGAATTGCCGGTCGAATAGGGAATGTAGAACGGCTGAGCTGCCTGCGCTTTTTCGCCGGCGGCGATCGAAGAGCGGATGACGATCCGCAAACGGTTCTGCCCAGCCTTCAGCACGGAGCCGACATCGGGTCGATACCGGCGGAAGGCATTCTCAGCATGGAGCACGGCTTCATCGTTGAGATAAACCTCGGCTACCGTGTCGAGGCTCTCGATGTCGAGATACCAGCTGCCCGAAAGCTCTGACGCGTCAATATCGAACGTCCGCTCCAGTACCCAGTCCTTGTGCGCCACCCATTGCACATCATCCTCGTTGCGCCCGGCATAAGGGTCGGCGATCATGCCTGCCGCTTGCAACGCGCTGTGGACGTCACCGGGAATGGCGATCGTCAGCGCGTGGCTGTTGTCGGACGAAGCAAGCTGCCAATCGCCGGAAAGGTCGATGGCGGTGTTCTGGATGAATGTGGTCATGCGAAACTATCCAATATATTTTCGTGTAGGGGGTTACCCCCCTCTGTCACGTCGTGACATCTGCCCCTCAGGGGCAGATGACCGCAACCATCAGTGCCTCAATCGTAAGAGTGGCACAAACTCTCGGCTGATCTCCCCCTTGAGGGGAGATGTTCCAGAGGGACAAAGGGGGTAAGCCTCTCCCAAATACGCTAAATCCTGTTCTCCGTCACAGCATCGAACACAGATGCCAACGACATGTCGAAGCTAAGCTTGAGCGCCGTTCCGGGCGCATAGCGCCGGGCGCCGGCAATGCGCACCGATATGGTCTGCCCTGCCAGTTTCAGCCACAACAGATTGTCTGCACCCATGGGCTCCTCGATATCGACAACCGCGTCATGGATTTCCGCGCCGGGCTCATCGACCTTGACGTGTTCGGGGCGGACCCCGAGAACGACCTTGCGGCCAGCCTCCAGCGGGCCGCGGGCCGGATAGGCATCCATAGCGAAATCGACACCGTTGATCTCGATGACCTTGCGCCCGCCCCTGTCCTTGATCTCACCCCGGAAGAAATTCATCGACGGCGAACCGATGAAGCCGGCAACGAACAGGTTTTCCGGGATGTTGTAGATCGTCATCGGATCGGCCAACTGCTGGATGACGCCGCTCTTCATCACGGCGATCCGGTCGGCCAGCGTCAGCGCCTCGATCTGGTCATGGGTGACGTAGATCATCGTGTTCTTCAACGACTGGTGCAGCCGCTTGATTTCGACACGCAGTTCGGAGCGCAGCTTAGCGTCGAGATTGGACAAGGGTTCGTCGAACAGGAAGACGTCGACATCCCGCACCAGCGCCCTGCCGATTGCCACGCGCTGGCGCTGGCCGCCCGAAAGCTCGGATGGTTTGCGCTTCAACAACGGCTGGATCTGTAGGATTTCGGATGCACGCGCCACGCGCTTGTCGATTTCCGCCTGTGGCAGCTTGGCGACCTTCAGGCCGAAGGACAGATTGCCCTCCACAGTCATCTGCGGATAGAGCGCATAGGACTGGAATACCATGCCGATACCGCGATCCTTGGGCTCTTCCCAGGTGACGTTCTTGTCCTTGATGAAGATCTGACCTTCGGACACGTCGAGAAGACCGGCGATGCAATTGAGAAGCGTCGATTTCCCGCAACCGGACGAGCCGAGAAGCACCAGGAATTCGCCGTCCTTGACGTCGAGATTGAGAGTTTGAAGCACGGTGACGGCACCGAAACTCAACGACAGATCCCTGACCGATACGCTGTTGGTATTCATGCAATTACCCTTTCACTGCGCCGGCGGCGATGCCACGGACGAAAAGCCGTCCGGAGACGAAATAGACGATCAACGGCACGGCACCGGTCAGGATGGTTGCCGCCATGTTGACGTTGTATTCCTTCACGCCTTGGACCGAATTGACGATATTGTTGAGCTGGACGGTCATCGGATAATATTCGGGCCGGGTGAACACGACGCCCAAAAGGAAGTCGTTCCAGATGCCGGTGATCTGCAGGATCATCGCAACGACGAAGATCGGCAGCGACATCGGCAGCATGATCTTGAAATAGATCGTCCAGAAACCGGCACCATCGACACGCGCCGCCTTGAACAATTCCTCCGGCAGCGAGGAGAAATAGTTGCGGAACAACAGTGTCAGGATCGGCATGCCGAAAATCGAATGCACGATGATCAGGCCGGTCAGCGAGCCGTAAAGCCCCATTTCCCGCAGCACGATGACGATCGGATAGATCATCACCTGGTAGGGGATGAAGGCACCGACGATCAGGATGGTGAAAAACAGGTCAGCACCCTTGAAGCGCCAGTTGGCCAGCGCATAGCCATTGATCGAAGCGATCGCGATGGAGACGAGCGTCGAGGGGATGGTGATCCGCACCGAATTCCAGAAGCCGCGCGACAGGCCGTCACAATTAAGACCCGTGCAGGCGCTGGACCAAGCCTTGACCCAGGGCTCGAAGGTAATCTCCAGCGGTGGCGAGAAAATGTTGCCGAGCCGCACTTCCGGCATGCCCTTCAGCGAGGTGACAACCATCACGTAAAGCGGCAGCAGATAGTAGGCGGCGGCAAAGATCAAAGCGCCGTAGATCATGATGTTTCGCGGCGACAGCATCGGCCGCGGCTTCTTGCCTTGTGGCCCTGCGGCAAGCTTGGTTGCAGTGCCAGTTTTGGCAGACGGATTGTCGAGAGTTAAGACCTCAGCCACGCTTGCGTCCTCCGAATTCGAGATAGGCCCAGGGGACGACGATGATGGCGACGGTGAGCAGCATCATGGTCGAGGCGGCAAAGCCCTGCCCGAGATTCTGCGCCTGGAACATGTAGTCGTAGACGTACTTTGCAGGGACCTCCGAAGCGATACCGGGGCCGCCGCTGGTCTGAGCGACGACGAGATCGTAGACCCGGACGATGCCGCTGGCGATGATCACCAGCGTGGTGATGAACACGGCGCGCATCATCGGAATGATGATGAAAAGATAGGTCTTCCACATCGGGATGCCATCGACACGCGAGGCCTTCCAAATATCCTCGTCAATACCGCGCAGACCGGCCAGCATCAGGCACATGACAAGTCCAGTCCCCTGCCAGAGTGCCGCAATCAGGATGCCGTAGATGACGATGCTGGGATTGTAGAGCGGGTCGAATGCAAACGTGCTCCAGCCGAGCGAGCGGACAACAGACTGAATACCGAACTCCGGATTGAGTATCCACTGCCAGACAAGGCCGGTGACGATGAAGGAGAGCGCGAACGGATAAAGAAAGATCGTGCGAAAGGTATTTTCGAAGCGGATCTTCTGATCCATCAGCGCCGCCAGCAGGAAGCCGATGACGAGGCTGAAAATCAGCGAAAAAATACCGTAGATGGCCAGATTCTGAATGGATATCAGCCAGCGGGGTGCGGCCCACAGACGCTCGTACTGATCCAGTCCGACAAATGTCAGGCGCGGAAGAAGCTTGGAATTGGTGAAGGAATAAAACACCGTCCAGAGTGTACCGCCGAGAAAGATGACGACGGCGGTGAGTATCATTGGAATTGAGGCAATCTTCGAATGCAGATTGCGCAGCAACTGGTTTGGCCGGCCGGCGTTTGCTTGGCCCGTCATAGGTCAACCCTCCCCTGGATCGCGTTTTTCTGATGAGGACGTGACGAAGCCCGGCATGAAATCACCAAGGGCTTCAGACCGGCCCGCGAGCGGGGCCGGTCTTCCACAGAAACTGCCCCGTTAATCGGCGGCGGCGATGATTTCGGCGAAACGCTTCTGCGCATCTTCCGGCGTCATCGAGGAGGCGAAGAACTCGGAGAACAGGTCTTCCTTCTGCTTTTGGCTGTCGGCAGACAGAAGCTGGTCGGTGCCCTGGATCACATTGCCCTTGGCAAGGATTTCGAGACCCTTCTTCATGCAATCGTTGGCGGCAGCCAGATCGACGTCGCCACGCACCGGCAGCGAGCCCTTCTTCAAATTGAAGGCGACCTGTGTCTTAGGATTGATGAGCGTCGAAGCGAGCACTTCCTGAGCCTTGGACTTTTCTTCATCCTTCAGCAGGGGGAAGTAGAAAGCGTCCCCACCGGTCGAGATGATTTCATTGACGCCGAGACCCGGCAGGCAGGTATAGTCGGTACCGGCCTTCTGGCCCGCAAGCTGAAACTCGCCCTGGGCCCAGTCGCCCATGATCTGGCCGCCGGCCTTGCCGGTGATGACCATATTGGTGGCCTGGTTCCAATCCTGGACATTGCTGCCCTTAGACATTTTACGGGCGTCGTCGGCAGCCTTGAACACCTTGGCGATTTCAGGACCTGCGGCGACTTCCTCGTCCTTGTCGCCGAACACCTTGTTGAAGGTGTCCTTACCGGCGATTGCCACCATCAGCACGTCAAACGCGCCGGCGGACTGCCAGGGCTGGCCACCAACGGCAAGCGGAACGATACCGGCCTTTTCCAGCGCCGGTGCGGCTGCGACGAACTCGTCCCAGTTCTTCGGCACCTCGACGCCGGCCGTCTTGAAGGCGGCATTGGAAAGCCATAGCCACTGCCAGGAATGGATATTGACCGGGGCGCAATAGATTTTGCCGTCGATCGTGCAGCTGTCGAGCAGGCTCGAAGGCTTGATGATGTCCTTCCAGTGTTCTTTCGTCGCGACATCGGTCAGATCGCGCATCAGGCCGGCTTGCACCAGCTCTTCGGCCTGACGGCCATGATTGAACTGGGTGGCGCCCATCGGATCGCCGCCGGTGATGCGGCTGACCATGATCGGCCGCGCCGTGCCGCCGGAACCGGCGATCGCGCCATCGATCCACTTGTTGCCGGTGGCATCGAATGCCTTGGCCAGTTCCGCAACGGCGGCGGCTTCGCCACCGGACGTCCACCAATGTGTCACTTCCAGATCGGCAGCGTTAGCGATGCCCAATGGAAGCACTACAGTCGCCGCCAATGCAGCAGCCAACAAACGCAGTTTCATGAGTTTTCCTCCCTCACTGTAACGTTACCGTAAAAACTTAGTTCAATCGATTAGCGGACGCAACCGCAACAACGTATAATTCCTTATAAAAATCTTAAAACAACCTGAAGCGGTGCATTGCTAGTCGAGCTCATACGGAGATCGACGGATTGTTGCGGCGCATTTTCGGTTAAAAATCGCCAGAAACCACGGATTTTTCTTTATTTTTCTTGAAATTTCAACCGACTGGCCTCGACCGACTTCTCGCGGATGCACAGAGCTTATGACGCAGTGCATGATGCAACTTTACAGAGAACCACGTTAGGGAAACCGAAAAAACAGCTCGACAAGCCTACTGTATCGTTACAGATTTTGAGTTCAAAGCCAGAACGGGGCGGTGGGTGCCCCGACGTCGTGAATCATATATAAGGCTGGCGAGCTCCCTGGGTCGGCTGCAGGCAAACACCGCCCCGGCGACGTTGTGGCCTGAAATTGGGAAGGCGATGGGCGGGGAATGGACGAGAAACACAAGAGCCGGGCAGCAATCGCGCCGCCCTCGCTAAATGAACGTCCGACCTTGAAGACCATTGCCTTCATGACCGGGCTCGGTATCACCACGGTGTCGCGGGCTTTGAAGGATGCACCCGATATCGGTGCCGAAACGAAGGAGCGCGTTCGACTGGTCGCAGCCCAGGTCGGGTATCACCCCAACCGTGCCGGCGTGCGCCTGCGCACCGGCAAGACCAATGTCATCAGCTTGATCCTCAGCCTGGAAGAAGAATTCATCGGCCTGACAAGCCCCATGGTCGTGGGTATCTCGGAGATTCTGGCTGCCACTCAGTATCATCTCGTCATCACCCCCTACAGCGCTCGAAGCGATCCGCTCGATCCGGTACGTTACGTGCTTGAAACGGGCGCGGCCGACGGTGTCATTATCTCGCGAACCGAGCCGAAGGATCCCCGCGTCGCCCTGATGATGGAGCGTAATTTTCCCTTCGGAACACACGGCCGCACGGAAATGGGCCTCGTCCATCCCTACCACGACTTCGACAACGAGCGTTTCGCCTATGATGCCGTTCGCATGCTGGTGGAGCGCGGCCGGCGCCGGATCATGCTGCTGCATCCGCCGCCGTCGCTGACCTATCACATGCACATGCGCACCGGCTTCGAACGGGGTTTACGCGACTTCGGGGCGATATCGGTTCCGTTCAACACGGTCGATCTCGACAACACCCTGGTGGATATCCGGGCTGCCTGCGAGGCGGCGATGCGCGCTCCGGGTGCTCCCGATGGCGTGATCTCCGGCAGCGGCGGCGGTGCCGTCGCGCTGGTTGCCGGCATCGAGGACGCCGGATTGAAGCTGGCGCGCGATGTCGACATGGTTTCGAAACAGTCGAACGACTTCCTGCAATGGCTTCGTCCTGAAGTTATGACACTCAGGGAGGACTTCAGGCTGGCCGGGCGCGACCTGGCAAAAGCAGTGATCGCCCGCATCGAAGGCCGGCCGGCATCCGAGCTGCAGACCTTAAGTTTTCCAGTTCTTCAGGACTGATCCGCTTCGCAACATGACCTCGGAAGCAGAACGGCCGCTGTCGATCAGCGGCCGTTCCCGATTTCATCTATCTGCTCAGCAAATGATCAGGCGTTCAAGCCACTGCCCCACGGGCCGTGATGGGAATCGGCACCATCGATGCGGTCAAACCCGTGCGCCCCAAAGAAATCGCGCTGCGCCTGGATGACGTTTGCCGTGCCACGGCCACGGCGATAGCTGTCGAAATACCCGAGTGCCGAGGCAAGGGCCGGAACCGGCAGGCCGCCAAGGACGGCTGCGGAAACGACCCGGCGAAGCGCACCATCGGTTTCCTTGACCATGCCGGAAAAGGCCGGCGTGACGATCAGGTTGGCAACGTTCGGATCCTTGGTGAAGGCCGTGGTGATTTCGTCGAGGAAGGCCGAACGAATGATGCAGCCGGCGCGCCAGATCCTGGCGATCGTCGGCATCGGCAGGTTCCATTTGAACTCGCGCGAAGCTTCCGCCATCACCGCAAAGCCTTGCGCATAGGCACCGATCTTGGCAGCCAGAAGCGCGCTTTCCAGATCCTTCAGGAAGGCAGCCTTGTCGGCAACCTTGAACTCGCCGGTATTCGGCAGGCCAAGCACCTTTTCAGCTGCTTCGCGCTCGCCCTTGACCGACGAGATGCTGCGGGCAGCAACGGCGGCTTCGATGGCAGTTGCCGGGATACCCATGTTCTGGGCTTCGATCACCGACCATTTGCCGGTGCCCTTCTGGCCAGCCTTGTCGAGGATGAGATCGACGATCGGCTTGCCGGTGATCGGGTCGGCGGCCTTGAGAACCGTCTCGGTGATTTCGATCAGATAGGAATTGAGGCGGCCCCTGTTCCATTCGCCAAAGACTTCGCCGATTTCGGTGGCGCTCATCTTCAGGCCATCGCGCAGGATGCCGTAGATTTCGGCGATCATCTGCATGTCGGCATATTCGATGCCGTTGTGGATGGTCTTGACGAAATGGCCGGCGCCGTTCTCGCCCAGCCAGGCAACGCACGGATCATCGTTGTATTTGGCAGCGATCGAGGTCAGCACCTTTTCGACGCGCTTCCAGGACTCTTCCTTGCCGCCGACCATGATGGACGGGCCGTGGCGCGCACCCTCTTCGCCACCCGAGACGCCCATGCCGATAAAGGTCAGGCCGCTATCCTTGAGATTGTCGAAGCGGCGCATCGTATCGCGGAAATTGGCGTTTCCGGCATCGATCATGATGTCGTTATTCTGAAGATAGGGCTTGAGCAATTCCATCTGCTGATCGACCGGCTCGCCGGCCTTGATCATGATGATGATCGGCCGCGGCGGGCGAATCGCCGCGACGAATTCCTCAATGGTCTCGCAAGGCACAATCTGGCTCTGCAGGCTGCCTGCTTCGGCATAGAATTTCCGCGTCGCCTCGACGGTGCGGTTGAAGACTGCGATCTTGTTGCCCTTTTCGGCAATGTTGAGCGCCAGATTCGATCCCATAACGCCAAGACCGATAAGGCCGATTTCTGCCTGTGCCACGTATGTGCCTCCGTTGGACAGTGAAGGTGCCAAGGCCCGGCTGGGCGTGCGCACGGCTCCACCAGATTGAACTTGCAGGGTGATTTTGTTCGGCTGCGGGATGCCTGAACACGCTCTGCGGATGCTGAGGGAGTTTTGGCATTCAAATCGATTAACGACAAGTGATTGTTGTCAAAAGTGATAGTTTTCCGGTGTCATGAGCTAGGCTTTGAAGCCGTGAGCGTCACACTGGGAAAACCACGCGGATAACGGTAGAATCAAGCATTGCCTCCGTTGAGCTTCAGGCTGCAGACTGCGGCGGGATCGCCATTTGCTCCATCTTCTGCTCCATGACGGCGGCATATTCGGCAATGGTTTGAACGGAGGAAACAGCGTGGCTGCGATGGAAGCAAAAATCGTCCATATCACGATCGAGAGAAATTGGCGCGACGTCTATGCGTTTGCGGCCAAGCCGGACAATATGCCACTTTGGGCGTCCGGCCTTGCCGAAGGGCTGGAGCCGGACGGCGAAGAATGGGCGGCACACGGCGCGCTCGGCAATGCCCGCATCCGCTTCACCCCTCTGAATGATTTTGGCGTACTCGACCACCGCGTCACACTGGAAACGGGACTTGCGGTGCACAACGCTCTGCGTGTCGTACCCAACGGCAGCGCAGCGGAAGTGATGTTCACGCTGCTCAGACAGCCCGGCATGAGCAAGGAACAGTTCGACAGCGATGCCGACTGCGTTAAGAAGGACCTCATCGCATTGAAAAAACTGCTGGAAGCATAAAGGAGCACCGCTATGGGAAAAAAGGGCACCGATCGCCAGATCGATAATATCGAGTTTGCGGTGACCGATATTGAGCGCTCAAAGGGTTTCTACGGCACGGCATTCGGATGGACGTTCACGGATTACGGTCCGGACTATTGCGAATTCACCGATGGCCGGCTAACCGGCGGCCTGTCCACGGGAATACCAAGGCCTGGTGGTCCGCTGATCATCCTCTATGCCGACGATCTTGCGGACACTCAGGCGCGGCTCGAAGCGCAAGGCGCCCGCATTATCGTCGAAACCTTCTCCTTCCCAGGAGGAAGACGCTTCCACTTCCAGGATCCGGATGGGTACGAACTGGCCGTTTGGTCGGACAAATAGCCGCCAGCGAGCCGCGAGCGAGGACAACCGCCCTCGCCTCCCGCACTCAGGCGGCGATTGAACGGCGGCGGTCGGCGATTTCCTGCAGCACTAAAATGGCGCCGATGATCTTGCCCGTACCCGACATGCAGGGTGTCATCCGGCAGCGGACCACGACAGTGCGGTTGCCGACATCCTTGGCGAAGGTGTAGTCGACCAGTTCACCGGAAAAACACTTGTCAAGATTGGGTTTCACCCGCTGCTCGAAGCGCTGAATGCCGACGAACTCGACAATATGGCGGCCGACCAGATCCATCGGGCGCTCTTCCAGCCGGGCCGCGTTGACCGGATTGGTATAGAGGTAACGGTAGTCCGGCGTGATCACGGCGACCCGGTCCGGCAAACAGTCGAGGATTGCTTCGTTGAGAAACCCTTCGTCGGCCCGGCCCTTTAGTGCTGCGACAGCGGGAGGCGGCGACATCCACGGTTTTCCAGCGACATCATGGGTGTTACCGGCAAAATACCGATCGGCCAGCATCTGCAGCACATCGCGCTGGCGCATCACGCTCGATACATCGTCGGCTTCCTTGCGCAGAAGATCGAGAACGAACTGGAACTGCAGGCGCGCGTCGGCGACGTTCTCGGCCTTCTCCTCATAGATTGTGGTGAGAACCGGATCGATCTCGCGATCAAGAATGCTGATCAGCAAATCATCACCGGATTTGACCGCATATTGCAGCTGAGAATATTTAAACCAGAAGAGCTCGATCAGTGCCTTCAATTTTCACCCCACTCCCATTCAATTTCCCATTTCAGCCTGAAAAGCTTGGACTATTGAACGCAATCAAAAAAATAAATCGATTGAAGGCGCTATTTTCACGGACCCGAAGCGCTTGCAATCCTCCTTAGTAATATTTGAAGTTTACACCCAAAACGGTGGGGTTCAACACCTGAAAAATTACCTGAAACGTTTCCGGTGAACTTATTTTAGGCAACCCATATGAAATGCGCCGCAATGCTCCGCCGTTTTCTGCAACCGGTGCTGCATCTGCCGCGCAGGCACCCCGTAAACCGGCAAATCAACGGCAGCATGCCTAAAAGCAAAGATTGACGCATCCAACCCGGGTGTCGCCAAGATGGATTGATCGCCCCCAGAGATCAGGAGGGCCAAGAATATACTCAATCTTTCAAATGTTTTTTGATGTGCCAGCGATCATGGTACCAGAGCCACTGGCCAGGATATTCACGTACCCAGCTCTCGACCTTGTCGTTCAGCAACTGCGCCGTGGCGTTGACATCGACACCGCCGTCCGGCTTGCGCGGAATTTCAATCGCCGGCTCCAGCTCAAGGCGAAAGCGCCCATCCGGCAGCCGGATGGAGCGAGCCGGGTAGACTTCGCAATTAAATTGCCGCACCAGCTTTGCCAGTAACGGATTGGTCTTCACATCACGGCCGAAAAACGTCGTCGTTAGCCCTTTGCGGAACTTTTGGTCAACCAGAACCCCAACAGCACCTCCGGCCTCCAGCTTGCGCGCCAGCGTGAATGAAGAACCGGCATGCGAGGGAACCAAATTGCCCATCCGCTGCTTGCGGAAATCAAAAACCTTTTCAGCAACATAGGGATTGTTCGGCGGCCGGAAAAGCACCGTCACATCCAGCCCGAACGCGGCACTTGCGACCGGTAGCAGCTCGAAATTGCCGGTGTGGGCGGTAAAAACGATGAAAGGGCGCGGGTTGTCGCGCAATTCGAGGAAAATCGGAGTGCCGGTAACCTCGATACGGCCGGGTTTCGGGTTCTCCGGATCGAAATCAAACAGTTCGTCGAGGAATACATATTCAGCCGCGAGCCGGCCGATACTGCCCCAGCTTTCCAGGGCAATGGCTTCGATCTCCGCCTCGCTCTTTTCCGGAAACGCGTTGCGAAGATTGGTCATCGTCAATCGATGACGATGCCTCAGCTTCGGCCCGAGCCAGCGGGTGAAGCGGGCGGAGAATTCGATGGCCCCTCTGGCCGGGAACAGCTTGAGTGTGCCCAGCAGCAGAAAGACGAACTGGGCGATCGACCATTGGCGAAAACGCTCCGCCGACAGAACCAGCCGTGTGATCAGCATGCGCACGGCGTTCAGTCCATCCGCAGGATGATTTTGCCGAAGACCTGGCGGGTTTCCATGCGCTCCAGCGCCTTGTCGATTTCCGAGAATCCCACTTCGGTATCGATGACGGGATGAACGAGCCCGCGCCCCATCTTCTGCATGGCGTTGGCCATGTTCTCCATGCGGCAACCGAAGGAGCCGAACAGCTTCAGCTGCTGCTGGAACAGCATCATCAGGTTCATTTCCGTCGAAACGCCCGAGGTCGAGCCGCAGGTCACCAGGCGCCCGCCGCGCTTCAGAACGAACATGGACGCTGCAAAAGTATCCTTGCCGACATGTTCGAAGACGACATCGACGCCCTTCTTCTTGGTCAGCTTGCGCGTCACGCCCTCAAAACGGTCCTTGCGGTAGTTGATGACGTGATCGGCGCCGAGCGCCTTGGCCCTCTCGATCTTGTCGTCGGAACCGACGGTGGTGATGACCGTGCAGCCGATCTTCTTGGCGAGCTGGATAGCCGCCGAGCCGATGCCGGAACCGCCGGCGTGAATGAGGATCGTTTCGCCGGGTTCAAGCTTGGCATTGTCGAACAGCATGTGCTCGACGGTACCGAAGGTGACCGGCGCCACGGCCGCAGCCACCGCATCGATGCCCGGAGGTGCCGGAACGAGCAGGCGCGCCGGCAGATTGACCTTCTCCTGGGCAAAGCCATCAAGATGGAAGCCGTGCACGCCGCCGACATGTTCGCACAGATTGTCGCGGCCTTCGCGGCACGGACGGCAGAGGCCACAGGTGCGCGCACCATAGATGGAGACAAGCTGTCCCGGCAAAACATTGGAAACGCCAGGGCCGATCTGATCGACCACGCCGGATGCTTCGGCGCCGATCACCAGCGGCATCTTGCGCTTGGCAAAGGCCATCCCTCGCCAGCCCCAGACGTCGATATGATTGAGCGCGACGGCCTTCACACGAAGGGTGACTTCACCGGGACCTGGGGCTTCCGGCTCGGGAAGGTCGGTGATTTCCAGCTTGCGGTCATCGACCAGTTGCAAAGCGCGCATGAGATAAGTCCTTAAGCCCGAGGCGTATTGCCTCGAAAAAATATGATGTCCGATTAGGCCGGTTCGGCAGCCATGACAAGGCTGGCGTTCTGGCCGCCGAAGCCGAAGGAGTTCGACAGGACCGCATTAACCTGCGCATCCCGCTTCACATTCGGCACGACGTCGAGAACGATAGACGGATCGGGGTTCTGGTAGTTGATTGTCGGCGGCAGGGTGCCGGTCAGGATCGTCTGCAACGAGAACACCGCCTCAACGGCGCCGGCGGCCGTCAATGTGTGACCGATCATCGACTTGTTCGACGACACTGGAATGGACGGCAGTGCTTCGCCGAACACGGAAAGCATCGCGCCATATTCCATCTTGTCGTTCTCTGGCGTCGATGTGCCATGGGCGTTGATGTAGCCGATATCGCCTTCGCTCAGGCCGGCATCGGCAAGCGCTGCGCGGATCGTCGCGATCGCCGGGCCGCCATCCGGCGACGAACGCGTGCGGTGGAATGAATCCGCCTTTTCGCCGCAGCCTTTCAGGATGCCGTAGATTTTTGCACCACGCGAAACCGCAGCTTCCAGCGATTCCAGCACCAGCGTTGCAGCCCCTTCGGCAATGACGAAACCGTCGCGATCCTTGGAGAAAGGCTTCGAGGCTCGCTCGGCCGGATCGTTTTGGGTCGAAAGAGCAGACAGAAGTGCGAACCGGATCAGGGCTTCGGCACTGACCGAACCGTCCGTGGCAACCGTCAGTGCCCGGTCGGTGCGTCCTTGGCGGATCGCTTCGACACCGAGCTGGATCGCGGTTGCACCCGAGGCGCAGGCCGTCGATAGGGTCACAGGCAGGCCGCGCGTCCCAAACCGGTCGGACAGCCGCTCGGAGATGGCACCGAACAACGCCGCCTCATGGAACGCGGGATCGGCACGATCGCGCATAGCGGCCAGAAAACGGTCATAGGCATCGCCCGGTTTCTGCGACGGCGGCGAACGGTCGGCAAGCTCGAAGCGGGCGCCCCATTCCGGCTCGATCGGCGGCGCCGCGAGAAACAGCGGACCGTTGAAATCGCCGGACAGGCCGGCTTGCGCCAGAGCTTCCGCCGTCGTTTCACGCGCAAAAGCGTAGGACCGCTCGACGGAGTTTTCCGCTGGAATATCAATGAAATCGACGGTTCCGCTGATTCTGGTCGACAGGCCTTCGGTCGGGAACCGGGTAATCTTGTGGATGCCGGAGACGCCCGATGTCAGCGCCTTCCAGTTGTCCTCGACGCCCTGGCCAAGCGAAGTAATGACACCCATGCCGGTGACGGCGATCAGCGGGCGGCCGAGATGATCCTTGTAAGCGCTGGTCATATCTGCCGCTCCTTATTGTTCTGCCGAAAGCACGGCGATGCCTTCGCCGCGCGCATGACCGATCGTCGTGACGATGGCCGTTTTTGCAGGCTTTTCCATGAGGGCCTCACCCGCCGGATCGAATGGCGGCACCTTGGCGCCCGCGCCGAGCGACAGAGCCGCAAAAGCCAATCCCAGCGGAAACTGGGCCTCCAGCGTGTGACCGACAAGACCGCCATAGGCCCGCACCGCAGCCTTGGGGAATTGTGCGTCGAGAAACGCTTTCTCGCGCGCTGCAAGCGCATGAAAACCGGTGGTGCCGGAAAAGACCACCGTCGTGGACGGATCAGTGCCGGCGGCAGGCTGGGAGAGATATTGCAGACGCTGCTCGAAGCGATCCCCTTCGCGGCTGCCGCGATCTCCGCCGACGGCATCGATCGTTGCATAGATGCGGGCGCCACGAGCCTCGGCATGTTCGCGGGATTCCAGCATGAGGAACGCGCCGACGGAACCGGTGATCATGCCGCCGCCATTTTCAGGCTTGCGCGACCAGATCGGGTGGTGTTCGCCGAGCGCATGGCCCTGAACAGCCTCGATCAGCAGGATCATGTCCTGACGCTCGGCCGCAAACGCGCCGCCGACCAGCGTATGGGTCGATTGCCCGGCCTTGATGCGGGCAAAGGCGGTCTCGATCGCCGAGATGCCGGCCCCTTCCTCCCCCATGAAGGTGCGCGACGAGCCGGTGATCTTGTGGACGATGGAGATGTTGCCGGCCATCAGGTTTGAAAGCTGGGCCAGGAACAAAGTGGGGCGCAGTTCCGTCGTCAGCTTTTCGTTGAGCAATTGTTCGCGGTCGTTGCGCTTCAGCGCTTCGTCGACAATCAGCGAATCGACATTGATGTCGCGCTCGCCGCCACCGGCGGCCACGATCATGTCCATGCTGCCGCAGGCTTCCAGATCGTCCTTGAAACCGGCATCGTCAAGCGCCAGGCCGGCGCTGAAGACGCCGAGACGCTGCCAGTTTTCCATCTGCCGCTGGTCACCACGCTTGGCGATCTGCTGCGACCAGTCGATCTCCGGCAGCGGATGGATCGGATAGGGCGCAAAGCGCTCGGTATCGACACGAACCACCGGCGGCTCTCCGGCAGTCAGGAGAGCCGTGTGCACCTCGGTGCCGACACCTTGGCTGGTTACGATGCCGACACCGGTGATCACGACATCATTGGCGGATTTGCTCATCGTCATTCCCCCGTCGCTGCCGAGGCAGCGATTGCAGCCATCAGCCCCACGTCTTCGGCACGTGTCCGGACGATCGGGCCGAGCGGCACCTGATCGAACGGCATGGTGCGCAGTTTCAACTGTGCGTCGCAGACCTTCTTGCCCTGCGAGGTGATCTTCGCCTTGACGACGGCAAAGCCGGAACCGTCATGTTCAAGAAAGGCCTCGATGTCGAGTACGGCTTCCGGCTCGACAAAACTGCGCATCTTGGCGCTGTCGACTGACATCAGGAACGGCATGGCGGCGAAATCGGTGGCGGCCAGAACAAGGAAACCGCAGGCCTGCGCCATCGTCTCGATCAAGAGAACACCAGGCACCAGCGGATAGCCGGGAAAATGGCCTTCAAAGACGGGGCTTTTGGCCGGAACCACAGAACGCGCCGTCAGCGTCCTGGCGTTGAGATCGACCGTTTCAACCCGATCGATCATCTGAAAATATTCAAGGAGCATCAGGAGCAAATCCAGCTTGGCCCGGAGCGTGGCGCCTTGGAGGCAGCGCTTGAACACTCCGGATTTCAAATCCGCGCATGACCCCGCCCGAAACAGATCCGGTGTCGCGATCATGCGACGTCAAGTAAAAACGCAAATGCCGCCTGTCAAGCGCGGTCCACGCGACAGGCGGCATTGATATGTTTCATGCACGTGTTCGCGCGCATCAAACGCGCGATATCGCCATCAGCCCTTGGCGGCCTTCAACTCGTCGATCTTGGCGCAGAGATTCTTCAGAACGAAATATTCTTCCGTCGAAACCTTGCCTTCGTTGACTTCCTGCGTCCACTGCTCGAGCGGGATCTTGATGCCGAATTCCTTGTCGATCGCAAAGACGATGTCGAGGAAGTCCAGGCTGTCAATGCCGAGATCGTCGATAGTGTGGCTTTCCGGCGTAATCGTCTCGCGGTCGATTTCGCTCGTTTCCGCAATGATGTCGGCAACCTTGTCGAATGTAGCTGTCACGCGCATACCTCGTTAGAATACATGTTTTGGCGAACCTATAGGTAAATGCGGCTGAAAAGCCAATGGCCTTGGGCGCAAGAGTTGCATTTATGCCCGTGGTGTTGCCCAAACAGCAAGCCAAGCCTTGCAATAAAGCCTCTCAAGGGTCCGTGGCGGCTGGCAGATCAGCAGCTAAAGCGTCAATCGCGAGCCTGACACGCAGCGGCAGATGCGGTGTCTGCGGCCAGACGGCGTGACAATCGAAAGACAGGCGGCGTTCACCCGTAAACAGCCGGGCAAGGCGGCCGTCGCGCACCTTGTCCTGAACGAGCCAACAGGGCAGCCAGACAAGGCCGAGCCCCGCGACGGCCGCGTCGGCGATCATCTCCAAATCATCGAAACGCATGCGCGACCGCGGCAGGATTTCGGCGTCTGGCCCCCCATCCACGGGGAAAAGCCATGAGCGGACCCGTCCGGAGCGGGCATAAAGGATGCCATGGTGATCCCCCAACTCATGCCGTGTTTTTGGCGTGCCATGGATGCGCAAATAGTCCGGAGAGGCGCAGACCGTCATACGCTGATGCGCCAGCCGGCGTGTCATCAGTCCCGGCCACTCACCGAGCGGACCACTCCGTATGGCGAGATCGAACCCGTCTTCGACGATATCGATCCGGCTATCGGTAAAATTCAGGTCGAGCTCCAACTTCGGATATTCGCCGGCCAGTTTCAAGAGGATCGGAGCAACACAGCGGCGGCCAAACAGGACGGGCATTGAAACCCGCAACCGGCCCGCCACCTCCTTGCGGCCCGATTCGAGCATGGCTTCGCCGGCTCTCAGCTCTTCCAGCGCCCGAAGGCAGCGTTCATAGAAAGCCTGGCCATCCTCCGTCAGGGTCTGGCTGCGGGTGGTGCGGTGAAACAGCCGGGCCCCCAATCGGTCTTCCAGCCTGGCAATAGTCTTGCCGACCGCAGAGCGGGACAGATTGAGCCGCTGTGCGGCCGCAGAAAAACTGTCGGCTTCCACGGCCTCGACGAAGACCGATACACCATTCAAACGATCGTTCATCTGCTTTGTAGCTCTGAAGGAAACAATGATTGGAAATCATATCGCCACTGGCGACTGAAACGCAATGCTAGCTTTGCCTCATCGCTTGAATCGAGCCAAGAGCCAGGAGACAAACATGACGGAAACAATGAGGCGCTGGTCGATGGCGGCCGTCGGCCGCGACAATCTGAAACTGGAGACGGTGGCAATCCCGGAGCCGGGACCGGGCGAAATCCGCGTAAAGGCTTCGGCCGCCTCGCTCAACTATCGCGACAAGCTGGTCATCGAAACGGGCATGGGCCTGCCTCTGCCAACACCGTTAGTCCCGGCTTCCGACATGGCCGGCGTTGTCGATGCCATCGGACCTGATGTGACCCGCTTCAAGCCCGGCGACCGGGTGATGTCCACCTTCAAGCCGGACTGGATCGACGGTCGCGACAATGGCACTGCCCGCACGCCGGCCTACAAGACCCTTGGCGGCGCCTATCAGGGCGTTCTGGCCGACTATGTCGTGTTTCCGGAAGGCTGGTTTGCCGCGTCGCCGCGCAGCCTTGACGATGCCGAGGCAAGCACCCTGCCCGTTGCTGGATTGACCGCCTGGTTTGCGCTGATCGAACTCGGCAAGCTGAGGGCCGGATCGACCGTGCTCGTCCAGGGCACCGGCGGCGTCGCGCTGTTCGGGGTTCAGATCGCCAAGGCGCATGGCGCAAATGTCATCGTCACCTCCCGTAGCGACAGCAAGCTTGAACGGGCCAAGGCGCTCGGCGCCGATCATGGCATCAACAGCAGCAAGGAGGATTGGGTCGAGGCAGTCTACAAGATCACCGGCGACGAAGGCGCCCATCACATTCTGGAAATCGCCGGCGGCGCCAATCTTGGGCAGTCCATCCGCGCCGTGGCGGTGCATGGACGGATTTCGGTCATCGGTGTTTTCGAAGGTTTCGAGGTCGCCGGGCCTGCAGGGCCACTGTTGTTGAAATCGCCGGTCATTCAGGGGATCAGCGTCGGCCACAGGCGATCGCTGGAGGATTTCGTTCGCGCCATCGATTCGACCGGGATCAAACCGGTCATCGATGGCCGCTATCGGCTGGAAGACCTTCACCAGGTGCTCGACCATCTCGATCGCGGTGCATTCGGCAAGATCGTCATCGATCTCAACTGATCGCACGAAACGGCTTCGGCTGGCGTCTTGGCCAGCTCCGAGAAGATGGTCGCATCGCCTTAGCGGCTGACGACGATCTGGGTGTTCTTCAGACCATACTCACTGGCCAGCGCGAAAAACTCGGCGGCGTTTTCCGGATGCAGGCGGATGCAGCCATGCGAAGCCGGACGGCCGAGGCGCTTGAGGTCAAACGTTGCGTGAACAGCATAGCCACCGTTGAAGAATACCGCATAAGGCATTGGTGCATTGTCATATTTGCGCGAGCGATGATCTCTCGACAGCCATTTTGCCTTCCAGCTTCCCTGCGGCGTCACATAGCCCTTGCGCGCGGTGGAAACCTTCCAGCGATACCGCACGAAACCATTCTGCGACACAGTCATGGTTTGAGAAGAAAGACTGACCCTTGCAACAAGATTGGCGGCAAAGACCGACGGCGACTGAAATTGCATCAATAAGACGGCCAAAGAGGCAACGAAGAATTTACGCATGAAAACTCTCTCCGAAAAATACGCAGATTTTTACTGGTGTCCCGACACGACACAGACTTTACAGTCTTTGAAATGATAGACGTTTAAGACAATTGGAAAATTCTGCGTTAACGCGAACGCGTTCAATTTTTTCGATCCGAGTAAAAACTTTAAACTATACTGAAGAGAACGGCCACGATGGCCACCAAGACTACCAGTGATCCGCAAGCGCCGTAGAATATGGAAACGCCCGTCTCCACATCTGCGACCGTTGCCACTGCCCTGCCCGCTCCGTGGATCATCGGTTCATTGACCAGTGCGCCCGCATAGATTCTGGGGCCTGCCAGTTGTACATCAAGGGCGCCGGCCATCGCAGCTTCCGGCCAGCCGGAATTGGGCGAGCGATGCAGTCCGTGGTCGCGCAATGCGACACCAAGGGCATTGCCGGCCGCGCGCCGCCCGGTGGTCAGGGTGGCACCGGCAGCAATCAGCAGGATCGACAGCCGCGCAGCCGGAATATTGGCGGCATCGTCGAGACGGGCAGAAGCCCAGCCGAAATGAAGGTATTTCGGGGTCTTGTGGCCGATCATCGAATCGGCGGTGTTGAGCATCTTGTAGGCAATCAGGCCCGGCAGGCCGAGCAGCGCATACCAGAAGGCCGGAGCGACGACACCGTCGGAAAAATTCTCCGCCAGGCTTTCGATCGCCGCCCGGCAAACCGCCGGCTCGTCCAGGGTTTCCGGATCGCGTCCGACGATCATCGACACCGCCCTGCGGCCACCTTCCAGTCCGCCGGTGCGAAGACCGGTGGCCACCCGCGTCACATGATCGGCGAGGCTTTTCTGGGCCAGGAATACCGCAACGACGATCGTTTCAAGCAACCAGCCGAAAATGCCGATGTGCATGAACACCTTGTGCAGCAACCAGCCGCAAAACAGGCTCCACAGCAGCAATCCGGAAATGACCAGAACACCGCTGATCCGCAAGGCCTCTTCCCCCAGGCGCTTGCGGTTGAACGTCCGGTCGCACCAGCCGATCATCGCACCGAACAGCACCACCGGATGCGGCAGCCGGCGCCACAGCCGATCGGGATCGCCGACGATCCGGTCGAGCAGAAGGGCGGCGATCAGGACAAGCAGAATTCCGGTCGACATAGAAGGGTCCGTTCAGGCGAGGTGCGCGCTGCGCAAGGCATCCGCCAAACGTGTATCGCCTGCCGCATCGGGTGCAAGCCCAATCCTCAGCCAGGACGGCGCATAGGCGAATTTCCGCGTCAAAATCCACCCTCGGCAGAGATATTCGTGCAGATCGGATGCCCGTTTGTGCTCGATCAGGGTGAAAAGCGGCGTGCCACCGGTGATCGTCAGCCCGGCCTGCCGCAGGACCGCTTCAAGACCTTGCTTGCGCGCCAGAATCAGCGACCGAATTGCTTGCGTATCGCCCCCCATCAGTTCTGTCGCCATCACCAGGGCCGGTCCCGACACCGCCCAGGGGCCGAGCCATTCCTGGAAGGCCGAAAGAACCGGTTCTGCTGCGATGACAAAACCGAGCCGGAGCCCGGCCAGACCGAAAAATTTGCCAAAGGAGCGGAAGACGATGAGAGTGTCGTGACCGGCGGCCTGGGCTGCCACACTGAGCTGCGGCTCGGTATCGCCAAACGCTTCATCGACAAGCAGAAGGCCGCCATTGGCCTTCATACGCCGCGCCATATCGAGGATATCCGTTGGCGAGAAGGTCCGTCCGGTCGGATTGTTGGGATTGACCAGAACGGCCAGACCATGATCCGGCGTCAGTTGATCGGTCGCCGAGATTTCGTCGATCGCAAAACCGGCACCGGTAAAGGCTCGCGCATATTCGCCGTAAGTCGGTCCGAAAATGGCGATGCGCCTGCCCGGCGCGACAAGCCGCGGCAAGAGCTGGATGACCGATTGAGTGCCGGGAACGGGAAGCGGCAGACTGTCATCGCTGCGATAGTAGCGCGCAGCCGCATTTCGCGCACTGTCCACCAAATGACGATCCGGCAGGCGGTGCCATGCCTGGATCGGCACATCCGGCAACGCGACAGGATTGGGATTGATGCCGGTCGAGAGGTCCAGCCAGTCCTCGGGTCTGCCGCCGAACACCGCCGCAGCCTCGGTAACTCCACCACCGTGCACGATCGGCGCAGTCATGCGGAGCGAACCGTGTCGATGAGATGCATGAAGGAACCGGCCACCTGTCCGCGCCGCAACCCGGCAGGCCCGAGCAGTGTGCCTGCGGCATCGGCCGTATCGAACAGCCGGTCGGCAGCGCCCTCCGACAGGATCGTGGCATAGTGAAACTCATGCGCCATCATCGGACCATCAAAAAAAACGGCATCGAGCGGAGTGACCCGCCGGTAGCCCAGATGCCGCTTGCGCTCGGCAAAACTGGTGGCGAGCGGCAGGAAACCGAGCATTCCGTAGCGCTTGCCATCGGCGGCGACAAGCCCCTCACCCAGCACCATGTACCCCCCGCATTCGCCGAAAATCCGCGCACCACGATCCCGCACCGTTGCCATGCCGGATTTGAACCGCCCGGCATCGGCCAGAAGCCCGGCGTGAAGCTCGGGATAGCCACCCGGTAGATAGACGGCATCGGCATCGGCAGCAGGCGCCTCGTCGGTGAGGGGCGAAAAGAATGTCAGCTCGGCACCGGCGCGCCGCCAGCCAGACAGCAGATGCTCGTAACAAAAGGCAAAGGCGACATCGCGGGCGATGGCGATTTTCTGGCCGAGCGGTTTCAAGGGCGGGACATCGCCCTGCGAACGCGGGAACGGGCTCAACCGCGCAAGGGACAGGATTGCGTCCAGATCACAACCCTTTTCGACCTGCATTGCTGCGTGCTCGATGAAAGCATCCAGCGCACCGTGCTCCCCGGCCTGCACAAGGCCGAGATGGCGTTCCGGCAGCTTCATTGCAGCATCCTGCCGCAAGACGCCCAGCACCGGCATGCCGATCGCATGCAGCGCACCGCGCAGCATCGTTTCGTGGCGGACGCTACCGACCTTGTTGAGGATGACGCCGGACACATGCACATCGTCGCGGTGCATGGCATAGCCGCGCACCAGCGCCCCAACCGATTGCGCCATACGGCCGCAATCGACCACCAGTATGACGGAAAGACCCAGCATCGCGGCGAGATCCGCGGGCGAGCCTGTGCCGTCGATCGCACCGTCATAGAGCCCCATCATCGCCTCGATGATCAGCGCCTCGCGGCCCGCAGTCGATAGGACTGCATTGGCGCGGAGCAGCTCCGGACGCATCGCCCACGGGTCATAGTTCAGGCAGATCTTGCCGCTCGCGGCTGTATGGAAAGCCGGGTCGATATAGTCCGGGCCAGCCTTGCCCGGTGCCAGCGGAATTCCAAGGTTGCGCAAGGCTCGCATCACTCCGAGCGTCACCGTCGTCTTGCCGGAACCGGACGAAGGCGCCGCGATCAACAAACCGCTCATGCCGGGTCCTTGTAAGTCCGGCTCGACAGCGGATCGGCCGTCAAAACGCGGCCGTCGAGAGCGCCCAGCCAGTCGAGCGACGCCCGCAGGCGCACCACCTCGCCGACAACGACGATGGCCGGTGGTTCAAGCCCAGATGCGATGACATCGGCCTCGGCGCGCGACAGCGTCGTTTCCAAAACCGTCTGTTGCGGCGTCGCGGCATTGCAAACGAAGGCGACGGGTTCGTCCGGTGAGCGGCCGGCAGAAATGAGATTGGAAGCAATCTGGCCGATATGTTTCATCGCCATATACATGACGATCACCGGCGAGCCTTTGGCGATGCCTTCCCAGTGGATCCGGTCGGGAACCAAACCCGAGGAATCATGGCCGGTGAGAAACGTCACCGCGTGATTGACCTCCCGGTGCGTGACCGGAATGCCGGCATAGGCCAGCCCGCCGATACCTGCGGTAATGCCCGGCACGATCCTAAACGGAATGCCATGCTCGACCAGCATGAGCGCCTCCTCGCCGCCACGGCCGAAGACGAAGGGATCGCCGCCCTTTAGCCGCAATACGCGCTTGCCCTGCCGTGCCAGTTCGACCAGCCGCAGCGAAATATCGCGTTGTTTCGGCGATGGTTTGCCGCCGCGTTTTCCAGCAAATTCCAGTATGGCGCCCGGCTTGGCCAGGCTGAGGCAATCGGCGTTCACCAGCGCATCATGGACAATGATATCGGCCTGGCGCAGCGCATTGGCGGCATGCAGGGTCAACAGGCCGGGGTCGCCCGGACCCGCGCCGACCAGCCAGACCGAGCCTGGCGCCAGCTCGGGCAGACCTGAAAACACTGCGTCGGTCATGGCGCTGCTCCCGATACTGTTAACATTTCCAGCGCTGATTCCAGATGTGAGGACGTGGAATCACTTTGCCAACGCCCGGCGGCAACCTGCTGACTTGATTCGGCAAATTCTCCACAAGCAATGGCTGCTGTCGCATGGGCCGACTTGATCTTCGGAACGACCAGCACGCCAGACGTTCCTGTTGCGGCAAGGGCTGCCGCTTCCGCCACGCCGTGGCAGCCGGTCAAAGAAAAGACGATGTCAGACGGGTTTTGCAGCCGCGAAGACTGCGCCTCCAGCGTTCCGGCATCAAAGACCACGAAGGGAACTGAAAAATGCGCCGCAGCCGCAATCATCGCCGGTTCCGCCTCACGGCTATCCAGCGAAGCGATGCCAGTGAGCATGAGGCGATCGAGGCCAGCCGTTGCCAATGCTTTCTCGGCCAGCAATATCACCTCGCCGGAAGGTGTACCGCGCTCGCAGCCAAGGCCGAGAACGAGCAGCCTGCGGCCAGCCTGATCGCCGATATCCATATGCATCAAAGAGACGGGCCTCCCAAGCCGCATGATCACAATGCGCCGGGGTCCTCGACAGCCAGAGGCTTCGAAGCGGTCTGGACAGCACCGGATGAAGCCCCCTGACTGGGTCAGCCGCACCGGACGCTCTTTCAGCCCACCGTGATGGGCACCGTCGCACGTTCCTCCTGTTTACCGGAGGCCACCTGCCCGGTCAAACCGGATTACGCCATTCGCAGAGCAGGCCGCGTCATACAGACGATTATCCGCGACTTTGGAGGTCAATTGGGCCGATCCGCAACATCAACTCACTTAAACCTCATTTGCCCCATACGGCTGAAAACAGGTTCACATAAAATACGCACACGCCTGCGGCACTCCATTCCGCTTTGGAATTTTCTGAAGGTGACGAGCTCCATCTGCTCTCCTCACCGCGATACCGATGAAATTGAGTGATTGCACGAACCACGGGACATGTGCGTTCGGCGTGGCGGCATTTGACACAACACCATCGATCGTTCGCGGCCTGCCGCCGGTCCGATGGAGGACTGCGCATGATGTTTTTCAAGCAAAAGCCGCTGATCAAGGTTCTCTCGGCAACCGCGCCCAAGCCGGTGCGCAATACGGCCGAGATCAAGATCAAGGCGACGAGGAAACCAGATAGCGACGGTCAACACCGCCGCATGCTGCGCACCGTCGAAGACAACCGCCTTCTGTGATCTAACGGCTCAGACAGTCAATATGACGTATTTCAATCATCCAAGGCATATCCCTACATGGCATTGACGTTTCCGAACACCAGCCGCAGTTACGACGAAACTGCCAGACGCGTCCGCTTTCTCGGCCATGACGGCATGTTCGAGGTCAAATTCTTCGTCGAAATCGGCGCCCTTCCAAAGATCGTTTCGCGCGCCCCGAGCGAGGCCGATTGCCTTGCCGCCTTCGATGCGGCACGCAACGCGGTGCACGATATCGCCCGCAAGGCCTATGGGCGCGACCGTCGCGACAGCTACGTGCTGACCGAGGCACATTTCAAATAGGCACAAACCCGTCATGATTTTCAGGAAGGGACAGCGTGGTCCTTTCTGCGGCCTTTGCATTTCCGGCAAAGCTCTGACACACAGTGGCTGAATTTCCATCCGCTCTGGCTGTCCGAGTCTCCCCGTGCACGATCTTGCTCCCCACCTCCTCGCCTTCCTGTTTGCAGCCGCGTTTCTTGCCGGTTTCATCGATTCCATCGCCGGTGGCGGCGGCATGATCACCATACCGGCGATGCTGATCGCTGGCATCCCGCCGCTCGAAACGCTCGGCACCAACAAGCTGCAGTCACTGTTCGGATCGGGCTCCGCCAGCATCGCCTATGCGCGGCGTGGGCATGTCAACCTTGTCGAACAATTGCCGATGGCAGCGCTGGCGATGATAGGCGGTGGGCTGGGCGCAGCGCTGGCGACGATCGTTCCCGGCGATGTCCTCAAAGTGGCGCTGCCGTTTTTCCTGATCGCCATCGCGCTCTATTTCGGCCTCAAGCCGAACATCAGCGACACCGACCAGACACGCCGGATGACACCATTTCTCTTTGGCTTGATCTTCGTTCCGCTGATCGGCTTTTACGATGGCGTCTTCGGCCCGGGCACGGGTTCTTTCTTCATGCTGGGTTTTGTGACACTGGCCGGTTTCGGCGTCTTGAAGGCGACGGCGCACACGAAATTCCTGAATTTCGGCTCGAATGTCGGCGGCTTCATCGTCTTCGGGCTGTACGGCGTGATCCTTTGGAAGGTCGGCCTTGTGATGGGTGTCGGCCAATTTGCCGGCGCGCAGGTCGGCTCACGCTTTGCGATGAAGAACGGCGCCAAGATCATCAAGCCGCTTCTGGTCGTCACCTGCATCGCGCTGGCGATCAAGCTCCTGGCCGATCCGGGCCACCCGGTCCGGATCTGGCTTGGCTGGTAACAGCAGCGCCCCTTAGAATTCGACGCCGACCTGCGCCTTGATGCCGGAGCGGAAGGGATGCTTGATCAGCTCCATTTCGGTGACGAGGTCGGCAGCCTCGATCAATTCTTCCTTGGCGTTGCGGCCGGTCAGCACGACGTGGGTCATGTGCGGCTTTTCTTCCTTCAAAAACCGCACCACCTCCGCGACGTCGATATAATCGTAGCGCAGCGCGATGTTGATCTCGTCGAGTAGAACCATGGAGTTGCGCTCGTCGCGGATCAACTCCTTGGCCTTCTCCCAGGCTTTTTGCGCCATTGCGATATCGCGCGAACGGTCTTGTGTTTCCCAGGTAAAGCCTTCGCCCAGCGTATAGAACTGGCAGACATCGCCAAAATGCTTCTCGATCAGGTCGCGCTCGCCGGTTTCCCAGGCGCCCTTGATAAACTGGACGACGGCTGACGGCATGCCATGGGCGATGTGACGGAAGATCATCCCGAAACCGGCCGTCGATTTGCCCTTGCCCTTGCCGGTATTGACGATGATCAGGCCCTTCTGGTCCGTCTTCGTCGCCATGATCTTTTCGCGCGCGGTCTTCTTCTTCGCCATCTTCATGGCGTGGCGTGCCTCATCGTGGACTGGGCCGGTCTCGGTTGTCTGTACGTCGTCTTCACTCATGGTGTGTCCTCTGCGAATTCGTTTGTTTTTGTCATTGGCGAAGCGCCGTTACTCGGCCGCCGTCGAAAGCCCCTGCAACTCGAACCGGGCCGAGTTGGAGCGCGGCGACCAGAGGCCGCGGTCGATCGCCTCCATCAGCTTGTCGGTCATTTCGCGCAGAGCGTCCGGGTTCTTGTCCTCCATGAACCGGCGGACGCGCTCGTCCATCACATAGGCCTGGTAGACCGCCTCGAAATGATGGCTGCGAACAGCGCCGGTCGTTGCCGCGAAGGCAAACATGTAGTCGACCGTGGCGGCGATCTCGAAGGCGCCCTTGTAGCCGTGGCGCATGACGCCCTCAATCCATTTCGGATTGACGACGCGGCCGCGCACCACCCGGCCAATCTCTTCTTCCAGCGAGCGGATCACCGGCTTTTCCGGACGCGAATGGTCATTGTGATAGATCACCGGCCGCGTGCCGGCCATCTGCTCGACGGCCAGGCTCATGCCGCCTTCGAACTGGTAGTAGTCGTCGCTGTCGAGCAGGTCGTGCTCGCGGTTGTCCTGGTTCTGGACGACGGCTTCGACGGTCTTCAGCTGCGCTTCGAGAAGCCCGCGCTCGGCCTTGCCGTCCTCGCCGGCGCCATAGGCGTAGCTTCCCCAGGTGAGATAGGCATCGGCAAGATCGGCGCGATTGTCCCAGCCGCCCTCGTCCATCAGCGCCTGCAATCCGGCACCATAGGCGCCGGGCTTGGCCCCAAAGACACGGTAGGACGCCCGCCGTGACGCTTCCTTTGGCGCAACGCCGGCGGCCTCCAGCCGTTTGGTTTCCGCGCGCATGCGAGCGGCAATCATGTTGTCGGCGTCATCCTCTTCGAGCCCGCCAACCGCGCGGATTGCCGTGTCGAACAGGGCGATCTGCTCGGGAAAGGCGTCGCGGAAAAACCCGGAAATCCGCAAGGTGACATCGACGCGCGGACGGCCAAGCATGGCCAGCGGCACGATCTCGTAGCCGGTCACCCGCCGCGACATCATATCCCAGACCGGCTTGGTGCCGATCAGCGCCATCGCCTGGGCGATATCGTCGCCGCCCGTACGCATGTTCGACGTGCCCCAGGCGGTGAGCCCGAAGGATGTCGGCCAGTCGCCATGATCCTGCAGATAGCGGCGGATCAACAGCTCCGCCGATTTCTTGCCGAGCTCGAACGCCGCAGGCGTCGGCACGGCCCGGCTATCGACCGAATAAAAGTTGCGCCCCGTCGGCAACACATCCGGCCGCCCGCGCGTCGGCGCACCGGAAGGGCCAGGCGCAACGAAACGGCCGTCGAGACCGGTCATCAAGGCGGCGATTTCGGCGGGGCCGGATTGGGTAATGGAGGGTTTGAGGCAGGTTTCGATCTCGTGAAGAACGGCGCGGGTGGCAGTCCAGTCATCCGGGCACGGCAATTCGCCAGAGACGAACCTGGCGGCCAGCAGTTCGATGCGCTCGACGGTGTCTCCGGCGGTACGCCACGGGGCGTCCGAGACTTCGGCAAGGATGGCCGGCTTGGGGCCAAGCCAACCATCTGAGAGGACGCAGTCGAGCGGGTCAAAAGAAATGAACCCCTCCCCAACCCCTCCCCACAAGGGGGAGGGACTAATCTGCGGCTCGCCCGTCTGCCCATCTCCAACCTTTGCAGCCGTAGCAACCCCGATGTCTTGAACAGTGGGTCTATGGGGGTCGGAAACGCGCGCTGGGTTAATCCCCTCCCCCTTGTGGGGAGGGGTTGGGGAGGGGTTTCCCCGAAAAGCATCGGCCGCGATCGCCCGCTGCAGGCTCTGGTCGCCGCCCTCGCTCTGCCCGCGCGGCACGCGGGCCAGAGCCACCGTCAGATCCGTCAGCAAGCGGCCTTCCGGCGCCACGCCAAAGATATGCAGGCCATCGCGGATCTGCAGTTCCTTGAGGTCGCAGAGATAGGCATCGAGCTTTTCCAGCGCCTTGTCCTCGCCGTCCGTACCGGCAATGCCAGCGTCATGATCAAGGCCGATATCGCGCACCAGTTCGAGGATCTGCTTGCTGAGCAAGCGCAGACGGCGCGGATCGCCGCCGGCCGCGTCATAATATTCGTCAACCAGCGCTTCCAGGTCTTTCAATGGACCATAGGATTCCGCCCGCGTCAGCGGCGGCGTCAGATGATCGATGATGACGGCACTGGTGCGGCGCTTGGCCTGCGTTCCCTCGCCCGGGTCATTGACGATGAACGGATAGAGATGTGGCATCGGACCGAAGACCGCTTCCGGGTAGCAGGTCTCCGACAACGCCAGTGACTTGCCAGGCAACCATTCGAGATTGCCGTGCTTGCCCATATGGACAATGGCATGAGCGCCGTATTCGCGGCGGAGGTACGCATAGAACGCCAGATAACCATGCGGCGGCACGAGATCCGGCGAGTGGTAGGTTTCCTTCGCATCGATATTGTAGCCACGCGCCGGCTGGATGCCGACCAGCGTTTTTCCAAAACGCGTCAGCGGCAAGGCGAAGCAGCCGTCCCGGAAGAATGGATCACTCTCCGGCTCGCCCCATCGGCCCGTGACTTCAGCCTGAATCTGAACGGGAATGGACGCAAAGAAGGTGTTGTATTGATTCAACGAAAGCGTTTCGCGGATCTGGCAATCCGCCCGTACCGAATTGGTCGGGCCGTCCATCAGGTGGCGGATCAGCGCGTCGCCGTCGGTAGGGATGGAATCGATGACGTAGCCTTCGGTGGCCATCGCCTTCATCACCTCGATCGTCCCGGCCGGCGTATCGAGGCCGACGCCATTGCCGAGCCGCCCGTCGCGGTTGGGGTAATTCGCCATGATGATCGCCACGCGCCGATCGGCCGTTGCGGCCTGACGCAGCCTCGCCCAGTTGGCCGCCAGCTTGGCGGCAAAAATGACGCGGTCGGCCAGCGGTTCGTGACCGACGATATTGGCCTCGACATCGGTGTCATAGACAGCCGCCGCCTTGAACGAGACGGCCCGCGACAGAATGCGCCCATCGACCTCCGGCAGTGCCACGTTCATCGCCAGATCGCGCGCCATCAAGCCCTGCGGCGAGGCTTCCCAGGCGGCCCGCGAGGAGCCTGAAAAGATCACCTGAAGGACCGGCGCATCGGAAAACTCAAGCACGGTCGGCTTGCGGTCGGCGCCGGGCGCGGAAACCGCAAACCCGGTGGCATTCATCACCACGGTGGGCGGCACCTCGCCAAAGATCGCCTGCAGCGTACCGATCGACACGGCATCCTTGAGGCTGGACACGAACACCGGCAGCACCGTCAAACCTTCGGCACTGAGTGCTTCGATCAGGGCCTCGACAGGTTTGGTCTCACCGCTTTGAACCAGCGCGCGGTAGAAGCAGAGGGCAACGGTCGGGGGTTCGAGCCCCTCTCCCGCTACCACCGTCGAATGGGATGGGATGCTCTTGTTTCTCGGAGGCATACCCCCCTCTGCCCTGTCGGGCATCTCCCCCTCAAGGGGGGAGATCGCTGGAGCACGCTCCCGCATTCCCACATCAGGTTCCGCAATCTCAAATTCCGCTTGGGATTGGCGTGTATGCCGCGCGTTGATCTCCCCCCTTGAGGGGGAGATGTCAGCAAAGCTGACAGAGGGGGGTATCTTACCGGCGGCACTAAACCCAATAGCCTTCTTCCAGGCCTCAACTCCGATCACCCCCCGCCCCGGCCACCAGATACCGGCTTTCATCAGCGGCGCTGCCGATTCCGGTTTTTCCGCGCCGTCGATCAGCGCCTCGGCATAGCGCAGCAGCCGCGCCATGTTGTCGGCGCCGCCTTCGGTGAAATAGGCCCACATGCGGTTGCGGTCTTCGGCAGAGACGGTCGAGAAAGGCTCCAGCCCGGGATCAGGCTTGTCGCAGCCCGGCAGCACGGCAATCTGGAATTTATGGGTGACGGCGGCTGCATGCAGCGCCTCCAGCACATAGTGGAAATAGCTGGCGCCGCCGAGCGGGCGAACGATGATCAGCCTGGCATGCCGGGCGGTGCGCTCGACATAGGTATCGACCGACATCGGGTGCTTGAGCGTCAGAAGGCTTGCCACCCGCAGGCTCGACTTTCCTCCACGCGTGCGGTGCGCGCCAGCAATCGACGAAAGCTCGGTATCGGCTGCCGACAGGAACAGAATATCGGCTGGTGATTGACCGAGATCGATCGCCTCCTCGCCGTCGGTAATCGTGCCTTTCTGGGCTAGGAGGAGATGCATGCATTGTCTCCCGTGCTGGATAAGGAAGTCCCCTCCCCAACCCCTGCACACAAGGGGGCGGGGCTTATCTGCCGAACCCTTATGCCAAACCCGGTAACCTCATCCAAGAAGCGTACTCCGAACGGTTCAAACAGCCACGAAAGGCGCGGCAAACGCAGTCCAAGCCCCTCCCCCTTGTGGGGAGGGGTTGGGGAGGGGTTATGGTCTCGCCCGGTCAAAGCGCCCTCAAACCGCCGCAGCGATCGCGGCACGCACGGCGGCTTCATCCATGTCGTGGAGGCCGATGACGACCAGGCGGGTGCGGCGCACTTCGCCGGCAGCCCAGGGGCGGTCGAAATACTGGTCGATGCGGGCGCCGACGCCCTGGATCAAAAGGCGCATCGGCTTGCCGGGGATATCGGCAAAGCCCTTTAGACGCAGCACGTCATGCGCGGCAATGATCGGCTTCAGCTTTTCGATGAAGGCGGCCGGATCGGCAATCGAACCCAGTTCGACGACGAAGCTGTCGAATTCGTCATGGCTGTGCTCCTCGCCGGCCTCGTGCTCCATCTCGTGATGGGACCTGCGGTTGCCGATATCGCTTTCGGTGCCGACGCCGAGGCCGAGCAGGACGGCGGCGGAAACCTCGCCGTTCTTCGCTTCGATCATCGCCGGCTTGCGGCTGGTGCGTGACGCAACCTCGTTGCGGACAAAGGCAAGGCCGGTCGAATCGAGCAGGTCGGTTTTGTTGAGAATGATCAGGTCGGCAGCGGTGAGCTGGTCTTCGAACAGTTCCTCGATCGGGCTTTCATGATCGAGATTGTCGTCGTTGACGCGCAAGGCATCGACCTTTTCATGATCGTCGGCAAAGCGTCCGGCAGCGACGGCGGCACTATCGACCACTGTGATGACGCCATCGACGGTCACCTGCGTGCGGATATCCGGCCAGTTGAAGGCGGCGATCAGCGGCTGTGGCAGCGCCAGACCGGACGTTTCGATGATGATATGGTCCGGGCGGTTTTCACGCTCGAGCAGCTTCGTCATCGTCGGGATGAAATCGTCGGCGACGGTGCAGCAGATGCAGCCATTGGTCAGCTCGATGATGTCATCCTCGCTGCAGGCTTCGGCGCCGCAGCCCTTCAGCACGTCGCCATCGACACCGAGATCGCCGAATTCGTTGATGATCAGCGCGATGCGCCGGCCGCCGGCATTCTGCAGGATGTTGCGAATCATCGTCGTCTTGCCGGCACCGAGAAAGCCGGTGATAACGGTGGCTGGGATCTTGCCGTGGGCGGCTTTTTCAACGGTCATGGATCAACCCTTCATTTTCAGCGGCAATCCAGCCGCGATAAAATAGACGTCTGCGGAAATCTCCGCAATGATCTGGTGCAGCCGGCCGGCATGGTCGCGAAAGTCGCGCGCCATCCGGTTCTCCGGCACGATGCCCAGCCCGACTTCGTTCGAGACGAAGACCAGCTTGGCCTTGGCCAGCGGCACATAGGCCGCAAGCCGTTCAAATTCCGCCGCGATATCCCGATGCTCCATCATCAGATTGGTGACCCAGAGCGTCAGGCAATCGATCAGAACGATGCGATCAGGCGCATCGATCGCCTTCAGGCAGCCGGCAAGGTCGAGCGGCTCTTCATGGGTCTGCCAATCGGCGCCGCGGCGATCGCGATGCTCGCAAATCCTTGCCTGCATCTCGTCGTCCCAGGCCCTTCCGGTCGCGACGTAATGCATGCGCAGACCCGACGCCGTCACGAGTTTTTCGGCGAAAGCGGATTTTCCGGAACGGGCGCCGCCCAGAACCAGCACGCTGCCTGACAGTATCGATGTCATGAAAAGATCCTGGCCTCAGCGCGCGCCGGAAAGGACAGGAACCCTTGGGTCACGCAAAGCGGCATTCGCGGCAACGCGAAACAGGCCGTTCCGGGAACGGGATAATAAAGCCATGACAACCTCCGTGCTGGCGTCGGGAGTATCTCTCCCTGGATTGGGCGAGCCCTATCGAAGACGGGGCCCTTGAGGATGGCAGGTCTCCTGGCTCACGGCGCCACGCCCCAAAAGGGACGAACGGGCCCGCCTCGCCTTCCCGGAGTTTTTGCGCCAGATTGCGTCACCGCAACCGACTGATATCACGAAGAGGTGGACGATTCGTAGATTTAGAGGCGTCCGGCCCCGGCAGATCGTGATGCTACTCCAGTGGCTTTTCCGGTTGGGCCGATCCTTACCGCTGCCGCGAATGCGGACAGTCCGGAAACATCGGCTTTCCCGGATGGCGAACCCTGACCGTTCTACAGTCGCGGGGTCGGCTGCGATAAGGACGCCCGGTCTGGGTCCGGCCCGTCGCATTCCCATTTACTCCCAACATGCAACGGCATATCGGGAACCATCCAATGACCGATGATTAGGCGCTCGCCTGGATCAAGTCAATTGCGGCACTCTCTCGCCGCCATGGTTTGGCCCGGCCTCGGCAAGACTAAGCTTGATCTCCCAGACCATGCCTTCTAGAGCAATTCCAGCGGAAGTGCGCAGCGGTTTTGCGTCCGAAATTGCGTAGAAAAAAAGACAGGCGGTTTTCGCAATTCGAAGCAAAGCGGAAATGCCCACGACGGCGCAGAGACAGGATGGCCAGGCAATGAAGCTGAAGATGATTCCGAAACTTAACCTGCGGCGGCTCGGCTATCTCTCGCTGCTTTTCGATCTCGGGCGGATGCGGGCCTTTGCGCGGCGGAGCGAACTCGGCCTGGTCGTCGCGGGCATGATCGTCGGTGTTACGTCGGGTCTTGCCGTCACCGCGATGAGCATCATATCCAGCCGCCTGCACAGCCTGATTTTCGGTATTGCCGATGATGAAAGGCTGAGTTCCAGCAATCTGCAGGGCGAAATTTCCGTATTGATCGCGCCGGTGGCCGGTGGGATCATTCTCGGCCTGGTGATGGTGCTTCTGGCATCCTGGCGCAAGAAGCCGATGGTCGATCCGATCGAGGCCAACGCCCTGCATGGCGGCCGTCTCTCGCTCACCGACAGCATCGTCGTCGCGATACAGAACCTGATCTCCAACGGCTTTGGCGCCTCCGTCGGGCTCGAGGCCGGTTACACGCAGCTGGCATCCGGCATCGCCTCCAAGCTCGGCATCTCGCTGCAGCTTCGCCGCTCGGATCTGCGCACCCTGGTCGGTTGCGGCGCTGCCGGCGCCATCGCCGCCGCGTTCAATGCGCCGCTGACCGGTGCCTTCTATGCCTTCGAGCTGATCATCGGCACCTATACGATCGTGTCGCTGACGCCGGTCGTCGTTTCCGCCCTGATCGCCAATCTCGTGGCCAGATGGCTGTATGCGGGCGATTTCACCATCGATGTCGGCCAGTTCGGCGCCGTCGTCCCGGCCGACTATCTGCCGGCATTGCTGCTCGGCTGCTTCTGCGCTGCCATGGGCATCCTCTTGATGAAGGGCGTCTCGCTGATCGAGGGGCTTGCCCGACGCAGTTTTATCCCCGCTCCCGCGCGCCCGGCGCTCGGCGGCATCGTCGTCGGCCTTCTGGCACTGGTGTCGCCCCAGGTGCTGTCGGCCGGTCACGGTGCCCTGCATCTCAATCTCGCCAGTTCGCCCGCAATCCCGATGCTGATCGGCCTGTTCCTGATGAAATCCCTCGCCTCGGCGGTCTCGATCGGTTCCGGCTTTCGCGGCGGCCTGTTCTTTGCGTCGCTGTTCATGGGCGCGCTGCTCGGCAAGCTGTTTGCCTTTTCCGCGCCCTACGTCTTTGCCCAGGCAACGCTGACGCCGGTCATCTATGCGGTCGTCGGCATGAGTTCGCTGGCGGTTGCCATTATCGGCGGACCGTTGACGATGACGTTCCTGGCGCTGGAAATCACCGGCGACTTCCCGATCACCGTCCTTGTTCTGGCGGCCGTGATCACCTCCTCGCTCGTTGTGCGCACCACCTTCGGCTACTCGTTCGCCACCTGGCGTTTTCACCTGCGCGGCGAGAGCATCCGCAGTGCTCATGATGTTGGCTGGATCCGGAACCTCACCGTCGGCCGCCTTATGCGTACAGATGTCCGTACAATCGATGCGCAGGCAACGCTGGAGGATTTCCGGAGAGATTTTCCGCTTGGATCGACACAACGGGTCGTCGTCGTCGATGGCGCAAAATATGCAGGCATCATCCAGGTGCCGGAAGTCTATGCCAGCCCCATCGAAGCCAGCGAGGAAAAGCAGGACCTTTCCGGCTTCATCCGCCTTCCCAACGATTTCCTGCAGCCAAACATGAACGCCAAGCAGGCAGCCGCCTTGTTCGACACCACGGAGAGCGATGGGCTGGCCGTAGTCAACAATCTCATCGAACGGCGCGTCGTCGGCCTGTTGACGGAAAGCCATACGCTGCGACGCTACAGCGAAGAGCTTGACCGCAGACGCCGCGAGGCATCCGGAGAAATCTGAAGGGTTCGCCCCGCTCAGGACATCAGGCTGTCGAGCCATCGCGGCTCAAGCACCGCTTCCAGCTCGGCTGCGACATCGTCGATCGCACGGTCAACCGAGAGGCGGTAGTTTTCGCCGCCGCCTTCGATGCCGAAACTTTTGAGCAGTGCCGCACGATAGGCGTCGCTGGCAAACAGGCCGTGCAGATAGGTCCCGCTGACCATGCCGTTGGCCGACACCGCCCCGTCTGCCCGGCCGTCGATAATCACCGCCGGGCGGGCGCAGTCAGCGCCGGTGGTGCGGCCGAGGTGAATTTCATAGCCTTCCAGCGTCACATCGTAGATCGCCGAGCGGGCGCTGCTGTTACGCACCGTTTTTTCCGCCGCCATCTCCGTTTCGACTGCGAGCAAGCCAAGCCCATCGATCTCACTGATATTGCCCTCGATGCCGTGCGGATCGGTGACGCGCGCTCCGAGCATCTGAAAGCCGCCGCAGATGCCGATGACACGGCCGCCGCGCCGCACATGTGCCTGCAGATCATGGTCCCATCCTTGCGCGCGAAAATCGGCGAGATCGGCGATCGTCGCCTTCGATCCCGGGATCACCACCAGACCGGCGTCAGCGGGAATGCGCTCGCCGGCCCGAACAAAAACGAGATCGACCTCGGGTTCGGCAGCCAACGGATCAAGATCGTCGAAATTGGCGATGCGCGACAGAACCGGCACGGCGACCTTGAGCGCCCTTCCCGTCCCTCGCGCCAGCTTTTCCAGAACCACGGAATCTTCGGCCGGCAGACGGGCAGCACTTTTCAGCCAGGGCACGACGCCGAAACAAGACCAGCCGGTAAAGCCGTTCACCGCTGCGATCCCATCGTCAAACAGCGACACGTCACCACGGAACTTGTTGATGATGTAGCCGCTGATCATCGCGCGGTCTTCGCCGGACAGAATGGTGTGGGTACCGACCAGCGATGCGATAACGCCGCCGCGATCGATGTCACCGACCAGGACCACGGGCACATTGGCGCGCGTGGCAAAGCCCATATTGGCGATATCGCCGGCACGCAGGTTAATTTCGGCCGGTGACCCCGCCCCTTCGACGACGACCAGATCGACGCCGGACCGGACGATCTCGAAACTGTCCATGACGGCGCCCATCAGCTTCGGCTTCAAGGCCTGATAATCGCGCCCTCTCGCCTGCCCCGCCACCTTGCCCTGGACGATGATCTGGCTGCCCGTCTCCGACTGGGGTTTCAACAGAACCGGGTTCATATGCACCGATGATGGGATGCGTGCCGCCATCGATTGCAGCCATTGAGCCCGGCCGATCTCGCCGCCATCGTCGGAGACTGCCGCGTTGTTGGACATGTTCTGCGGCTTGAACGGAGCGACCTTCAGGCCGCGATTGGCAGCGATGCGGCAGAGCCCCGCCACGAGTACCGTTTTTCCGACATCGGAGCCGGTTCCCTGAAGCATGATCGTCTTTGTCATGGCGCCTGATCTAGCATTGCATCCACCGCAAGAAAAGCCATATTCCGCCGCATTTCCGCCGTGTTTGATGCCGGTTTTTCACGCGATATTTCAAGCTGCTGCGAGGCTTGTGCGGCACGGATGTCGAACTGTCCAAAAAGCGACATCGCGTGGCAAAAATACTCGTTGTATTCGGCGAAAACGGGCTTATATCAGCACCATCAAATCACGGAGCGAAAGACGCTCCACACCCAAGGTCAAACCCCGATGTTGTTCATCTTCAGCAAGCCAAATTTCGTTCAGATCGCCTGGAACTCGAAGGTTCCCGACAGCCAGTCGCGTGTGCGCAACACGGTCATGTCCGCGCCTTTCGGTCCGCTTGGCTTCATCCGGACACGCAGCGTCGGCTGAACCCCCTCTCCCAGACTGACACTTCGAACCGCGCCCTTGTTTGAATGGCGCGGTTTTTTTGTGCCTGGCCACGGATAACGATATCTCAGAAACGCGAAAACCGCACCCGTTCCTTGCGGAACCGTGCGGTCTGCCAAAGCTACACATGGCCGCTCCGGCATACACCCGGAGATCGCTCCGGCCGGGACGCAAAACCTGATCCAGCCGGGCGGCCAAGTATCCCCCGCCGCAGGAAAACAATTAGCCTGACAGTGTTACCGGATGGTTAGTGAGAGCTTAACCAAAGATGAATTGCGTGTTTTTTTCACTTTTTTTCGTGCCGGATGAAAATCAATGTGAAGGCGCATACGGAACACAATTTGTCTGCGATAAAACACGCTCTGCAACTCTTGTGTGAAGCAGTGCTAATTTTGCGCCAAAGAGGGGCGCATTTGCACAAAAATCTTGCCCGGCTCATTAAAATTCAACAGCTTGCACGGACCTTTCAAGGCCGCGAAAATGCTGCCTGCGTGGCTTAAAGCGATTCCGGAGGTTGATTTCTCCTGTGGAATACTTACGCTGATCCTAACGGTAAAAGGAGAGATGGCTGGCGGCAGAGTTCCGCGGCCAGACAATAAAACTCCAACGCCGTCGCAGCGGGGATGAAAGATTGGCCTTGCCACAAGAGCCCCCCGGCCTGCTTCAACCTGAACGATCGGGTTTCCGGGAGATGCAGTATCCCGATGGACCCCACGATTTTGGCTGCATAAGACTGGGAGGTCTTAAACATGAAGAAGCTCCTCGCTTCCACAATTCTCGCCGCCGGCCTCTATGCGCTTGCCGGCTCCGCTCAGGCCGCTGAATGCGGCGAAGTCAGCATTGCAGAAATGAACTGGGCATCGGCCGGCGTCGCCGCGCATGTCGACAAGTATATTCTTGAAAACGGCTATGGTTGCACGGTGACGCTTGTGACCGGCGATACCATGCCGACCTTCACTTCCATGAATGAAAAAGCCCAGCCGGACATGGCGCCCGAATTGTGGGTCAATGCCGTGCGCACCCCGCTTGATGCCGCCATCAAGGAAGGCCGCTTGATCGAAGCAGCGCCGCTGCTCAGCGAAGGCGGCGTCGAAGGCTGGTGGATTCCGAAATTCCTGGCTGACGCTCATCCTGACATCAAGACCGTTCAGGACGCGCTGAAGCATCCGGAACTGTTCCCGGCGCCAGAAGACGCTTCGAAGGCCGCCATCTTCAATTGTCCGTCGGGCTGGAACTGCCAGGTCTCGACTGCAAACCTCTACAAGGCCCTGAACGCCGAAAAAGAAGGCTTCGAACTGGTCGATACCGGGTCGGCAGCGGGCCTCGACGGCTCGATCTCCAACGCCTTTGAAAAGAAGTCGGGCTGGCTCGGCTACTACTGGGCGCCCACGGCTATCCTCGGCAAGTACCAGATGACACGGCTGAGCTTCGGCGTCGAACATAGCAAGGCCGACTGGGACGCCTGCACGGCGGTTCCAGATTGCGCCGATCCGAAGGTCAACTCCTATCCAACGTCGGACGTCTACACGGTCGTGACCAAGGCCTTCTCCGAGAAGGCCGGCGTTGCCATGGACTATGTCAAGGTCCGCAAGTGGGACAATGGCACCGTCAACAAGGTACTCGCCTGGATGACCGACAACCAGGGCACCAACGAAGACGCTGCCAAGTACTTCCTGGAAACCTATCCCGACATGTGGACCAAGTGGGTGGCACCGGACGTGGCCGAAAAGGTCAAGGCAGCCCTCTAAGGGATTGTCCTGCGGCAGCGGCGCTGACGTCGCTGCCGGCTTTCGGTCAATCACACGGCACGTTGCCGCAGCACCGGAAGACAGGTGAACCCGATACCGGCGACACGAAATGCCGCCGGTATTTCCATCAAATACGAGTAAAAAAACGAAAATCGTCGCAAACGGCATAGTCGCTTGTGACGAAAAGCTGTCACATTTTCGACATGCCGGGGTTCGGAAGAAACCACCCAAGTCTGCGCGTAGCCCTGAACAAGGTCCTGATGACGCGGCCGGCACTATAAAACTTCCGGTTTAAAGGGGAACAACATGGCAATATGCAGTTACTTGCCAGATCTGCTTTGTAAATTTCCGGCAATCGACGATACGACGATACGAATGGCTCGCAAAAGCGTTGATGATGGCTTCAAGGCCCTCGTCCGCGAATATGTCAATATCATCGATGCTCTGGTCCAGCCGCTTCAGGTGTTTCTGAATTTTCTTGAAAAATTGTTCGTGAGCTCGCCTTGGATCGTTATCCTGGCCGTGATGGTTGCCATCGTCTACTATGGCAGCCGCGACATGCGCATCACCATCGGCACGATCCTCTCAATGGTGTTGATCGGCCTTGTCGGCCTGTGGAACGACACGATGGTGACCCTGGCCATGGTCACGGTCTGCACGTTCATCGCCATCATCGTCGGGCTGCCGATCGGTATCCTGATGGCCCGCTCCGAGCGCGCCCAGTCGATCATCAATCCGATACTCGACGTCATGCAGACGATGCCGAGTTTCGTCTATCTGATCCCTGTGGTGATGATCTTCGGTATCGGCAAGGTTCCGGGCCTGATCGCCGTCGTCATCTATGCCGTCCCGCCGATGATCCGGCTGACCAACCTCGGCATCCGATTGGTCGACAAGGAAGTGCTCGAAGCGGCCGATGCGTTCGGCTCTTCGCCTTGGCAGCGGCTGAAAAATGTCCAGATGCCGCTGGCGCTGCCGACCATCATGGCCGGCATCAACCAGACCATCATGATGTCTCTCGCCATGGTCGTGGTCGCATCGATGGTTGGCGTTGGCGGTCTTGGCCGCAACGTGCTGCAGGCGATCAACAACCAGTTCTTCACCGTCGGCTTCTTCAATGGTTTCGCGCTTGTTGCGATCGCCATCATTTTTGACCGCACCAGCCAGGCCTATGGCAAGCGGCTGCAAAAGCACTCGGAGGTGATCCATGGCTAGTCACGCAATCGAGGTCAAGAACCTCTACAAGATCTTCGGACCACGCGGCCGCGACTTCGTCGATCAGGTCAAAACCGGGCTCGGCAAGACCGAACTCAATGAAAAGCATGGCCATGTGCTCGGCCTGCAGGACATCAACATCTCCATGCCGGCCGGCGGCGTCATGGTGGTCATGGGCCTGTCCGGCTCCGGCAAATCGACGCTGATCCGCCACATCAACCGCCTGATCGACCCGACGGCCGGCGAAGTGCTCTACGATGGCGTCGATGTCTGCAAGATGAACGAAAACGACCTGCGCGAATTCCGGCGCCACAAGACGGCGATGGTCTTTCAGAAGTTTGCGCTTCTGCCCCACCGCACGATCATCGAAAACACCGTCTACGGCCTGGAAATCCAGGGCGTGCCGATGGAGGAGAGCCGCAAGCGGGCGCAGGGCTGGATCGAACGCGTCGGCCTCAAGGGGTTTGAAAACCACTACCCCAACCAGCTCTCGGGCGGTATGCAGCAGCGCGTCGGGCTTGCCCGGGCGCTGACAAACGATGCCGATATCCTGTTGATGGACGAGGCCTATTCGGCGCTTGATCCGCTGATCCGCGTCGATATGCAGACGGTGCTACTCGACCTGCAGAAGGAGCTGAAGAAAACCGTGGTGTTCATCACCCACGATCTCGACGAAGCCCTTCGGCTCGGCGACAAGATCGCCATCCTGCGCGACGGCAAGGTGATCCAGCAAGGTACCGGCCAGGATATCGTGCTCAAACCGGCTGACGAATACATCACCGCCTTCGTCAAGGAAGTGAACCGCGGTCGCGTCATCAATGTCGAAACGATCATGAAACCGCTATCCGGCAACCCCGAAGGCGTGCCGGTCACGATCGGAACCGTGCTCGAAAGCGCTGCCCGGCTGATGACGATGGCCAATCAGAATATTGCCCATGTCGTCGATGCCAATGGCCGGCCGGTCGGCTCGCTCGACCTTCGCACGATCATTTCCGCCATGGTGACGCCGATCGGCCATGAACTGCAGGCAGCCTGAGAACTGCCTTTCTCAGGAGGACAGGGCGGACAACCCGGCCTGTCCCGCCCCCGTCTTGCGAGGCTCGCCTCCCAATCTATCGGCAATTGTTTTCGACAACCGAACGCCGGGCTTTTCGATGGCGAAATGAGCCACAAGTGCGGTCACGACAACGAGTGTGACCATCACAAGGGTCATGATCACGCCGAAAGCCGCCCCGCGCACGCCGAACCCGAAGAACTCCTCCTGTGCAATCGAGAACGGGCCGACGAAGGCTTGTCCCGTCAGTTTTTCGATGACGCTGGCGGCGTTGATCATGCGGGCCTGGACGAAAATGTGCACCATGTAGATGCCGTAGGACAACGTCCCCAGCCACAGGAAAATCCGGTGGTTGAGAATGCGGCTGAGCGCACCGCCTTCGTAACTGAACACGCAGATGGCCAGCGCAAACACAAAGGGCGCAAAAATGTTCACCGGCCCCTTGCCGGCAAGCGCGACGAACCCAAGAATGGCACCCAGCGCGAGAAATTCGACGCATGTGGCAGCAACGGAGGTGCCGCGCGGCGTAGCCGCGCCAAGGTGGCGGGCGACCAGCCACGGCCCGAGGACGTGATAGAGCAGCGCCCCCAGTGAAAAGCCGTAGAGGCAACGGACAAGGCCAAGATGCCATGTGGTGTCCATATGGTCCGGCGACCAGGCATAGATTGCCGCCATCCCGGCCGCGATCACCGGAATGAAGACGATCCAGTGGCGGCGGCCGAGCGACAGGACGGCAAGACCGAACAGAAGATAGGTCCAGACCTCCGCCGAAATGCTCCAGCTGGGACTATTCCAGGCCAGGCGCACGTCCATCCCAATCCCGTTCAGAAGCAGCAGGCTGTTGATCAGCTCGCCGATGCTGTTGCCATCCGAAAAAGGCGGGGCGCCGTCGCCTCGCAGTGCCGGTACCGTCAGCCGGAGCAGTTCGAACGCGACGAAAACCGCAAGCACCGCCAGGTGCAGCGGATAAACACGGCCGAGCCGTACGATCGCGAACCGGAGATAGGCGGTACGGTTGGAAATACTGGAGCGGTAACGGTGGGCGATGACGAAACCGGACAGAACGAAAAAGTAATCGACGAACAGATAGGCGTTGCGGATGACAAGACTTTCCGACAGCGGCCCGGACGCAGGAAAGTGCATCATAGCGACGAGCAGCGCGCAAATCCCCCGCCAGGAATCCAGCACCGCGAAGCGAACCCTGGCCGGGCTTCCGGTGCCGTTGGGATCGGCGGCAGCATAGTTGCGGATTTCGGAACTGGTCATGATCCTGCTGGCTCCACCCACGGCGCAAAACATGCACGCCTAACGCGCATGACGATGGAGAAAGCGTTATGCGGCGCGCCCGAAATTTTGCGTTAACCGGACCGCTGCATAGGCAAAAATCCGGCAAATAGGTAAATGAATTCGGCAGACGGGACCGCCGCCAGCTCAACACCCGCCTGCCAATGAACCGATCTTTACCACGATTTAACCATGTCGAGGCACTGTGCAAAAAGGCACCCAAACCGCTGTTCCACGCCCGTCGCGCGACTAGAACGGGTCGCTCCGGAATGGGATGGACGGCAATGACCGCCAACGTCTTCGCCGCCAGTTACGGACACCGCCTTGCGAAACGCAGACACCAGAATGTTCATACCGCGGCCGGCGCCCGAAGGGGTTGCGACGATGAGGCGCGCCGCAACGACATTGCTGTCGGCGTTCGGCCTGTTCGTCATGATCTTCACCCTCAATCCCTTCATGGGAGATGTGGTGTCCGAGGGCGACGTTGGAACGACGGCGAATGTGGTCAACCAGATCGGCTATCTCGGGCTGGGCGCGCTGTTCATTTTCTCCATGCTGGCCTCCGTTGATCCCCGCACATTGATGAAGCTGGTCTCACCCAGCTGGCTGATCATTTTTGCCATCGCCTATTTCTCCTGCCTGCAGTCCTACGATCCGACGGCCTCGGCACGCGGCTTGACGCTTAGCCTTGTCGCCATGCTTGTGGTCGCCGGCGTGCTGGTCCTGCCGCGCAGCGAGAAGGACTTTGTCGAGGCCTGTGCCAATGCCGTGCTGCTCCTGCTCATCATCAATTATGCCGCCCTCGTGCTATTGCCCGAAAGGGCGATCCATCAGGCCTCTGCTCTGGAGTCATGGCACGCCGGCTATTGGCGCGGTCATCTTTCGCACAAGAATGTGTCGGCCCCGGTTTTTTCGGTGATCGCCATGTTCGGCATCTACTGTATTCGCTCCGGCGCGCGCATGCGCGGATGGGCCATCACGCTGCTTGCCGTCATCTTCGTTCTTCATACCGGCTCGAAGACGACCATCGGCTTCCTGCCGCTGGCGATCGGCATCGTGCTGTGCGGCAGCGCCATCCGCAGTTCCGGCGCCATCGTCATCGTGCACCTGTGTTTCGCGGTGCTCGTCACCTGCCTCACCGTCGGCACGATCTATTCCCCCAGCCTGCTTGCGATGACCGCAGCCGTGCTGGATGATCCGACCTTCACCGGCCGCGATGCAATCTGGCAGTTTGCATCAGACAGCATCGCCGCGCATCCCTGGTTTGGACATGGCTATGCCAGCTTTTGGCAATCGCCGGTCATTCGCGGCATGGAGGCCAATTTCGAAGCGGATTGGGACGTGCGCGGTATCGTATCGGCCCACAACACCTTTCTCGACGCGCTGCTGACCTTCGGCATTCCGGGCGGCGTGGTGATCATCCTGCTTCTCTTCGTCAAACCGCTCATCGACTATATCCGCGCCGCCCGCCGTAGTGACAGCAGGAATTTCTCCGAGTTCTGCATGATGGTCATCATCTTCATGACCTATAACGGCATGATGGAGTCCTTTATTCTCAACCGAGCCGACCCGCAGTGGATGCTTCTGGCACTGGCGGTTTTCGGACTGAACATGGCGGCACACTGCAACTTGCGGCGCAATGCGGACTGAGAACATCAGGTACTGCGCACTTGCAATCATATAAGGATATCTTTATATGATTGGAAAACCCGATGAGATCAGGATCCCCCATGACCGTGCACGCCAATCCGCTTTCCGACCTGCTCGCCGAAAAGGGTGTTCTGCTCGCCGATGGTGCGACCGGCACCTCGTTGTTTGCAATGGGACTGGAAGCGGGCGAAGCGCCGGAGCTCTGGAACGAAGCCAAGCCTGAAAACATCACCAAGCTGCATCAGGATTTCGTCGATGCAGGCGCCGACATCATCCTGACCAATTCGTTCGGCGGCACACGTCATCGCCTGAAACTGCATCAGGCGCAGGATCGCGTTTACGATCTCAACAAGCGCGCCGCCGAAATCGCCCGTGCCGTTGCCGACAAGGCTCCCCGCAAGGTGATCACGGCAGGCTCCGTCGGTCCGACCGGCGAATTGCTGATCCCGCTGGGCGCCATGAGCTATGAGGATGCGGTCGAGGCATTTGTCGAGCAGATCGAGGGCCTGAAGGCCGGCGGCGCCGAAGTCGCCTGGATCGAGACGATGTCCGCAACGGACGAAATCCGCGCTGCAGCGGAAGCAGCCGTCAAGGTCGGGCTGCCTTATGTCTATACCGGCTCGTTCGACACGGCCGGCAAGACGATGATGGGCCTGCATCCGAAAGATATGTTCGCCGTCGCCCAGGACATCGGCAGCGGCCCGGTCGCAACCGGCGCCAATTGCGGCGTCGGTGCTTCCGATATCCTGTCGTCACTGCTCGACATGACGGACGCCAATCCAGAAGCGAACATCATCATCAAGGGCAATTGCGGCATTCCGGAATTCCGCGGTTCGGAAATCTACTATTCCGGCACACCGCCGCTGATGGCCGACTATGCCCGTCTTGCCCGAGATGCCGGCGCCAAGATCATCGGCGGCTGCTGCGGCACATCCTGCGAGCATCTGGCCGCGATGCGCGTAGCGCTCGACACCTATGTACCGGGTGAACGGCCGACCGTCGAAGCCATCGTCGAGCGTATCGGCCCGATGCGCAACAAGACCGCCAATGAAGGCCCATCCGCCCCGGCGCGTGAACGCGGCAACCGCCGCCGCGGCTGAGCGGAACACAGTCGTCAAACTTGAAGGGCCTGAAAATCAAATGGTTTTCAGGCTATTCTCGTTTCAGGCTGTGGCAGCGGCCTGGAAGAAGCGGATGTAGCCATCCTTCAAGCCCGGCTTGATGCAATCCGTCATCAACAGCGCCAGATGGAAGATCGTTTCGATCTCCCGCTCCTGTTCGATCATTTCGGCCAGATAAACCACCACCTCATCATACTCTGCAGCCTTGGTCCGCACACTCTGCAGAAATTCCGCCATGGCGAGCCGGCCGTTCATCAGCAGCACGTCGCCGCGTTCCGCAGGTGACAATCGCAGCGAGCCGCGCAGCGTGAAAACGTGCACGTCCAAAAACCGCAAAAGGGCGGCATATTTTTCGCTGTCCGCAGGAAGGCCTGCTTTCACGTAAAGATTGCTGGAGGCGTCCGCAATCCCTTTTCCCGTCGCCCAGATGCCGAGATCGTACCGGTAGATCAGCGACGGATCATGGAGAATTCTGCCGGCGGTGATCAATGCAAAGGTCAGGCTCCAGTCGCAATAGCCGCCCTTGGTCGGGTGAGCCTGCGTGAAGAACCGCAGCAACGGCACAAAAGCGCTGGTCCGGTAAATGCTGTAGAAAATGCTGTTATTGCCCATCACCTTGCGGGAAAATTCCTGCAAACGCTCGGCCGGTGACAACGCATCGATCGCAAAACACTCCGTCTGGCAAACCCCAGTCTCCGCCGTCCAGATCTGCGTGTGCGGACGAACACCAATAACGTCACCTGGCAGCGAGGAAAGATCGACCGGCGTTTCGCCCGCGTTGAAATGGATCTGATCGTCATCGCCCATCGGCAGCAGGAACGGCGTGTCAGCGAGTGACATGGCTTCCAGCCAATTGCCGGACGCATCCTCGCTCGGCGAAGAATGATAGAGCAGATTGGGCGAACGGTTTTGAAGAAACGCGCGCTTTTCCGGATCGCGGGAATTGTCGGACACGATCAGCCGCGCGCCGGTTTTCTCGGCATAGGCCAGCGCACTCTCGATCGCACTAAGCGACTGCGTCAACGGCCGGTTGCTGGGCATGCAGATCGAAAGCTGGGCCATACTGGGTACCATTCGAAAAATGTCTGAACATCCAATCGGCGCCATCGGCCGACCATAACATTCGAATATTCTCCATTACCACCGGCAAGGCTGCGCCAGCCTTGCGGGCTGAATCCAGTTTTGCCCCAGCCTCGGCCGATAATCCTCCGTTCGACTGATCCGTCGTGACACAAAGAAAGCCTAGAGATGAACGGTACACCCACCCCGTTTTCCACCCGTGATTCCGTTGCCGAAAAGCTGACGGCGCTTGGCAAAAGCGAACAAGCCTACCTTTTGCTGATGATGCAAAATGCCGCGCAGGACGAAAATTTGATCGAAGGTCTGTATCGCCAACTCGACCTTGCCTCGACAGCCAAACTGTTGAACTCGCTCAAGCTCGAAAAGCTTGGCGAATGGATGGGCTCAAATGCCCCTGCCCGGCTGCAGATCCGCCTGATGGAAGCGGCCAAATCCAGCCACCATGCCGCCTATCAGGCGTTCCGCGCCGGGCTGGTGCGTTCGGGCGGCTTGGAAAAGGCTTATCCAAAAGCCTGAATGCGCAAACGATGTGGCTGCGGCTTTGGGGCGATCGCAAGACGCCCTCCGTTTCACCGGAAAGCGTCTGGTTGCAAGTCAGAACAGATACATCATTCTCCACTGAGGCTTTTGGCGAGCCGTACCAGATTGAGGAACTCTGCCCGGTAGCCATAGCCATCCTCGCCCTTTGCGCCAGACGCAAGGTCAAGGATCGAGCCATAGGGATAGGCGGACACGGCATCCGTTCCCCGCAGTTTTTGACCAAAGGCCGCAACGGCGACGGAGAACCGGACATCCCGTCCCGCCTGTTCAAGCGTTGCCACGGTATTCGTTTGCGTCACCGGCGTGGTGATCAACTGGCTCGTATCGCTATCCGGCTGCTTGTAGCGGATTTTCAGAAAGGCCAGCTCCGGGGATGCCTTGACATCGACCTCCTCAGCCAGAGCAGCGGCACCATAGCGCAGATCGTCATTGAGAACCGCCGGGCTTCCCTTCGGCGTGATCTCGTAGATCGCAGTGACCCGGTGGCCGGAGCCGATATCGCCGGCATCGACCTTGTCATTGTTGAAATCCTCGCGGTTCAACGCACGGGTTTCGTAACCGATCAGGCGATACTCGGCGATTTGCTGCGGATTGAATTCCACCTGAAATTTCAGGTCCTTGGCAATTGGGAAGAGCGACGATCCGGCCTCCTCGACCAGCGTTTTCTGCGCTTCGGCCAGCGTGTCGATATAGGCAGCGGTGCCATTGCCGTTCTGCGCCAGCGTCTGCATCAGCGCATCGTTGTAATTGCCACGGCCAAAGCCGAGCACCGACAGGAAAATGCCGCTTTTGCGCTCGGCCTCGATCGTTGCCTTCAATTCGTCATCACTGGACGGGCCGACATTGAAATCGCCGTCGGTGGCCAGCATGATCCGGTTGACGCCGCCTTTGACGAAAGCCTGCTGCGCCAGATTGTAAGCGGCCTCCAGCCCCTGCGCCCCCGCTGTCGAGCCGCCCGGCTGCAGCGTATCGATCGCGGATAGGATTTTCGCCTTGTCCTTGATGGCCGTCGGTTCCAGCACCGTACCGGCATTGCCGGCATAGGTGACGATGGAGACGGTATCTTCAGGCTTCAGCTTCTCGACCAGAAGCCGGAAGGCACTTTTCAGAAGCGGCAGCTTGTCGGGCTCGTCCATGGAACCGGACACGTCGATCAGGAACACCAGGTTGGCGCGCGGTGCCACCGCCGGGGCAACATCATATCCCCTGATCCCGACATGCATCAGCCGCGTGTTGGCATTCCACGGCGTCGGCAGCACGGTAACCGTCGCCCTGAACGGCGTGTCCTTGCCGTCCGGACCCGGCCAGTCATACGGGAAATAGTTGATCATCTCCTCGACCCGCACGCTCTCGGGATCCGGCATTTCCCCCGCTATCAGCGATTTACGCACGAAGGAATAGGATGCCGTATCGACATCCGCCGAAAAGGTAGAGACAGGATCGGTGGCGACGGACTTGACCGGATTGGTATCGGCCGAGCTAAAACGGTCGCGGTTTTCTTCCGGTTGCGCCAGGGTATCGACAGGGGCGGGGGACGGAGATGGCATGGCGAGGCGTTCGCTGATCATCCCTTGCTCAATAGCAGGTGCCGCCGCCATGGCTCCTTGAACTTGCGGTGCCATTTCCGGTTGGGCGACGGCATCTGCCTGTTCAGCTGATGAAGCGGCCGCAGTTCCAGAGGCAACCCTTTTTGCGCTTCCCCCCTGCGTATCCTGGCTGTTCAAAAGCGCCGCAGTTTCGTCGGCAGAATAGCCGCCTGGCTGTTTTTTCTGCTGCGGCTCTGGCTGCACCAGCTGACGGTCCTGCAAAGCCATTTCCGCATGAGGTTTTTGCGCTTCACTGTCTAAACTTGCAGGCGCATCGGCCTGTTCCGTTTTCGCCACCTTGTTATCCATCGCTACACCCGTCGACTTAACCGTATCCACCGGCAAGCCCTGCCGCGTCAGCTCCAGCGTGAGAAAGGCGGCGGCGGGCACCACCAAAAGTGTGGCAAGTGCCGAACCTGCGAGGAATCTTTTGTTCATGACGTAGCTCCATAGCCTGTTGAATATGGAGCTTTGACGCCGGCCACCGGCGGTTCCTTGGGTGGCGTCGGAATTATTTTCAGATGCATCGAAAGCCTGCATTGCCAGCGACAGGGCGCGTGCGCGCGCCGCCGGTGAAGGCGCCGGCGGGGTCATCTGACCGAGGTTTTTCAGATCGTCGTTCATCACATCGTCTCCCTGCCGAGCAGGATTTTCAACCGTTTGCGGGCTTCATGCACATGCCAGGACACCGTTGCTTCCGAACATCCCATCACATCGGCTGCGGCGGCGTGGGACAAACCTTCCCCATAGACCAGCAGCACGGCATCGCTCTGTTTATCAGGCAATTTCCGCACGGCCTCCCATAAAGCCTCGGCCTGACCGTGATTGTCGTTTGCCGCTGCGCTGGTCGGGTCGGCCAGGAAGTTTGCGGCGTTGCGTCTTTCCCGTGATTGACTGCGCTGATGATCGCGCGCGGCATTCAAGGTCAGCGTGTAGAGCCAGGTGCGAAAACGGCTGGCACCGCGAAACGCCCGGATCGCCTGCCCCAGCTTCAGGCATACCGTCTGGGCGATATCCTCGGCATCGCCCACATTGCCGGACCAGCGCCAGGCAACGGCATGGACGAAATCATAATGCTTTTCGACGAGCAGGCCGAAGGCGTCTCGATCGCCCTTCTGTGCCCGTTCGATAAGATCCTCGTCCAAATCACCCGCCCGGATTTGATGCAACTGGTACTAAGACGTTCGGTCCTAGCCGATCCTTGGGTCGGGATCGAAATTATTTTGACGATCCTGGAATTTTCCGTGTCACCGCAATGATCGGCCCCATCGGATGGGTGTTGTCGTAGCGCGCCAAAGCCGGAGAAAACAGGCTGGAGATCGATCCATCGAGAAAGAGCGCGTTGGCACAACCCAGCTGATCGCGAAACAGGGTCGCAAAATCGTGGAAGCGCACCGGCTCCAGCGCGACGGCAAAAACCGCCATGCCCTGCCGATCGACGCCGACACCATTGCGAATCTGCAGGCTATCGCTTTTCGGGAGGAAGGCCGGATGCACAGCACCGTCGATCACCAGCATCGGTCCGGATTGCGTGGCGAAATCCGGCTTGATCGCTGCATCGACATAGGCTTCGGTTTCCAGGACACCGGCGCGGCCACCCTGCAGAAAGAAAACGCCATTGGGCTTCAGGTAGAAATTACCCCAGCTGTGGCCGCGGTCGAGGGTTTTGCGCTCGACGCCATCGGTGACCAGCAGGCCGACCGACGTCAGATCGCGCTCGTACATGCCGCCGTTCATGGCGAATTCCAGATATTCGCCCTCCTGCCGCAAATCCCGCAAGAGAGGTTCAAAGCCGCCATAGGGTTGCCCATCGCGGCCACGATGAAAAATGCCGATATCACTGGCGGCAGGATCGAAACTGCAGACCGCATAGCGTTGCGTCAGATGCGTCACCTTACGGCAGGCAGCCTCTGATTCCTCTGCGGACAGAATCGATGCGGTCATGGCCAACCCGATGCTTAAGGAACGAAACATATCCACCTCATTTCACACGCGTCCGACCCTGTCGCGCGACAACAGCAAAATGGAGGCAGGAGTTCTATAAACCGAGGGAAGCCATATGGAAATGCAGCTGCTCCGCCGGGTACCGATACCCGGCCCCGGCAGGGCAGGCATTGCGGGCGATACATCCCCCAGCCATGCAGCCGCCCTGCCCCTCCGCTGTCTTGAGATAGGCCCGGCACGGCGTAATTTGAAATCCGGAAGGCAAAACAGCCTGCGCCGGACAGCTGGTGAGACAGGGCTTGCTGGGACAGTGATCGCAGGGATGTAGATGATTGGGGCTCGCCGCCGGTGGAAAAGCCTGCGCGAAACCCAGCGCGCCGCGATATCCGTGCCAAAGACCATACTGCGGATGAATGAGAATGCCGAGCGGTGACGCTTTCAAGCCCTCCGCCTGCATCGCCCATTGCTGGAACGGCTGCCAGGGCGGATCCGAGGGGAAATAGGCGGTGGCGCCAAAAGCGCCCGCGACCGGTTGGATCACGACTTTAGACCAGGCATCGAGCGGATGTTCGCCACCACGGTCGGGCAAGGAATTGCGCCAGCGCTCGAACGCCGTCCAGATAGAGCCGCCCACATTCCCCAGAAGCACGACACTGCGGGCCGCCTGTCCGTCACTCAAGACAGGCGCCGTTTCGCCATCGGCAAAGCTGACGACACCGCGTAAAAAAACTCCGTGCGGCGCAAGCGCTGCACGGAGTTCACTCAAAACATCGTTGGATGTCACGGGACCGGTCATTTCGGTTTCGGCCCCTGCCTGTCGTAATGTGGGCGCCAGACTTCCTTCTGGATGAAATCTGCTACTTGCGCCGCTCCGCCTTGCTCCCTGGCTTGTTCGGGCTCTCTTCAAGTGAAGGCGTCGGGCATCGAATCCTTCTTCTTGGCGATGAAATCGAGCAGCGCTTCATCGATCGCGGCATCCAGCGGCGGCCGTTCGTAATGTTCCAGCCAGCTGCGGGCGAGCGCGTTAGCGCGCTGCTCGACGCGCTTTTCGCCCTCGATTTCCCACTGTTCGAAGGAATTGTTGTCTGCGAGAGCCGAGCGGTAGAATGCCGTCTGGAAATTGGCCTGGGTATGGGCGCAGCCGAGATAATGGCTGCCCGGTCCGACTTCGCGGATAGCATCGAGTGCCTGCGCATCTTCGGAGAGATCGATGCCTTCAGCCATCTTCTGCATCATGCCGAGCTGGTCCTGATCGATCATGAACTTTTCATAGGACGAGACCAGTCCACCCTCAAGCCATCCGGCGGCGTGCAGCACGAAGTTCGTACCCGCAAGCAGCGTCATGTTCAACGTGTTGGCCGATTCGTGGGCTGCCTGCGCATCGGGAACCTTCGATCCACAAAGCGAGCCGCCGGTGCGGAATGGCAGGCCGAGACGGCGGGCGAGCTGGGCCGCACCATAAGACACCAGCGACGGCTCCGGCGTTCCGAAGGTCGGCGCGCCCGACTGCATCGAGATCGATGCCGCGAACGTGCCGAACAGCACCGGTGCGCCCGGCCGGATCAGCTGCGTGAAGGCGGCACCGGCCAGCACTTCGGCCAGAATCTGCGTCAGCGTACCCGCGACCGTCACCGGGCTCATGGCGCCGGAGAGGATGAACGGTGAAACGACGCAGGCCTGGTTGTGCCGGGCATAGACCTTCAGGGCGCCGACCATGGTCTCGTCGAAAACCATCGGCGAGTTGGCGTTGATCAGGTTGAGGGTGACGCAATTGTTTTCGACGAAATCATCGCCAAACACCAGCTTGGCCATGGCGATCGTGTCTTCGGCGCGTTCCGGTGCCGTCACCGAGCCCATGAACGGCTTGTCGGAATATTTGATATGGCTGTAGACCATATCGAGATGGCGCTTATTGACCGGAACATCCACCGGCTCGCAGACGGTACCGCCCGACGAATGCATCGACGGCGCCATATAGGCGAGTTTTACGAAGTTGCGAAAATCCTCGATCGTCGCGTAGCGGCGCTGGCCTTCGAGGTCGCGAACGAAGGGAGGCCCGTAAACCGGTGCAAACACCGTGGCCTTGCCGCCGATCTGGACGTTGCGCTCGGGATTGCGCGCATGCCAGGTGAAGGTGGACGGCGCAGTTTTCAAGAGTTCCCGGCACAAACCCTTGGGAAAATGCACCCGCTGTCCGCGAACGTCGGCTCCGGCTTGCTTCCAAAGCGCCAGCGCCTCTTCGTCGTCGCGGAATTCGATGCCGATTTCCTCGAGAATGAGATCGGCATTGGCCTCGATCAGTGCCAGGCCTTCCTCGTCGAGCACCTCGTATTCGCGGATCTTGCGGGTGATATAGGGAAGCGACGGCGGAGCGCCACCACCGGTACGCGAAGCACGACGGGCTGCGGCACCCCGGCCCTCGCCGCGCGAGCGGCGTCCGCCGGTTTCTTCCGTTTGCTCGGTCACATCTACCATTTTGTTATCCTCTCCCGCGCCTCGTCTGCGCACATGTCGGGCCTATGCTACCAAGCCCCAGAATCCGAACGGTTCTCAATGCGCCAACGGGTGGCGCAACTCGAACACGATCGCGGCAAGACCTGCTCGGCACGTCTCTGACCAAAACTGTTTGAATTGCCGATATCACATTTTTCATCGGTCAAATCCGGCGATACACGGTTTTTATCGGATGTGGCCACATGCGGTCTGCCAGCGATCGAAGCGCCGTCGTTTTTCATCGCATGCGACGTCGCTTTCGAAAAGAGCTTTTGGAACCAACAAAGCTAAGTATAGTAGCTGCGTCGGCGAGGTTTGAGCCTGACAGCGCCAGGAACCGAGGAAACCCACATGGCAGACGACGAAATCATTCTCGAGGATCTTTCCGACGACGAGCTCGTGCAGCAGATGCATGACGATCTCTACGACGGCATGAAGGAAGAGATCGAGGATGCGACCCAAATCCTGCTGAAGCGTGGCTGGGCTCCCTATGATGTCCTCACCCAGGCACTGGTCGAAGGCATGCGGATCGTCGGCGTCGATTTCCGCGATGGCATTCTGTTTGTTCCTGAGGTTCTTCTATCGGCCAACGCCATGAAGGCCGGCATGTTCATCCTGCGTCCACTGCTCGCCGCCACCGGCGCACCGAAGCAGGGCAAGGTGGTCATCGGCACCGTCAAGGGCGATATCCACGACATCGGCAAGAACCTTGTCGGCATGATGATGGAAGGTGCGGGCTTCGACGTCATCGATCTGGGGATCAACAACCCGGTCGAGAACTATCTCGACGCCATCGAGCGCGAAAAGCCCGATATCCTCGGCATGTCCGCCCTTCTGACCACGACGATGCCTTACATGAAGGTGGTGATCGATACGATGAAGGAAAAAGGCATGCGCGACGATTACGTCGTCCTGGTGGGTGGCGCGCCGCTGAATGAGGAATTCGGCAAGGCTGTCGGCGCCGATGCCTATTGCCGCGACGCGGCAGTGGCCGTTGAAACTGCCAAGGAATTCATGAAGCGCAAGCACAACCAGCTGGCCGGCGCCTGATCGAGCGCATTTGAGCATGCAAAAACCGGCCGCGCTGATGAAAAAGCGCGGCCGGTTTTTTTATATTTTGCCCAACCTTTAGTTGGCAGCGCGATCAACCTTGCGGCCGGCATCCTGGGTCGCATCTACGGTGTTGGCGGCATCGGCGCCCATGCCGCGAATGGTATTGCCGCAGGAAGCAAGCGTGGTGACGGAAAAGAGTACGAGACCGATCGTGGCGATTGTCTTTGCTGTCATGGGTCGGGTTCCTTATTGTGACAGATAACGTTGGCGTGGAAGAAAGATCTTCAGCTATGGAACGCACGAAAACGGAAAAAGTTCACGTCATCGCTTGCGGCGCGATTGCCCGTGAAATCCTTGCCGTCTGCGAGGCCAACAAGCTCGGCCATATCGACCTCAGCTGTCTTCCCGCCATCTGGCATAATACCCCCGACAAGATCACGCCCGGCATCAAGAATGCCATCGACAAGGCCCGCGCCGAAGGCTTTGGCCGCATCTTCGTTGCCTATGCCGATTGCGGCACCGGCGGGCTGCTCGACAAGCTCTGCGAAGAAGAAAAGGTCGAGCGCATCGCCGGTCCGCACTGTTTTTCCTTCTTCGCCGGCAATGCCGCTTTCGAGGCCGGATGGGACGAGGATTTCACGTCGTTCTTCCTGACGGATTTTCTTGCCCGCCAATTCGAGGCCTTCGTCGTCGAACCGCTCGGTCTCGACCGCCACCCGGAACTGCGCGACATGTATTTCGGCCACTACAAGAAACTCATCTACCTCTCGCAGGTCGAAGACGAAAAGCTGCAGGAAAAAGCCCGCAAAGCCGCAGACACGCTAGGGCTGACCTACGAATACCGGTTCACCGGTTATGGCGACCTCACCCCGGCGCTTCTGCACGCCTGATCGCCCGGAAACCATCTGTTAGCCTTGCTCTCAATTTTGCATCAAGCGCTGCATTTGACTTAAGTGCATCGTAACTGCCTGCCGCCAAACTCGCCTGAACAAACACAATAAAAGGTGACGGGGATGACGGACATTTTCGCAACGGACCTATCGGCAAGGACTGCGGCACACAGCCATCACCGGCAGCAGCTGTCCCAGCTCCTGCGCAATCTCTCGCTCAATGCCGGACCGAAAATCACCCTGCGCGATCTCGCCGTTGCCATGGAAGACCGCTCCTTCGGCGCCTTCCTCGTCGTGTTTGCCCTTCCCAACCTCATCCCTCTGCCACCGGGCGCCACCTTCATCCTCGGCCTGCCGTTGATTTTTATCGCCTGGCAGATGTTTGCCTCGCGCCGCACCGGCATCTGGCTGCCGAAGCGCATGGGCGACTATGCCTTCGACAACACGACATTCTTCGTTTTCGTCAACCGTATCTCGCCCTGGCTCCAGCGCGCCGAAACCCTGATCAAGCCGCGCGGCTGGTTCCTCGGCAGCCGGCTGGCCGAACGGCTGATCGGCCTTCTGGCGCTTATCCTGGCGGTGGTGATCTTCCTGCCCATTCCCTTCGGCAACTGGCTGCCCGCCTTTGCGCTTGCCGTCATCGGCTTTGCCCATACGGAGCGGGATGGCCTTGGTCTTGTCGCCGGCGCCCTGATCGGCATCCTCTCCCTTGCCGTCGCCGGCATGGTCATCCTCGCAGCTGGCGCAGTCCTGGCCTTCATCATTTAAGACGGACGGTGATCGCCGGCATGACTTCCGCAGCCAACCCACAGATCGTCATCGTCACTGCCGGCGGGCGCAATCCGCAGATCCTGATCAACGCCTTGGCTAGCCGCTTTGGCAGTGTCACGGTTTTGCTGGAACAGCCGGAATCGAAGAAACTCTTTCTCAAGCGCCGTATACGCAAACTCGGGCTGATCACGGCTGCCGGCCAGTTTGCCACGATGGTGGCCTCGAAATTCGGCAAGCGCTTTACCGGGAAGCGCACGGCAGACATTCTGCGCCAATACGACGTCGATGACCGCGAAAATCCGGCCATTCCTGTGATCGCAGTCGGCTCCGTCAACACACCTGAAGCAATCGAGCAGATCCGCGCCAAAAATCCGGCGGTCGTGTTCCTTGTCAGCTGCCGCATGCTGTCCGCCTCGACGCTGTCAGCCTTGCCCTGCCCGGTCGTCAACTTCCATGCCGGCATCAATCCACAGTATCGCGGCCTGATGGGCGGATACTGGGCGCGCGTGGAAAACGACGAGGCCAATTTCGGCGCAACGGTGCATCTGGTCGATACAGGCGTCGATACCGGCGACATTCTTTATCAGTCGCGCATGACACCGTCGAAAAACGACACGATGCACACCTATCCGCTGCTGCAGACCGCAGCCTCCACGGACATTGCCATCCGCGCCATCGACGATGCGTTGTCTGGCAATCTCAAGCCTCTGCCGGCAAACGGCAATTCGCGTCAGTGGTATCATCCGCCGGTCTGGACATGGCTCTGGAATGGCTTCTCCCGCGGTATTTGGTAGTTATATCATCAACATTGAGGACAAGTCGCTTTTGAGCATGACGCGCGTCGTGCCAAGGTGAGCCATGACGTGGCAAGATGCGCATTGTCGGGCAAGAGGAGAATTCGGGCATATGGCAGATCGCATTATCGTTTACTGGCGCGATATTCCGGCGCAAGTCATCATCAAGCAGGGCCGCAAGACCGCCAAGCGCGAGCTGACCCTGCGCTTTACCGAAGCGATCGACATGTGCGCCATGCGCACGGGCGCTGCCGATAGCGGCGACTATCTGGCGGAATGGCGCAAGGCCGACCCGACCCCGGTCTCCGACGATCTCGAGATCGAGGCTGACAAGGCCGCCGCCGAACTGGAAGCAGCCTACGACAAGGAGCGGCTGGTTGCCCTGGTCAAATCCGGCGGCAAAGACAATGGCTGACGCAAAACCCGGCAATGCCGCGCCCGCCAAGAAGGCCGCCACCGGCGCCTATACGCCGGCCAGTGTTTCGCCCAACCGCCGTTCGCGCCGCAGCTACACGATTCGTCTCTGGGCCGTGCGCCACTCGCGTTTCCTCGAATGGTTCTACCACCGCTTCGCCGACGTCTTCCTGCTGCTTCATCCGCTGTGGAAGGCGATCGGCTACAGCCGGGTGGAAGCGCCGATTACCTTCATCGAGCGCAATGTCAAAGGCCTTCTGTTCGACTGTCGCATGTGCGGCCAGTGCGCTCTGTCATCGACCGGCATGTCCTGCCCGATGAACTGCCCGAAGCAGTTGCGCAACGGCCCCTGCGGCGGCGTTCGCGCCAACGGCAATTGTGAAGTCGAGCCGGATATGCCCTGTGTCTGGGTGAAGGCCTGGGAAGGCTCGCGCAACATGGTGAAGGGGGATGCGATCCTGAACGTGCAGAAACCCGTCAATCAGTCGCTGCGCGAAACCTCGTCCTGGCTGCGCGTCACCGCACAGGCCGCCGAAGCCCGCGAAGCCGCAGCCGCTGCAAAGGACGCCTGAGCATGGCCCATATCGACGAAAACCCGCTGGGCCGCCATCTTCCGCTCGATCCCCTGCCCGGCCATTCCTCACGCGGCCGCCTGGAGCGCGTTTTGCGCCGCGGCGAATTTGCTGTCACCGCGGAACTCAATCCGCCCGACAGCGCCAATCCGGAAGACGTCTATGAGCGGGCCGCGATCTTCGAAGGCTGGGTCGATGGCATCAATGCCGTCGATGCGTCCGGCGCCAACTGCCATATGTCGTCCGTTGGCATCTGCGCGCTTTTGACCCGCATGGGCTATGCGCCGATCATGCAGATCGCCTGCCGCGACAAGAACCGCATCGCCATCCAGGGCGACGTTCTGGGTGCCGCCGCCATGGGCGTAGCCAATATCATGTGCCTGACCGGCGACGGCGTCCAGGCCGGCGACCAGCCCGGCGCCAAGCCGGTCTTCGACCTCGATTGCATGTCGCTACTGGAGACGGTGCGTGTCATGCGCGACAATTCAAAGTTTCTGTCGGGCCGCAAGCTGACGACGCCGCCGCAGGTCTTTCTCGGCGCGGCGATCAACCCGTTCGCACCACCCTATGATTTCCGCCCCTACCGGCTCGGCAAGAAGATCGAGGCCGGCGCCCAGTTCGTCCAGAGCCAGTACTGTTTCGACGTGCCGATGTTCCGCGACTACATGAACAAGGTGCGCGATCTCGGCTTCGATGAAAAATGCTTCATCCTCGTCGGCGTCGGGCCGCTCGCCTCTGCCAAAACCGCCAACTGGATCCGCAACAATGTGCCCGGCATCCATATCCCGGACGCGATCATCAAGCGGCTGGAAGGTGCGCAGGACCAGAAAAAGGAAGGCAAGCAACTCTGCATCGACATCATCAACGAGGTGAAGGAGATCAAGGGCGTTTCCGGCGTGCATGTCATGGCCTACCGGCAGGAAGAATTTGTTGCCGAGATCGTCCATGAATCCGGCGTCCTCAAGGGACGCACGCCGTGGACCCGCGAAGCCAATCCCGGCGACAGCCGCGTTGCCGAACGGCTCGATGCTATCCGCGACGGCAAGCAGGAAAACCAAGAGGAAATGGCCGACGTCGCGGCGCACCGCCAGCATTGAACACCAGACAACTGTGGCCGGCCGGCAGGCCATGCCTTTGACAAACCATCCCGGCGCCGATCAAGCAGCGCTCACCGACCCGAAGGACCAGACATGACCCGCACCATCGTTGCTTCCGCCACCCGCGAAATCATTATCGGCTTCGACCAGCCCTTCTGCGTCATCGGTGAACGCATCAATCCGACCGGCCGCAAGAAGCTGGCCGCCGAGATGATCGTCGGCAATTTCGACACGGTGATCAAGGACGCGCTGGAGCAGGTGGCAGCGGGTGCCACCATGCTCGACGTCAATGCCGGTGTCACCTCGGTCAATCCGAACGAGACCGAGCCGGCCTTGCTGGTCCGTACGCTCGAAATCGTCCAGGGCCTGGTCGATGTGCCGCTGTCGATCGACAGTTCGGTCACCGCCGCCATTGAAGCCGCGCTGAAGGTTGCCAAGGGCCGGCCGCTGATCAACTCGGTCACCGGCGAGGAAGAAAAGCTCGAGGCCATCCTTCCACTCTGCAAGAAATACGACGTTCCGGTGGTCGCCATCTCCAACGACGAAACCGGCATTTCGATGGATCCGGACGTTCGTTTCGCAGTTGCGAAGAAAATTGTCGAACGCGCCATGGATTATGGTATCAAGCCGCACGATATCGTGGTCGATCCGCTGGTCATGCCGATCGGCGCTCTCGGCGATGCGGGCCGCCAGGTCTTCGCGCTCCTCTACCGTCTGCGCAACGAGCTGAAAGTCAACACCACGTGTGGCTTGTCGAACATCTCGTTCGGCCTGCCGCATCGCCACGGCATCAATGCCGGCTTCATCCCCATGGTTATTGGTGCGGGCATGACGTCGGCGATCATGAACCCCTGCCGTCCGCAGGAAATGGAAGCCGTTCGCGCGGCCAACGTCTTGAACGGGACCGACCAGAATTGCGGTTCCTGGATCATGACCTATCGCGATCACAATCCGGCAGGTGGCCATGCGGCCCCGGCCGCAGCAGCTCCCGGCGCCTCCAGTGGCCGCCGTGGTGGCCGTGCTGGACGCGCCGGACCCCGGGCGGAAGAACCGGCCGACGCAAAGGCGGAATAACCGCCAGAAAAGAGACATGATGTTTTTCAGTGCCGATCTTCTCGACGAATTCGCCAGCCTGTGGTTCCAGGCGCCGATGGTCATATCCTCGCGCCTGCAGGATTTTGCCCTCTCCGGCGGATCGGCGGGCGGCGCTGCCGAAGTCAGCCGGATGATCACCGAAAAGCTCTCGGCTGCCACCGAAAGCGTCATGGCCGTGAATGCGGCGATGGTGAACGAAGGCATGATCGCCGCCACCGCGCTCGTCACCGGCACCTGCGCTGGCCTTACCGGCGCGTCTGACCGGGTTGCCGTCGCGGCACTGAAACCATATGGCAGCCGTGTCCGCGCCAATGCGCGGCGGCTCAGCGAATAGGCCAAACTACGTAGGCCAAATTACATAGGAATGAACTGACCGTGTCCGCCCAGGAAAACAAAAGCGATCCCCTCGTCCTGTTCATGCCATCCGGCAAACGCGGCCGTTTCCCCGTCGGCACGCCGGTGCTGGATGCGGCGCGCTCGCTTGGCGTCTATGTCGAAAGCGTCTGCGGCGGCCGGGCGACCTGTGGCCGCTGCCAGGTCTCCGTTCAGGAAGGCAATTTCGCCAAGCACAAGATCGTCTCCTCGCTCGACCACATCTCCGGCAAGGGGCCGAAGGAAGAGCGCTACGAGAGCATTCGCGGCCTGCCGGACGGCCGCCGCCTGTCCTGCTCGTCGCAGATCCTCGGCGACCTCGTCATCGACGTGCCGCAGGATACGGTCATCAATGCGCAGGTGGTGCGCAAGGCGGCGACCGACCGGGTGATCGAGCGCAATGCCGCCGTGCAACTCTGCTATGTCGAGGTTGATGAGCCGGACATGCACAAGCCGCTCGGCGATCTCGACCGGCTGAAGGTCATGCTGGAAAAGGACTGGGGCTGGAAGGATCTGCTGATCGCGCCGCACCTGATCCCGCAGATTCAGGGCATCCTGCGCAAGGGTAACTGGGGCGTTACCGCCGCCATCCATCGCGACATGGACAGCTCACGCCCGTTCATCGTCGGCCTTTGGCCCGGCCTGAAGAACGAAGCCTATGGTATCGCTTGCGATATTGGCTCGACGACCATTGCCATGCACCTGGTTTCGCTGCTTTCCGGCCGCATCGTTGGATCTTCCGGAACCTCCAACCCGCAGATCCGCTTCGGCGAAGACCTGATGAGCCGCGTCTCCTACGTGATGATGAACCCGGATGGCCGGGAAGCCATGACTAAGGCTGTTCGTGAAGCCATCAATGTCCTGATCGGCAAGGTCTGCGCCGAGGGCGAGGTCGATCGCCACGATATTCTCGACATGGTATTTGTCGGCAACCCGATCATGCACCACCTGTTTCTCGGTATCGATCCGACCGAGCTTGGCCAGGCGCCGTTCGCGCTTGCCGTCTCCGGCGCCCTGCAATACTGGGCGCATGAGATCGATATCGACGTCAATCGCGGCGCCCGTCTCTACATGCTGCCCTGCATTGCCGGTCATGTCGGCGCCGATGCTGCAGGCGCAACATTGGCCGAAGGGCCCTATCGCCAGGACAGGATGATGCTTCTGGTCGATGTCGGCACCAATGCCGAAATCGTGCTCGGCAACAGGGACCGCGTCGTCGCAGCCTCCTCGCCGACCGGCCCGGCCTTCGAAGGTGCGGAAATTTCATCCGGTCAAAGGGCGGCCCCCGGCGCCATCGAGCGCGTCCGCATCGACCCGGAAACACTGGAGCCTAAATTCCGCATCATTGGCGTCGACAAATGGTCTGATGAAGAGGGTTTTGCCGAGGAAGCCACAGCCGTCGGCATCACCGGCATCTGCGGCTCGGCGATCATCGAGGTCGTCGCCGAAATGTATCTCTGCGGCATCATTTCCGAAGACGGCGTCGTCGATGGCGGGATGGCGGCTAAAAGTCCGCGCATCCTGCAGAACGGCCGTACCTTTTCCTATCTGCTGTACGATGGCGACCAGCGCATCACCGTGACGCAGAACGACGTGCGTGCCATTCAGCTGGCCAAGGCGGCCCTCTATGCCGGTATCAAGCTTTTGATGGAAAAGCTCGAGATAGAGCATGTCGATACGATCCGCTTTGCCGGCGCCTTCGGCTCCTTCATCGATCCGAAATACGCCATGGTGCTGGGCCTCATTCCGGACTGCGATCTCTCCGAGGTCAAGGCCGTCGGCAATGCGGCGGGAACCGGCGCGCTGATGGCGCTGCTCAACCGCGGCCACCGCCGCGAGATCGAGCAAACCGTCAGCAAAATCGAGAAGATAGAGACGGCACTTGAATCAAAATTTCAGGAGCATTTCGTCTATGCGATGGCGCTTCCCAACAAGGTCGATACCTTCCCGAAACTGTCTGCGGCGGTCACGCTGCCGGAGCGCAAGGTGCTGACCGACGATGGTGGCGAAGGCGGCGGCAGGCGCAGGCGGCGCAGCCGAGAATAGCGGCTTGAAATTGCTGCCGCGATTGCTTCGACGTGCGGGAACCAAATGACCGCGGCGGCGTTTTTGCGTCACTGTGGATCAGATGCTCACTCAAACGCCCAAAAACTTCTCGCACAGCGCCATGCAGAAGGCGGCAGCAGAACTCGTCTATCTGTCCAATCTGGAAAGCGGCATCAGCCGCAAGCCGGGCAAGCGCGGCTTCCATTATTATGATGCCGATGGCAAGCGCGTCACCGATCGGACCGAGCTGGACCGGATTGCAGCGCTCGCCATCCCGCCCGCCTATACCGATGTGCTGATCTCGCCCAATCCCCACTCGCATCTGCAGGCAACAGGCCGGGATGCGCGCGGGCGCAAGCAATATCGCTATCATCCCGAATGGTCGGCCGAACGCGGCAAAAGCAAATTTGCGCAACTGCCGGAATTCGCCGCGCGGCTGCCGAAAATCCGCGAGAAGGTCGACACCGACCTGCGCTTGCGAAAGCCCGGCATGGGCAAGGCGCTCGCCACGATCGTCTGGCTGCTCGACAATCTCTACATCCGCGTCGGCAATGCGACCTATGCCGAGGAGAACGGCTCCTATGGTCTGACGACGCTGCGCAATCGTCATGTGAAGATCGAAGGCTCCAGCGTCCACTTCAACTTCAAGGGTAAATCCGGCAAGGAGTGGCGTCTCACTCACCGCGACCCGCGCATTACTAAGGCAATCCGAATGCTGCAGGAGTTGCCGGGCCAGCAGCTGTTTCAATATCTCGACGAGGATGGCCGGCGCCATGCGATCCGCTCGCAGGATGTCAATGCCTATATCCGCGAGGCCTCCGGTGCCGATTTCTCGTCACGGCAGTTCCGAACATGGGGCGCCACCCGGATGGCGGCAAAGGCTTTGGCGGCAATCGAGCCGGGTCAGAGCCAGCGGCAACTGAAGCGGCAGATCAATGATGTGGTGGACAGCGTTGCCGCGCGGCTGGTCAATACCCGCGCCGTCTGCCGCTCGTCTTATATCCATCCGAAAGTCTTTGAGGATTTCGAAATTGGCGCGCTCGCAGGCCTGATGAAAATGCGGCCGAGCCGCAGCGAGAAGCTGACGCGTTGGATGGATGATGACGAAATCCGGGTGCAGCGCTGGCTGAAGAAGGGCGGCACATAGGCGCCGCCCTCGGGATCGATTATTGCAATCCGACGAACGCGGTGCGCACATGCTCGGCCACGGCCAGAACCGGCGGCGACGCGTTATCGACGACCTGCAGGCCGATATTGTAATGGCCGAGTTCCGGCAGGCCTTCCGCCTCGCCGAGCGCCACGAGATCGCCCTGCACGAGATAGCGAGGCAGAGGCGCGATCGCCAGATCCGCCTGGATGGCGGCGCGCTGTCCCGTCGTGTGGGCACTTAGAAACGCCACACGGAACTTGCGGCCGGATTGTGTCAGCTGCTCGACAGCATCGGCGCGCCAGACGCAGCCATCCTCCCACATCGAGATCGGCAGAGGCTCGCGCGTATGCGCCGTTCCGCATTTGATGCCGGCCCAGACGAGTTTCTCGGAGACCAGGATTTCGCCGCCGCCGGTGTTTTCACCGGCCAGACTGTTGAAGATGGCAATGTCCATCCGATGTTCTTCCACACGCTTGCGCATGACGCTGCTGTTGCCGATGGTCACATCGACCGTGACATTCGGATAGGATTCGGAGAAGCGTTTCAGCACTTCCGGCAGGATTCGCTCGCCGATATCCTCGGGTGCGCCGACACGGACGACACCATTCATGTCCGGCAAGAGGAAACGCGACACGGCCTCGTTGTTGAGCGCCAGCATGCGCCGCGCGAACCCGAGAAGCACCTCGCCCTTCGGCGTCAGCGATACCGAACGCGCGTCCCGCAGGAACAGAACGCAGCCCAGCATTTCCTCGAGTTTCTTGATCTGCATTGAGACCGCCGACGGCGTCCGGTAGACGGTTTCAGCCGCCGTGGTGAAATTTCCGGTCTCGGCGATGGCGACGAATGTTTTCAGGATGTCCAGTTCAAGGAGCGGAAGGACATGCCGCATCATCATATTCATGGGAGCCTCACGGATCAGATTTTCTGAATAAGAGCATCACTTCATTTCGTTTGATTGAACCTCAACGGAGGCCGATAGTCAAGTTGCAAACATCGAAGACGTGACGAAAGGAGCTTCCCATGTCCCTGCACCACGACACGGCACCGGTTGAAAAAACCTCCATCCGGCTGCAAGCCGGCGGCTTCACATTCACGATGCGCCAAATGCTTGCACCGCTCGTCCTGCAACTGACCGGCGGTCACCACGCCCGCAAGATCGCGGAAACGCGCAAGGCAACCCGGCGCGAAATCTCCCATCTGCCGGCCAGTCTACAACAGGATCTGGCTTTTTCCGATGGCACGGTCATCCCGCTCGAGCAGCCTTAACCGCTAGCGGCCTTACAAAGGCCCCTTGGAAACTTTCGCGCGGACCTCTAAACTCGCCTCCAGTGGTGCCCAGCCGCTGGCCGGAAACGAGGGAGGAGCCTTTAATCCGTGAAATATCGCCTGCTCGCCGCCCTCTGTCTTGCGCCGCTATTGCTGTTTGCCGTGGTTTTCCAGGGCGGAGCATGGGCGACGCGCAGCTATATGGACGAGGCATCTCTGCAGGCAAGCTCGGCGTTGCGGCTGGCGGTATCCGCATTGAGTGGACATCTCAGCCGCTATGAGCCCTTGCCGGCGCTGATTGCCGATCATGATGACATCAAGGAACTGATCGCCCATCCCGATGACAAGGCCCTGCGTGATACGGCGGATGTCTATCTGAAGGATATCAACAGGCTGCTGGAATCCTCCGATATCTACGTCATGACCCTCGACGGCAACACCATTGCCGCCAGCAATTACGATCAGCCGGCCAGCTTCGTCGGCCAGAATTTCAGCTACCGCCCCTATTTCCAGGACGCTGCCATGGGCAGGCAGTCGCGGTTCTATGCGCTCGGCACGACATCGCTGAAACGCGGCTACTATTTCGCCTCGCCGATCCGCATCGATGGCCGGATCAGCGGCGTCATCGTCTTCAAGGTCGATATCGATTCGATCGAAACGTCCTGGCGCGGCGGTGAATACAAGATCTTCGTCTCCGACCCGGAAGGCATCGTCTTCATGACCGGCAGCCCGGAATGGCTTTATTCCAGCATCCTGCCGCTCAACAGTGCCCGCCTGCAAAGGACGCAGGCCTCGCGGCGCTACGCAGAGGCGGAACTCAAGCCATTGCCGATCACCCGCAGCACGCTTGATGATCACGAGCTGATGACCACGACCACCGCGGACCGCCGGGAATATCTGGTGCTGTCACAATATATGCCCGAGGCCGACTGGACGGTGAATGTGCTGATGGATACGGCCTCCATCCGCGCCCAGGCGCGCACCACCATCATCGCCATCGTGCTTTTCCTCTGCCTTGCCGGCCTTGCGCTCGCCATCGTCCTGCAGCGCCGCGCCCGCCTTGCTGAGCGCATGCGGATGCAGGCCGAGGCGCGCAACGAGCTGGAACACCGGGTCGAGGAGCGCACCGCAGACCTGGCGCTGGTCAACGAGCGCATCGAGGAAGAGATTGCCGAGCGGCGGTTGACCGAAAAGGAACTGCGCAAGACCCAGGCCGATCTGATCCAGGCAGGCAAGCTCGCAGGTCTCGGCCAGATGTCCGCCGCCCTCTCCCACGAACTCAACCAACCGCTGGCCGCCGCCAAGACCTATGCCGACAGCGCCGCGATGCTGATCGATCTGGATCGTGTGCCCGAGGCCCGTGACAATGTCCGGCGTATTTCCGGGCTGATCGACCGCATGGCCTCGATCAGCCGCCACCTGCGTAATTTCGCCCGCAAGCCGAACGAGAAGCTTGGCCCCGTGGCGCTCGATGCCGTCATCGCCGATACGCTGGAGATCGTCTCCGCCCGCCTGAAGACCGCCGATGCAGACCTACAGATCGAACTCGCCGGCGATGCCGGGATGGTCAATGCTGGGTCGGTGCGGCTCCAGCAGGTGCTTGTCAATATCATTACCAACGCGGCGGATGCGATCGAAGGTCTTGCCGACCGACGCATCCATGTCGTGACGGAACGTCAAAACGAGAAGATTATCCTGATAATCAGGGATCATGGACCGGGCGTGCCAGCTGCAATCACCGAGCGAATCTTCGATCCGTTCTATACCACCAAGGGCGTCGGCAAGGGGCTGGGTCTCGGCCTGTCAATCTCCTACAATATCGTCAAGGATTTCGGCGGCAGTCTCTCCGTCTCGGATCACCCCGAGGGGGGCGCTGTGTTTCGCATCGAACTGGAAGCAGCCACGGCAGCGCAGGAGGCCGCCGAGTGAGCGATGCACGCGTGCTGCTGGTCGACGACGAAGAGGACATGCGCCGCTCCACCGCGCAGGCGCTTGGCCTGTTCGGATTGGACGTCGATACGTTCTCCAGCGCCGAGGATGTGCTTGAACTGATCGGCTACAGCTTTTCCGGCGTCGTCATCAGCGATATCCGCATGCCGGGCATGGACGGCATGACGCTTCTGCAACGCATCCGCGAGGTTGATGCGGAAATTCCGGTCATCCTCGTCACTGGGCATGGCGACGTGCAGCTGGCCGTCAAGGCGATGCGCGAAGGTGTCTACGACTTCCTCGAAAAGCCGTTTACCGCCCAGCATCTGGCAGCGATCGCCCGCCGCGCGCTCGACCGGCGCAGCCTTGTGCTGGAAAACCGGCGGCTGAGAGCCGTTGCCGGCAAGCGCGACGATATCGAGGCAAGGCTGCCCGGCCGGACACAGGCCATGGTCGATCTGCGCTACCGGCTACGCGCCATCGGCGCCACGGATGCCGACACGCTGATCATCGGCCAAACCGGCGTCGGCAAGGAAGTCGTTGCCCGGGCGCTGCACGATATCAGCGCCCGCGCCGACCGGCCGCTCGTTGCCATCAACTGCGCCGCCTTGCCCGAAAACCTGATCGAGAGCGAGCTGTTCGGCCATGAGGCCGGCGCCTTTCCGGGGGCGCTGCGGCCGCGCTACGGCAAATTCGAACATGCCCGTGGCGGCACCATCCTGCTTGACGAAATCGGCTCCCTGCCCTTCGACCTGCAGGCCAAATTCCTCCGGGTGCTGCAGGAGCGGGTAATCACCCGCCTTGGCTCGAATGAGATCGTGCCGCTCGACGTGCGGTTTATTGCCACCAGCAAGGTCAACCTCGAAGCGGAAGTCGCCGCAGGGCGTTTTCGCGCCGATCTTCTTTACCGCCTCAATGTCGCAACGCTGCATGTGCCATCGCTGGCACAGCGAAAGGCCGATATCCCGCTTCTGTTCCTGCAATTGGTCCGGGAGGCCGCCGCCCGTTACATGCGCAACGATATCGATGTGCCGCCGAGCCTGATCACCGAAATCGCCGAACGCGCCTGGCCGGGCAATGTCCGCGAGTTGCGCAACGCTGCCGACCGGCTGGTCCTTGGACTCGACCTGAATTCAGACGAGGCGCAAACGCGGCCGGAAAAACAGCGGCTGGCAGACAAGGTCGCCGACTTTGAACGCGGGATCATCGCCAGCGCGCTAGCCGCCCATGGCGGTGCGCTGCGGCCCGTCTACGAGCTCCTCGGCATTTCTCGAAAGACGCTTTACGAGAAAATGCAGAAATACGGGCTCGATAAAAAATTATCCGTCGGGGATGACGACTACGCTGCATGACCCCCCGATGGGTGGAAATCCACCCGGAATTTGTGACAGATGTTCCCAATCTCACCCATGCTGCGCCGCACTCCTTACGAAATTCTGCGAATGTGCTCGCTGAATGGTTGCCGCTTCGCCGTCCTGCTCCAAAACTCAAACATCCAGAATCGGCGCGGGAGGAGCTGCGCCGGCTGGCAACATATTTCATCCGGGAGGACTTCGATGAAAAACCTGACAGCCATCTTTGGCATGACGGCCCTTGCTGCCGTTTCACTCATTTCCGTTTCCGCCAGTGCCCAGACCTACCCGGACCGCACGATCACCATGGTCGTTCCGTTCTCGGCCGGTGGACCGACAGATACGGTTGCCCGTCTCGTTGCCGAATCCATGTCGAAGGACCTTGGCCAGCAGATCGTCGTCGAGAACGTCGGCGGCGCCGGCGGTTCGCTCGGTGCCGGCCGCGTGGCCCAGGCCGATCCGGATGGTTATACGGTTCTGCTCCACCACATCGGCATGGCAACCAGCGCCACGCTTTACCGCAAGCTTGCCTATGACACGCTGAACGCCTTCGAATATGTCGGTCTCGTCACCGACGTGCCGATGACGATCGTCGCCCGCAAGGATTTCGAACCGAAGGACCTCAAGGGCTTGATCGACTACGTCAAGGCCAACAAGGACACGGTCACCGTTGCCAATGCCGGCATCGGCGCCGCCTCGCATCTCTGCGGCATGATGTTCATGAGCGCCATCGAAACGCCGCTCGTCACCGTTCCCTACAAGGGAACCGGCCCGGCGATGACCGATCTGCTCGGCGGCCAGGTCGATATCATGTGCGACCAGACCACCAATACCACCAAGCAGATCCTCGGCGGCACGATCAAGGCCTATGCTGTCACTTCGGCTGCACGCCTTCCGGTCCTGCCGGACGTGCCGACAGCCGTCGAAGGCGGTCTGGCTGACTTCCAGGTCGGCATCTGGCATGGTGTCTACGCGCCGAAGGGTACACCTGCAGAAGCCACCGAACGCCTGTCGAAGGCGCTGCAGGTCGCGCTGAAGGACCCGAACGTCGTTGCACGCTTCGCCGAACTCGGCACGGTTCCGTCGGCAGAATCCGAAGCGACGCCTGCCGCGCTCAAGGCAAAGCTTGAAAGCGAAATCGCGCGCTGGAAGCCGGTGATCGAATCCGCCGGCCAGTACGCCGACTGATCACGCCCACGATAGGTCATATGCCCTTCCGCCTTCCTCTTTCGCAAAAGAGGAAGGCGTCTGCCCAAGACCATTTCGACAGCTATGCAACGAGATTGGCGGGCACAGGAACGGGGCGGAAACAAAGGAGGCATCATGAAATCCTTATCCTTCGACACCACCAATGCGCTCTGCGGCGCGCTCTTCATCGGACTGGGCGGCTTTTTCATCTATCAGAGTCTCGGCCTTGAACTGGGCACGGCGTTCAAGATGGGACCGGGCTACTTTCCGCTGTTCCTGGCTGCCATCCTGACGCTTCTCGGCGTCATCATCATTGTTCAATCGACCCGTGTCGAAGGCGAACCGCTTGGACCTGTCGCCTGGCGCGGCATGCTGTTCATTCTACCGGCGCCGATCTTTTTCGGGCTGACCGTGCGCGGCCTCGGCTTCGTGCCATCGCTGTTCTTCACCGCCCTGATCGCCTGCTTCGCGTCCCAGCGCATGAAACCGCTGACCGCACTGGCGCTCTCGGTCGCGCTGACGATCTTTTCGGTCGCCGTGTTCAGCTACGCGCTCGGCCTGCCCTTCCAGCGCTTCGGCCCCTGGGTCAGATTGTAGGACATCACGATGGATCTTTTCAGCAATCTCGCACTCGGCTTCTCCACGGCCGGCTCGCCCGAAAACCTGCTCTTCTGCCTGATCGGCGTGCTGCTCGGCACATTGATCGGCGTGCTGCCGGGCATCGGCGCCACGGCGACCATCGCCATGCTTTTGCCGATCACCTTCCAGCTCGAACCCGTCTCTTCGCTGATCATGCTCGCCGGCATCTATTACGGCGCGCAATACGGCGGATCGACCACCGCCATCCTGATCAACATGCCCGGCGAATCCTCGTCTGCCGTCACCGCCATCGACGGCTACCAGATGGCGCGCAAAGGCCGGGCCGGTGCCGCCCTTTCCATCGCAGCGCTGGGATCGTTTTTCGCCGGGACGGTATCAACCTTCCTGGTGGCAATCTTCGCTCTGCCCCTGACGGCCATTGCCCTGAAGTTCGGCGCGGCGGAATATTTCTCGCTAATGATCGTCGGCCTCGTCTCGTCGATTGCGCTGGCCCATGGCTCGATCGTCAAGGCACTGGCCATGGTGGCGCTCGGTCTCCTGCTGGGTCTCGTTGGCACCGATATTTATACCGGCACGCCGCGCTTCACCCTCGGTATCCGGGAATATGCCGATGGCCTGAACTTCGTCGCTGTCGCCGTCGGCGTCTTCGGCGTCGCTGAAATCCTGCGCAATCTCGAGGGCGAAAAGACCCGCACCCTCCTGATGGCCAAGGTTAGCGGTCTGCTGCCGACGCGCGACGATTTCAAGCAGATGGTCGCACCTGTGCTGCGCGGCACCGCAATCGGCTCTGCGCTCGGCATTCTGCCCGGAGGCGGCGCCATTCTTGCGGCTTTTGCGTCCTATACCGTCGAGAAGCGCATGTCCAAGCATCCGGAGGAATTCGGCCATGGCGCGATTGCCGGTGTTGCCGGCCCTGAATCGGCCAACAATGCCGGGGCGCAGACCTCGTTCATTCCGCTACTGACGCTCGGCATTCCCGCCAATCCGGTGATGGCGCTGATGGTGGGCGCGATGATCATCCAGGGCATCGTTCCAGGCCCAAACGTTGCCGTCGAGCAACCGGCGCTGTTCTGGGGTATCATCGCCTCGATGTGGATCGGCAACCTGATGCTGGTCATCCTCAACCTGCCGCTGATCGGCCTCTGGGTAAAGCTTTTGACGATCCCCTACTACGTGCTTTTCCCGATCATCATGGCTTTCTGTTCGATCGGGGTCTACAGCGTCAACTCCAACGTCTACGACCTCTACGCCGTCGCCTTCTTCGGCCTGGCGGGATATGCGCTGGTCAAGCTGCGCTGCGAACCGGCGCCTCTGCTGCTCGGTTTCGTGCTGGGTCCACTGCTGGAGGAAAACCTGCGGCGGGCGATGATCCTGTCCCGCGGCGATGCCACCACCTTTATCACCCGGCCGATCAGCGCCATCCTGCTGCTGATCGCCCTGGCCGTTCTGGTCGTCGTCTTCCTGCCTGCGGTCAAGGCCAAGCGCGAAGCGGTGTTCCAGGACGAGGATTGAGTTCCAACCGTCCGGCACTCACATTGACGTCTTCAACGATCGCCGGCAGGCCGTATCTGCTGGCGATCGCCCGGCCAAAGACTACGCACAAATGAACAAAGGCCGGTCTCACGACCAGCCCTTCAAAAAGTCCCGGTGAAGTAAGGCACCGGCTATTGGTGTTTAAAGGCCACCTTCTCGTTCGCGGTATCCATGCTTATGCGGCGTCGGCGCTGCTTTTGCCGTCTTCGTTTCTTCTAATGCCAGCCCCTGTCGAGGCCTCTATCATTGCCATGTTGATAATGTAGCTCAACAGGACATTACACTGGTTGTCGGCCAGGAGTTTTGCGGCACTGAGAAGATCGACGATATGAGATTGCGGTTTCATCGGTTACTCCAGCCTCGTCACGATTGACGCTTTATCGTTGTCTATTTTAGCTCTTATTTTCAACTGCGGATAATCATCAATGAAAGTTGCCAGTGGAACGGTAGAAAACCCCTAGAATTTAAGGGTAAAAGCGCATGATTTGACATTAAGGAAATCATGAGCATACTTGTCCTCTATTCGATGCAGAGAACCGCCTACATGACATCCGGCCCAAATTTTAGCGACGCGCAGCTCAAACTCTGGCTGCGGCGGGTTCAGACCGAAATGTCCAAGGGAACACCGCCGGAAGCAGCTCTCGATTTGGTCAAGGCAGCCATGACCGCACAAACGGCCGGGAAAATTCAACTTTTGCCAGTCGTGGATGTTCCGCAAAAAGCGGCGAAAACATCCTAGAAAAACCTCCGGCAGCAGTCACATTTGCTCAGGTCCGCAGCCTTATCGCAAAGGCATTCCGCACCCAAGATACATCATGATTATTGATGCAAGGGATCAATTATATTCGCTTGAATGATGAATGGTCATCCGGCATTACTCTCTCATGGTCGCGACCTTTTGATACCTCCCACTCAAAAGGAACCAGAACAATGGCATTCTTTAGTTTAGAACACAGCTCCAGGCCAAGGCATTCATCCTTTGCTTCGACCCTTTTCGGCCTGCGCGCGCGTGCTGTCGCCTCGTGGAAGCGTCGTCGTGCCGAGCGAGCCCTGGAAGGCCTCTCCTACGATACTTTAAAGGATATCGGCTTCCCATCCGCCGACAGGACCAACGCCAAATCAACACGATGATGCAGGCAGAAACGGCCTGTGACGGTCAGGCGTGTCGAAAACCGTCAGTCGTGTTTTGACAAAGGGCATTTCGGCCATGATGGCGGGATGCCCTTTTTTCTTGTTTGGAGCTTCACGATTCCTATGGCCTATTTCCGACACCGTTCAATCCGCCGGCTACAGGTCGCAAACTGTCGGCAACCCATCCGGAAACGGGTCGTAACAGCCGGCTGCAACTCGCAGACGCAAGACGTGAATGCGACATTTATGGCTTCGATAACGAAGATTTTGGCCGTTTTCTGACCATTATGGCGCTTTCCGCGGCACGTTAGCCTGCAGGATAGGTATTTATTTCTTTCCGGTCGCTGGCGTCCATGTCAATGTCGCATTCAGGAAAGCTCGATGACGCTTTTCCACGTGACAAATGCGACATCTGCGGCGCATGGGACCTTCGATGAACAAGCCACTGACCAAAAAGCGATCTCTCGTCTTCTTCCTCGTGCCCAACTTCTCGATGCTGCCGTTTTCTGCGGCGATCGAAACGCTGCGCATCGCCAACCGTATGCTGGGCTACGAGGCCTATACGTGGCGGCTTTCCTCGACGGATGGCACCCAGGTGCTCTCATCCAGCGGCATCGGCCTGGAGGTCAACACCTCGCTTGCCGACGAACGGAAATTCCTCGGCGGAGAAAACCGCCCGTCGATGGTGCTGGTCTGTTCCGGCATCTATGTCGAAGACTTCAACAACAAGTCCGTCAATGCATGGCTGCGCGAACTCTACAATCGCGGCGTCTCGGTCGGGAGCCTCTGTACGGGCGCCCACGTGCTGGCTTCCGCCGGCCTTTTGACGGGGAAGCGCTGCGCTATCCATTGGGAAAACCTGCCGGGCTTTGCGGAAACCTTCCCGCAAGTCGATGTCTATGCCGACCTTTATGAGATCGACAGCAACATCTACACCTGTGCGGGCGGTACCGCATCGCTGGACATGATGCTGAACCTGATCGATCAGGACTTTGGCGAGAACCTCGTCAATCGCGTTTGCGAACAGGCGCTGACGGATCGGGTACGCGGGCCGCATGACCGCCAGCGCCTGCCGCTTCGCGCCCGTCTCGGCGTGCAGAATGCCAAAGTTCTGTCGATCATCGAACTGATGGAAGGCAATCTGTCCGAACCGCTGTCGCTTTTGGAAATAGCCGATGGTGCCGGCCTGTCGCGCCGCCAGATCGAGCGCCTGTTCCGCCAGGAAATGGGCCGTTCCCCTGCCCGCTACTATCTTGAGATCCGGCTGGACCGCGCCCGGCACCTTTTGGTGCAGTCGGCCATGCCGGTGGTTGAAGTGGCGGTCGCCTGTGGTTTTGTCTCGGCGTCGCACTTTTCCAAGTGTTATCGCGAACTCTACAATCGTTCGCCCCAGCAGGAGCGCGCCGAGCGCAAGCTGACGCTGCAGGCAGCGCGCTAGACAGCGCATCTCGAAACGATGGCGGCGCGGCGGCAAGAGTCTGGCGCCGCCCTTATGACGCCATGGATTTGAGCAGCGTCAATTCCGAGACGATGCGGTTCCGCCCATCATATTTCGCCATATAGAGAAACTGGTCGGCGGCATTCAGGTAGTTTTCGAAGGTTTCGAGCCCTTCGATCGTGGCAAGGCCGATCGAGACGGTAACCGACAATTCCTCATCGTCGGCAATCACCTTTGCCTGGGCCAGATCAAGCCGTACCATCTCGCAGAAATCACTGGCGGTCGCGACATCCAGCCCGTTGAAAAGCACCCCGAACTCTTCACCGCCGAGCCGGGCAAGCAGATGTTCGTCTCCCACGAGCCAGCGCAGTCTCTTGGCAACGGCTTTCAGCACCAGGTCGCCAACCTCGTGGCCGTAGGTATCGTTCAGGCGCTTGAAATGATCGATGTCAAGAATGGCAATCGATGTCGTCTCGCCCCGGCGCAAGCACTGCTCGACAAGCCGCGGCCCGTGCTGGAAAAAATAGCGCCTGTTATAGATATCGGTGAGATAGTCACGCGCGGCGATGCCATGCAAAGCCTCAATGCGCTTCTGGATGCTGGCCACCTGAAACACCCGGCTGTTAAACTCGTCCACCATAAACGGCTTCTGGATGAATTCGGTGCCGCCGCGCTGAAGGAAACGCGCAGCATGCTGGCGATCTTCGGCGGAGGCAAGGGCGATGATGCTTAGCGTATCCTCGCCATATCGCTGGCGCAGTTCACCAAGAAGCGCGTAGGCGGACATATCGGAAAGCACGAAATCGGTGACGACGAGATCGAAACAATCGTTGGTATCAAGCAGATGCAATGCTTCGATGCCGCCGCTCGCCGGCGTCACGGAAAACTGCTGTTGCCGCAACTGGCTCAAAAGTTCTGCCCGCGATACCGCATTGGAATCCACCAGCAGCACGTTCGTCTTGACATTGGTCAATGCCCGATCGACGACCGAGATCACATGACCGATCGAATCCGGCTGGCTCTTGATGACGCAATCGACCACCTTGCGGCAGAGAATGTCTTCGCGGGTGCTGCTGTTGAACGACCCCGTGAAGACGATCGCCGCGATGTTCTGGGAAATCACATATTCAAGCGCTTCGCAGTTCGGCGCGTCCGGCAGATTGAGATCGAGAACGGCGACGGAATAGTCACAGTCGGCGGTTTCCACCGCCTGGCGCAACGCTTCAAGGGAGCCGCAATGGGTAACCTCAACGCCGTGCGCAGTCTCCAAGCCGTGCTTGAGAACCGTAGCAAACATACGGGAATCCTCGACCAGAAGCATTCGTTTACCCGAATGTTTCTGAATATGGTTTCCCCGCGCCGGCGCCTTGCGAAAGCTCACGTCCCATCAATCCCATAGTGAGCCGCAGGCGTTCCTGTTACCAACGCTGGCTCCCATAAATTATCGTTATGCGGATAGTCGCCCTTTAAAGCAGAGCAAGACCTCTCGTCCCTCCGCTGCATTCAACTGGCATGCGCTTGCGATTTGGTTAAATCATCAGGTCGAATGAGTAGATTTTGTTGCCGGAAACACAAAAATGTCACATTTCCGGCGACCGAAAATTCTAATTTAGCAATGAGATGGTCTATTCAGGCTTTCTTTGCAATCTTCGCACCCAAAGTCTGGATTTTCGTCAGCGTATCGAGGTTCTGGTTCACCCGGCAGTAAAACTCTTCATTGACGAAGGGGCGCAACATGAAATCGTTGCCGCCAGCCTTCAGGAATCGCGCCGACAAAAGCCGGTTTGCGGAGGACGACACGCCAATGATACGCAGCTGATGCGGGCCATAGGCGCCGCGGATACGACGGGTCAGCTCGAAACCATCGATATCGGGCATGTTGTAATCGGTGATCACCAGGCCGATATCCGGATGCTTCTTCAACAATTCAAGCGCAGCAGCGCCGCTTTCAGCCGAGCTCGTGCGGAAATTGTAGCGCTTCAGCTGTGTCGTCAAAAGCGCGCGCGCCGTCGGACTGTCATCGACGATCAACACATGGTGCTGGTGATTGGTCAGGAAACGGCAGACGGATTCCGCCAGCATATCGACGGCGAAAACACTGTCCTTGATGACATAATCGACAATGTCCTTGGCAAGGATGGTCTCGCGGGTGCTTTCCTGGAAGGTGCCGGTAAAGACGATCGTCGGCACGCTCATGTCGATCAGATAGGACAAGGCTTCGCCGTTTTCGGCACCCGGCAGGTTGATATTGGAAATGGCGAGCGTCGCCGGGAAGGAGGCATTCTCGACCGAAAACTGCAAGTCGTCATAATCGCGGCAGACGATCACATCGATATCGAAAAGTTCCTTCAGTCTCTTGGAGACCATGGCGGAGAAAAGATTGGAATCCTCGGCCAGCACGATGCGGTGCTGCTGCAAGGATTCACCGGAATAGTACATTCCGGACACGCCAAAAAATGACATTGATTGCCTACCTGAAAATATTGTCCCCGAGGCCAAGCTACGCAGAAAGGTTTTCGCAGTCGTTAATTGCCTGCTGAAATAGCAGGTCGCATTTTTGCTAAAGCGGGACGGGCAAAAGCCCGCCTCCACGAAGAAAAATAGGCGCCCGTATTGACCGTCGATGCCGGCCAGGAACGGCCCTACTTGACGACGGCAGAGCCGTTGACGATCTCGATGGTTTCATCGCCCTGCAGGCCGATGCGGTCACCGCTCGGGGTGGTGATGAAACAGCCGCTCGGGCAGATCGATTCCGTGCCGCCTGCACTGATGGCGACTTCCATGCGGCTCTCGCCCTCAACGACGACAAGCACCGCAGCATCGGCATCCTTGTTGGTCACCGTCGCGGCCCATGCCGGAAGGGTCATCATGACAGTCAGAACACATGCACTTACGAATGTTTTCATTGCCAATCAGCGCGAAGCGCCGCCCCTTTTTGAGCCTCCTGCTGCTCCGGGTGATGAACCCGAAAAAGACAGGACGCCTTTCACCCCGCATCAGACTAACGCACACAAGTGAAATTGCATGATAAATAATGCGGGGCGGCTGAATAGAGGCTGAATAGGCTGAATAGCCGGCATTCATCCTTCAACTGGACAAAGGGATGCAGTGCCAGTTCGCGATGAAACGCGTTCGGGCCAGCGATATGAAAAAAAGCGCGTCCGCTCGGGTGAGCGGACGCGCCGGGATTGTTTGCAGATTATTGGATAAAGGTCAGCTTTTCGGCTTCAGGTTTTCCGGGTCGTAGAGCGGCTTGTAGCCGATCCCGACCACCTCGACCGGGTAGGTCTCGGCAAAGTACTCCATGTTCAGCTTGCGGCCCACCTGGCAATAGGCGTGCGGTAGATAGGCAAGCGCGATATTCTTGCCGACGGTCGGGCCAAAGGCGATCGAGGTCGTGTAGGACCGGCGGCCGAGCTCGTCGATCAGCACCTCGCCGGTTTCCGGGTCCATGACCGGCAGGTTGCCGAGCGGGTAGCGCTTCACCCCGGTCTTGTCGGTGTTTTCAGTCATCACAAGCGTGCAGAGCATGGCGGGCTGATGCGCACGCGCCTTGTACTCCAGATGTTTTTCCTTGCCGCGGAAGTCGGCGTCCTTGACCTTTGGTCGCGCAAGGTCAGCTTCGATAAGGTTGTACTGAGTGAGAAGGTCGGCGTTCTGCAGACGCAGGCTCTTTTCCATGCGGCGCGAATTCGCATAGGTCTCGACGCCGAAGGCCATGACGCCGGTCGCCCTCAGCGCATCCCAGACAGCCAGGCCGTCCTCGTACTTCATATGCAGTTCCCAGCCCTGCTCGCCAACATAGGAGATGCGGAAGGCGGTAACGGGCTTGCCCCCGATCTCGATCTGCTTGATCGCGGCGAAGGCGAAGTTTTCCGCATCAAGACCGGCCGGATCGGCGACGACCTTCTTCAGCGTATCGCGGGCATTCGGCCCCCAGATACCGATGGTGATGAATTTTTCGGTCACATCGGTGATGGTGACGTCGAGGCCACGATCTTGCGCAACGCGGCGCATATAGTGAAAGTCGCGCGGGCCGGCATCGGCGCCGTTGATCAGACGGCAGCGGTCTGCCATGCGGATGACGGTAAAGTCGGCGCGCACCATGCCCTCGTCATCCAGGAAGTGGGTATAGATGCCCTTGCCGATATTGCCGTCGCCGCCGATCTTGGCCGCACACAGCCATTCAAGCAGTTCGACGTGATCGGGGCCTTCGATATCGACCATGTGAAAGTGCGAGAGGTTGACGATGCCGCAATCGTCGGTCATCGCCAGATGTTCGGCATTGGAGACGCGCCAGAAATGGCGGCTGTCCCACTCGTTCTCGCGCACGGGAACCTTATCGCCATACTTTTCCAACAGGTGCTCATTGGCGGCATAACCGTGCGCACGCTCCCAGCCGCCGAGTTCCATGAAATAGCCGCCGAGTTCCTTCTCGCGCTCGTAGAAAGGTGAGCGCTTGATGTTGCGACCCGAGGCATAGGGCTCGCGGTTGTGCACGGCGGGGAAGTAGATCTTTTGCGCGGCCTCGTAGGTGCGGCCCTCGATGAATTTTTCCTCCAACTGATGCGGATAGAAGCGCGCGTAATCGATCGAGTTGTGGTCGACCTCGGTGCGCCCATCCGTCATCCAGTCGGCAATCAGCTTGCCGTAGCCGGGGCCGTCCTTGACCCAGATGGCAACGCAGTACCAGAGGCCGCGCACCTTCTGGCTCTCGCCGCACGAGGCGCCGCCGCCGGCGGAGACTTGCAGCAGACCGTTGAACGAGTGGCTTTCATTATAGCCGAGCTCGCCCAAAATCGGCGTCAGCTCCATGGCGCGTTCGAGCGGCTCGATGATCTGCTCCATGTCGAGATCGCGCTGGGACGGCGACAGGCGCGCCTCGTGCTTTTCCAGAATGTCGCGCGGGTGGCAGAGGCGCGGATTGGTGGTCTCGTAATAACCCCACTCGATCTGGCCGCCCTCGGTGGTCTTCGGGTCGCCGGTGTCGCGCATATAGGCGGAGTTGCCCTGGTCGCGCAGAAGCGGAAAGCCGATCTCCTTGCCGGTGCCTTCGAACTCGTTGTACGGACCGAAGAACGTCAGCGGGTGATCGACCGGCATGACCGGCAGGTCCTCGCCGACCATTTCGGCAATCAGGCGGCCCCAGATGCCGGCGCATACGATGACATGGTCGGCCATGATCGTGCCGCGATGGGTGACGACGCCCGTGATGCGGCCACCCTCGACGATCAGCGATTTCGCCGGCGTGTTGCCGTAGACCTGCAGCTTGCCTGATTTTTCCGCTGCATCGACCAGCTTGCCGGCAACGGTCTGCGAGCGCGGAACGACGAGGCCGGCATCGGGATCGAACAGGCCACCCATCACCTGATCTTCCTCGATCAGCGGAAACATTTCTTTGATTTCAGCTGGCGAGACATAATGCGCGCGTGTGCCAAAAGCCTTGGCGGAAGAAAGCTTGCGCTTGATCTCTTCCATCCAGGTGTCATCGCCCGTACGGGCCACTTCAAGGCCGCCGATACGGGCGTAGTGACCCATCTTCTCATAGAAGTCGATGGAATATTGCGTCGTCCAGACCGAGAGATAGTCATGGCTGGTCGTGTAGCAGAAGTCCGAAGCATGCGCCGTCGAACCGATGTCGGTCGGAATGCCCGACTTGTCGATGCCGACGATATCGTCCCAGCCCCGCTCGATCAGGTGATGGGCGATCGACGCGCCGACGATGCCCCCCAGCCCGATGATAACGACCTTCGCCTTTTGCGGAAACTCTGCCATTGCGTGCGACCCTGATTGAATATTGAAACCAGATTTTAGAGTTTGCGGAACCGAGACTAGAGCCTGTCTACGACATAATCATCATGCTGCACGACCAGACGCGTCTTGCGCGCAAATTGGAGGCACCGGCCCCCGAATGTCGCTCCAAATGCCAAAACCAAGTTCACGGCGACGGCTGGCCGGCCGGCCCGGGCAGCCTTTGCTATTCTTCATAGCCCACCAGGCCTCAGTCCCTGTCGCCCACTCCATCGACGGTGACCCGTCGGGGGCGACGTTGCGTTCCGCTGCGCTTGAAAGCTTCAGGCACCGGCGTGGTCACCGCAGCCGGACCGGCAGCCTCGGCCCCCAAAGCCACGGCATCGGCTTCCGGACCCGGCGGCAACGTCTCCGGCTCCAATTCCTCCTTGGGAAAGGGTGCACCGAGACCTTCATCCTTGAAGCGTTCGTAGATCGCCAGCCGGAGATCGTTGCGCACACCGTTGCCATTGACGATATCGGCCAGATAGACCCGCAGTTCGAAGGTCATGGTCGCATCGCCGAAGGCGGTAAAGACAGCCTGTGGTTCCGGATTTTTCAGCACCAGCGGATGGGTAGCTGCGATTTGCAACAGCGTTTCCATCACCTGCCTTGGTGCACTGTCATAGCTGACGGTCACGGGAATATCCGAACGGCCGAGCTTGTTCTTGTGGGTCCAGTTGCCGACGGACGCATTGATGAACAGCGAATTCGGCACCATGATCGTCTGCCGCTGGAATGTCTCGATCTCGGTTGCCCTGACGGAGATGCGCTTGACGAAACCTTCCGTCGTGCCGGTCACCACCCAGTCTCCAACCTTGAACGGCCGCTCGACGAGAAGGATGAGGCCGGAGACGAAATTGGAAACGATGTTCTGCAGGCCGAAACCGACGCCGAGAGACAGGGCACCGGCAACAAGTGCAAGGTTCGACAGATCAAAGCCTGCCGCCGAAATGCCGATGAGCCCGGCAAGACCGATGCCGAGATAGCCGATGCCGGTCTTGACGGAGTTTCGCACGCCCGTATCGACTCGGCTGCGGGCCATGACATTGCCGTCGAGCCAGCGCTGGAACCAGCGGGTGACCACATAGCCGCCGGCAAACAGCAATATCCCGGCCAGGATGCCGACAATCGAGATCTTGATGCTGCCAATGTTGATATCGGTGAAAATACGGTAGGCCCACGCCTCGATATCGGCGATCTGGAAGCCCCATTGCAGCAGGATCAGCGGTATGAAGAACAGGACCACCAGCACGTAGATGCCGAGGCCTGCTGCCAATCCTGTCTGGTCCAGCGCAACTTGCTCCAGTCCGAACCGCTTTTCGAGGTAGCGGCCAACCACCGTGTCGGCGAGCGCGTTCTGCTTGGCAACGGCCTTGCCGGTCAAAACACCGATATACATCGTCACCAGAATAGCACCGGTCATGACGATTTGGGTGGCGATGAACCGGGCAAGGCCGACATAGCCCGCCAGCGCGGCAATGATCAGCAATATGCCGGTGAAAACGAACAGCAGAAAAACGGCGCGGGGCCAGGGCTTGCCCTGCCCCTGCAATGTCTCTCCGGCCGGGACGATCGGCTTGATCAGCGACATCGCCATCAGGATGATGCCGGTGATGATGGTGGCAATCAGGCTTTTGACAACCGTCAGGACCACCGGCGAGCCCATGACCTCGCTGATCGTGCCGGCGAGATAGTCGAGACCGTTGATGGCGGCCATGGCAAAGATCGACAGTGCCAGGCGGCGCGCACCGCGATCGGAAACACGCACCAGCCGCCAGATACTTTGCTTCGGCGCGAGAACGGCATTCGACAAGGTTGATACAAACAGCAGTGCGACGCAGATTGCCAGCGTGGCCGAGATGATCGGCGCAATATCGGGCCGTAAAACCTTGAAAGCCTGAAGAAAGAAATAGCTTGTGGCCGCGAAAACCGCCATTGCCGCTGTCGGAATCATCGTCGACCAGAACGCCACCGACAGGCGGGTGATATAGCCCGGTTCTTCGCTCAGCGGTTCGCGATGGATCAACGGAAAAAACAGTTTTCGCGTGCCCAACAATAGGACCAGGGCTGCGCATAAGGACAGAAACAGCGCCGTCAGCAGCTGCAAGCGCTTGAAATTCCACGCAAATGTCAGCCAGCTACCAACGGTGCGGGTAAAGGCCTGCCGTTCCAGCGTCAGTGAGGCCATCGCATCCATCACCATCGAACCATTGATGTCGGTGTGTTTGAGAAGCGTGTTGCTGAACAGCGCGCGCCGCGTGGCGGTGATGCCGTTCGACAGCTTGGTTGTCTGGATCGACAGGTCTTCCGCCGTTCCCGTCAGCGCGTTGATCTCGCCCCTTTCGGCAAGAAGGCGCTTGCGCTCCTGTGAGACGACATCCGTCTCCGGCGGCGCACCTTCCGCTGGCGGGTCGCCAAGCTCGGCAAGACGCGCCTTGATTTCGTCCAGGCGGGGCCGGGTGGCGACCGATATCGAAATGATCTGCTTCGTCGCCGCATCAACCTCGACCTTCAGTTCCGCCAGACGGCTATCGTCATCTGCGGCATTTTTCGTCTGATCAGTCAGTCTTGCAAGGTTCTTGCGAGCCACGTCCAGCTGCTCGGCGGCCTGTGCCTGCGGGCTCGCCGCTGCGGCAACCGGTTGCTGCGGCGTGGCCTGGACAGCCGGCTCCTGCGCCATGACAGCCGCCGATGCGGCAAACATCCACAAACACAGAAAGGCGGCAAACAGTTTCGATATCATCGGCAATCACATATCCCTTTTCCGGCAGAGCGCAGCTGGAACAGAATCGAGGCGCAGCGCGGACAGTTTGGCTTTCAATAGGCCGGGCAGCAGCCAGATGCAAAATCGGATTTGCGGTCTCCGGTCATCCGTTGGAGCCCGGACGGGTCAAAATCTTGAACCTGGCTGGGAGAGAAACGTGACCTCCGCCGGGGTGGAGACCCGTGCTAAAATTGAATTGCGATGCGGGAAGCGGCCAAACTGCCGGATAACCTCGCGGTGCCGGATGGCGTAATCCAGATAGTTCGCATCGCCCAGATCCGTGAAAAGCGCCACCGATCGCGTCTGATCGACAAGATTTTCAGAATGTTCGAACGGCAGGTAAAGGAAGACACGCTCATCGACGGAAAGGCCGCTATCCGCACCCGCCTCAACCGCAAGAGCCGCCTCCCGCAGGGCCAGACCGTCAGTTGCAAAGGCCAGCGGCGTACCGCGATACATGTTGCGCGGCATCTGGTCGAGCAGCACGATGGTGGCGAGCCGGGCCATCGGTGTGGCACGCCATTCCGGCGGCACGCCACGCGCCAATGCCAAATGCGCCAATCGGAAACGTTGCTCGCACTGGCTGTCGAGGTCCGGATGCGGCTTGAACCAATCCTGCGGCTGCAACTCGCCGAACCAGAACGACAAAACATCTTCCGGTGTACTTAAACCGACGGTGTCCGCCATGTCTCTTTCCTCTTCAGCTTCGCACCTTCGCGGCGCGGCATTATCGCGCGGCCTCTTTTGCCGGCGGCCTGTTTCACACGCAATTTCGGCCTTACCACGGCGGGATAACATTTTCGCGCGCATTGGCTGTGACGTCTGCGCCGTGAAACCTCACTGCTCGCCCTTGCCGATTTGCCAGCATTTACGGCATCCCGGACCACACGCGCAATCAGGTTCCGATCTTTGTCAGTGGCAAAAGAAGCGGCTTGTTCCAACGCGCTGGAAAATCATCGCAGAAGCGTTATGTCACAGATGGAAGGGATCAGGAGGTCCTGGTTGGGAGTTCGACAATGAAAAAAATGATCGTTGCGGCCCTTGCCGCCCTGTTTCTAACGTCCTGCGTCGAAACGCAGTCCTATGGTGGATCCTATCGCGGGCCCGAGCCTATCCCCGGCAGCATAACTTATGGTGGCCAGCCGCGCACCAAACTCAGGAAAGCGCCGGTCGGAAGCACCCTTCATAACAATTTCTACGGCCCTTACGGCGAGCGGATCGAAGAGACCTATGTGGTCATGCCGGACCGGTCACTCAAGCTGGTTGCGCGCCGCCGGGGCTTTATCGGCTTCCCTTACGATTGACGTTCCGCAGTCGGTCCCGGCGTGGTAACTTATTCCTGAGAACGGATCGTCGTGGCCGCTCTGAAGCAAATGATTTCGATATTGCGCCCAGCAAAGAGCAGGACTTTCTCCGGCTGTACGCGCAAAGGGAAAGTTCTGCGTTATAAAATTCCACTTAATGAATAGAGTATGGCTGCTAACAACGGAGGTAGACATGCGAGCGAAACGACTCACGAAATTCTTTACGGTGGCGCTTCTCGCCTCCAGCATCCAGATCGGCGGGCTCGGCATTGCTTTCGCCGATACGACGATCCTCAATGTCTCCTACGACCCGACGCGCGAACTCTACAAGGATTTTAACGCGGCCTTCGCTGAAAAGTGGAAGACGGATACGGGCGAGACCGTGACCATCCAGACGTCACATGGCGGGTCCGGCAAGCAGGCACGCTCGGTCATCGACGGGTTGGAAGCCGACGTCGTGACGCTGGCGCTGGAAGCCGATATCGACGCGATCGTCAAGGAAACCGGCAAGATTCCGGCAGACTGGAAGACGAAGTTCGAAAACAACAGCGCTCCGTACACCTCGACGATCGTATTCCTCGTCCGTAAAGGCAACCCGAAGGGCATCAAGGACTGGGGTGATCTGGTCAAGGACGATATCCAGGTGATCACGCCGAACCCGAAAACCTCGGGCGGCGCCCGCTGGAACTTCCTGGCCGCTTGGGCGTGGGCACGCGCAGCCAATGGCGGAGACGACACCAAGGCCCAGGAATATGTCGCTGACCTCTTCAAGCATGTTCCCGTGCTGGACACCGGCGCACGCGGCGCCACCACCACATTCGTGCAGCGCGGTCTCGGCGACGTCCTGATCGCCTGGGAAAACGAGGCCTATCTGTCACTGGAAGAACTCGGCCCCGACAAATTCGACATCATCACCCCGACGATTTCGATCAAGGCGGAACCGCCGGTGGCGCTGGTCGATGGCAATGTCGATGCCAAGGGCACACGCAAGGTGGCGGAGGCCTATCTGCAGTACCTCTACTCGGATGTCGGCCAGAAGATCGCCGCCAAACACTATTATCGGCCTTTCAAGCCTGAAGTCGCCGATCCGAATGATATCAAGCGATTTGCCGATGTGAAGCTCGTCACTATTGACGAATTCGGTGGATGGAAGGAAGCTCAGCCAAAATATTTTGGGGACGGTGGACTGTTTGACCAGATCTACAAGCCGGGGCAATAAGACTATATGACCGCACGCACAGCTTCGCTGTGGCAATTCAGACAGCCGAGCGTCATTCCGGGATTCGGGTTGGCGCTCGGCGTTACTTTGTCATGGCTCATACTCATCATTCTCATCCCTCTCTCCGGCCTTGCCTGGCGCTCGAGCGCATTGGGCTGGAGCACGTTCTGGGCGCTCGCCACGGACCAACGCACAATCAACGCCTTGCGCATCAGTTTCGGCACCGCCTTCGTCGCCGCCCTGATCAATGTCGTCTTCGGCGTCATCCTTGCCTGGGTGCTGGTGCGCTACCGGTTTCCGGGCAAGCGCATCATCGACGCCATGGTCGACCTGCCCTTCGCACTTCCGACCGCCGTTGCCGGTATCGCGCTGACGACGCTTTATGCGCCGAACGGCTGGATCGGCAGCCTTCTGGCGCCGCTTGGCATCAAGATCGCCTTCACGCCGATCGGTATCGTCTTTGCGTTAGTCTTCGTCGGCCTGCCCTTCGTCGTCAGAACCGTGCAGCCGATCATGGAGGAAATCGACAAGGAGGTTGAGGAAGCAGCCGCCACGTTGGGTGCCAATCGCTTCCAGACCATCAGGCGCGTGCTTCTGCCGGGGCTTGCGCCTGCGGTGCTGACCGGGTTTGCGTTGGCATTTGCCCGCGGTGTCGGCGAATACGGATCGGTCATCTTCATCGCCGGCAACCTTCCCTATATCTCGGAAATCGCCCCTCTTTTGATCGTCATCCGCCTGGAGGAATTCAACTATCCGGCCGCGACCGCCATCGCCGCCGTCATGCTGATCATCTCATTTGCCATGCTGTTGATCATCAATATGATCCAGGCCTGGAGCAGGAGGAGATACGGCTATGGCTCATGAGACCACAACAACCGGTACCGGCAACACGGAACTGGTCCGGGTCGCCACCTCCGAAAGCCGGTATGCGCGCTACGGACTGATCGGCACAGCGCTCTGTTTCGTGGCGCTGTTCCTTGTCCTGCCACTTGCGGCAGTGTTCACCGAAGCCATGCGCAACGGCCCTGGCGAGTTCTTTACCGTCTTATCCGATCCGGAAACCTTTGCCGCCATCAAGCTGACGCTGCTGGTCGCCGTGATCGCCGTGCCGCTCAATCTGGTGTTCGGCATTGCCGCCGCATGGGCGATCGCCAAGTTCGAATTCAAGGGCAAGGCGTTTCTCACCACCTTGATCGACCTGCCCTTTTCGGTTTCGCCGGTCATTTCCGGCTTGGTCTTCGTGCTTTTGTTCGGCTCGCACAGCCTGCTTGGGCCCTGGCTGCAGCACCACGGCATCCAGATCCTGTTTGCGGTTCCCGGCATCGTGCTGGCGACAGTGTTTGTCACCTTCCCCTTCGTTGCCCGCGAACTGATCCCGCTGATGCAGGAACAGGGAACCAGCGATGAGGAAGCCGCCCTGTCACTCGGGGCAAGCGGCTGGCAGACATTCTGGTATGTCACGCTGCCCAACATCAAATGGGGCCTGCTCTATGGTGTCCTGCTCTGCAACGCCCGTGCCATGGGTGAATTCGGCGCAGTCTCCGTCGTTTCCGGACATATCCGTGGACTGACCAACACCATGCCGCTGCAGGTGGAAATTCTCTACAATGAATATAATTTCGTTGCCGCCTTTGCCGTCGCAACGCTTCTCGCCCTGCTGGCTCTCGTCACCCTCGTTCTGAAGTCGCTGCTTGAAATGAAGTACAGCGAACAGATCGCCGCCAGCCGCCGGCACTGAAAGGTCATAGTTTACATGGAAGTTCGCGTTCAAAACATACGCAAGGAATTCGGCCGCTTTCCGGCGCTGAACGACGTCTCGCTCGATATCCGCTCCGGCGAACTGATCGCTCTGCTCGGCCCTTCCGGCTCCGGCAAGACGACGTTGCTGCGGCTGATCGCAGGCCTTGAAAGCCCGACCGACGGTACTGTCTATTTCGGCAACGAGGATGCCTCGCGCAAAACCGTGCAGCAGCGCAACATCGGTTTTGTGTTCCAGCATTACGCCCTGTTCCGACACATGACGGTGCTTGACAACGTCTCCTTCGGCCTGACGATCCGGCCGGCCGGCCGCCGCCCCTCCAAGGCCGACATCCGCAAGCGCGCGCTCGAGCTGCTCGACCTCGTTCAGCTGAGTGGCCTTGAAAAACGCTACCCGGCGCAGCTCTCCGGCGGCCAGCGCCAGCGCGTGGCGCTGGCCCGCGCCATGGCGGTGGAACCCAATGTCCTTCTTCTCGACGAGCCGTTCGGCGCACTCGACGCGCAGGTGCGTAAGGAACTGCGCCGCTGGCTGCGCGAGATCCACGATCGCACCGGCCACACGACGGTTTTCGTCACGCACGATCAGGATGAAGCGCTGGAACTCGCCGATCGGGTCGTCGTCATGAGCAAGGGCAAGATCGAGCAGATCGGCACGCCCGACGAAATCTACGACACGCCCAACTCCCCCTTCGTCTTCGGCTTCATCGGCCAGTCCAACATCCTGCCTGTGCGGGTCGAAAACGGCCAGCTCTGGATCGAGGACCGGTCGATCGGCGTCAGCGCGCAGGGCGAAGCCGATGGCCCCGGCCAGCTCTATTTCCGCCCGCACGATATCGAACTGCTCGACAGCAGCGACGGCTGCATTACCGGCCTCGTCACGGTGACCCGCCGCGTTGCCGGAACGCGCCATGTCGAACTCGATATCGGTGCCGCCAATAATAAGGTCGAGATCGAACTGCCGCCGGAAAAAATCACCTCCGACCGCTCCCGCATCTCCTTCCGTCCGACCCGCTGGAAGCTGTTTCGGGATTAGCAACGAAATCCGCGCGACAGTCCTCATGCCATCCTGCGCAGGCCCCTTCCAAGGCCAACGCAGGATGCAGCGTCTGCAGAAGCCGGATTGCCGTGTCAAAACGTCTGCTTGCCAACATATGGTCTTGGTTTTCCACTCTTTTCCACAGGACAGACTTGATCCGTGCCAGCAAGCCGTCGCATCCTGCCGAGCCATCCAGGATTGGGATCTCGCCGGGGCCAGCCATGAACTATCGACGTGAAATCGACGGCCTCCGATCCGTCGCCGTTATACCTGTGGTGCTGTTTCACGCCGGGTTTCAGCAGTTCGGCGGCGGCTTCGTCGGCGTCGATATCTTCTTCGTCATCAGCGGATATCTGATCACCTCGATCATCATCGCGGAACGCGAAAAGGGCCATTTCTCGCTGCTTAAATTCTACGAACGCCGGGCCCGCCGCATTCTGCCCGTGCTGTTTTTCGTGCTGGCGTGCTGCCTGCCGTTTGCCTGGGCCTGGATGCTGCCGGCGCAGATGGCAAGTTTCGCCCGCAGCATCATCGCCGTCTGCCTGTTCGGCTCCAACTTCCTCTTCTGGCATGAGAGCGGCGGTTACTTCGCAGCCGCATCGGAAGAACAGCCGCTGCTGCACACCTGGAGCCTTGCCGTCGAAGAACAGTATTACATGCTGTTTCCGCTTTTCGTCATGCTGATCTGGCGGTTTGGGCGGCGGGCGCTGATCGCCGCCATATCCGCCGTGGCGCTCGCCAGCCTGCTGCTTGCCCAATACGGCTCGATCAATTTCGAGACCGCCAATTTCTACCTGCCGAACACCCGCGCCTGGGAACTGCTGGCGGGCTCGCTCTGCGCTTTCCTGCTGACCGGCGGTAAACACTATAAAAGCAACATCCTGTCGCTTGCCGGACTGTGCATCATCGTCTTTTCGATTTTCGACTACGATCAGACGACACCCTTCCCCTCACTCTATGCACTCGTTCCTGTTCTGGGCGCCGTGCTGATCATCCTCTTCGGGTCACAAGGCACTGTCACTGCCCGGCTGCTTTCGACGCGTCCGATGGTCGGCATCGGATTGATCAGCTACAGCCTTTATCTCTGGCACCAGCCGGTCTTTGCCTTCGCCCGCATCCGCAGCATCACGGAACCGTCGCTGGTGTTGATGAGCATCCTGGCGCTTGCCTCCGTCGGCCTTGCCTATCTGTCCTGGCGGTTCATCGAGACGCCGTTCCGCACGACAGGCTCGGCGCGGCTGCTGCCGACGCCCGTCCGCATTCTCAGTGCCGGTGGCATAACGGCATTGCTTTTCATCGGCATCGGGTTTTATGGCACGTCAAGCAATGGCCTGCAGTTCCGCTTGCCACAGACTGCATTGACCGCTCTTGCCGAACAGCAGCATCACGATCCCGTCATGAATACCTGCCTGTTCGACAAGGGCGAAACCTCCCTGCCCCATCCTGTCCGGGAATGCCTGACGAAACATTCGGCCAGCAGCAAGACCATCCTGATCGGCGATTCGCACGCCGGAGCACTTGGTGGGGAGGCGCTCCGCAGCTTCGATGCAGCCAATGTCGATCTCTATGTGATGGCGCATTCGGCCTGTGTCGGCTTTTCCGGATTCTATGTGTCCAACCCGAAATACAAGCTGCGCTGCAACCCGTTTTTTACCGGCATCGAGAATTACATCCGCACGAGCGGCATGCAGACCATCATCATGGCGAGCCGCTGGAGCCTCTATGTCGACGGCACGCCGTTTGACAATGGCGAGGGTGGTATCGAACCGCTGCAGCCGACCTATGCCGATCTGCTGGACCGCCTTGACGAGCACGCCAAACAGGATGATCCGGCGCGCAAGGCACGAGTGCTGACGCAATATGTGGAAGATATCCGGGCCTATCTCGATTCCGGCCACAACGTCGTGCTGGTCTATCCGATCCCGGAGGCCGGATGGAACGTTCCGGACATCGTAGCAAAAACGGCGACGGCGGGTATCCGGAACTTGGAACTCAGCACCAGCTACGCGCGGTATCGGCAGCGAAACGGCGCGGTGATCGCAGCCTTCGATGCCCTCTCTCATCCCAACCTTTTCCGTGTCCGGCCGGCTGATTACTTCTGCAACAGCTTCGTAAAGGGTCGCTGCATCAACAGTCTGAGCGCTGACAAGGTGTTTTACTTCGATGACGATCACCCGTCCGATACGGGCGCCCGGTTGGTTGCTCCAGCGATACTGAAAGCCGTTCAGACCATTGAAGCAGCAGCGACCGGCATCACTACGCGGTAGACCAGTGGATCTGCAACTCCAGTTTCATTCTGACGACAGGCCTGTGATCTGCGTTCTGCACCTCGATTTCCAAAGCTTTGACCGGATCCTCCGGCAACCCGTCGAGCGCCATTTCGGCCAGCACGATCTTTGCCTGGCGGATGGCGGCAATCAGATCCGGGAAATCAAATGGATCATCGGCCGGAATTGTGCCGTCATTGTCGATTACTTTGAAATAGAACGCAGCCATGACAAACTTTCCCTGTTTTGAGGAAAAGGCCTGAAAACGCAAAAGGTTGCCTGACAAAAACTTTTCGTGGCATCGCAGCACATGTCTTAGTGAATAGCGCTGCATTCAAATCGCGCTAAACTGCAGCCATAACGGCCGCTCTTCCATCGACGGCGGCTCAGGACAGAACGTCCATCCTCAAAAGGAGGAACAACAATGGCATATTTCAATCCGCACGCCGACGCCCTGTGCAGCGAAGATATCGACATCTTGCGTCAGGTTTTCGATCAGTTTTGCAAGGCACATCAGACGACCGGCTCGGACGCAGATATGCAAATCTGCGCCGCCGCTATTGTTCGGCTGTACCAAGGCGGAGTACGCGACCCTGCAGCTTTGACCAAAGCATGTGAGACAGCTCTGAGGCAGGATTTCGCAATCGGCGCATAATGGGAGATGGAGCGGCTAACCAGGCCGGCTGCTATTTGGTTTCCTCGGCTGCATTTTCCGGTGTGACCACCAGCGGGTCTGGTGGCACCAAGCTATTGGAGCTTTCGTCCGGCGCAAAATGTTGGACGGCGAGGATGCTCAGGATCGAACCGACGATAAGTGCGATGACGCCGAGCAAAAGTGTACGGGAGGTCATCGGCAGCCCCAGCTCGAAACAATACCAGGACGGGCCGCATTTTCTGCGGCCCGATTTTCATTCAGCTTACTCATACACATAGACAATACGGCGGCTTTGCGGATGGACCAGCATCGGCCGGTCATTGATGCGCACGTAGCTGTACTGGTAATTCGGCACCTGGGTAATCACCATGTCACCGGGCAGCGTCGCCCCGACGACCACTTCGCCATCATAGGTAACGGCATCCATCGGAGCGCCATCGATATAGGTGCGCACTTCCGGCGGCGGGATGATTGCGCCGCTGCTATCAACGGTACCAACCAGTTCATCACCGGGCGCCGGCGATGCAGGACCGTCGACAACCACGGTCTTTTCGTAGGTGACCACCGGAACTCCTAGGTCAGCGCGGCGGTCCTGAATAATGACCGGCGCGCCATCGTAATCGACCGTCAATTCCTTCGCGTACACCCAGCCACGCAGACCGTTGACGTCGATCCGGCACCAGCTTTCGCCTTCAAGGCAGCCATCAAGCGCCGCAGCGCTGCCACGCGTGGCAATGCCGACCGACGGATAGTCCGCGCTCGGTCCGGAATAAACCGTCAGATCAGTTGCAGTCGTTGCCATCATGCCGGCGGACGCAAAGCCGGCTCCCGTCAGAAACATCGCACCCGCGAGCAAAGGCTTTGAAATCCACTGCATGTCGTTCTCCTTTTTGAACAGTGGAGACAAAACGCCCGACCGTCGCCAAGGTTCCTTTGCCAGCCTGGCTTACCCGGACTGCAACTGACTGAGGCGGCTGTAGAGACCGTTCTTGCCCAAAAGTTCGGCATGACTGCCATCCTCGACAATCGCGCCCTCGTTGACGACCAGAATGCGGTCGGCCTGGGTGATCGTCGCCAGCCGATGGGCGATGACCAGTGTCGTTCGTCCCTTCGACAATTCCGAAAGGGATTGCTGGATGGCGCGTTCGGTTTCGGTGTCGAGCGCCGATGTCGCTTCATCGAGGATCAGGATCGGCGGGTTTTTCAGGAAGATTCGGGCAATCGCCAGGCGCTGCTTCTGTCCGCCCGACAGTTTGACTCCGCGCTCGCCCACAACCGTGTCGAGCCCCTGCGGCAGGCCGGCGATGACGTTTTCAAGCCGCGCCTTGCGGGCTGCCTCGACAATATCCGCCTCGCTGGCATCAAGCCGTCCATAGGCGATATTTTCGCGTAAGGAGCCGGCAAACAGGAAGACATCCTGGCTGACGATGCCGATATGATTGCGCAGCGACCGCAGGCTCATGTCGCGGATGTCGATATCGTCGATGGTGATGGAGCCGCCGGTTACCTCGTAGAAACGCGGCAAGAGTGCGCAGATCGTCGTCTTGCCCGCACCTGAAGGACCGACGAAAGCCACCGTCTCGCCAGCGCGGATGTCGATGCTCAAATCCTTCAGGATCGCCTTTGATTCCCGGTAGCCGAACGAAGCCTTGTCATAGCGGATATTGCCCTTCAGCCCGGAAACATCGCGGGCATCCGGTCTATCGGCGATATCCGGGCGCGTATCGAGAAAATCGATATAGCGGCGAAAACCGGCAATGCCCTTGGGATAGGTCTCGATGACCGAATTGATCTTGTCCACCGGGCGGAAGAACACGCCGACCAGAAGCAGAAACCCGACGAACCCGCCGGCCGTCAGCTCGCCGCTCAACACGAAATAGCTGCCGGCGACCAGCACGACCATCTGGACGAGACGCATGGAGAGATAGCTCAGCGTCGTCGATACGGCCAATATCCGGTAGGCATCGAGCTTGGTCTTGCGATAGCGCTGGTTGTCCTTCTCGAACAACCCGCGTTCGTGATCCTCGTTGGCGAACGCCTGCACGACGCGGATGCCGCCGACATTTTCCTCGATGCGGGCGTTGAAATCACCGACACGATTGTAGAGCGCCTGCCAGTTGCGGGTCATCCGGCCGCCGTAGCGGGTGGTCAGCCAAGCCGTCAGCGGCAGCACCAGTGCAGTGATCATCGCCAGTTTCGGGTTGACCGAGAACATTAACAGGAAGGCGCCGATCAGCGTCATGATGGCAATAAACACGTCTTCCGGGCCGTGATGGGCAACCTCGCCGATCTCCTCCAGGTCCTTGGTCAAGCGGGCCACGAGATGGCCGGTCTTCTGGTTGTCGAAATAGCCGAAGGACAGTTTCTGCAGGTGATCGAAAGCCTTGCGCCGCATCTCGGTCTCGATATTGATCCCGAGCATATGGCCCCAATAGGTGACGATAGCCATCAACCCGCCATTGACAAGATAGATCACCATCAGACCTGCAGAAGCCGCCGCGACATAGCCCCACTGCCCTGTCGGCAACAGCACATCGATGAACAGCTTGACGGCGATCGGGAAACCCAGTTCCAGCAGCCCGGACGTCACAGCGCAGGAAAAGTCCAGAATGAAGAGACGCCGGTGCGGCCGGTAATAGGAAAAGAAACGGGCGATAAGATCGCGCATGCTTTGGATCCTTGTCGGCAGTCACCGCGAAGTCGCTGGCCACATATCAAATGGGCGCAATCTTCGCGCGAACAGAAGTCACTCATGATCAATGCCGCCCCTTTTAATCGCTTCGACCGGAACAGCAAGCCGCAACGCGGAAAAGGTGAAATTTACGCTCAGGATTTAAATATTCAGAGAGGAGAATTTGCCAACAGAAAAAACCGACCTGCCCGAAGGCAAATCAAATCAACGCCATGACTTAAAAAGAGAAAATGGTGGGTGATGTAGGGTTCGAACCTACGACCCGCTGATTAAGAGTCAGCTGCTCTACCAACTGAGCTAATCACCCGCCAGAACCGCTTCGTTTGCGGCCTCTAGAACCACATTGCTGTGGTGTGATGCGGCGTATAATGGGGTTCGCCGGGCTTGTCTAGTTCCTCGGGTGATTTTCTTTCGGATTCCTCAAAAAAATGTGTGTGGGCTGTTTAGAGGCTGTTTTTCAAAGATAAAGTTCGCCTGCCGCAATCTTCACCGCCTGCCCGCCGATCCGGGCCGTGCTGATTTCACCGCCGGAGACGTCGATATGGAGGTGCAGCAGCGACGGCCGCCCCATCTCCACGCCCTGCTCGATCAGGAACGGGTGATGCCCGTCAATCAACTGGTCGAAGCTGTGGATCGCGCCCGAAAAGGCCGCAACCGCAGCGCCCGTCGCCGGGTCCTCGACGATGCCCATGGCGGGGGCGAACATCCGGGTATGGAAGCGGGCAACATGATTGACGCCGCCGCGACAGTAGAGATAGGCCGCCGCGAGCCGCCCTTCGGCAATCGGAGTTATCTGCTCCCACAAGGCTGGATCGAATTCGACGGCACCTGCCGCGCTGACATCGTGAACGGGGATCATCACGAAGGGAACCCCGGCGCTCCAAAATGAAGGCACATGGTTTTCGAAGCCGATCTGCGTTGCCTTCAAGCTGAACGCATCGGCAATCGCCTGCCGGTCGAATTTGGCCTCAAGGCGGACCGATTTGCGCGGCACGTCGAATTCGGCGAAAGTTGCCTCGCCTGCCCTGCCGCGCACGGCGCAGCGCACCGGGCCGACATTTTCCTCAAGCATCTGCACGAGATCGTAGTCTTCGCCTTCAGAAGCGCGCCCGTCCTCGGCCAGCGCGATCGCCGCCCCCACCGTCGGATGACCGGCGAAGGGCAATTCATAGCCCGGAGTAAAAATCCGCAGCTTCGCCGCATGCCCGGTTTTTTGCGGCTGCTGTAAAAACACTGTTTCCGACAGGTTGAACTCGCCGGCAATCGCCTGCATCGCCGCATCGCTCAGGCCATCGCCATCAAAGACAACGGCGAGCGGGTTTCCCTCCAGCCTGTTGGCGGTGAAAACGTCGTAGATTGCATAGCGACGCGCCACGATGATCTCCTTTTGCTGTTTTCCGTCATCAGACGTTGCATGGCAGGTAGCTTGCGGCAAGCGCAAAAGCGTCATTGCGTGGTGCTGAAAACCCATTCGAGCACCGGCGGCATGAAGGGCGGATAGGGGTGTTGCCCCGGATTGGCTGTGCGAATGGCCAGAGCAGCGTCGATTTCAGGATCCGGATCGGCAGCGATATGGGCATTGATAAGCGCGATCAGCTCCGCCGCCGTTTCGGCAAAATGATAGGCACGAAAAAGCGTGACGACGTCCTGGCCACGCAGGCCATGAAATCCGGAAATATTGCTGGCATCCGAGAGCGACAACCCGGTCTCCTCCAGCACCTCACGCGCCATGTTGCCGTCGATGTCGCAGTATCCGCCGCGGATATCATCCGGATCGAGCGAGCCTGCCGCACAGTAGACACGGCCGGGATTGGCCGTGTGCTGCCCCATGCGGATGGCGATCACGGCACCATCGGAGGAAACGATCACCGGCAGGCCGAACAGATGCAGGGCGGCACCGGCAGGCCGGGTTTTACGCCACAGCAAAAACGCCGAGAAAGGAATGATATGGCACTCTCCCGAAATCGCACCGTCGCGTTTCTCAAGCGACCTCATCAAGAGCATTCGGCCGTCAAACAGAGCGGGATTGGCGGCAACCTCCCGCTCCCAATTGGTCGCGATCTCGGCCGTGTGTGAATGGAAATACGGATGCGGCTCGCCGCTGACACGTACATCGATGCTCGTGACGGGAAAGATCACACCTTCGTCGGGCCATCCGGAAATGTTGCTGGTGCGTTTCGACATAAACCTTGCCTCAGGAATTTTAGACGTTGAGGGAGATGACGACCGGGCAATGATCAGAAGCTTTCGGCCGGTCCCAGCCGGTTCTCGGATAGCGCTCGACCTCCTGCCCCTTCGGAAAGATCGTCCGGTAGGGCTGTCCGCCGCGAATAATCTCCGGCACGCTGGCCGGGTTGCGCTCGGCGAGCGCCTTGGACAGCCAGATGTAGTCGAGCTGGCAAAGGTGCCGCTCGTCCGGTCCACGGCTGTGAAACAGGGTCCAGCGGTCGAGTTCCGGACGCCGGCGCATGACGTTTTCGACGAAACCGTCGCGGCTGAGCACATCCAGCGCGCTCTGCGCCTCTTGCTGCGGCACGAAACGATAGCCGTTGCGGCGGTCGCCCAGCACATCGACCCGTTCCTGATAATCGTTCATGTCGCCGCAGATGGCGAACATCTTGCCATCCAGGTTATCCGCTCCAAAGCGGTTCTCGATGATGCGGCGAACGGCGGCGGCCTCGGCGGCGCGCACCGGCATCGTCGACATGCGCCCATCCAGCCCGTCGCGCGCCGGCCCCATCGACTTGAAATGCACGACGAACAGCGTGAACGGCCGGCCGCCGATGCGGAAATCGAGTTCCAGGCAATCCCGCTTGAAAATGCGGTCGCCAGGCACGTTGGTTGACGCCAAGGCATCGTTGAACAGATCGAAATCGGCATAGGTGACGCCGGCGTGCGATTTGACGTCGACGCACTCGATCTTCTGGCCATCGCGGGTTTCCTCGCGCACCAGAACGGCAACGTCGATGCCGCGGCTGTCATTGCCCTCGATCAGGTATTTCTGCCGGTAGCCGTTGCCGACCATGCGGAACAGGTAGCCGTATTCAAACGCCTGCAGCGCCGCCATGTTGTCGGCTTCCTGCAGGCACAAAATATCGGCGTCGCAATCGGCAATAGCCAGCGCCGACATCTGCCTTGTGTCATCTGTATAGGCGATGGTGCGGGCTTCTTCCAGCCGCTGATATTCCGCCTCGTTCTTGACGTCGAAGAGCCGAAGAACGCGATCCTGCTTGAGGTGGTTGCGAAAGCCGGAGAAATCGAACCTGCTCATCAGGTTTTCGACATTGAAGGTGGCAAGGCGAAGGGTCATCAGCAGTTTCCGAGTGCAATTGGGGCAACTTTAGACAATCGGGCGTAAAAGTCGAATGCCTTTCTCCGCATCTCATCCCTGCCCGTTAACCGGCCGCTTCGACACCATTTTTGGGGTCATCCAGTGATTGCGAATAATCGATCTTGATCGGCCGTTTCACCTTCGCAAGATCAGCCGGACAGATGCACGGCACAGGGAGAAGAACGGAATGTCGAACTGGAAACGCAATGCCAAAGCGGCGATATCGGCTTTGGCTTTCCTCGGCGCCAGCGTCGCGATGGCCCATGCCGACAGTTTCGGGGCGATCTCGCTGTCGCCCGAGACGGGGGCCACCGGCTGGTCGCACGACTATAGCTCGCGTTGGGAGGCTGAAGAGGTCGCGCGGTCGCATTGCGACAGGAATGCCGACGATTGCCGCACCGCCATCTGGTTCAAGAATGGCTGCGGAGCGGTCGCACGCGGGGCAGACGGCGGCTGGGGCGCAAACTGGCGCAGGCAGGCGCAACGCGCAGCGCTGGCATCCTGTTCGAACCATTCCGACAGCTGCCGGGTCATCCGCTGGCAATGCTCCGGCGCGAACTGATATCTCAGAGCAGCCAACCTTGGCGGATCACGAACGGCTGCAGAACACCGCAGTCCAGGGCATGGGCGGAATAGGCCTTGAGACCCTGTCCGCCTGCCGTGCGAAGCGACAGGGAAAACCGCTCGCCCTCGAACACGCAGGATGTCACCTGCAGCAGGATGCCTGCGGGATCGGCAATCACGTGTTCGGGGCGCACAAGCACGGGACGGCTCGGCCCATCTGTTTGCCGGAAGGCCATTTCCAGCGCTGGCCATGGAACCTGGCGCGGCCCGTGAGCAGCCAGTGCCAGATCAAGAATGGCCCCCTGCCCGACCAGCCCGCCGACGACCCGGCCTTCGGGCCGCGCATAAATCTCCTGCGGCGATGCGACTTGCATCAACCGCCCCTCCGACATGACGGCAATGTCGGTCGCCAGCGCCATCGCCTCGCCCTGGTCATGGGTCACGTAGATCATCGTCGCGCCGGACCGGGCATGGAACGCGCGAAACGTTTCCTCCATCGCCGCCTTCAGGTGACGGTCGAGATTGGCAAGCGGCTCGTCCAAAAGTACCACGTCCGGTGACGTCACGAGGCAGCGGGCGAGCGCCACGCGCTGCCTCTGGCCGCCGGACAGATCGGCCGGGCGGCGATCGGCGAACTCTTCGAGCTGGACGACCGAGAGCGCATCCTTGACGCGGCCCTCCCACGCGGCGCCTTTGATGCCACGCACGTTCAGTGGATAACCGACATTCTCAGCCACTGTCATATGCGGCCAGAGCGCATAGGATTGAAACACCATCGCCATGTTGCGCTTTTCCGGCGGCAGCGCGCCGCCGGCATCGGCCAGCGTGCGTTCGCCCAGCACGATCGACCCATCGCTCGGCTGCTCGAAACCGGCAATCATGCGAAGCACCGTCGTCTTGCCGCAGCCGGATGGCCCGAGCAGCGCCAGAAAGCCGCCTTCCCGCACCGTCAGCGAGACATCGGATACAGCGGCGCGGCCGGTACCGAAATCCTTGCTGAGATGGTTGAGGATCAATTGCGCCATGGCAGCACGCCTCTCGGAAGGTGTTTTGCCAGTAGTTCCAAAAGCAGCATCAGAATGACCACCATGATGACGACAAGCACGGAGAGCGCCGAGGCGAGATCGGAACTGCCGCTGTCGTCGAGATTGAAGATCGCCACCCCGAGCGTCTGCGTGCCCGCCGACCACAGCAGCGCCGAAACCGTCAATTCGCTGCAGGCGATGAGGAAGACGAGGATCACGGAAGCGCCCGCCGCCGGTGCGATCAGCGGAACGAGAATGTCGCGCATGCGGCGGCCAAAACCTGCGCCGGAAAGCCGGGCAGCCTCCTCCAGCGACGGATCAAGCTGCAGGAAAGCGCTCGCCACCGGCTTCAGGCTGACGGCAAAGAAACTGGAGAAATAGGCGATCAGGATGATCCAGATCGTCCCATAAATCGACACGTTCACGAACGGCAACGGTGCTGCAAACAACAGGATGAAGGCGACGGCCAGCACGATGCCCGGAAGCGCATAGGGAATTTCAATCAGGCCAGTGATGATGTTGGCGAGCTTTCCTGGGCGTCGGGTCAGCAGATAGGCGGTGAGTACGGTGAACAGTAGCAGCCCGCAGGCCGTGGTCCCGGCCAGGAACAGCGAATTGGCAAACGCCGTCAGCGTCACGGACTGGCGAAACAGGATTTCGCTGTAGGCACCGAGCGACATGGTCTGGAAGTTCAACGGTACGCCATAGGTGGGCACTAGCGAACTGGCCAAGAGGGCCGCTAAGGGGGCGACGAGAACGGCAAACAGCAGAAGTGAAAACCCGGCTTCAGCGATCAGACGCCATGGCCCGAGCGAGAATGCCGCACTCTGTCCCGACAGTCCGATGATGCGGTAATCCCTCCCCCTTAACGCCCGTTGCTGGATCACGAGGCCAAGACCGGCGATGGCGGCGATCACCATGGACAATTGCGACATTTCGGCGAACGTGCCCGCTCCGAAGCTCGAGAGACGGCTGTAGATCAGCGTCGGAAGCACGAAAATCGATGCGGGAATTCCGAGAATGGCCGGAATGCCGAAATTGCCGACTCCGGAGACGAAGGCGATCGCCGCCCCCGCGATCAGGCCCGGCACGGCCAGCGGAAAAATGATATCGCGAAAAACCCGCATCGGCGAGGCACCGGCCAGACGCGCCGCCTCAACACCATCGCGCGGCAAGGAAGCAAGACCGGCCTTCAGCGCCAGAAACACCAGCGGTGCGTGCTGGACACCCAAAAGCAGCGCAATACCACCAAGCGAATAGAGCGGCTGCGGGCTGCCGAGCGGCGGCGCGAGGCCGAGCGTCTTCAACAAAGGGCTGGCCGGACCCGACATCTGCACCCAGGCCAGCGCCGTCACCTGGGGCGGGATCATCATCGGCAGCACGAAGGCGAAGCTGAAAAAGCCTTTCGCGCGGATGTCGGTGAGCGTCACGACAAAGGCAAAGGTTGCGCCGAGCAGAACGGAAATCACCATTCCTGCGGTCGCGGTCATCAGCGTGTTGCGGATGGCAAACCAGGTGGAAGGCTCCGAGAAAAGGCCGGTGGCACCGCCCTCAAGCGAAAATCGCAATCCCGCATACAGCAGCCGTGCGAGCGGCAGCCCGCTCAGCAGGCAGACGGCGATGATAACGAAAGGAAGCAGCCAGGCTGGCTGGCTGCTTCGATTGGCAGATCGTCTGGGCATGGCAACCGATCAGTTGGTACCGAAGATGCCGGAGAACGTCTTCAGGTCGCCTTCGGAGTTCTTGACGGCTGCGGCCGCATCGATCGGCAGAACCTTGATGCTGTCACGCGCCGGAAAACCTTCCGGAAGGGCTACACCATTGCGGGCCGGAATGTAGCCGAGCTTGACGGAAACCTGCTGGCCCTGTTCGGACAAAAGGAAATCGACGAACGTCTTGGCCGTATCGACATTCTTGGCGGTTTTCAGGATGGCGACCGGTTCGGTCACCGCGCTGACACCCTCGGCCGGGAAGACGAACTCGACCGGTGCACCCTTGGCCTTTTCGCGGATCGCCATGAAATCGACGACCATGCCATAGGCCTTTTCGCCGGTGGCAACCGCCTTCAGCACGCCGCCATTACCGCCCGAAGCCGTCGCACCGTTTTCGGCCAGGGACTTGTAGTAGTCCCAGCCGAAACCATCGATGCCGGTCAGTGTCTGCGCGTGGATCAGCGCGGCACCCGAGGTTAGCGGGCTCGGCATCGTCACCAAGCCCTTGGCTTCCGGCTTGGTCAGATCCTTCCAGCCTGTCGGCTTCATCGTGGCGGAGGTGTTGTAGATGATGCCGGTGGTGATCATCTTGGTGGAATAGTAGGCACCATCGGCATCGTAGAGCGCTGCGTCGTAGTTGGCAGCCTCCGGCGACTTGTAAGCCAAGAGCTGGCCGGCTTCCTTCATCCGCTGCAGCGTCACGGTGTCGGCGATCAAAAGCACGTCGGCAACAGGATTGCCGGCTTCGATCTCGGCCATCAGCTTGGCCATGATCTTGGTTGTGCCGTCGCGCACCCACTCCACGTCCACGCCCGGATGGGCGGCCTTGAACGCATCGACGGTCGCCTGCGCGTCTTCGTTCGGTTGGCTGGTGTAGAGCACCAGGTTTTCGGCATGTGCCGAAACGGCAATCAGGCTGGCGGCAACAAGTGCGGTGAATGCACCAAGCAACGTCTTCATCGGTCTTCTTCCCAAGTGAACAGATGGACCGATGGATAGTGGCGGCAATTGACAGGCATATGACACTGCCGACGCAACGCGCGGAGAATAAACAGCCAGCCACAAGCGTGATGTGGGTAGATAGCCGGATGATAGAATGAACATTACTGGGTGCATTGGCCCGCAACCACCTAAACCTGTTGAATATATTAGGAATATCTGCGATCCGAGCGAAGCGCGTATGGCGGGACCAAGGGAAAATCGATGAGCAAGAGCACGACATGGAGCGCCCGGCTGCGCTATGAGTTCGACAAGAGCATGGCCGGAGGGGCAATCGCGCTGATCGGCTGGCTGACGGTCATTTCGCTCATCGTCATCGTTGTCGCCGGCGCCTTTCTCGCCATCACCCAGATCGCGCCGGAAGGTGGCGAACCCGTCAGCTTTATCGAAGGCACATGGGAATCGCTGATGCGGACCTTCGACGCCGGCACAATGGGTGGCGATACCGGTTGGGGCTTTCGCGGAGTGTCCCTGTTCGTCACGGTCGCAGGCATTTTCGTCTTCTCGGCCTTGATCGGTGTTCTGAGCTCAGGCCTCGAAAACAAGCTCGAAGAACTGCGCAAGGGCCGTTCGCAGGTTCTGGAAAACGACCACACGATCATTCTCAACTGGTCGCCCTCGATCTTCGACGTCATTTCCGAACTGGTCATCGCCAATACCAGCCGCAAGAAGCCGCGCATCGTCATCATGGCCCACAAGGACAAGGTGGAGATGGAGGACGAGATCGCCACGAAAGTGGCCGACCTCAAGAACACCAGGATCATCTGCCGCAGCGGTGACCCGACCGATCTCTACGACCTGAACATCGTCAATCCGGAAACCTCGCGCTCCGTCATAGTGCTGTCGCCCGAAGGCGACGACCCGGACTCGCAGGTGATCAAGAGCGTGCTGGCACTGGTGAACGCCCCCAACCGCCGCGCCAAGCCGTACCAGATCGCTGCGGAAATCCGCGACAGCAAGAACGCCGAGGTTGCCCGCATCGTCGGTGGCAAGGAGTTGCAGCTCATCTTGGCGGACGACCTGATTTCCCGCATCGTCGTGCATTCCAGCCGCCAATCCGGCCTGAGCGCCGTCTATTCCGAACTTCTCGATTTCGACGGTTGCGAGATCTACACGCTGGAACAGCCGGACATTACCGGCAAGAGCTTTGCCGCAGCCGTGATGGCCTACGAGACATCGACGCTGATCGGTCTTTGCGAGGAGGACGGCAAGGTCCATCTCAACCCGCCGCCCGGCCGCATCTTCAAGCCGGGCGAACGCGCCGTCATCATCGCCGAGGACGATGCCGCGATCAAATCCGGAAACAACGAAATCCATATCGAGAAAGACGCTATTCTGCCCGTGCAGGCGCGCGCGCAAGGGCCGGAACGGACGCTTTTGCTCGGCTGGAACCGGCGTGGACCGATCATCACCTTCGAACTGTCGCGCTACGTCGCGCCCGGCTCGCTGCTGACCATTGCAGCTGATACCCCTGAGCTTGAGGGTGAGATTGCAGCCCTCAAGGTCGCCAACGGCAACATGGCCGTCGATTACCGCGTCATCGACACCAGCAACCGCGCCGAGCTCGATGCGCTGGATATTCCAAGCTATGACCACGTGCTGGTTCTCGGTTACAGCGACCATATGGCGCCGCAACCCGCCGACACCCGCACGCTGGTCACCCTGCTGCAGCTGCGCAAGATCGCCGAACATGCCGGACGGCATATCAGCGTCGTCAGCGAAATGACCGACGTGCGCAACCGGGAACTGGCGGAAGTCACCCGCGCCGACGATTTCGTCGTCAGCAACAAGCTGGTCAGCCTGATGCTGGCACAGGCGTCCGAAAACGAACGCATGGCCGCGATCTTCGACGAACTTCTCGACGAGGACGGCTCGGAAATCTACATGCGGCCGGTCAGCGATTATGTCGCCATCGGCAAACCCGTCACCTTCTACACGATCTGCCTTGCCGCCCTGCGGCGCGGTGAAGTGGCCATCGGCTACCGCCGTCAGCGCGACGAGGATCAGGACCAGCGCCGGCTTGGTGGCGTCACGGTCAATCCGTCGAAGTCCGAAAAGCTGCTCTACAGCGCCGCCGACCGGGTCATCGTGCTGGCAAAGGATTGAGCGACGCTTCTAAAATCAAGGGGTGGCTATCCGGCCACCTCTTTCCTTTTGATCGCTCGCGACTAGCTTAGCTGACGCTGCGCACGTCAACTGAATCGGGAAAATCATCATGGAATATCGTCTTCTCGGCCGCTCCGGCCTCAAGGTTTCGGCATTGACCATCGGCACCATGACCTTTGGCGGCAAGGGCTGGGCAAAGACCGTCGGTGACCTCGGCGCCGATGAGGCCAAAAAACTTGTCGACATGTCTCTCGACGCCGGCGTAAACCTGATCGACACGGCCGATGTTTATTCCAACGGGGTTTCCGAGGAAATCGTCGGCGAGATTCTTGGTGCAAATCGCAAGGACGGCGTGCTGATCGCCACCAAGGCCCGCTTCCCGATGGGCGACGGACCGAATGATGCCGGATCCTCGCGCCATCATCTGGTGCGCGCCTGCGAGGCAAGCCTGAAACGGCTGAAGACCGATGTTATCGACCTCTACCAGCTGCACGAATGGGATGGCCAGACCCCGCTGGAAGAAACGATGGAAGCGCTCGACATGCTCGTGCGCCAGGGCAAGGTCCGCTATATCGGCTGCTCAAACTTTTCCGGCTGGCACATCATGAAGGCGCTCGGCGTCAGCACCGCCGAACATCGCCAGCGCTTCGTCAGCCAGCAGATCCACTACACGCTCGAAGCCCGCGAAGCCGAATACGAGCTTTTGCCGATCTCCATCGATCAGGGTCTCGGCGTGCTCGTCTGGAGCCCGCTGGCTGGCGGCCTGCTCTCCGGCAAGCATCGCCGCAACAAGACGGCGGAAGGCTCGCGGCAGCTGGCGGGCTGGGATGAGCCGCCGATCCGCGATGAAGACCGCCTATGGAACATCGTCGATGTCCTCGTCGAGATCGCCGAAAGCCGCAATGTCTCTGGCGCCCAGGTGGCGCTGGCCTGGCTGATCGGCCGCAAGGCCGTCACCTCCGTCATTATCGGCGGCCGTACCAAAGCACAGTTCAAGGACAATCTCGCCAGCGCCGAACTGGTCCTGACCACGGAAGAGCGCGAACGCCTCGACAAAGTCAGCGCCCCGCCAATCCTCTATCCCTACTGGCATCAGGTCCGAACCGCCAAGGACAGGCTGGGCGAAGCCGACTTGTCGCTACTGGGGCCGCATACCTGACCGAAAGGCAAGGCCTCAAATCGTTGTCAGCAACAGACTTGTTTCCGATTTGGACACGCCCTCCAAAGCCCGGACATAGCGTAGGACGCGGTCGAACTCGGCGAGATTCTCCGTTTCGATTTCAGCTACGAGGTCCCAGGCGCCGTTGGTGGTGTGCAGCGCCCGGATTTCGGGGATGCCGCGTAGGATCTTGATGACCGAGACGGTTTTCTGACCGGTGATCTCGATCAGCATGACCGCGCGGACCGCATGCGGGTCTTCCGCTGCGGCGATCCGCACCGTGAATCCGGCGATGACGCCATCGGCGGTCAACCGGTCGATCCGGTTCTGCACCGTGCCGCGCGATATCTTCAAGAGCTCGGCCAGTTTCGAAACCGAGGCCCGGCCATCAGCTCTGAGAATTGCCAGCAAACGGCGGTCAGTATTGTCCATGACGTGAATCTCCAATCATTACGCCAACAGAGCCTGTCATTTTGCACGAAATATCAAGCAATTTTCCATGTTATTGCCATTTCGCTTTGTGATGCCGCCCGCTAGAGTTCGCCAGCCTCGTCATAGAGGCCCATTCGAATCGCGAGAGGATCGCCCAAAATGCCGTCTGCCGACCGCCCATCTCTTCGCAACTCCGTGTCGCGCACCGGCGAGCTTTCGATCGAAATGACCCGGTGGCCGAGCGTTACGGAAAGCGATGACGAAGCCGCATTCTCCGGCCGGTTGATGGAGCTTCTCGGCGCTACGCCCTATTTCCGCAAAAACCCGGAAAACCTGCTGGCGCTCGACAGCCACGGTACACCCGCCCGGCAAAACGTCTTGGCTCTGGTGCGCGGAAAGGGCCGGCGTTGCCTGGTTCTGGCGGGGCATTTCGATACCGTCTCGATTGCCAATTACAGTTCGCTGGTATCGCTCGCTTGCGAACCGGAAGCGCTCACCAAGGCATTGATCGATGAACTCACGGCCAAAAGCCGCAATCCCGCCGAAGACAAAGCACTTGCCGACCTGATGACCGGCAATTTCCTTGCCGGCCGTGGCCTGCTCGACATGAAGAGCGGGCTTGCCGCCGGGATCGCCGCACTGGAGCGTTTCGCAGAGCTGGATGAGCCACCCGGCAATTTGTTGTTCGTCGCGACGCCGGATGAAGAGAACCGCTCGCGCGGCATGCGGTCCTTACGCGACGCCCTGCCCGCCATCGCCGAAAAATTTGATCTGGACATTGTTGGCGGTATCAATCTCGACGCCAGCGGCGATGATGGCGATGGCGAGGAAGGCCGCGCCGTCTATCTTGGCTCGGTCGGCAAATTCTCGCCATTCGCCTTTGTTGCTGGCCGGCCCACCCATGCCGGCTATGCCTTCGATGGCGTCAGCGCCCATCTGATCGGCGCCGAAATCATGCGCGCCATGGAAATGAACAGCGCCCTTTGCGACGAGGCCCATGGCGAGATTTCGCCGGCACCGGTCTGCCTGGAAGCCAAGGACGTGCGCCATGGATATGAAGTGACGACACCGGCCCATGTCTGGCTGTCGTTCAACTGGCTGACGCACAGGCGCACGCCTGAAGACGTTCTCGCCGAGTTCAGCGCGCTTGCCGCAACCGCCTTGCAAACGGCGCTCGACACCCAGGCAAAAAATGCAAAGGCCTTCTTCGAGCGCCAGGGCTCAGGCCGCGCGGAAATCCATCAGGGACAGGTCCTCACTTATGTCGAAATGTACCAGCGTGCCGTCTCCCATGGCGGACAGGCTGCAGCCGAACGTCTGAAGGCCCTCGATCAGTCCCTGTCCGGCGGCGAAGACCCGCTGTCGGTCACCCGCCAGATCGTCGCGGCAACGCTCGCGGAGGCCGGTCTCGAAGGCCCGCTGGTGATCGTTGGTTTCTCGACCCTGCACTATCCGCGCGTGCATCTGGACAGTGCCGGAGATACGGGAAAAATCTTTGAACGAAACATGATGGCCGCCGCCGAAACATGCGCGAAACGGCATGGGACAACCATCAAGGCAAAACAGTTCTTCGCCGGCATTTCGGACATGAGCTTCTTCGGCCATCGCCCAGCCGCCGGGCAGACGCAGCTTCTCTCCGACAACACCCCCTGCTCGGCCTTCGTGGACCAAGCACCGGACGGGCTTCTATCCTATCCGGTGGTCAATATCGGACCATGGGGACGCGACTACCATCAGAAATGGGAACGCGTCCACATGCCCTACACCTTCGAGGTCTTACCCGACGTGATCTACGAGGCCGCTCTCGCCTGCTTCGCAGAGGAAGATTAGTCAGGCGGCGATCGACGCTGCTTCCTGGCCGATGAGGTTACCGAGGCGGGAGATTCCCTCCTGGATCATCGCTTCGTCGGCGCAGGAGAAGCTGACGCGCAGCGTATTGGCGCCGGAGCCGTCGGCGAAGAACGCCTTGCCCGGAACGAAAGCCACCTTGGCCGTCACCAGCGATTTTGCCAGCAGATCGGCGCCATCCATGCCGGCGGGCAAAGTCAGCCAGACGAACATGCCGCCTTCCGGAACCGTCCAGCTGACGCCATTCGGCATATAGTTCCCGAGTGCTGCCAGCATGGCGTCGCGCCGCTTGCTGTAGACGGCGCGGATCTTGTTGACCTGGGCGTCAAAACCCCGCTCGGCGACATGGCAGATGGCCATCTGGTTGATGGTCGAGGAATGCAGGTCGGCCGCTTGCTTCATCAGCACAAGCTTGCGGATGATCGGCATGGCCGCCACCACGAAACCGACGCGAAGGCCGGGTGCGAGCGTCTTGGAGAAGCTGCCGCAATAGATTGTGCGGGTCTCGTTGATCGAGCCCTTGCGGGCAATCTCCAGCGCCAGCATCGGCGGAACGGCTTGCCCGTCATAACGCAGCGACTGATAGGCGGCGTCCTCGATGACGGCGATATCGAGTTCTTCAGCCAGATCGAGAACCTTTTCACGCGCGGCCAAATCGAGCGTTTCGCCGGTGGGGTTGGCGAATTCGGCCGACATATAGGCGAATTTGACCCGGCCGCCGGCTTCTGCCGCGACATCGCGATAGGTCTGCGGCGTGCGGTTGCCGGCTGGCGACAGCTGGTCGTAGGCGGGCTCGTAAGCATTGAATGCCTGCAGCGCGCCGAGATAGGTCGGCCAGGTGACCAGCGCCGTATCGTTGGGCGACAGGAACAGCTTGCCGAGATAATCCAGCGCCTGCTGCGAGCCGGAGGTGATCAGGATGTTTTCCGGGTCACAAGGGATACCGATGGCTGCCATGCGGCCGGCAAGCCATTGGCGCAGCGGCAGATAGCCTTCGCTCACCGAATATTGCAGCGCGGCACTGACCGTCGGACCACCGAAAATGTCGGCATAGGCGGCCTTGAATTCTTCATCCGGAAACAGCGCCGGATCCGGAATACCTCCGGCAAAGGAGATGATGTCAGGCCGGTCCAGCAGTTTCAACAGTTCGCGGATTTCCGAGGCGCGCATCCGTGAAGATCGCGTCGCGAAGATGTTTTCCCAATTGAGCATGGAAGTTTCCTCAGATTATGCTTTTTCCGGAGCACATCATGCTGCGCTTATTAAGTCAATAATGCTGACCTATACTTTGATGCCAAGATGCACTTTCTGTGAAAAGGGCTGTCCCGAAAAGCCTTTGAAGAAATCGCAGAAAAGCGGCCGATGCCGCGAGTGAAGACACTCCAAAGCATATCGCACTCAGATCACCGCCGCGTCTGTTGCCGCGATCGATTCTGCCGTTATCAAGCTGCGCATACGGACCAAAGCAAGTCCGGAGAATTGGTCACGCTTCGTGATGCCCGAACATGCTCAGGCCGACGAGGAGCACGATGGCACCGATGATGAAAGCATCGAAAATAGCGAAATGATAGAAGAACGTTGTCATTGCAGTATCCTCCTGACGAATAGAATACTCCAAAACCGATTATTTTCCAGACATTACTTACGAAACGAAAGAGGCCGGGAGATATCTCCCGGCCTCTTCAGTATTACGCTAGTGCAATACGCTAATTTTGCTCTGCAGCAATATTAGTTCTTGGCCTTGTCGACCAGCTGGTTCTTGGCAATCCACGGCATCATGCCGCGCAGCTTGGCGCCGACTTCCTCGATCTGGTGGTTGTCGTTCATGCGGCGGATACCCTTGAAGCGGGCAGCACCCGAACGGTATTCCTGCATCCAGTCGGAAGTGAACTTGCCGGTCTGGATGTCGGTGAGGACGCGCTTCATTTCAGCCTTTGTTTCAGCCGTGATGATGCGCGGACCCGAGACGTATTCGCCCCACTCGGCCGTGTTGGAGATCGAGTAGTTCATGTTGGCGATGCCGCCTTCATAGATCAGGTCGACGATCAGCTTGACTTCGTGCAGGCACTCGAAATAGGCCATTTCCGGCGCATACCCGCCTTCGACCAGCGTTTCGAAACCGGCGCGGATCAACTCGACGAGACCGCCGCAGAGAACGACCTGTTCGCCGAAGAGGTCGGTTTCGCACTCTTCCTTGAAGTTGGTTTCGATGATGCCCGAACGGCCGCCGCCGACGCCGCAGGCGTAGGAGAGAGCGAGGTCAAGCGCGTTGCCGGAAGCATTCTTCTCAACGGCAACGAGGCAGGGAACGCCGCCACCCTTCTGGTATTCGCCGCGAACCGTGTGGCCAGGGCCCTTCGGTGCAATCATGACGACGTCGAGCGTCGACTTCGGCTCGATCAGGCCGAAATGTACGTTGAGGCCGTGTGCGAAAGCGATGGCCGCGCCATCACGGATGTTGCCGGCGATTTCGTCGCGATAGATGTCGGCCTGGAGCTCGTCCGGGGTCGCCATCATCAACAGGTCGCCCCACTTGGCGGCTTCTGCAACGGTCATGACCTTGAAGCCATCGGCTTCGGCCTTCTTGATCGTGGCGGAACCAGCCTTGAGCGCGATAACGACGTTGGTGGCGCCCGAATCCTTCAGATTCAGCGCATGGGCGCGGCCCTGGCTACCGTAACCGACGATAACGACGTTCTTGGACTTGATGAGGTTGAGATCAGCATCACGATCGTAATAGACGCGCATTGTAATTTCCTTCCCTTTGCTTGTCTTACAAAACTCTTCCGGCCGTCCTCAGGACTGTGCCGAACTCTTTTCACTGCCGTAGAGACGGAGGAAAGCAGACACCGCCTTCTCTGCCCTACGGCCGAAATCCTTGACCAAACGGCCGCTGTCTTCGCCGAGCAGCATACGCAGATGCAGGTCGGATACGATCAGGCCGTACAGCGTATCATAGGCGTCGTCGCGGTCGCCGAATACCAGAAGCCCGGCTTCGCGCCCCGCTTCCAGCAGCGCCCCTGCCCGTTTGCCGATCTGCCGGCGGCCGCGTTCCTGCAGCATCGATCCGAGCTTGGAGCCGTCGCGGCTCGCCTGCCCGATCGCCAGACGGTTCAGCGCCAGCGAAACATCGCCGGCCAGAACCTCCAGCAGGTCGCGGGCGAACAACACCAGGTGCTCCTGCAGCGTCGCCGCCGTCAGCGTTTCGGCGGCATCGTCGAAGGTGCGGACCTTGCTGGCCTGGAAGCCGATCATCGCCGACAGCAAACCGTCGCGATCGCCGAACCACTTGTACAGGCTTTCCTTCGAGCAATTGGCGGCCCGCGCCACCCCCGCCGTCGTCAAAGCCTTTTCGCCGCCATCAACCAGCAGACGCAACGCGCTGTCCAGAACATCGTTCTGGCGCGGCGAATAGTCCGGCTGGTGCGGGTGTGCGGCAAGCTGCAAGACATCATCTCCATTCACAGTACCGTACGGTACGGTTCGCCGCTTATGCCGCAAAGCCGGGAACGGGTCAACCCTGTTGGCAAAGGATTTTGACACACGGCGATACGCAAAAACAAATCTTGCGCATCGCGAATATCGGTCCCCCGGGAAACGTCGAAAGAATAATGGATACGATCACCAAAAATGGACACGTCCATGCAATCCGATCCCGTTCCGTTTCAGGATCTGGTCAGCTAGTGTGCGGCTTCAGACACCCATATTCCGGAGTTTTCATGCCCCGCCTGCGTACCCTTGCCCTGCTCCTGTCCGCCACGCTTGCCTTTTTCCCCATGTCTGCTGCCGCTCAATCCGATGAAGACGTCTACAACCGGATCGAATCCCTGCATGGCAATGCCGGGGACCTGAGCGAGCCGCTGCTCAGCCTGGTGGAAGCGATGGGCAACAGCGATGCGGCGACGATCGCCGGGCTTGCCGAATATCCGCTGCGGGTCGCCGCCAATGGCGAAAGCTACGAGATTCAGAACGCCGACGATTTCATCGAGAATTTCGACACGCTGGTGACGCAGGACACACGCGATGCCGTTGCCGGCCAGACCTTCGCCAAACTCTTCGTCAACAGCGACGGCGTGATGTTGGCGGATGGCGCGGTGTGGATGAGCAATGTCTGCGACAACGGCGATTGCAGCTCATCCCACTGGGCCGTGATCAGCATCAACAACTAATCGGCGGAGAAAAACCATGCGTCTTCACGTCATCGCGGTGACAGCCGTCATTGCCCTTGCCACAACAATACCCGTCCCTGCCGCAGAAGACGCGCCCTATGCCGGAAGCTGGGACTGCGGCGTCGCCACCTTCCGCTTCACCAAGGCCACCTATGACGCCGGCGAAGGGCCGATGCCGATCCGCAAGGTCGAAAAGGAGAATGGCAATTATATCCTTTCCTTCGACGATAACTACCGGATCGGCCTTTCGAGCGTTACGCCGACGTCGATGCAATGGCTGTCGATGGCAAGCGGCGACACGTTCGACTGCAAACGCCTGAAACCCTGATTTTTCGTCGCCCGCTGCGCCCGAGGACGTTTCCATGAAGCTTGCATCGCAACGCTTCTGATGGCATCGCCCCAGTCAGCCAACCCGGCAACGCTCGGCAAGAAAATCGAGAAACACCCGCACCCGCGCCGGCATATGGCCGCCCTGGCCGAGAAAGATCGCGTGAACCTCCTCGCTATCTGACACCGTGAAGCTCTCCAACACCGGCACCAGCGTACCGCGCGCAAAATCGCCCCGCACCTGAAAATTCGCAAGCCGCGCTAGGCCCGCGCCCGCCAGCGCCAGCTCCCGCAATGCCTCTCCGTCGCTCGCCTGGATGCTACCCACCGGCTTGATCACCCGATCCACTCCGTCAACGCATAACGGCCAGCCGCCGCTGGCGCGGACATAGTTGGGTCCAAGCAGATTATGCCCGGCCAGATCGTCCGGATGTTTTGGCATGCCCCTGCGCTGGATATAGGCGGGGGCCGCCGCGATATGCAGTTTCACCGTGCCCAGTTTTCGCGCCATCAATGCAGAGTTCTTCAACGGCCCGGCCCGCACGGCGACATCGGTGCGATCTTCCAACAGATCGACGACATGATCCGTCAGCGATAGGTCGAGCGACACATCCGGAAACAGCGCCATGAAATCGGGAAGGACCGGCAAAAGCATATGGCGGCCGAATGGGACGTTGGTGCTCACACGAATGCGCCCGCTCGGGCTGTCGGAAGCCGCAGCCGCCCGTTCGGCCTCATCGAGATTGGCCAGCACCCGCACGCCATGTTCGTAGTAGCGGCAGCCTTCCGGCGTCAGCTGCAGCTTGCGCGTCGAGCGATTGACCAGCCGTGCATTCAGCCGGGTTTCCAGCCTCGTCACGAGCTTGCTGACCGCCGAGGGCGTCATGGCGAAATCACGGGCGGCGGCCGAAAAGCCGCCGAGATCGACCACCCGCACGAACACTTCCATCTCGCCGGAGCGATTGATATCCAGCCGCGCCATTGTGCCCTCACCTCACAAATCCTGTGCCTTATCGTTGTCTAGTTCTCAAATCGGCGCGCGTCCATATCTGATCCATCGACACATAGGAGACTGTCATGGACCAGCACAAAACCGCCCTCATCGTCGGCGCTCAAGGCGTCATCGGCGGCAATCTCGCCCGCCATCTCGAAACATTGGAGGATTGGTCGGTCATCGGCCTTTCCCGGCGCGGCGGCACCTCGACGGACAAGATCCGGCACATATCGGTCGACCTGCTCGACCCGGTAGATTGCTTCAACAAACTTGCCGAACTCTCGGAAGTGACTCACATTTTCTACGCCGCCTATCAGGACCGCCCGACCTGGGCCGAGCTGGTCGAGCCCAATCTGGCTATGCTGGTCAATGTCGTCGCCACCATCGAACAGGTGGCGCCGAACCTTGCCCATGTCAGCCTGATGCAGGGCTACAAGGTCTATGGCGCCCATCTCGGGCCTTTCAAGACACCGGCGCGCGAGGACGAAGACAAGCACATGCCGCCGGAATTCAACATGGACCAGCAGGCCTTTCTGCAAAGCCAGCAGCAAGGCAAAGCCTGGACGTGGTCGGCACTGCGCCCCTCCGTCGTCATCGGCGTTGCCACCGGCAATCCGATGAACCTGGCGATGGTCATCGGCCTCTATGCCTCGATGTCGAAGGAACTCGGCCTGCCGTTGCGCTTCCCCGGCAAACCCGGCGCCTACGACACGCTGCTCGAAATGACCGACGCCGGCCTTCTGGCGAGCGCGACCGTCTGGGCGGCCACCCATCCGCAATGCGCCAACCAGGCCTTCAACATCGCCAATGGCGACCTGTTCCGCTGGAACGAGATGTGGCCGAAGATCGCCCGCTTCTTCGAAATGGAAACGGCGGCACCATTACCGATGTCGCTCAATGGGGTGATGGCCGACAAGGCAGCACTCTGGTCAAAGATGAAGGAAAAATACGGGCTCGCCAATCACCCCTATGAGGCCGTCTCGTCCTGGGCTTTCGGCGATGCGGTGTTCAGCTGGAACTATGATTTCTTCGCCGATGGCAGCAAGGCGCGGCGGCTGGGTTTCCATGACTATGTGAAGACCGACGAGATGTTCTTCTCGGTGTTTCGCGAAATGCGCGCCCAGCGCATCATTCCGTAAGCGAACGATACATTCGGCCATCCGGCGTGCGGGCCACCCCGCGCCGTATGGCCGAATACGCTGGTGGCTTAATTACACGCCCTTGCCGCCATCCGGCGGAATGGCCTGTAGCGTTTCCTTCTGGGTGATCAGCCGGGCGGTGTGCTGGCCGCTGAGATAGATCCACAGCCAGCTCCAGGCGACGACGAAGCGGCTGCGCGTGCCGATCAGGAAGTAGATATGGGCAATGCCCCAGATCCACCACGCGAGCGCGCCTTTCAGCTTGAACCGGCCGAAATCGATGATCGCCGACCGCCGGCCGATCGTCGCCAGACTGCCCTGGTGGCGGTAGCGGAAAGGTGGCAGCGCCGGCTTCTGCGCCAGCCGCGCCTTGATGACCTTTGCCACATAAGCGCCCTGTTGCTTGGCGGCGGGCGCAATACCCGGCACCGGCTTGCCATCCTCTTGGATCACGGATGCCGTATCGCCGACAACAAAGACATTCGGCAGGCCTGGTGCGCTCAGGTCCTTGTCGACGATGACGCGGCCTGCCTTGTCGGCCGGGACGCTCAGCCACGCGGCAGCGGGCGAAGCCTGGACGCCGGCAGCCCAGACGATTGTCCGGCTGCCGATGAAACGCTCGCCGATCATCACGCCCTGCGCCGTGCATTCCGTCACCCGCTCGCCGGTATGCACCTCGACACCGAGCTCTTCGAGCGCCTTTTGCGCATAGACCGACAGTTCTTCGGCAAAGCTCGCCAGCACCCGTGGCCCCGCCTCGACCAGCACCACCCGGGTCTTGCGGGTATCGATGTTGCGGAATTCCTGCAGCAGGGTGACATGCGCCAGTTCGGCGATGATCCCGGCAAGCTCGACGCCGGTAGGCCCAGCGCCGACAATGGTAAAAGTCAAGAGTGCGGCCCGTGCGTCGGGATCGGTTTCCATCTCGGCCTGCTCGAAGGCCAGCAGCAGACGCCGGCGAATGGTGGTGGCATCCTCCAGCGTCTTCAGTCCCGGCGCCACGGGTTCCCATTCGTCACGGCCGAAATAGGCATGCGTCGCCCCTGTCGCCAGCACCAGCGTGTCGTAACCAATGGTCTCGCCGCCATCCAGCGCCAGGGTCTTGGCTACCGGATCGACGCTATCGACTTCCGCCAGAAGCGTGGTGACCTCCGGCCGGTCGCGAAACACCCGCCGGATCGGCCAGGCGATTTCCGAGGTGGCCAGAAGGGTCGTTGCGACCTGATAGAGCAGCGGCTGGAAGAGATGATGATTGCGCCGGTCGATCAGGGTGATTCTAACGGGCGAACCTTTAAGATCCTTGACCAGCTGCAGACCGCCAAACCCGCCACCAACGACGACGACATGGTGTAGGTTATCCTGCGGCATGATCGTATCTCCTGTTTTGCGTACAACTTCTACGCTTCGGCACCGATAGACAACTGCGCTTTCGGCATGGCACCCGTGCACAGGCAGGAAGGGGATTCGAAACGTCACCTACCGCGCATATTCCACCGGCACCGACATGCCGCTCTTGAGGATTTCCATCGAGATCGAGGCCGAGACATCGAACAGCTCGACCTTGCGGACGATCTGCTTGTAAATGACGTCGTAATGCTCGACGCGCGGCAGCACGACCTTGAGGATGTAATCGTAATTGCCGGTCAACCGGTGCGCCTCGACGATCTCGGGAATATCGGCGATCACCCTGCGAAAGATGTCGATCCAGTCGTCGGAATGGTGCGCGGTCTTGATCAGCGCAAAGACCGTGGTCGGCACGCCCATCCTGTCACGGTCGAGAACCGCGATCCGGCGGGCGACATAGCCGGTCTCTTCCAGCCGCTGGATGCGGCGCGAACAGGCGGAGATCGACAGGCTGACCTTGTCGGCGAGATCGCCAACCGACAGGCTGGCATCCTCCTGCAGCAACGACAGAATCTTCCGGTCCCTTTCGTCCAGCACGCCCTGTTCTCCCCGGCACCTTTGCGCACTCAAAAAATATTTGCGCCAAAAATTCAAATCATGCAAAAAATACGCGCGAACGATCGCAATGTCACCCAAAAAAGCGAACTCTTTCCGCCATATATCAGTGACAATCGCAGTATCAAAAAACACAGCGGAACAGGAACGGCATCATGCGCAAGATCGGTCTCATCGGTGGAATGAGCTTTGAAAGCTCGGCAGTCTATTACCGGATGATCAACGAGGCCGTTCGCGAGCGCCTCGGGGCCTTGCATTCCGCCGAAGTCATGCTGCATTCCGTCGATTTCCAGACCATCGTCGATATGCAGAAGGCCGGCCGCTGGGACGACGCTGCCAAGCGCCTGTCCGAGGTCGCGCAAGGGCTCGAAGCCGCCGGCGCTTCCTGCGTTTTGATCTGCACCAACACGATGCACCTGATCGCCGACCAGGTTCAGGCAGCGATTGCCGTGCCGCTGATCAACATCATCGACGAAACAGCTACCTCGATGAAGGCCGCCGGCGTCAGGCGTCCGTTGCTGCTGGCCACACGCTACACGATGGAACACGGTTTTTATACCAACCGCATGGCTGCCGATGGTGTCGATGTCATGGTGCCGAATGCCGAGGATCGTACGCTCGTGCACGACATCATTTTCAACGAACTCTGCGCCGGCGCCATCCGCAACAGCTCGCGGCAGGCACTGATGGCCGTCATCGAGCGGGCAAAGAATCAGGGCGCCGACGCCATCATCCTCGGCTGCACCGAAATCTGCCTGATCTTGGATCCGAAAAACCTGCCTCTGCCCGGCTTCGATTCCACAGCCATCCACGCAGACGCGGCGGTTGAATTTGCGCTTGAAGGCGTGCCGCAGAGCGGCAAGCAGGCTGCCTGAGGTCAGCTCAAAATACTTGACTCAGTCAAATAAATTGCGATCATGGCATTTATAGGAGAATGCCATGTCGCACCAAGCACTGTCACATCCGGCCTTTGCCGAAATCGGTGACGACGAGATCGAGCAGATCCGCGCCTTCAACCGGTTCTACACCAACCGGATCGGCGTGCTCGACCGCGCCTTCATGGACACGCCCTATACGCTGACCGAAGCGCGCGTCATTTATGAGCTGGCGGCGCATGACACCACATCGGCATCCCGGCTGACGGAAGAGCTTTCGCTCGACCCGGCCTATCTCAGCCGCCTGCTCAAATCCTTCACCGATGCCGGCCTGCTCGAAACCACCAGAGATCCGGCTGACGGCCGAGGCCGTCTGCTGCAACTGACGCTGCGCGGCAGGGGCGTTGCCACTGATCTCGCGCAACGGTCGCGCCGGCGAATCGCCGCTCTCTTAGAGCCGATCTCCGAAGACGGCCGCCGCGATCTCGGCGCCGCCATGGCGTCGGTGCAGACGCTGCTGTCCAGCGGCAGGAACACCGCAGCTGCCATCACCATCCGGTCGCACCGGATCGGCGACATGGGCATGGTCATCTCCAGCCAGGCAAAGGCCTATACCGAAACCTACGGCTGGAACGGCGAATACGAAGCGCTGGTCGCGGAAATCTGCGCCGCCTTCATCCGCAATTTCGATCCCGCCTGCGAACGCTGCTGGATCGCAGAACGCAATGGCACATTCCTCGGCAGCATTTTTCTCGTCAAGGGCAGCAGCGAAGGGACGGCAAAACTGCGCCTTCTGCACGTCGACAGCGCCGCACGCGGGCAAGGCCTCGGCACAAAACTGGTCAACGAATGCATCGGCTTTGCCAGAGAGGCGGGGTACCGGCGGCTCGAACTCTGGACCAACGATATCCTCGTCTCGGCACGCCGCATCTATGTCGCTGCCGGATTCACCTTGGAGAATGAGGGGGCGCACCACTCCTTCGGCATGGATTTGATGGGTCAGATCTGGGCGCTGGACTTGACAGCCCCAACCTCAGAAAGGGCCTTACCGGCCTGATATCGCTGCGCAAGCCAGTCATGCTCCGTCAAACCGGCTGATCTAAACGGGTCGATCACGGTGCCCGCGACGATCGCAGCCAACAAGCCCGGCATCGGCGTCACTTTGGCAACGGTAGAGACCAGCCGGTCGCGCACCCAGGCAATCGCCCCCGAATCCGATTGGTAGAATGGCGTGAAGGCAAGCGACAACAGCTGGAAAAGCCGAACATGGTTGCGCCGGGCACGGGCATAGGCGGCCAGCGCAGAGGGGATATCGACGGAACTCGCCAGCGCATGACTGAGCGCCGCCGCATCGAGCAGGGCCATGTTGGCGCCCTGCCCCAGTTGCGGGCTGGTCGAATGGGCGCTGTCACCGATGAAAACCAGGTTGCCGCTGTAGGGCGGCAGCGCGGTACGATGGGCATAGCGGGCCAGCGTCAGTTGCTCCCAATCGCCGATTTGGTCGAGAACCGGCTGACACTTCGGCCAGTAGTCGCGAATGACCGACTTCCAACGTGAAAGACCGGCCGCCTTGACCGTCTCGACATCGGCAATCTTCAGGCTCCAGAAAAACGCCACCTTGTCCGGATCATCGACGGTGGCGCGGCCGGCCGGCAGCAGCCCGATCATCACCTTGGCCTTGTCGTAGCGTTGCGACAGCGCGGCTGGATCATAGTCGGCACCCGCACCGTCCAGCGTCGCCCAGAAGGCGCCATAAGTGAGGTCGCGAATGGTTGGCGCCGCAGTGGAGCCGGCTGCCAGCGTCGAGCGCGCGCCGCTTGCATCGATGACCAGATCGTAATCACCGGCATCGCGTAACGCCTGGTCCTTTAACACGGCGCGCTCTCCATGCTGCACAGTCGAGGTAAGACTGATCCCGGTGCGGATCGGAATGCCACCTTCAACCGCCGCATCATGCAAGGTGTTGAACAAAGCCGCGCGCTGCACCGCCAGCCCGTAGCGCCCGCCCGGTGCCGCATCATAACGCACGTCCAGAACCGTCCGGCCAGTGACAGCATCGGCGCCGTGCAGCCGGTCGATGCGGTTTCCGAGGCCTTGAATAGTGTCAAACAGGCCGAGTGCAGCGAGCACCGTAAGCCCCGTCGGCTGCATCAACAGGCCCGAGCCGACGGGTGCCGGTGTATCGAAACGTTCAAGGATTTCGACGCGATGACCGGCGCGCGACAGGAAAAGGGCAACCGCCAGTCCCGCAGGGCCCGCTCCCACCACGCCAATATCGAGCTGTTTCATCAATGCCTATCCGGATATCGCCCCAGCCGCATCTCTACCAGCGGGCGCAACGAACCGTCCAGCCGATAAAAGGCATCACGGCGTCAGGCAGCTGCGTCATACTCGACGCGGGCAGCCCTGATCGCCTGATGATGCTCCACCGACCAGTCGACCAGCCCCTTGACCAAAACGAGGAAAGACTGACCGAGTGGCGTCAGGCTGTATTCGACGCTGGGCGGCTGCGTCGGAAAGACCTGACGGCCGATATAGCCGTCGCGCTGCAGGTCTCGCAACGTCTGGGTCAGCATGCGCTGGGAAATATCCGGGATCAGGCGCCGCAGCGCCGAAAACCGCATCGGCCCATCGGCCAGAGCCAGGATCATCAGCGTGTTCCACTTGCCGCCGATATTGTCGACGACGTCGCGGACCGGGCAATCCTGCCCCGTGAACACCATGCCCGCAAAGACGGTCACCTGCTCGCCCTCTGTCTTTCCTGCCGCCGTGTTCATAGGCTGGTTCCCTTCACGTAACCACCAGAGAAATTACTGCCTCCTTTACATCCGTTTCCAGATAACGAAATAAGAGAAGGTCTCATTTCGGAACCATATCTCAAACGGGATGCTTCGGCAACAAACCGGCATCATTTGAACAAAGGAACCATCATGTCCGAAACCCTCCTCGTCACCGGTGCCACCGGTAAGCTCGGCCGCCTCGTCCTCGACGAACTGCTCGCCTCCGGCAAGGTCGCGCCTTCCGATATCATCGCCACCAGCCGCGATACCGAAAAGCTCGCCGATTATGCGGCAAAAGGCGTTCAGACCCGCGCTGCCGATTTTGACGACGCCGCATCGCTGGATGCCGCCTTCAAGGGTGCCGGCCGCATCCTGATTATCTCAACCGATGCCCTCGACGAACCGGGCAAGCGCCTGCGCCAGCATCTCTTAGCCGTTGCCGCCGCCAAGAAGGCCGGTGCCAAGCACATCCTTTACACCTCGATGCCGAACCCGGAGACCTCGGTCATTCCTTTCTCGCCGGACCATCTCGGCACCGAAAATGCGATCAAGGCAACCGGCATCGCCTACACCATCCTGCGCAACGGCTGGTACATGGAAAACCTGTTCATGGCTCTGCCGCATGCGCTGTCCGAAGGCAAATGGTACAGCGCATCCGGACAGGGCAAGCTTGCCCATATTGCCCGCGCCGACATTGCCAAGGCGACGGCGAACGCGCTTGCGTCGGGCTCGACCGAAAGCAAGACCTACACGCTGACCGGCGAAACGAAGCATACGGTCGACGAGGTTGCAGCCCTTGTCGCAAAAGTCACCGGCAAGCCGCTTGAGGTCGTGCATGTCTCCGACGAGCAGCTCGCAGGCGGCCTGAAGGCGGCTGGCCTCCCCGACTTCATCATCCCCGTCGTCGTCTCGTTCGACACCAACACCCGCGAAGGCCATATCGACCTGGTGACGGCCGATGCGGGCACGCTTTCGGGTCAGAAATTGGCCTCGCTCGAAGATTTTTTGGCCGCCAGCAAAGCGGTGCTACTCGGGTAAACGACAAAGGGCTCCGCAAAACGGAGCCCTTCTGCCTGCCTGTCAGATAGAATCAAACATCCTGCCCACAGGCGCGGCAGAAGCGGCGCACGGTTTCCGCCATTCCGTATTCCAGTGCGTCCGCCGTCAGGCCATGGCCGATCGAGACTTCGGTGAGATTGGAAATCCGCGCGGCAAGAGCCGGCAGATTGGCAACCGTCAGGTCGTGGCCGGCATTGACGCCGAGCCCCAAAGTCGCTGCAAGATCGGCGGTCTCGCCCAGTTTCTCCAGCAGCATTGCGCCGCGCGCGGGATCGTCGTAGCAGCCGCCGTAGGGACCGGTGTAAAGCTCGATCCGGTCGGCACCGGTTTCCCTGGCAATCGTCAGTGCCTCGAGGTCCGGATCTGCATCGGCAAACAACGACACTCGAAAACCACTCTTCTTCAAGCGTCCGACGACATTGCCGAGCAGATTGTGGTTCTTGCGGAAATCCCATCCATGATCAGAGGTCGCCTGGGCCGGGTCGTCGGGCACCAGCGTTACCTGTTCGGGCTGATGGCGCTCGACAAGCTGCAGGAATTCCTCGTTCGGAAATCCCTCCATGTTGAATTCAGTCTCAGGATACAGATCGTCGATCAGTGCGCGGATTGGTGCCAGATCGGAAAAACGGATATGCCGCTGGTCGGGCCGCGGGTGCACCGTCAGGCCGCTAGCGCCTGCTTCCAGCGCAATCTGCCCAAGTCCGGTAACCGACGGCCAAGGAAGATCGCGGCGGTTGCGCAGCATCGCGATCGCATTCAGGTTCACGGAGAGTTTCGCAGCCATTTCAGCACCTTCCAAGGATACCGCCGTCGGTATGGCGCCTTTTCTAGCGGTTCGTCAGCCACCCCGCAACAAAACTGCGGCAGAGAAAGCGTCTCCGTTACAATAATCGTACGCAGACCGTTCAACGCCTTTATTTCAGACAAAACTCACGTTAAGAGAATGCAGCACCTGACAAAATGATAAAATTTCGATTTAATAGAGACTCACAGTACAGGCCATGCATCCCGAATGGTGAGCGGCAGTGCTGAAAACCATAGAATCATCCAAGCCGGAACCGATGAACCCTCGTTTTTGCCTCGACACTATCCAATCACCACCCGCTCCTGGAAAGGAAGCGCTGATCTCGATGGTGTTTTCGGGGATGACGCAGTAATGGCGCAGCATGAGAGACCGGACGACCAGGCAATCCGTCAATCGCTTGACGGTGTGCTGTCGAGCGCTCTTTTTTCGCGCTCCGAGCGGCTGCGTGCCTTTCTGAAATATGTCGTCGACAAGGAGATGGAGGGCACGGGGCACCAGCTGAAGGGCTATACGATCGGCATCGACGTGTTCGATCGCCCCCAGGCCTTCAATGCCGATAGCGATCCCCTGGTCCGCGTCCACGCAGGCAAATTGCGCAAGTTGCTGGCTGCCTATTATGCCGGCGAAGGCGAACACGACGCCTGGCGCATCGACATTCCGAAGGGCACCTATGTGCCCGAGTATACGCGCCAACGGCTCTCATCGCACCAGACGGAAGCCCGGCGCGCGCCTGCACCGCCGCGCCGGTCCGGAAAACGGCGTTTTTCCTGGTTGCCTGCCCCCCTGTCCTCGCCGCTTGCTGTCCTGTCGGTGCTGCCGCTTTTGATTTTCGTTCCGTTGTCGTCACCGGCGCTGAGCGTCAACATTCCCGCGCAATCGGGCCTGCATGGTGCAGTGCTGGAGCGCAAGTTCGCCGATGACCTGCCGAAGATAACGGTGCGTTCTCAGTGGCCGCGCAGCGGAACAGCCGGACGTTTTGCCGACGCGTTTCGCAATGCCGCGTCACATTACCGGACGATCGCACCGGTGCCTGGTGCCGTTCTGTGGCAACGGCCCAAACGATCGGTAACCAATCCACTGGCTTTCACGGTTTCCATCCTGCCACAGAAATCACCCGCAGGTCTTCGCGTGCTGATCAAGAATGATGCGTCGTCGGACATTGTCTACGACCAGTTCCTCGATGGCGCGCAGTTGGCGAGCGAAGCCGACATTCTTTACGAGAGCCTGGCGCTTGCGGCCAAGGTTCTGGCTTCGGACGGCAATATTTTCCGCTATGCCAGCGAGGCTAAGATCGACAGTCCGCTGATGGAATGCATGGTACTGACCGATAGGTATCGCCACCAACAGACCCGCGAGGCTTTCCAGGATGCCAAGTCCTGCCAGGAAAAACTGTCGATCAGTCATCAGCGCAAGCTGAAATTCGTGATCAACGCCGGCGCACTGCCCCTGACCCTTATTCGCTAGGTCGAGCAACGCCTTCAGGCGCCGGAACAAAACTGTCACAAATCACCTTGAAAAATAGTATTTGTGAGCAGCAAAACCACCGAAACCTTTGAAAAACATTAGATTCCATCCCTAAAGTTACTAGCTGTTCATCGCCGACGTGCGCGTGTATTCTAATTGTGCAAGTGGGAGAAAGCTTGGTCGCTCATCAGGCAAGCACGATGGTTGCGAGTATCCTTCCCGCCGGGATGGCGTGCATGACATTGAAGAGCAGCCCAAGGAGACACGCGCCGCATCTCGATGCGCCAAAGGCGGATGCCGTCTCCAGGATATGTTCTCCCGCCAACTGACCAGCGGGGTTATGTCAAAGAATGCCAGAACAGGGAAAAGCACATCCTTCTCCACCCGGTAGCCGGCAATCGTCCGGTTTTCTCCCCCATCTGCCCTTGCCGGGCACCATAGCGGACAATCATGTCGGCATCGCCGATATGGCGGATGCCTTCGGCGTCACCCACCGCACGCTGCATTTCTATGAGGAAAAAGGGCTACTCTCGGCCGACAGAATGGGGCCGATGCGGGTCTATGGACTGGAAGACATCCGCCGCATGACCGTCATCAATGCCTGCCGCGAGATCGACATGCCGATCGCGACGATCCAGGACCTGATGTCAGCCCTCGGCACCGCGACCAGCCAACACGATGCAGCGCAGATTTTCGAGGATGCGTTGCATGCGCGAAAACGGGAACTCGCGGCCCAGCAGTCCATCCTGCGGCGCCAGATGCAGCGGATCAGCGAACTCCTGGAATCGGCTGCCGACGGCGACAACCCCGAGCGCACCGCTCTGCCGCCGATCCATCTTTCCCCGATCGAGACGAAGTGCCTTGTGTTCATGGCCGAAGGTTACCCCGCAAACCGGATCGCCACGATGATGGATATGGACCTGACGGCCGTCCTGACGCTGGAATCCGACATCATCCGCAAATTCAACGGCCACAACCGCTTCCAGGCGGTCGCTAAAGCTGTGCTGTTGGGATTTGTCTCCGCCGAATAGGCGTCAGCGCACGATCGTCAGCGTCTCGGCCGCGCGCGTGATCGCGGTATAAAGCCAGCGCTCGCGGGTATCGCGAAACGCCCAGCTCTCATCGAACAGAACCACATTGTTCCATTGCGAGCCCTGAGCCTTGTGCACCGTCAGGGCGTAGCCATAGTCGAACTCGTCGTAGCGCTTGCGCGTCGACCAGGGAATTTCCCCTTCCACGTCTTCAAAGGCGGTTTTCAGCAGCTTGATCTTGGCCGCACCCCGGTCCATGTCGTCGTCTTCCGGGCGGATCATCAGGTTGATGCCGGGCTTCACCGTTTCCTTGGACGAGGTCATCACCTGCCAGAGCGAGCCGTTGAGCAGGCCCTTGGCCGGATCGTTGCGCAGGCAGACGAGCTTGTCGCCAGACTGCGGGTATTCGGTGGTAAAGCCCTTCAGTTCGCGCAGGCGGGTATTGTAGCGGCGGCGCGTCTTGTTGGTGCCGACCAGCACCTGATCGGCTCCGAGCACCAAGTCCTGCGTCACCTCGTTCTTGGAGATGATCCTGGCCGTCGAACCATAGTCGCCGTGCATGATCTCCTTGCCTTCACGCACATGCATGGCAAGCTGGATGATCGGATTGTCACGCGCCTGACGGTGAATGTCCGTCAAAAGGTAATCCGGCTCCTCATTGGTGAAATAACCGCCGCCCGAGACCGGCGGAAGCTGGCCCGGATCGCCCAGCACCAGGATCGGCGTGCCAAAGCTCATCAGGTCGCGGCCGAGCGCCTCATCGACCATCGAGCATTCGTCGATGATGATCAGCGCCGCCTTGGCAACTGGCGACTGCCTGTTGATCGAAAACATCGGGGCGATCGAGGTCTTGCCTGTCTCTTCGTCCGACACCTCTTCTTCGCCGCGCGGCCGGTAGATCAGCGAATGAATGGTCCGGGCGTTTTTGGCGCCCTTAGAGCGCAACACCTGCGCCGCCTTGCCGGTGAAGGCGGCAAACAGAACCTCGCCCTCGACATTTTCGGCGAAATGCCGGGCAAGCGTCGTCTTTCCGGTCCCCGCATAGCCAAACAGCCGGAATAGCGGCGAACGCCCTTCCTTCAACCAGCGCGAAACGGCCTTGAGGGCCTCATCCTGTTGCGGTGCGAATTCCATGTTTGTTCTATTGCCCGATTCGGGGCTGCCTGTCGCGTCCTGCAGCGCTGATCGATGGCCTGCGCTCGCGCCGTCCGCATCACATTTTCGCTCGCAAGTGCCGGAGATAGCAAGAAACTGCCACACCGTTCGCGTATCGCAGGCCTACAACCCGTGATAATAATCTCTCCGCCCGCCTCCCGAGCGCCTGCCTCTTCTGCAATTCGAAAGTGCCCAACGTGACGCCTGAACCTTCCGAAGACCCGTCCGCTCCCGTGGCCTCGGGCATCGGCCGCTGGTCTGCCCCGATACAATGGGGTTTTCTCCTCCTCATCTCGGCAATCCTTGCCGGCGGGCTCGAACTCACCGGCATTCCGGCAGCCCTTTTGATGGGACCGATGGTGGCCGGCGCCATCGTCGGCATGAATGGCGGCACCATCCGGCTGCCACGACCGGCTTTCCTCTGCGCCCAAGCGCTGATCGGCACGATGATCGCCGAAACCATCCGCCCCGGTATTCTAACCACCTTCTTTTCAAACTGGCCGCTGTTCCTCGCCATCGTGCTGTCGGTCATCGCCATGAGCACGCTCAGCGGTTTCGTCATCAGCAAGCTCAACATCCTGCCCGGCACGACGGCGATCTGGGGCTCTTCGGCAGGGGCTGCCACCTCGATGCTGGTGATGGCCGACGCCTATGGCGCCGATGTCAGGCTGGTTGCCTTCATGCAATATCTGCGCGTCGTTTTCGTGGCCGCCGCCGCCTCGCTCGTTGCGCGATACTGGGCCGGGATCGATGGATCCGGACCTGAAATCATCTGGTTCGGGCCGATCCACCTTGTGCCGTTCCTTGAGACCCTCCTACTTGCGCTTGTGGGCGGCTGTCTCGGCAAATGGCTGCGCATCCCCGCCGGCGTCTTTCTGGTGCCGTTTCTGCTCGGCTCGGCGCTCAGCGTCAGTGGCATGCTGGTCATCGAAATCCCCGAATGGCTGCTGGCGCTGAGCTATGCCATGCTCGGCTGGAATATCGGCCTTGGCTTTACCCGCCCGATCCTTGCCCATGCCCGCCGCGCGCTGGTGCCAACAGTCATTTCGATTCTCGTGCTGATCGGCTTTTCCGGACTGCTTGCCTATATCCTCGTACACGCCGCCGGCATCGATCCACTGACTGCCTATCTTGCCACCAGCCCCGGCGGCATGGATTCGATCGCCATCATCGCCGCCTCCAGCAATGTCGACGTGCCCTTCGTGATGGCGCTGCAGACGGCACGGTTGCTGATGATCATGGCCATCGGCCCATCGCTTGCCCGCTTCGTCGCCTCAAAAGCGATACCGCCGCGATAAGTTTTTGCGCGAACCGGGAATAAGAAGCGCCCCTCATCTGTCTTACGTTCGAACCGGCTGAAACAACGGTTCGATTGGACACTTCCAGAGAGGACACATCCCATGAGATTTCTTCCGCTCGTTACCGCATTCTCCCTGATATCCGCCGCTTCCGCTTTCGCCGCCCCCGCAGTCCAGACGGTCGAGACCGACAAGGGTAAGGTTGTCGCCGCCGAAAACGGCATGACGCTCTACACCTATAAGAAGGATGAAAAGGGCGAATCCTACTGCTATGATAAATGCGCCACCAACTGGCCGCCTTATCTTGGCGATGCATCCGCCAAGGCCGACGGCGACTATACGCTGGTCGAGCGCAAGGATGGCAAGAAGCAATGGGCTCTCAAGGGCATGCCGCTCTACTTCTGGGTCAAGGACGCGAAAAAGGGCGACGCCACCGGTGACGGTGTAGGAAAGGTCTGGGATGCCGCACGCCCCTGATCAGGACGCTCGCGTGAAGGGGGGACATCCCCCTTCCGCGGATACGTTCGAAAACCAGATCCTGTCGCTGGTGCCCTCCCTGCGGCGCTACTCGCGCAGCCTGGCCAAATCCGACAGCGACGGCGAAGACCTTCTGCAGGACTGCGTCGAAAAAGTGCTGGTGCGCCGCGGCCAATGGCGCGGCGTCAACCTGCGCGCGTGGGCGTTCACCATCATGACCAATCTCTATCGCGACCGGCACCGTCGCTTTGCCCAGCATCCGTCGGTGGAGCTCAACGATACACTCGGCTTGACGGCCGAAGACGTTTCGGGCGACCCGTTGGAAAAGACCCGGCTCCAAAAGGCGCTGAATGCGTTGAGCCCGGATCACCGCTCGGTGCTGATGCTCGTCGTTATCGAGGGCTACGGCTATCAGGATGTCGCCGACATGCTGGCGATCCCGATCGGCACCGTCATGTCCCGCCTGTCGCGCGCGCGCCGTCAAATGGCAGCGCATCTTGCCGAAAACAACATCGTGGCACTCCGGAGACCGAAATGACAGACGACCACAAACCGGTCACCGAGGTTGATCTGCATGCCTATGTCGATGGCTTTCTCGATGAGGAACGCCGAGGCGAGGTCGAACTCTGGCTGAGTGGCCATCCAGAGGAAGAAACCGAGGTCCGCCAATGGCAGACACAGGCGGCTGAACTGAAAGCCGCATTCTCAGGCTATGCACAAGCGAACGAAAGCGACCGTACGCTGTTGAACGCTCGAAGAGAAACGGCCGCAACATCACCGACCCCCTGGTGGCGCAGGGCCGCCCTCATCGCCGCTTCGTTCACACTCTTCCTGTCGGGCGCAGCGGCAGGTGTCTATGGCGAGAGACTGTTGACTAGCCAAGTGACGATCGAAACTGCTGCCGCACTCGACAGCCTGCCAGCTCAATCGAAGACGGCGTTTCTTGTCTATGCCAGCGAAAAACGCCACCCCGTCGAGGTCGGGGCCGATCAGGAGGACCACCTGGTTACCTGGCTCGGCAAGCGCCTGGATTACAAGCTGGTTGCCCCGGACCTCAAAGGCCTCGGATTTACTCTGGTCGGCGGCCGGCTCCTGCCGGTCAACGGCAAGGCAGGCGCGATGCTGATGTATCAGGATACGGCCGGCCAGCGGCTGACCGTTCTTCTCGGCAAAAACCCGGAGAACGCCGAAACCAGTTTCCGCTTCGAATCCGCTGGCTCTCTCGAAACTTTCTACTGGATCGACGGCAGCATAGGCTACGCCGTCACCGGCGAAGTCAGCCGCGCCAGGCTGCAGCAAATCGCCGAGGAATGTTACCGGCAATTCGAGACCTGACACGCTTTCAAAGAAAGGGCAGGCTGCAAAAACGGCCTGCCTTTCGTCAAGACATCGGCAGATTCAGCGTTGCGGGTCGTTTTCCAAAAGGATCGGCTTTCCGTGCGGTGTCGCTTCTGCGGCCCTGTGCCAGCTTTGCGTCAGCTGATCGAGATGGTCCGGCGAGGTGATCGACAGTTCGGTCACGAGGCGTGACAGCGCTGCCACCCAGCAATCGAAATAATCGCTCGCATCGGCCCGCCGGTGGGGCTTGTACAATTCATGCGACAGCGCCTCGGCCCATTCGCTCCAGGAAAACACGCCTTTTTCATGCAGTCGGACGGTCATGGCAAAGGCCTCCGCCTGCCAGGGCTCGGCAAAAACCGGGTCGCCTTCCTGCGATTTCGGTAAGCCCGGAGATCCGCTAAGCGACGATTCAAACGTGTTCAAGGTAACTCTCCCAGGCATCGATCGACACGGTCAGCGTCGGGTCTGCGCCCTCGCCCCAAATTTCTTCCCCGTCGAAGACCACGGTGTAAACCCATTGCGGGTTCTCACCCTTGCCGTGGGCATTGTCGTCGGGAAACACGAACGAGCCCTGCACGGCCTCGACAGAACCATGCTTGGCACGGGCATAGCGGGGTAGCCGCGTATGGGTCTGCGGATTGAAGTTTTTCGTGCGCACCCGATCACCGGCCGCAAAACGCGGAGCGTCCGTCGCGGGCCTGTCGCACGGCCCGCCCTTGGCCAAAACACCCGGCACCATGTCCGCCGTCAGAATGCGTTTCGGCTCCCTGCCCTTATCCAGCATCTGTCCCGCAGCCAGTTCGGCGGCCGAGACGAAACCGTGCCGTTTCAACAGGGCCTCCAGACCGCGCATCCAGATTTCGTAATAGCTGGCAGAAAGATAGGTGGCAGGCGCCAGGCTTTCGCGGGCATGCCGGCTTTCATCGATCGTCCAGGCGCCGAAAGCACCGCAGGAAAGCGTCAGGCCGAGCGCCCGTTTTTCCCATTCGGCATGGAAATACGGCTCGTTCTTTTCCGGCGCCACCGGTCCCATGCCATGCTGTCCGCCCAGATCCTGCGCGCCGTTCATCGTGCCTCTCCAGCCGGTTTTGCCAGGCCCGTGCCGATCATCGCATCGCGCGTGACGAGATCGGCAAGCGCTTCCTGGTTAAGACCATCGGTGCCATCGGGCCGCTCCGGGATGACGATATAGCGAAGCTCTGCCGTCGAATCCCAAACGCGGATTTTCTTGGTAGCGTCCAGCGTTACACCGAATTCCTCCAGCACCCCGCGCGGATCGATCACCGCGCGCGAACGATAGGGCGGCGTCTTGTACCAGACCGGCGGCAGGCCGAGCACGGACCACGGATAGCAGGAGCACAGCGTGCAGACGACGAGATTGTGGGTCTCCGGCGTGTTGAACACCGCGCGCATATGCTCGCCCTGCCGCCCGGTATAGCCAAGGCTCCCAATCGCCGCCGTCGCATCGCTGCGCAGCCAGTCGGCAAAGTCCGGCTCGCTCCAGGCCTTGGCGACGACACGGGCGCCGTTGCGCGGCCCGATCTTCGTTTCATAGGTCTCGACGATGGCATCGATCGCCGCCGGATCGATCAGCCCCTTCTGGGTCAGCACGGTTTCAAGCGCCTTCACCCGCGCCTGCATGGCGGAAAAATGGTTGTCGTGGTGATCGTGGTCATGGTGATCGTGCATGCTACCCTCGAATATCGCGGTCTGGTTTCTCAGTTCGTTGCGGCCGGCGGCAGGCCGCTGCCCATGTCCCCGCGCAACAGATTTTGGAAGGCTACGGGGTCGAGCCCTCCCGGCTGACCGAACGGATTGGAAAAAGCGAAAATGAAGAAGAGCACGACGCCGGAATAGGCGCCGAAAATCGATAGCAGAAACAGATGCGTCCGGTTCGGACGATAGACGTAGAACGGGATGGAAAGAAGGCAGAGCCCGATCACCGCCGGTGCCCAGAACATGCCTTCGAAACCGCCCGCCGCCGTCTGCTCGCGAATCTCGCGAAAGCGTGCAATCGCCGCTGCCCGGTCGCGCATCCTGTTGCTGAGAAAGCGTTGACGATCGGTTTGCGGCTCCAGATCGAGTAGGTGTTCATAAACATCGTTCCAAAGCGCCCAGGCCTTCGGCGAGAGGCCTTGGCCGCGTCCGAGCAAGTCCCATTCCTCGCCGACAACGGTTGAAACGTAATTCGCCAGCCCTTTTTGGACCGGAGCAACCACCGGGCCGCCGTAGCGGCCGGCATCATTGAACACATCCGATATCGCCACCGCTTCTTCCATCAGGTTGTTGCGAATACCCTTGTAGTCGCCGAGCGCCTGCGCGTAGACCAGCGCCAGGATCAAACCATGCAAGGCGGCAATCCGTACCGCAATGGTCGCCGCCGCGTCATGGGTCCGGTCGCTTTCCACTCCAGGGTTGAGACATTTTCGCGCCGCAAAATAGCTGCCGAAGACAATCACAAGCGCGCCGGCCACGAAGGCAAGTCCGTCAATGATCAAGACAACCAGACCCGGCATGCTCGCCTCCCATCCCGCCGTGAAACCGGCCGCGCTAGCGCAGCATCGGCCAAAGACTGAGAACGAGCAAGACCGCCATGGTGATATTGAACCATTTGAGCCGCACCGGTTTGGACAGCCATTGCCTGAGCGCCGACCCGAAACCCGCCCAGGTCGAGACACTGGGCACATTGACGATCGCAAAGATGGCACCGACGATAAGGACGCTGGTGATATAGCTCTGTTCAGTCGTGTAGGTCGCCATGGCCGTCACAGCCATCACCCAGGCTTTCGGATTGATCCACTGGAATGCCGCCGCCTGCAGGAAGGTCATCGGCACCGCTCCCGCCTTGCCTTCCGACAAGGTCCGCGATGTGCCGATCTTCCAGGCGATCCAGACGAGGTAGGCGCCACCGGCGAATTTCAGCCCGGTGTAGAGCATCGGTACGGAATGCAGCAGCGCGCCGAGGCCGAGGCCGACGGCGACCAGCAGTGAGAGGAAGCCCGCGCCGATACCCAGCATATGCGGGATCGTGCGGACGAAACCGAAATTCACCCCCGATGCGAACAGCATCATGTTGTTCGGCCCCGGCGTGATGGATGTGGTGAACGCAAAAAGAAACAGCGCCAGAAGCGTGTCGGCCTGCATGAAGTCCTCCCGATACTTAGGTCAGGTTAATTGACCTATCTGTGAAGACCACCCGAAACTTGTCAGGGTGACAAGAAGCACTCAGCGTGCATGCGGGGGTACTTCGAGTTCGAGTAATCGGCCGACATAGCTGCGAACGATTGTGACGAAGTCTGCCGGAACGGTTTCGACATACCGAAGAAGTCTTTCGCTTTTGTCGATCGCCCGGATCTGGTCGGCCAGAACCATGCCCACCGTCTTCATGCCCGCCGGCAGGGCCACTTTCGTTGCCCAGGCCTCCATATTGCTTGTGATCGGGCAGACGATTACCCGTCGCGATTTCTCATGCATGAGATTGGACGAAATAATCAGGATTGGCCGAATACCGGACTGTTCGCTCCCCCTTGTCGGGTCGAGATTGGCAAGGTAGATATCGCCAGCGGCTGGAATCTTGTCAGTCATGATCTGAAATGCGTTCGGACCCGACGTCGGGTCCCCAATCGACGGTTTTGGGCTCGTTTTCCCACCCGATACGGTCCATTTCGGCGACCATTTCCGTCAGCGGCGGCGCCAGCAGCAGCCGTTTTTTTTCAATAATGGCCTGACCATCGCGAACAGTCAGATCGACGGTATCGCCATCTGCAAAGCCAAGTTCATCCATAGCTGCCTTCGGCAACCGGATAGCGGAACTGTTACCCCATCTGGAGATTGTGACCTTGGTCATGCCCGTGCCTCAATGATATACTGTGTATATCATGACGCTGACATGCGAACAATGTATCGGTCATTGACACGTGAGAGGTCTGGCATGCAACTCCCCATTCCCACCACATCCCTCCCCTCGGGCACGTCCATCCCCGTGATCGGTCAGGGCACTTGGCACATGGGCGAGCGCAAGGCGAGCGCCGTCGAGGAAGCCAAGTGCCTGCGCCATGGGCTTGATCTCGGCATGACGCTGATCGATACTGCGGAAATGTATGCAGATGGCGGTGCCGAGCGGATTGTCGGCGAAACCATCAAAGGCCGCAGGAACGACGCCTTCGTCGTCAGCAAGGTGCTCCCCACCAATGCCAGCCGCGATGGCACGATCAAGGCCTGCGAAGCCAGCCTGAAGCGGCTCGGCACCGACCATATCGACCTCTATCTCCTGCATTGGCGCGGCCGCTACCGCTTGGCGGAGACGGTCGAAGCCTTCGAGGCTTTGCGCCGATCCGGCAAGATCGGCGCCTGGGGCGTCTCCAATTTCGATGCAGACGATATGGAAGAGCTGCTGGGTGTGCCGGATGGCGGCAACGTCGCCGCCAACCAGGTGCTCTATAATCTCGCCCGCCGCGGCATCGAATACGACCTTTTAAAGGATAGCCAGGCACGCGGCATCCCGCTCATGGCCTATTCGCCGCTCGACGAAGGCCGGCTGATGCGCCACCCCGATCTCATCCATATCGCCAAGGCGCATCAGGCGACCGTCGCCCAGGTCGCCCTCGCTTTCCTGATCCGCAATCCCGGCGTCATCGTCATCCCGAAAACTGCAATGCCGGAACGCGTGCGCGAAAACCGGGCCTCTGTCGAGGTCCAGCTAACAGACGACGACCTCTCGATCCTCGACAAAGCTTTTCCGCCGCCAGGCCGAAAAATGCCGCTTGAGATGATCTGAGATAACTATCTTCATGAAATGAAAAGGGCGCCAATGGCGCCCTTCATCATTCAAATCTACCGCTAACTCACATCCCCTGCGGGCCGCGATTCATCGCTGCGATGCCGGTGCGGCAGACTTCCAGGACGCCGAGCGGCTTTAGGATCGCCACGAACTGGTCGATCTTGGAGGATTTACCGGTGATTTCCAGGATGAAATGCTCGAGCGTGGCGTCGATGACCTTGGCATGGAAGGCGTCGGCGAGGCGCAGCGTTTCGGCGCGGCTTTCGCCTTGGCCGCTGACCTTGACCAGCGCCACTTCGCGCTCGATCGGCCGGTCATGGCCAAGTTCGGCGGCCCGTACCGTCAGGTCGACGACGCGGTGGACCGGAACGATGCGTTCCAGCTGCGCCTTGATCTGCTCCAGCACGTGCGGCGTACCGCGCGTGACGATGGTGATGCGCGACAGGTGCGACTGATGCTCGGTTTCCGAAACCGTCAGGCTTTCGATGTTGTAGCCCCGGCCCGAAAACAGGCCGATGACGCGGGCAAGGACCCCCGGCTCGTTATCGACGAGAACCGAAAGCGTATGGTTTTCCGCCTTCTCGGTTTCCTTGGCGATGAAATAGGCGGAGCCGGTCGGCTGAAGATGTGCGTTCATGATCGTGTCCTTTTCCTATTCCATCAAACCAGTGCACGGCCCTTGGCGTCGATCGCATTGGCGACCGCTTCGTCCGTGGCTTCGTCCGGCAAAAGCATCTCGTTATGGGCCTTGCCCGACGGGATCATCGGGAAGCAGTTGGCGAGATTGGCGACGCGGCAATCGAAGATGACCGGCGCCGGGCTGTCGATCATCCGCTGGATGGCAGCATCGAGATCAGCAGGCTTGTCGCAGCGGATGCCGACACCGCCATAGGCCTCTGCCAGCTTGACGAAATCGGGCATGGCTTCGGTGTAGGAGTTGGACAGGCGGTTGCCGTGCAGCAACTGCTGCCATTGGCGGACCATGCCCATATACTGGTTGTTGAGGATGAAAATCTTGACCGGCAGGTTATGCTGCACGGCGCAGGACATTTCCTGAATGCACATCTGGATCGAGGCGTCGCCGGCAATGTCGATGACGAGGGCATCCGGATGGGCGACCTGAACGCCGATCGCCGCCGGGAAGCCGTAGCCCATGGTGCCGAGGCCGCCCGAGGTCATCCAGCGGTTCGGCTGCTCGAAACCATAGAACTGCGCCGCCCACATCTGGTGCTGGCCGACTTCGGTGGTGATGTAGGTGTCGCGATGCTTGGTCAACTCATACAGGCGCTGGATGGCATATTGCGGCATGATGACGTCGTCGTTCATCTTGTAGGCGAGCGAGTGGCGAGCCCGCCAGCGCACGATACCTTCCCACCATTCGGCCAGACGTGCCTTGTCGGCATCCTTGGCCGAAGCCCGCCAGACGCGCACCATGTCTTCCAGAACATTGCCGATATCGCCGATGACCGGAACATCGACGCGAACGGTCTTGTTGATCGACGACGGATCGATGTCGATATGGATTTTCTTGGAGTTCGGCGAAAAGGCGTTGAGGCGGCCGGTGATGCGGTCGTCGAAGCGGGCGCCGATGCAGACCATGACGTCGCAATCGTGCATGGCCATATTGGCCTCGTACGTGCCGTGCATGCCGAGCATGCCGAGCCAGTTCTTACCCGATGCCGGATAGGCACCTAGCCCCATCAGCGTCGAGGTGATCGGAAAATTGGTCAGCTCGACCAGTTCGCGCAGCAGTTTTGATGCTTCCGGGCCGGAATTGATGACGCCGCCGCCGGAATAGATGACCGGGCGGCGGGCAGTTTTCATCAGCTCGATCGCCTGCTCGATCTGGCGCATGTCGCCCTGCAGCTTCGGCTGATAGCTTTTCTGGACCTTCGAGGCCGATGGCGGCGTGTAGGTGCCGGTGGCGAACTGAACATCCTTCGGAATATCGACGACAACCGGTCCAGGACGGCCTGACTGGGCGATGCGGAACGCTTCATGAATGATGCTGGCCAGTTCGTTGACGTCCTTGACCAGCCAGTTGTGCTTGGTGCAGGGCCGCGTGATGCCGACAGTGTCGCATTCCTGGAAAGCGTCGGAACCGATCAGCGACGTCGGAACCTGGCCGGTCAGGCAAACCAGCGGAATGCTGTCCATCAGCGCATCCTGCAGCGGCGTCACGGCATTGGTCGCACCCGGACCGGAGGTGACCAGCATGACCCCGACCTTGCCGGTCGAGCGAGCATAACCTTCGGCCATATGGCCGGCGCCCTGCTCGTGGCGGACCAGGATGTGCTGGATATCGTCCTGCTGGAAGATTTCGTCATAGATCGGCAGAACGGCACCGCCCGGATAACCGAAAATATGCTCCACACCATTGTCCCTCAGTGCCTGAAGAACAATTTCCGCCCCAGTCATGCGATTGTCCTGCATCTGGTTTGCTTCCGTCTGGTTGTCTGTACCGCTCATTGGCCTGTTTCCGTCCATGTTCGCGTTTTGGCTGTATCGTGTTTGAAGGCATAAAAAAAGGCCCCTCGAGGGCCTGGCGTTTTGCGCATGGGTGGCTATCGCCGGATGGTTACACCATCCTGCCCATGCGCCGTCCCACCACAAGAATAACTACGATATTGATCATGGGCGGGATTGATAAACAGAAATGTCCGCTCCGTCAACGTCTTTCCCGAAAACAACCAGAGCGAGCTTAATTCAACAAAACACGCTCAAGTCCGTGAAACAACTTGTTAAATCCCATCCGGTAATATGGAGCATTCGTGGCCAGGGGTTTCCTATTGCTAAACAATGAGCTCCATTCTTCGATCAGCGCCGCAGAGCAGGATCGACGGGATACCCTGAAACGGGGCAACCGATTTCTCGGCCGTGTCGTTGCGTGCAGCGGTTCGCGGGCGACGATTGCAGCCATTGCCGAAAATGGCGAAACCTCGCTGACCGAATTATGGTCCGTCGGCAGGCTTATTTCCATCACGGTCGGCGAAAACCGCGTCGTCGCTCTGGTCTATTCGATGCAGACAGCCACCAACGAATGGGGCGAAGAGCTCGACAACACGTTCCGCATCGAAGTGGAGCTGATGGGCGAAGTCCATCTCAGCCCGAGCGGCCGCGAAGAATTCTCCGCCGGCATTACCCAGTACCCCTATCTCGGCGCCATTGCCCACCGGATCCGCTCTGCCGACCTTGCCCGCATCTACGATACCGGCAAGAACGACACCTGCGTCATCGGCAAGCTGACCCAGGATGAGAGCCTCGACGCCAGCATCCATGTGCCCTCGATGCTGTCGAAGCATTTTGCCATTGTCGGCACCACCGGCGTCGGCAAATCCACTGCCGTCAGCCTGCTGTTGCACAAGGCCATCGCCTCCGATCCAAAGCTACGCGTGCTGATCCTCGATCCGCACAATGAATTCGCCGCCGCCTTTCCCGATATCGCCGTCGTCATCGACACCGACAATCTTGATTTGCCCTTCTGGCTGATGAAGCTTGAAGAATTCGCCGAGGTCATTTTCCGCGGCCGACCGCCGGTCCCGGAAGAACTCGACATCCTTCGTGATGTCATTCCGGAAGCCAAACGAGCTTTCAAGGGGTCCGCAGACTCAGGATTGGCGCGCCGCACCAGCGAGAAAAGCTCGATTACCGCCGACACGCCGGTTCCCTACCGCATGGCCGATCTGCTGGCGATGATCGACGAACGCATCGGCCGCCTGGAAGGCCGCAATGACAAGCCGCATCTGCGGTCGCTGAAGGTGAAAGTGATCGGTGCCATCAACGATCCGCGCTACAATTTCATGTTCTCGTCGAACACGATCACCGATACCATTCTGGAGACGATCGCCAAGATCTTCCGCATTCCCGGAGATGGCAGGCCGATCACGACGTTCCAGCTCGCCGGCATTCCATCCGAGGTCGTCAATTCGGTGGCGTCCGTACTCTGCCGCATGGCGTTTGAAATCGCCCTGTGGAGCAATGGCGGCGTGCACATGCTGGTGGTCTGCGAAGAAGCGCACCGCTATGTTCCGGCCGATGCCAGCCTCGGCTTCGTGCCGACCCGCCAGGCGATCGCCCGCATCGCCAAGGAAGGCCGTAAATACGGCGTTTCGCTGGGGATCATCACCCAGCGGCCCGGCGAACTGGATCCGACAATCCTGTCGCAATGCTCGACGGTCTTTGCCATGCGGCTTTCCAACGACCGCGACCAGGAAATCATTCGCTCGGCGATCCCCAATTCGTCGATTTCGACCACCAGCTTCATTTCTTCGATCGGCAATGGCGAGGCGATTGCCTTCGGCGAGGCCGTGGCTGTACCGATGCGCATGCGCTTTACCCGCATCGAGGAGAAAAATCTGCCGAAAGCGAACGGCATTGGTGTCAAGATAACGGATGAAACACCGGACACCGTCGATCTGCGCAATGTCGTCTCGCGTATGCGCGCGATGAACGGCCCGGACATTTCCAGCTTTCAGAACGCCTATACCGCAAGCCTCGGTGGGTCTGATGGCAATGGTGCCGGGACTGAAGAGAAATACAGCGACGACATCGGGTTTGGCCGGGAAAATCCGGACATTGCGGACGAGAGCTTTGATGCGGCCGCCGAGCCTTACAATCCGGCCATGCTACCGCGGGTGGAGCCACCCAACCCGCAGCTCGAGCGGTTCAACCAGATCCGCAGCCAGCTGATGTCTGACGAGCAGGGCGGACCACCCCGGCCGGATCCCTACCGGACCCCGCCGCGCACCCCGCCAAGCTTCTCTCAATCCGGCACCGACCAACCCCGGCCGTCTTTGCGCGAGAGCCTGCTGAAAAAGCCGCTGAGCAGCATCATCCGCAAGTAGTTCAGGATATCGGCTGCCTCAGGCGTTTGCCGGGTCTAAGCGCAGCCAGCTTTCATCCAGTTGATTGCGAAACCAGGTCATCTGCCGCTTGGCATATTGCCGTGTGGCCGCCGACGACGTTTCGATCACCTCGGCTTTGCTCATCGTGCCGGACAGCATAGCGGCAATCTGTGGCACGCCGATCGCCTTCATCGCCGGCATTTCCGGCTTGAGGTCGAGGGACAGGAGAGCCTTCACCTCCTCGACAGCGCCACTTTCCAGCATCCCGGCAAACCGCTGGTCGATCCGCTGGCGCAGCAGCGCCCGGTCCGGCAGCACGACGATTTTCATGGCGCAATCAGGATCGACAGCGACAGGACCTTGGCGCGCCTGAAAGATGCGGATGGACTGGCCGGTCGCCTCGAATATTTCCAGCGCGCGCGCGATGCGCTGCCCATCGCCGGGCCGCAGGATTGCAGCGGTTTCCGGATCCTTGTCCGACAGGCTCGCATGCAGGGCTTCGGCCCCCTCGGCCAGCAAGCGGCCCCGTACCGCGTCGCGTATCGCAGCAGGTACGGCCGGCATGTCCGACAGCCCGCCGGTCAGCGCCTTGAAATAGAGCCCGGTGCCCCCGACGAACACAGGGATACGCCCTTCGCTACGTACGGTTTCCAGTACCGCCACCGCGTCACGGAACCATTCGCCGGTCGAATAGTGCCGCGAGGCCGGCACATGGCCATAGAGATGATGCACAACGCCCTGCATGTCGGCCTCGGACGGGCGCGCGGTCAGCACATGCAGGGTGTCATAGACCTGCATGCTGTCGGCATTAACAACCACGCCATTGTGCTGTTTCGCCAGCGCGACGGCGAGAGCGGACTTGCCGCTGGCAGTCGGCCCGGTTATCAGGATTGCGTCCTGTCCAATCTCAAGGTTTTTCATCATGGCCTTCGTTGCCACGCTTGTTGCCAATCCGTCAAATCCCGTGCTGACCACAACGCTCGCCGAGGAGGCCGCAGCCGCAGTCGACGCATCCGGCCTCTATTGGCTGGCCGACGGCGTCGCCTGCGATATCGCGCTCAAGGACGGCGCCAATCCGGACTGGCAGGAAGCGCTGCTGCGGGGCGTCATCGGCGATGCCCCTATCGATGTCATCGTCCAGAACGCCGAGACGCGCCGCAAGAAACTGCTGATCGCCGATATGGACTCCACCATAATCGGTCAGGAATGCATTGACGAACTTGCCGCCGAAGTCGGCCTGAAGGACAAGGTCGCCGCGATCACCGCCCGGGCGATGAACGGCGAGATCGCCTTCGAGCCGGCCCTGACCGAGCGCGTCGCCTTGCTCAAGGGCCTGCCGCTCAGCGTCGTCGGCGCGGTCATCGAAAAACGTATCACCCTGACCCCCGGCGGCCCTGAACTGGTCGCGACCATGAAGGCAAAGGGCTACTACACCGCCCTGGTCTCCGGCGGCTTTACCGTCTTCACCGGTCCGATTGCCGCGACACTCGGCTTCGATGAAAACCGCGCCAACATCCTGCTGGAAAAAGACGGCCATCTGACTGGTGCCGTCGCAGAACCGATCCTCGGCAAGCAGGCCAAGGTGGACGCACTGGTCGAGATCACCACACGGCTGGGCATTTCGACCGCGGACGCCCTTGCGGTCGGAGATGGCGCGAACGATCTCGGCATGCTGCATCTGGCAGGCGCCGGCGTTGCGCTGCATGCCAAGCCGATGGTCTCGGCGCAGGTCAAGATCCGCATCGATCACGCCGACCTCACAGCCCTGCTCTATATCCAGGGCTACCGCAAGACGGATTTCGTCCGGTGATCATTTTGGAAACAGAGCGCCTGCGCATCCGCAACTGGCTGGAAACGGACCGGCCCCTTTTTGCCGAAATCAACGCCGATCCGAAGGTGATGGAATTCTTTCCCCGCCGGCGCCCGCGCGAAGAAGCCGATGCCCTGATGGACGGGGTTCGGCGGCGGATCAAGGAGACCGGACTTGGTTTTTTCGCGCTGGCATTGAAGGACACCGATGAGCCGATCGGTTTTCTCGGCCTTGCCCGCACCGATCTTGAACCCTTCCTACCGGACGGCACGGTGGAGATCGGCTGGCGGCTGGCCGTCCGCTTCTGGCGCCAGGGGTTTGTCACCGAGGCTGGGCAAGCGATGCTCCGGCATGGCTTCGAAAAGCACCGCCTTGCGGAAATCGTCTCCTTCGCAGTGGAGAACAATGCGCGCTCGACGGCCGTGATGACACGCATCGGCCTGCGCTACGATCCGTCCCGCGACTTCGAGCATCCACGGGTGCCGGATACGACGCCGCATCTCAAGCATCACGTCGTCTATGCGCTCAGCCGTGAGGAATGGCTGACCCGATAAAGGCGGACTTTTCAGCCCGCCTTCCAATCCGTCATCGCCTTCAGACGAAAAACTACTCCATCCGCACCGTGACAAATCGCAGTTCGCCGGTCTTGTTGGCGATCATCAAAAGCGCATTGCGCCGGCCGTCCGCCTTCAGTTCCTCGATCCGGGCCGAGACATCCTCCGGCGTCTTCATCGCTTCCTGGCCGATCTCGACGATCACGTCGCCGGATGCGATCCGCCGTTCGGCAGCGGCCGATTGCGGCTGGACCTCGGCGATGACGACCCCTTCGACATCCTCGGAAATTCCATAGGTCTTGCGGCTATCGGCATCGAGCATGGCAAGCTTCATGCCGAGCACCACATCGGATGCCGGCAATTCGGCAGCCGGAGGCTCGGCCTGGTCGGTGCCCTCGTCAGCCTGAGGGGTCTTTGCCGCCTCTGCCTCGGCCAGGTTTTCTCCGTCTTCGAGACGGCCGAGCGTCACCTTGACGGTCATTTCCTTGCCGTCGCGCACGATCACCACATCGACGGCCTTGCCGACCGGGCTTTCGGCGACCACGCGCGGCAGATCGCGCATCTCGACGACATCCCGGCCATCGAACTTGAGGATCACGTCGCCCGTCTTGATCTCGCCGCCATCGACCGGACCGCCCTTGATGATCCCGGCGACGAGCGCGCCCTTCGGCGTGTCCATCTTCAGGCTTTCGGCAATATCGCCCGTCACCGGCTGAATGCGCACGCCAAGCCAGCCGCGATGGGTCTCGCCGAATTCCCTCAGCTGGGAAATGACGTTGCTGGCAAGTTCCGTCGGAACCGAGAAGCCGATGCCGATCGAGCCGCCGGTGGGCGAAATGATCGCCGTGTTGATGCCGATGACCTCACCCTTCATATTGAAGAGCGGGCCGCCGGAATTGCCCTTGTTGATCGCAGCATCTGTCTGGATGAAATTGTCATAGGGGCCGGCATTGATGTTGCGGCCGCGCGCCGAAATGATACCGACCGTCACCGTACCGCCGAGACCGAACGGATTGCCGATCGCCATCACCCAGTCACCGATCCGCATCTGCCTGGAATCACCGATCGGAACCGCTGTCAAAGGCTTCTTCGGTTCGACCTTCAGCACGGCAAGGTCGGTCTTGGTATCCGTGCCGATCAGCTTGGCCTTGAGCTTGGTGCCGTTGGCGAAATTGATCTCGATATCGTCGGCACCTTCGATCACGTGATTGTTGGTGACGATGATGCCTGAGGGATCGATGACGAAGCCGGAACCAAGCGAATCGACGGTGCGCTGGCGGCTGCCGCCCTCGCCGCCCTTGCCCTTGAAAAACTCGTCGAAGAAATCCTGGAACGGCGATCCCTCCGGCACCTGCGGCATCGGTGCCTCGTCGTCGTTTTTCACCTTCTGCGAGGTCGAGATATTGACGACCGCATCGAGCAGGCCGGCAGCGAGATCGGCAACCGATTCCGGACCCTGCTGTGTCTGCAACGGTGCCTTGGTCTGCGCATGCGCCACGGACGACAGCACCGGTACCGCATTCATCAGCAGCGTAGCACTTGCAGCGAACGTGACGGACCGGAAGAAGGAAGCGCGGATGGACAAGCCCATGGGGTCCTCTCGATTTGGGAAGGCAGGCCGCTAAGACCGACCGGCAAAAAAGTGTTCGTCATATGGACGGTCACAACTGCAAGGCTGGCTTTGCGTCAACCTCCATGCCGTGCAAGGTGGCGTAGAATCTGTTCGAAGATAAGGCGGATTTGGAACGCGTCCAGTCATCTTTTCGTCAGCGTCTCAAGGTCCGCCTGGGCCAGTCCCTCAATTCATCAGTTCGTGACCATGCGCCTTCAACGCCGCCAGGGCCTTGTCGAGGTCGGAGCCGATGATGAAGATGTAATCGGTGCTGAAGGTGGAATTGGCGAAGATGCCGACGCCGGCCTCGGAAAGCGGGTTCAGCACGGAGGCGAGAATGCCGGGAATATCGAGAGTGAAATGCTGTTCGATGCGGAAACAGCGCCAGCCGCCGGACGACTGGATATTGGAGGGGATGCGCGCCGCCCGGCAGACAAGCGTCATCTCCTCGCGCGAACTGGAAACGGCCCAGAAGCCGGCGCCCGGTAGCCAATCGGGTAGCGGCGTTCCGATTTTGAGCCTCGTGATCGCATATTCTGCGTCCACCAATCGAATGAGCAATTTATGTGTCATGTCCTATCCTCGCACCATCCAGACAAGTGCGACGCCGATGACGACGGAAACGAGCCCGAACAGCCGCAACTGTTGCTCTGGTATATGGGGCAAACGCTTTGCCATTTCCACCAAAACCAAAGGGGCCAGTGCGTACACTAGCCCCTCGATGATCAGGAAAAAAGCAATTCCCGTCAGAAAGTCACTCATTTCGCTGATCAGTTTCCTGCAGCGGGCTGAGTGTCGGCCGGAGCGGGTGCACCATCCGAACTGTTGAAATAACGGAAGAATTCCGAGTCCGGCGACAACACGAGCGTGGTGTCAGGGCTTCCGATCGCCTGTTCATAGGCCGTCATCGAGCGGTAGAACTCGAAGAACTTCGGATCGCGGGAAAAAGCATCGGCAAACACGCTGGTCCGCTCGGCTTCGCCTTCACCGCGCAGGATTTCCGAATCACGCTGCGCTTCGGCAACGAACTCGACAACCTGACGGTCGGCGACGGCGCGGCGGGTCTGGCCCTTTTCGTTACCACGGGCACGGATCAGTTCGGCTTCCGCCAAACGCTCCGCCTTCATCCGCTCGAACGTCTGCTGCGAGACTTCCTGCGTCAGGTCGGTGCGCTGGATGCGGACATCCTCGATGTTGAGGCCGAGCGATTCGGCGTCTGTCTTCAGGTCGGCCCGGACTTCGCGCATCATCGATGCACGTTCTTCGGAAAGCGCCGATTCGAAACCACGCAGACCGTAGACCCGGCGCAACGAAGCATCGAGACGGGTGCGAAGGCGCGATTCGGCCGAAGCGCGATCACCGGATACCGTTTCGCGGAAGCGGCGGGCATCGGCGATCTTGTAGACGACGAAAGCGTCGACTTCATAGAACTTGCCGCCGGAGACCTGAACGCGGATATTGTCGAGGTCGAAGCGCAGGGCCTGCTTTTCGACATATTGGACGCGGTCGGCATCCATAAATGCGAACGGCAGCTTGAAATAGAGCCCCGGTTCGGTCTTGACGTCCTTGATCTGACCGAAACGCACGACAATTGCCTGCTGGCGCTGGTTGACGATGAACACGGAGGAATAGACCGCCATCAGCACGAGCGCGAGGCCAATGAGGATATAGGGAAGACGATTGGTCATTACTGGGCCCCTCCCGACTGCGCGGGCTTGCCGATTTCATTGAGCGGCAGATAAGGCATGACGCCCTGGCCGTTCTTCTCGTCGAGAATGACCTTCTTGGACTTGCCGAGAACACCCTGCATCGTTTCGAGATAGAGCCGCTTGCGCGTCACATCGGGGGCCTTGGAATAGGCGTCGTAAACCGAGATGAAGCGCTGCGCCTCACCCTGTGCTTCCTTGACGACACGCCCCTTGTAAGCGGCCGCTTCTTCGCGCAACTGGGCTGCCTGACCACGGGCCTTACCGAGAACCTGGTTGGCATACTGGTTGGCTTCCTCGACGAACCGGTCTTCGTCCTGCTCGGCACGCTGTACTTCGTCGAACGCATCTGCCACTTCGCGCGGCGGTGCTGCATCCTCGATAGCAACCGTGTTGACGGAGACGCCGGCACCATAGGCATCCATCGTCGCCTGGATCGTGGTCTTCACGTCGGCAGCGATCGCCTGACGATTGTCGCGGAAGATGTCCTGTGCGGGACGACGTCCGACGACTTCGCGCATGGCACTTTCGGCAACCTGCTGCAGCGTGTCGGACGGATCCTCGACGTTGAAGAGATACGCCTTCGGATCGGTCACGGAAAACAGCACGGAAAACTGAACATTGACGATGTTCTGGTCGCCAGACAGCATCAGGCCGCTGCCGGCCTGATCGCCAACGCCTGCCCTGTTGCCGATATTCTGCTGCTGCTCGGTGATCTTGACCATCTCGACCGTTTCAAGCGGCCAGAAGTGGTAGTGCAGACCCGGCATGGAAATCTCGTCCTTCGGCTTGCCGAAACGCATCTCGACGCCGCGCTCGTCCGGCTGGACGGTGTAGATCGAATTCATCAGGACGAAGCCGACGATCAGAAGGCCGATGATCGCAACGACACCGCCGTTGAAACCGCCCGGAACCACACTTTTCAGCTGGTCTTGACCCCGGCGGAAGATTTCCTCGAGATCTGGAGGACCGCCATTGCCACGGCCACCGCCGCCGCCACGCGGCCGGTTCGGCCCCTGGCCCCAAGGACCCTTGTTATCACCGCCGCCGCCGCCCCAAGGACCACCGCCGCCGCCGTTCTGATTGCTCCAGGGCATTCATACCTCTTCTATAGAAAAATTCCGAGATCAATGCCCCCCGGACGTGCCGCGAGCCATGATGTGAACCCGTTATAGGTATGTCCAGAACGGCTTTCAACGCGATGCATCCAACTTCACCGTAAATCCGGCAAAATAGTTAGCATTGCTCAGCTTTTCCGCCGCCAGGTCGAAAAATGCATGGCGTGACTGTCCTTCTCGCCTCGCGGCAGGGGTTCGTCGACGATCTTTTCGAAAACAGCGGGATCGATCACGGGAAACCGGGTATCGCCTTCGATCTCGGCGGCAACCGTCGTGACATGCAGGAGATCGGCAAGATCGATCGCCTGACGGTAGATTTCGCCACCGCCGATTACGCAAACCTCATCGACGCCGAGCTCGGCGGCCGATCTGCGCGCTTCAACCAGCGCCGCCTCCAGAGATTGAACGGCAATAGCCCCTTCCGCTGCGAAATGCGCATCCCGGCTGACGACGATATTGGGACGGCCCGGAAGCGGGCGTCCGATCGAGGCCCAGGTTTTTCGCCCCATGATCACCGGTTTTCCGAGCGTCAGCGCCTTGAACCGCTTGAGGTCGCTGGGCAGATGCCACGGCAGGCCGCCGTCCCTGCCGATCACGCCATTGGCGGAGACCGCGACGACAATGCTCATTTTCGGCTCAGTCATGAAATCCATCCGGCTTGACGTCGATCGCGCTGGCACGAGCAAGCGCCGGACGTGCAATCATCGACTGCACATATTCATCGACCACCGGACTGTCCGGCAACAGCTTGCGCATCCATGTCAGCGCGCTGACCAGCAGGAGATCGACGGCGCTGACCGTGTTGCCCAGAAGAAACGGCTGTTTGGTCAGCGTCTCGACCACATGCATGCACATGTCCTCGTACACCTTCAAAAGGGCAGGATTGGCGGCAGCGACGCCCGACAGGAAGGCACTACCGGACGGCTCTATCACGCCGGCATAATAGGCAAGCCAGGACAGATAGGCACCGCGTTCCGGATGCCCCGGCGGGCGGCCCAGTTCCGACTCCTGATAAAGTTCGACCAGGTACTGGGTGACGGCGGTGGACTCGGTGATCAGCGCGCCATTGTGCAGAAGCGCCGGAACCTGCTTGTGCGGATGCGGATTGTTTTCGTCCGGTCCGCCCGAGCCATCCCAGCGGCGGATGGAGACATAGCGGATCTCATACTCCGCCCCCAATTCCTCGAGCAGCCAGATGATTCGCGATGAGCGCGACCGCGGCGCATGGATCAACGTCAGCATGGGGTCCTCCTCGACCGTTCAACCTCAGGTCATCCTGTGCCGTGACAGTGTCATCATTGCGGTTACACCGCAACCGGTGCCTTGATATGTGAATCGGGTTCGTATCCGACGAGCTCAAAGTCTTCGAAACGAAAGGAAAACAGGTCTTTTACATCCGGATTGATGATCATCCTCGGCAATGCCTTCGGCGTGCGGGCCAACTGCTCGCGGACCTGGGCGAAATGATTGTGATAGATATGCGTGTCGCCGAACGTATGGACGAAATCGCCGGGGTGAAGATCACAGACCTGCGCCACCATCAGGGTCAACAGCGCATAGGAGGCGATATTGAAGGGCACGCCCAGGAATACGTCGCCGGAGCGCTGATAGAGTTGGCAGGACAGTTTTCCGTCCGACACATAGAACTGGAACAGGCAATGGCAAGGCGGCAGCGCCATCTCGTCGATCAGCGCCGGGTTCCAGGCAGAAACGATATGACGGCGCGAGTTGGGGTTTTTCTTCAGCCCCTCGATAAGGGCGACGATCTGATCGAGATGCCGGCCGTCATGGGTCGGCCAAGAGCGCCACTGGTAGCCATAGACCGGCCCGAGATCGCCGTTGGCGTCGGCCCATTCATCCCAGATGTGAACGCCGTTTTCCTTGAGATAGGCGATATTGGTATCGCCCTTCAGGAACCAGAGCAGTTCATGGATGATCGACTTGAGGTGCAGTTTCTTCGTCGTCAGGACCGGAAAGCCATCGCCGAGATTGAAACGCATCTGATGACCGAAGACAGATCGCGTACCGGTGCCGGTGCGGTCGCCGCGGTCCGAGCCTGTCTCCATGACATGGCGCAAGAGGTCGAGATACTGTTTCATAGGGTCCGCCGCCGATTCGTTTGGGGTAAAATAGGCGCAAGGCGGCGGCGAACCAATCGGTAAATCCTGGGTTTCCCCAAGCTCGACTTCAAATGCCGCGAATGATCAGAGCACCGCCAGCTTGTCGAGATGTTTGGCCACCAGGTAGTAGAAAGTCACACGCGACTTCGAACGATCCCCAGCCATTGTCTTGGCAACCGCATTAACGGCTGCGTCGGCGTCCGGTCCGGTGACGCCGAGCTTCTTGCCACACCATTTTTCCTTGACCCGGTCGAGTTCCGTCGGGTCGGAGGCGGAGACGAGCGCGGAATCCTTGTTGCGCAATGCGATGCCCAGATGCTTGACGATTTTGTTCACTGCGGCCTCATCGGCGGCGTCATCGTATTTTTTCACATCTGCGAGATAATCCGTCATGGTGTCTCCTCACACGGTTTGGCTTCACGCCCGCACTCTTCCTGATGAAAGATACGCAACACGAGTTTTTTCACGCTTGGCGAGCATGTCAAGAGCCATCCGGACCCGATGCGTGTGAAGCCTTATTGTATTTTCGCAAAGGCCCTTTTCTTGGCGCAGTTTAGGACCTATATGACAGTTGCCGTCTTCGGGCGGCTATGGTGATAAACAGGCGATGAAATAAACCTATTGGACCCGGGGGCGGTACCCGGCGCCTCCACCAAAAACCGGTCGGCCGTGACTTACATGTCAGGAAAGACGGACCGGCTTTTGATGGGGGCGAAATAGGATCGACAAGGGTGTAAAGATCGACTTTTTGCTCGGCATTGTACCACCGTTATCGGGCTAAAATTGTAGTTGCAAACGACAACTATGCGGAAGCTCGTCTCGCTGCTTAATCGCAGTGTGACACTTCAAATCAAGTCCTTGCGGTTCGCACCGTGAGGCGGGGTTCGGAGGTACCTGGCAACAGAAACCTCCACTTCTCCCATCTCCGCACGACCCTCTCCCCATCGACGCCGCCTTCTCGGTTGCCTTGAAATGGTCTATAGATGATGCAAATGACTCGTATGTCGGGACTTTCCTGCGTACAGAGCAAATGGCATAAGTGTGACAGAGTTGAGTTACAAGAAAGACGGGGATCTTATGGGCCAAGACCATATCCGCTACGACATTCTGGCGCAGGATGCGCTTCGCAGCGTCATTCGCAAGGTCCTGATCGAAGTCGCAGCAACCGGCGCCCTTCCCGGTGATCATCATTTCTTCATCACATTCCTGACCGGCGCGCCTGGCGTGCGCATTTCCCAGCATCTGAAGGCCAAATATGCCGAGCAGATGACGATCGTCGTGCAGCACCAGTTCTGGGACCTGAAGGTCACCGAAACGCTGTTCGAAATCGGCCTTTCTTTCTCCGATACGCCGGAAAAACTGGTTATCCCGTTCAACGCCATTCGCGGCTTCTACGATCCGTCCGTCAATTTCGAGCTTGAGTTCGATGTCGCGGCCTTTGACGAGGAAGAAACCGCCGAAATCACCGCTTATCCGGTCGCCGCAGTGGAAAAGTCCGACGACCAGGACACCGAAGCCAAAACCGGCGACAATGGCAAGACCGGCGATGATGGCAAGAAGGAAGGCGGCTCGGTGGTGTCACTGGATTCCTTCCGCAAGAAGAACTGAAACTCCAACTGCAGACAGGCTCATCATGACCGGCGACGTCGTCAATCTCCGTCAGTTCCGCAAGCAGAAGGCGCGGACGGAGAAGGACAAGGCCGCGGATCAGAACCGTATCTCCTTCGGCCGGACGAAGGTCGAAAAACAGCTGACCAAGGCGCTCAACGACAAGGCCGGCAAAGCCCTCGACCATGGCAAGCGCGAGACGCCACCGGATAAGCGCCCCTGAGGTCCTCAGGCGCCCCTCGATCTCCAACGAAATCAATAGATAAGCCCAATCTCCGGAATCGCTTTCAAAGAAGGGTGATTCATTTTCTGAGGCGACATCGTGATCCGCAAGCATTCTGCGACCCTGCACGGTCATCGCACCAGCTTTTCGCTGGAGGAACCGTTCTGGCAGGAGTTGAAGGTAATTGCAGAAGGCCGGCAGATGCCGCTCGCACAACTCATTGCACAGATCGATGACGCCCGCCCGGCCGATAGCAACCTGTCCTCGGCACTCAGGGTGTACGTGCTGAACTGGATCAAGGCCGCTAAAACGTGAACCGGCCTGGATGCCGCGACCGCCTTCACCTAGCGATGATCTTGGAAAGCCTATTGCGGCCGCACACCCGGCAATGCTTCAAAATTAAGCCCTTGCTGCGGGGTCGGGATGACCGGCGACTGCTCGGCGGGCTGTTGTAGAATCCCACCCTGAGGTGCAGCTGGATCGACACGTTGTACACCACCGCCCGTCGGATCGAACGGCAAAAGGCTCTGGTTCCTTTGTTCATCGGTCTTTCGGGCAGCGTCTTCGGCCGCCTTGGCAGCTGCGGCCTCGTCCGCCGCGTTTTTATCGGCGAGCGCCCGTGCATCGGCCTCTGCCTTCTGCCGCGCAGCCGCCTCCGCAGCCAGTTCGCGCCGGCGTTGCTCTTCGATGGCCCGCAGACGTGCCGCCTCGCGCTCGACCGCATTGGCCTTGTAGAGCGCCACCTCACGGCGCAACCGCTGTTTTTCAAGCACGTTTGCCTGCAGCGTCTCGACGCGGCGGCGTTCGCGCTCAAAGGCTCTCAGCGACAGGAAATTCGACATATCCGTGGCGTCGAATGTAAGGCCCGGCGAATGCAGAAGTCCGGCATAGTCGAGGCTCACCTGCGCCTCGGCGCCCGTAAGCGCTTCCTCGCCCGGGCGGAAATCGACCGCAACATCCGCAGTCATCCGTTCGTCGGGAAAGCTGATTTCCAGATTTCCGGAAAGATTGGCGCCAGCATCCCCTGCAGTGACGTTCTGCGCCCGCAACGTGCCGCCGGCAATGCTGAACGGCACCGTCACCGCCCCCAAAGCCGTCTGCCCGGCGAGAACGGCCTTTTCGGCCAGCGGCCTGACCGAAGCCGGCGTGATATCGCCGTCGATCCGATCTGCCGCTGCCATGATATCCGGCAGCGCGGCGCTATTCAGGCCATGAACGATCGTATCGCGCAGCGTCGCCGTCCCCGAGCCGCTTGCCGATTCCGCCATGGCCCGTGCCGTCTTGCCCGAGGCCTCGACGGCCAGCGTCAGATCGAATTTTCCCTCGGCAACGGCTGCACCGCCGGTTTTCCAGACCGCAGCAGCCAGATCGCCGTCCTTGAGGTTAAGCCGGGTCTGGAAAAAGCCGGAGCCATCGCCGTTGCCAAGCAGCAGGCGGCCATCGATCCTGCCGCCCAGCCAGCTGCCGGCGATCGTGTCGATCGCAATCTGGTCGCCTTTCCAGGCAAGCTTGCCGGACATATCGGAAACAGCCCCATATATACCCGGCCAGAAGCGTTTGGCGGAGATATCGACAGCCACATCGAGCCCGCTCCAGGCCGGCTGAACCACAGGCAGTTCGGACAGATCGCCGCTTGCAGCGTCCTGCACGGGGCCAAGAATGCCCTCGCCGACCCAGGCCATATCAAGCGTGTCGAATGCAATCTGGCCGGTCGCCTTGCCCGGCATCTTCCGGTCGATCGCAAACGTGCCGGAAAAAGCGTTGCCGTCCGCCTTGCCCTCGATCGATGACAGGCTGACGGCATCGGCCGTCGTCGCTACATCCGCCTTCACAGCCAGCGGCAGGCCGGTTCCCATCTGCGGCAAACCGATCCCCTGCAACAACAGGAAGGGCTCGAAATCCTGGCTTTCGAGCGAGATCTTCGATTGACCGGACAAAAAATTATCGCGCGAAAGATCAATATCGCCGTTGGCCGAAAGGGCAGTGCGGGCCGTCGTGAACGTCAGGCTGGCATTGGCCTTCTGGCCATCGGTACCCTGCAGCTTTACCGACAGGATGGCATTCTCGTCCGCGTCGAACGGCAAGGGATCAAAACCGACCTGGCCGAGCAGAACCGGCGTGGACGGGTTTTCCATCGTCGCTTCCAAGAGGATGCCCTGCCCGGCAAGGGCCTGCGCGATATCCGGTGCCTGATAATTGGCGGCGATCTTGGTGCCGTTGGCCGAGCCGACAATACCGAATGTCACCGGCGCCTTGCCGTCCTGGCTGCCGGCGGACAGCGTCAGGTCCAGTGCCGTATTGCTGTAGTAAGGGCCGCTCTTCACCAGCCGCTCCAGCGCCGGATGCGCTTCGGCATGGCGCTCGATCATCTTAAGGAACGGGGTAATATCCGGCGAAGCCAGCTTCATCTTGGCCGAAATCACCGGCGCAGTCATTTCGCCGCTCATCCGGCCCGACAGAGCCAGCTGCGTGCCTGCAATATCGCCGATCGATACGCGCTCCGCCTGCAGCTGCCCGTTCTTCAGCGTTGCCACCAGCTGCACGTCGCTGGCATCCTCGCCGAAAGCGGAGAATTTATCCGCCGAAAGGTCCGCCGCGATCGTATGCGACAGCAGCGTCGCGGTGGAGGCGTCGCCGGCCACCAGACCGGCCAGCGCCTGCAGCGCTTCCAGATCGATGCTGTTGCCGTTGAGTTGTAGCGACAGGTTCGGCGGCGCGCCCTCGGGTGCCTGCCGCTCGATACGGCCGCGCAAGACAGCAGGACCCGCCGCCACCTCCAGCCGCTCGAACTGCTGCAAGGTATCCGTCAGGTTCACCGTCGCCGAAAAACCGGCGGTCTTCAATTTGCGGATCGCTGGATCGACGGAGCCCGCAAGCCAGGTCGCCAGACCCGAAGGCTGGTTGGACGCAACCAGCATCTCGCCGCGAAAGGCGCGCAAGCCTGTCAGCTGCAACCGCCCCTTGGCCTCGAATTGCGTGCGGCCGGGCAGTTGACCAACGGCATTATCGACCATCCAGCCTGCCCCGTCGGGCCGCAGATCAAGCCTTACGTCACGCACGGTCGTATCGCCGATGACGATGGCCGGCAGTTTCAGGCTCGCCCGGCCCGGTACCTGCGGGATTGGAATATCTGCTGCGATCGCCATGATTGCCGCAAGTCTCTGGCGCACCGAAAAAGCCGGGTCGCGGCCGGTCTTGCCGGCAGCACCTGCATTGCCGATGCGGCTGACGTCGATCTGCTGTCCGTCGGCCAGAAGCAGAAATTCCTGCTCCTTGCCGGTATCGAGCGTCGCCTCGCCAGTCACCAGATAGGGGTCGTCCTTGGGACCGATCTCCAGCCGGTAATCGGGCACGCGAATGCGCTCATTGGTCAGCTCGAACCCGCCGGTCACCCTTAGGGCTGCCGATTTGTCCTGCGCTTTCTGTGCTTCCGCCGGCTTGTTTTCCGTCAGGGTAAACTTGCCCTGGTACACAGGCTTGAAATCGACGATCTTCAGGTCACCGTCGAGCTCGACGCCGAAGGGCCGCTTGTCAGGCGTCAGGCGCGACCGGAGACCGAGCGAACCGGTTTCATCTGCCTGGCTGCTGGAAAAGGCAAAGCTGCCGGCTTCGCCGTCGAGCGCCGCACGGCCCTCCACCTTCCAAGGGCCGGCCAGCGAGCGGGCCGAAAGATCGGCCTCAAGCCCGGTGACGTGCCGTGTACGGCCGGTCTGCTCGTCGATGAAATCGATCTGACCGCCGGTGATGGCGACGTTTTCAAGGATCACGGTCTTGGCGGGAATGGAGGCTTTGCGGCCCCGCGCCCAATCCAGCGTGCCATCCGGCAACAGGCGGATTTTCGCCTTGGGCTGCTCCAGCCGCATGTCGAAGATCAGCGCTTCGCCGGAGAGGAAGGGAGCAAGCTCGGCATCCATGGAAAAATGCGCGACCTGGATCAGTGGTTCGCCGGTTTCCGACTGGCCGACACGCACGTCATTGAGCGTCACAGAGGGAAAGGGAATGAGGCGGGCATCGACGCTGCCGTGAACGACCACAGGCTTGCCCATGATCCGGGTTGCCTCGCGCTCGAAATCCTTGCGGAAGTCGGTCCAGTCCACGAACAGCGGCGCAATCAGCGCGGCAAACAGCGCCACGACCAGAAGACCACCGACAAAAACCAGAATTCGCGAAAGCACCAGTTGAAAGCCCTATCCCATTCTACCGCAGAAGATAGCGCCCTTATGGGCGTCTACCACTCCTTACCATCCAGCCGTCATTTTCACATGGCAAAAATCTTGCCGGGATTGAAGATATTGCCGGGATCGAGCGCCCGCTTGACCTGCCGCATCAGATCCAGCGCATCGCCGAGTTCATCCTGGAGAAAAGGCATCTTGCCCTGGCCGATGCCGTGCTCGCCGGTGCAGGTTCCATCCATGTCCAGCGCCCGCCTGTTGAGCCGCGCGACAAAGGCCTCCGCCTTGGCAATGTCGGCGTCGTCCTTGTCATCGAACAGCAGGCCAACGTGGAAATTGCCGTCTCCCGCATGCCCGACGATCGGCGCGATCAGCCCGTGTGCGGCGATATCCTCATGGGTCGCCTCGACACAATCGGCAAGCCGCGAGATCGGCACGCAGACATCGGTGGAGAGGATGGCCAATCCCGGCGCCAGGCTCTTCTGCGCCCAATAGGCGTTGTGACGTGCCTTCCACAACGCATTGCGCTCCTCGGTATTGGCAGTCCATTGGAATTGCGAACTTCCGAACTCCGCGGCAATCTCGGCAAACTGCTTGGATTGCAGCGCGACACTTTCGGCGTTTCCATGAAACTCGACGAACAATGTCGGTGCTTCCGCAAAAGCCAGCCCGGAATAGGCATTGCTCGCCTTCATCTGCAAGGCATCGAGCAGCTCAATGCGCGCCACGGGAATGCCAGACTGGATCGTCAGGATCACCGTGTTGCAGGCGTCCCCGACCGATGGAAACGAGCAGACGCCGCCGGCGATCAGTTCCGGAATGCCCTGCAGCTTCAACGTAACGGAGGTCAGGATACCGAGCGTGCCTTCCGCCCCGACGAACAGACGGGTGAGATCGTATCCAGCCGATGATTTCTTGGCGCGGTGAGCGGTGCGGATTTCCCGACCGGCTGCTGTCACCGCCGTCACCGCCAGCACATTGTCCTTCATCGTGCCGTACCGCACCGCGTTGGTGCCCGAAGCCCGGGTGGAAGCCATGCCGCCGATCGAGGCGTTGGCGCCGGGATCGATCGGAAAGAACAGGCCGGTATCGCGCAGATAGACATTCAGCGCTTCCCGGGTGATCCCCGGCTGGACGGTACAATCGAAATCGCTGGCATTGACCTCCAGCACCTTGTCCATGCGGCTCATATCGACGCTGATGCCGCCATGCGGCGCGTTGATATGGCCTTCCAGCGATGAGCCGGTACCAAAGGCAATCAGCGGAACTTGGTGCTCGCTGGCAATCGCCACGATCGCCTCGACCTCGGCCGAACTCTCCGGAAAAACGACGCCATCTGGGAGCTGAGCCGGAATATAGGTGGTCGTATGCGCGTGCTGGCCGCGAATAGCTTGCCCGGTCTGGAGTCGATCGCCAAACCGTTCGCTCATCAACTGCAGTGCTGCAGCTATACCGGTTTCGTTGCGGATACCCGCCTTGATCGCTTTCAGCGCCATATCTCTCCCCCGAACGACCGCGCCGTATCGCGGAAATTCTTAGATTTCAACGCTCTACTGTGCAAATCGGAATCACTTTGTCCAGAACCTCATCCGGTAAGTGATGGGTTTAGCAAAGAATTGCGACAAAGTGAGACAGTCCGGACACAGGGGAGAAATAGCCTATGCACCGGCGTAGAGGCGGACGCAGAAGATGACGGCAAACGCCTGGTTTGCCGCCGAGCCTCTATTCGGCGGATTCTGCCAATGGCAGCGTCTCGGCATGTTGCATCTCGTTCTGCAGCCGCCGCTCCTCATCGACTTGCGGCTTGGTGAACCGGGCGATGACCAGATAGGCGACGGGTGTCAGATAGAGCGTCACAATGGTCGCAAGCCCGAGACCGCCAACCAGCACCCAGCCGAGCGCCACACGGGCTTCCGCACCAGCGCCGCTTGCCAGCACCAGCGGCACCGCACCGACGATGGTGGCGATCATCGTCATCATCACCGGACGCAGCCGGATATTCGCCGCGTTCTCGATCGCCGAGCGCAGGTCCTCGCCGCGGTCACGCAACTGGTTGGCGAATTCAACGATCAGAATGCCGTTCTTCGCCATGATACCGACCAGCAGCACAAGCCCGATCTGGCTGTAGATGTTGAGCGTATTGCCGGTGAGCAGCATGGCAAACACGGCGCAGGCAAGACCGAGCGGCACGGTCGACATGATGATCAGGCCGCTGATCAGGCTTTCGAATTGCGCGGCCAGCACCAGGAAGATGATAACCAGCGCAAACCCGAAGGTGACGAACATGCCATTGGCATTCTCGTCCAGGGTCGCGGCTTCTGCCAGCGGCACGACGCGCGAGCCCGGCGGCAAGAGCGGTTCGGCCATCTGCTCGACCATGGTCAGTGCATCACCGAGCGCGATACCGGAGGTCAGACCCGCCGACAGCGACACGGAACGAAGCTGCTGCTCGCGCGACAATTGCGGCGCAACGGCCTTTTCCTCGACTGTGGCAATGGTCGACATCGGCACGATCTTGCCATCGCCGGTCTTCAGGAAGATATTCTGCAGGTCGGTCGGATCGTTGACGGGATTGGTCGTCGACAACAGTTTGACCGGATAGGATTCCCCCTCGACATACACGTCGAGCACGCTGTTGCCATCAAGCATGGCCTGCAGCGCTGCCGACAGGCCGACAATATCGATGCCGAGATCGGATGCCCGTTCGCGGTCGATCGTCACCGACAACTGCGCCTGGTTAGCCTCGTAATTCAACCGCACGTTTTCGAAACGGCCGCTATCTTCCATCTGCCGCACCAGCTTGGACGCGGCATCGCCGAGCTTGGCATAATCATTACCAACCAGCGCCACCTGCAGGCCGTTGCCTGCACCGCGAATGCCAAGGCTGTTCGGCTGGATCGGGAAGGCGCGGATCGAGGGAATGTTCGACGTTATCTTGGTGATATCGGCCGAAATCTGCTGCTGCGTGCGATCGCGGTCGCTCCAGGGCGCCAGCGTCAGCACCATGAAGCCGGTATTGACCGATCCGCCTTGGCCGGACACGGAAAAGACATTGGCAATCTCCCCATTGTCGACCAGCGGCTTCAGGCCATCCTCGACCCGGCGCATCTGGGCCTGGGTATATTCCAGCGACACGCCCTGCGGCGCCTGGATCCGCACCATGATGCGCGAGCGATCCTCCGTCGGCGTCAGCTCGGATTTGAGCAGCGTGAAGGCGCCGCCGCCAGCAGCCGTCACGATGATGGCGACCATGAAGACGATCAGCGGCGAATTGAGGCAGGCCCGCAGCGTGCGCTTGTAGAATGACGCCGCAAACGCGCCGATCCGGCCCATGAAGCCGGTATGGCCATGGTTTTCGGCATGCGGCTTCAGCATGCGCGACGCCAGCATCGGGCAAAGCGTCAGCGACACGAAGGCGGACAGGAGAATGGCGAAGGCCAGCACGAAACCGAACTCGCGGAACAGCCCGCCGGTCTGCCCCGGCAGGAACGACAGGGGCACGAACACGGCGGCAAGCGTCGCCGTGGTGGCGATCACGGCGAAGAACACTTCAAGCGTACCGTGCACGGCGGCAGCACGCGGCCCCATGCCCTCGCCGCGCCGTCGCACGATGTTTTCCAAGACAACGATCGCGTCGTCCACCACCAGCCCCGTCGCCAGAACGATGGCCAGAAGCGTCAGGATATTGATCGAGAACCCGGCCATGTAGATCGCAGCGCAGGTGCCGATCAGCGCGATCGGCATGGTCAGCGTTGGGATAAGCGTTGCCCGCCAGTCGAGCAGGAACATGTAGATGACCAACGTGACGATGATGACCGAAGCGGCCAGAGCGATCTCGACTTCGTGGATCGCGCCTTCGATGAACACGGCGTCATCGCTGGTGACCTTCAGCTGCGTTCCCTTAGGAAGGATTTCGGCGATGGTGGTCACGGCCTTCTTCACGCCCACGGAAATATCGAGCGTATTGGACTGCGCCTGCCGGATGATGCCAAGGCCGATGCCCTGGCGGCCATCCGAGCGCAGCGATGATGTGCCGATATCAGGCCCGAGCGTCACCGTGGCGATATCGCCGAGGCGGACATTGTTGCCGAGAATGAGGTTTTCGAATTGTTCCGGCGTCTGCAGGTCGGCAGTGGCACGCACCGAAATATCCTGATTGGCGCTGGTGAGCGACCCCGCCGGTACGTCCAGTGATGCGCTGGCAAGGCCGGTGCGCAGATTGGCGACGGTCAGGCCGCGGCTGGCAAGCTTGGACTGATTGATGTCGATGCGGAAGATCTTTTCCTGATCGCCGTTGATCTGCACGTCGGCAACGCCCTCGACGGCGGCCAGCCGGTCGGTGACCTCGTTTTCAGCCAGAAGCGTCAGGTCTTCCATCGACAGCGTATCCGACGTCAGCGCCAGCCGCATGATCGGCTGGCTGTCGGCATCCGCCTTGACGATACGTGGCTCGTCGGCATCTTCCGGCAACTGGTTGCTGACCCGGCCAAGTGCATCGCGGATGTCGTTGGAGGCCTGGCCGATATCGGTCGTGTCGGAAAACTGCAGCGTGACGCGGCTCTGCGCGTATTGCGAGGTCGAGGATATATCCTTGATACCCTGCACGCGCGAAACGGCACCCTCGATCACCGAGGTCAGTTCGCGGTCGACCGTTTCCGGCGAAGCGCCGTCGAACTGTGTGTTGACCGAAACCACCGGCTGGTCCACCTGGGGCAGTTCGCGAATCTCGATACCGTTCAGCGCCGCAAGACCAGCAACGATGATCAGCGTATTGACGACAAGCGCAAAGATCGGCCGGCGGATGAAAAGCGCTGTGAAGCCGGCTGTGCTGCCAGTACCCTTGTGTCCGGAACCACCGCTCATTTCGCTGCCTCCGCCTCGGAAACCTTCTGTTCCTGGTCGGCCTGCTGCGGTTTCTGTTTTTCTTGCCGCGGCTCCCCGGCGATGCGAACCGCCCCGCCATCACGCAGCCGCTGTACGCCTTCGATCACCACGGCATCGCCCTTGGCCAGTTTTGCATCGACCAGCACCTTGTCGGAATTACGCTGGATGATCTTGACCGGAACCCGCTGCGACTTCTCGTCCTCGACACGCCAGACGAAAGACCCGTCGGCACTCCACTGGATCGCCAGCGGATTGACCGTCGGATAGGTGTCGCCGGCAAACCGCACCGAAACGGAAAACGACATGCCGGCCCGCAGCGTATCGTCGGGATTGTCGATCCGCGCCCGCACCCGCAGCGTCCGGCTGGCCTGGTCGACACGGTTGTCGATGGCGTCGATGACGCCGGAAAGCTCCGAGGCCGGCAGCGCGATGGCGGTCGCCGAAATATCCTGACCGACCTCGACCTTGGTCGAAAACCGCTCCGGCACCCAGAAATCGACGAGGATCTGCGAGCGATCGTCGACCACGGCGATTGGCGTCGATGTGGTGACGTAGTCACCCGGATGGGCGGTGATGATGCCGACGATGCCGCCAGAGGGAGCCGCGATATCGCGGCGCTTCAAATCCAGTTCCGCCGTCTGCAGCGCCAGTTCGGCGGCCTGCATGGCAAATTCGGCTTCGCGCAGGATGGCTACCGAAACGGCATTACCGAGCTTGCGGTTGCGCTCGACCTTTTCGCGGGCGCTGTCCAGCGCAACCTTGGCCTGGGCCGCGGCAATCTTCTGCTCGTCGCTGTCGAGCTTGGCAACGACCTGCCCCTTCTCGATGCGATCGCCAGATCTCACCAGTATTTCCGAGAGATTGCCGGTCGCCAGCGGCGTGACGCTGACCGAAAGAATCGCTTCGCCGCTGCCGATGGCATTCAGCCTATCGTTGACGACGGCGGTATCGGCCGGCTGCATGACGACAAGCGGCGCACCGCCACCTTGACCGCGCCCGCCTTGGTTCTGGCCACCCTGCCCTTGCGCTTCACCTTGTTTGGCGGCATCCGCAGGTTTCGCAACATAGGCAAGCAGCGTCTCCGGCACGCCGGCTTTGGCCAGCATCGCACCGGCCCCCGGTACGAAGCGAACCCAGATGCCAAGGCCGACGGCAAGAATGACCAGACAGATCAAAAGCTGCTTCCAAAGCCGCATGCAAAACTCCAATTGATTAAGCGGGTTTCGGCCATTCTGGCGCGCGAAGCCCGATATTGCGGCAACTATCTCTTTTTGCTGCACTGCAGGCAATGCTAGAATGGCATCATTACGCAATTGTAACAAAAGCCCTTTTTGGCCCCGCAAGCCCTTGCCCGGACCCGACAAGACCCTGCACTGCCCCTAGCCGCAGACAACTAGCCTAGACAATCGGAGATCTCATGAGCACCATCGCAAAACACCCGGACCCGGAGAGCGATCCGCGCGTCAAAGCCGTCTTCGACGACATTCGCGCGACCCGCAAATCCGACTTCATCAACAATATGTGGCACTATCTCGCTTTTGACAGCGGCCTGCTCGAAAACACCTGGGCCGAGGTCAAAACCGTGATGGCGACCCCATCGGCGCTCGACCCGCTCGTCAAGGAAATGCTTTATATCGCCGTCTCGGTCACCAATGGCTGCGGTTACTGCGCTCATTCCCACACGGCAGCCGCCAAAGCCAAGGGCATGACGGATGAACAGCACGCCGATCTGCTGCGCGTCATCGCGCTTGCCGCCAAGACCAATCAGCTGGCAACGGCCCTGCAGCTTCCCATCGATCCCGTCTTCGATGCCGATCATCGGCGTTGATCGCGGCCAAAAAGCGGTTGTCTCCACAAGCAAGCTGGACATTCTGGAATAAAAGCAGAACGGAATTCTGGCCTTTCGGCTCCGAATCACTACATTGAGCCGCATGAGCAATGGTTTTGACGATATTCCCTTCTTCGATGAGGAACCGGCGCCACGCCCGCAGCGTGGCCTGAGCCCGCAGCCGGCACCGCCTGCGCCCGGCGGCGGCATCGCCGCGCGCGCCATGGCAGCCCGCGACCAGCACCGTATTCCCGATTATCTCTCCGGCCTCAACCCGGAACAGCGCGAAGCCGTGGAAGCGTTGGATGGCCCGGTCTTGGTGCTCGCCGGCGCCGGTACCGGCAAGACCCGCGTTCTCACCACCCGCATCGCCCATATCCTTGCCTCCGGCCGCGCCTTCCCATCACAGATTCTTGCCGTCACCTTCACCAACAAGGCGGCGCGCGAGATGAAGGAGCGCGTCGGCGTTCTCGTCGGTGGCGCCGTCGAAGGCATGCCGTGGATGGGCACGTTCCATTCGATCGGCGTCAAGCTCTTGCGCCGCCATGCCGAACTGGTCGGGCTGAAATCCTCGTTCACCATCCTCGATACCGACGACGTGGTGCGGCTGATCAAGCAGTTGATCCAGGCGGACGGCATCGACGACAAGCGCTGGCCGGCCAAACAGTTCGCCCAGATGATCGACGGCTGGAAGAACAAGGGCCTCGGTCCCGCCGAGATTCCCGAGGGTGACGCCCGTGCCTTTGCCAATGGTAAGGGCCGCGAACTCTATGCCGCTTATCAGGCCCGGCTGATGACACTCAACGCCTGCGATTTCGGCGATCTGCTGCTGCATCCCATTCGCATGTTCCGCATCAATCCGGATGTCTTGCGCGAATATCACGACAAGTTCCGCTATATCCTCGTCGACGAATATCAGGACACCAACACCGCCCAGTATATGTGGCTGCGCCTGCTTGCCCAGCGGCCGAAGGGCGTTCCACAGAACGTCTGCTGCGTTGGGGACGACGACCAGTCGATCTATGGCTGGCGCGGAGCCGAGGTCGACAACATCCTGCGCTTCGAGAAGGATTTCCCCGGCGCCAAGGTGGTCAAGCTTGAGCGCAACTACCGCTCCACCGAGCACATTTTGGGTGCCGCCGGCCACCTGATCGCCCATAATGAAGGCCGTCTCGGCAAGACGCTGTTCACCGACCGCGTCGATCCCAACGACGACAAGGTGCAGGTGCACGCCGCCTGGGATTCGGAAGAGGAAGCCCGCGCCGTCGGCGAGGAGATCGAACAGCTCCAGCGCACGCAGCACCCGCTCAACAATATGGCGATCCTGGTGCGCGCCTCCTTCCAGATGCGCGAGTTCGAAGACCGGTTCGTCACGCTCGGCCTCAACTACCGCGTCATCGGCGGCCCGCGCTTCTACGAGCGCCTCGAAATCCGCGATGCGCTGGCCTATTTCCGCCTCGTCTGCCAGCCGGCCGACGACCTGGCCTTTGAGCGCATCGTCAATACGCCGAAGCGCGGCCTTGGCGACACCACGGTGCGTGCGCTGCACGACTATGCCCGCAAGCGCGACATCCCGATGCTGGCAGCGTCGGCCGATATCATCGAAACCGACGAGATGAAGCCAAAACCGCGCAAGTCGCTGTTCGATGTCGTCTCGATGTTCCAGCGCTGGCAGGGCCTGCTCGAAAACACACCGCATACCGAGCTTGCCGAGACCATTCTCGAAGAGTCCGGCTATACGGACATGTGGAAGAACGACAAATCAGCCGAAGCGCCGGGCCGGTTGGAAAACCTGAAGGAACTGATCCGCTCGATGGAACAGTTCGAGAGCATGCGCGGCTTCCTCGAACACATCGCGCTGGTGATGGATGTCGAGCAGAATGCCGAGCTCGACGCCGTCTCGATCATGACCCTGCATTCGGCCAAGGGCCTCGAATTCGAGACAGTCTTCCTGCCCGGCTGGGAAGAAGGCCTGTTTCCGCACCAGCGGGCGCTCGACGAAGGCGGCCGCTCCGGGCTTGAGGAAGAACGCCGCCTTGCCTATGTCGGCCTGACGCGGGCAAAACGCCGCTGTCACATCTGGTTCGTTTCCAACCGCCGCATCCACGGCCTGTGGCAATCGACCCTGCCCTCGCGTTTCCTCGACGAACTGCCCACCGCCCATGTCGAGGTGTCGGAAGCCGAACAATCCTATGGTGGCTACAATCGCGGCGGCTACGGCCAGTCGCGCTTCGACAAGCAGGAACCCTTCACCAACACCTATTCCACCCCCGGCTGGAAACGCGCCCAGGCCAACAAGACCGACGCCACCCGCGACAACTGGGGCAACCGCTCCGGCGTCTCGATCGACCGCATCGGCTACGGCGAGAGTGGCCCCAAGGCCCGCACCATCGACGGCGAACTGATCGCCAAATCAAAGATCGACGAACCCTCGAAATTTGTCGTCGGCGACCGGGTGTTTCATATCAAGTTCGGCAACGGCAATATTGCCGGGATAGAGGGCAACAAGCTGACGATCGATTTTGACCGGGCCGGGCAGAAACGCGTGCTGGACGGGTTTGTGGAGAAGGTGTGAGGATCGGAACTGGATTCTCGGGTCGAGCCCGAGGATTCCCTTCAAGTAACAACAAGATCTCCCGTCGATATCTGTGAATTGCGCCGCTCCTAAAAGCCGACCTCCCGCTGATGACGCACCGCCAAGATTGTTACCGCGTCCTCAGAAAACCGATAACGAGCCACATAACCACTGTCACCAAAATCGATAAGCAGTTCCCGAAACTCTTCCGGCAAGTCTTCTACAGGGCGGCCGAGACGCGGTTGTAAGCCAAGGATACGGATACTTTGCAATATCGCTTCGCCGGCCCGCCGCGCCGCTTGCGGGTTCTTCGTCCGTAGGAATTCACGCAGTCTTTGGAGATCGCGGATTGCGGCAGGAGCAAAGATTACGGTTGGCATTTAGGTGCCGGCACCTCATTTTCAGTGCCCCAGCTCGACAGCCATTTTTCAACGTCTTCGGCGCTGGCATGCAGGCCGGTTTGCTGAAACTCTTCCCAGGCCTTGAGGGTTTCCTCGCGGAAGGCTTCGCGCCTCTCCTCGCGCTCGACATATTGCGCGATCGCTTCGTGCATGATCCAGTGAGATGTGCGGCGCCGCGCGGTGGCCAAACTCTGCACGCGCTCCTTCAGCTCATCCTCAAGTTTGACGGATGTCGCCACTGCCATTTGCCATTCCTCAATACCAGGTAATACCTCCCACTACTTTACATGAGAAAACACCAACCGCATAGGCAAAGCGAATGTCTGGCGCCAGGACACCTCTCATCGCCCCTGAACAGCCATGTCCAACCCTCCTCCTTAAGGGAGGGCAGATAAGGGTAAGGTCACTCGACCACATAAGGCGCCCTAATGCCCGCTCACCCGCTCCGGCTGAGCCACAATCGGCACCTCGTTACCTTCCGCATCAAAGAGCTTGCCACCCTGGAAATAGTCGCCGTCGTGCAACTCCGAAATGTCCTGGTAGCGCAGGCTGCGTTCCGTGCCCGCGACGAACACCGACTGCTGGTCGGAATTGCCTGTCCTGAAATAATTGAACAGCAAGTTGAGCGAGATCGCCATGATCGCCGAGGACGAGATGCCCGAGTGGAAGATCGTTTCGAACCAGGCCGGGAACTGATGGTAGAACTGCGGCGCGGCGATCGGGATCATGCCGAAGCCGAGCGAGGTGGCAACGATGATCAGGTTCATGTTGTTGGCGTAATCGACCTTTGACAGCGACCGGATGCCGCTGGCGGCTACCGTGCCGAACAGGACGATGCCGGCGCCGCCGAGGACCGATGGCGGAATGGCGGCGATGACCCGTCCCATCACCGGCAAGAGCCCGAGCGTCACCAGGATGAGACCGCCGGCCGCCACCACATAACGGCTTTTTACCCCCGTCACCGCCACCAGCCCGACATTTTGGGCAAAGGCGCTCTGCGTGAACGAGCCGAATACCGGTGCCAACAGGCTCGACAGCATGTCGGCGCGCAAGCCGTTGCCGAGCCGTTTGGAATCCACTTTCGTCTCGATGATTTCGCCGACGGCGAGAATATCGGCCGAGGTTTCGACAAGGATGACCATCACGACGATCAGCATCGAGATCACAGCCGCCAGATGAAACACCGGCAAACCGAAGTGAAACATCGAAGGCAGTGCAATCAAGGCCCCCTCACCGACCCTGGAAAAATCAGCCATGCCGAAGAACACGGCGGCGATCGTTCCGATGATCATCGCCAGCAGGATGGAAAGCCTGGAAATCGAGGCACTGCCGAGTTTGCTGAGCAACAACACGACGACCAGCGTCAGCGCCGCAAGGCCGATATTGGCCATGCTACCGAAATCAGCCGCATTGCGGCTGCCGCCCATCGCCCAGTTGGCCGCCACCGGCATCAGCGTCAGCCCGATCGTGGTGATGACGATGCCGTTGACCAGCGGCGGAAAGAATTTTGTCACCCGTGACAGGACCGGCGTGATCAGCAGGCCAACAAACGACGCCACCATGACGGCGCCGAGCACTGCCGGCAGTCCGCCCGCCTCGCCGCCACCGCCGAGGATTGCAACGATTGTTGCGACGCTGGCGAAGGACACGCCCTGCACCAGCGGCAGCTGGCAGCCGAAGAATGGCAGGCCGATCGTCTGGAGCAGCGTTGCAAGACCGCCGGCAAACAGCGACGCGGTGATCAGAAGGCCGATCTCGGCCGGTGAAAGACCGGCGGCCTGACCGACGATCAGCGGCACGGCGACGATGCCGCCATACATGGTCAGCACATGCTGCAGGCCGTAGACCACAGTCGCGCCTGCCCCTAGCCGCTCGTCCTCCGGCCTGATCACCGGCGCCGTCTCAATATTCCTCTGTAGCAAAACCACTCCTCCCAGAACATGTTCATGCTTCCACGCATTTCTCCCGAATGCACGTCGTCAAACCATAGCGGGCCGGCGATTTTTGACTGTATGGGTTTTTTTTGAAAGTGTTTTTGCATTTCGGGGTGAACGCCTCTCCGCATCGGCTCGCCACGAATGTTGATAGCGGCTTGAAGAACGCCTCCGCGACACGCGATAGGGAGGCCTACGCGGGATCCTGCAGGTCGCCCAGGATCAACTTTCCTGCCGACACCGTCATGTTGCGCCCACCGGCCTTGGCGTTCAAAAGGGCGGCATCCGCCCGCGTCAGCAATGTCGGCACCGTGCCTCCGGCGGGCGCCGATGCCACGCCGATGGAAACCGCAACCGAGCCAAGAATCCGGCCGCGATGCGACAAAGGCGCAGTCGCGATCCTGGTCCGAAGCGCTTCGGCAAACTCGAACCCGGCCGGTTCCGTCATCCCCGGCAAAAGCACGGTGAATTCCTCGCCGCCGAAACGGTAGGCGCTGCCGGCGTCGCCGACCATATCGATGACGATCTGCGCCACATATTGCATGACGACATCGCCCGCATCATGGCCGAACTCGTCGTTGAAACGCTTGAAGTGATCGATGTCGATCATCATGCAGACCAGCGGACTTGCCGCCTCCTCGCGGGCGTGTCTGTTCAGGGTCTCGTCCAGCCAGCGCCGGTTGTACAATCCCGTCAGCGCATCGCGCACGGCAAGATGGGTCAGCTTCTCGCGCAATTGCAGATTGGCAACCGCAAGACCGATATTTTCGGCAATCAGCTCCAGATAGAGGCGCGAGGTTTCGACATCCGCAACCGCCTCGGAACGTTCCTCGAAATAGAGCAAGCCGATCGTATCGCCCTGCGCCGTCAACGGCACGCAAAGACCGGCGACATTGCTGTCGTTCAGATGCTGACAGGCAATGTCGCTCTGGCCGCGGTTGCTTAGATGCGGCCGGCCGCGCCGCAGCCCCCAGCAGGCGCTGGACGCAAAGGAGGCGGCCGATTGCTGCGGATCGAGCCAGCTTCCGACACTCGACAGCAATGTCCTGCTCTCGTTCAACACATAGAGGTGGCCGGCAAGATTGGGAAATATCTGCGGGGCAAACCGCGCCACGGCATCGGCCAGTTCGCTCTGCGTTTGGCAGGCCTGCAGCCGGTGCATCATCTGCAGGATCAAATCCTTGGTTTGCTGATCAAGCCGGCGCTCGGCATCCAGCCGATTGCGTTCCAGCCCGTTGGCGCGAAAAATATGGATGGCTTCGTTCATCTCGCCGATCTCGTCGCGCCGCTGGTCGAGCGGAACATCCACGGCATAATCCTGCCTTGCCAGCCGCGTGACGATACCGGTCATGCGCATCAGCGGCATGGCGATGCGCCGCCTGAGAACGAAATAGAGGACCCCGAGGAAAAGTGCCGCGGTCAGACCCAGCATCGTCTTGGCGACCACACCGAACCAATCGCTTCGAGACCGAGCATCGTTCAGCGCGGCACCGGTCCTGGCGGCGGTCAGGTCGCGAAAGCGCCCGACACTATCCAGCAAATCCGTCTGCAGGCGTTCATGTTCGCCACCAAAGAGTGCCTGCTGTGCTGCCGCCCGGTCACCATTGCGATAGGTGTCGATTGCAGCAGCCTCGATCCTGTCCAGCGCCTCGGAATCCTGCTCGATCTCTGCAAGGGCTGCCAGTTCCGCAGGCGAAGCGCCCTGTGCTCTGGCGTTCTTGATGGCCGCCTCGCGACGGTGCTCCTCGCCTTCCTTAACATGGAACGCTTCCAGATGGCGTTCCTCACCGCGCATCACGTAAAGACGGGCTTCGTCGCTGCGCTCTTCGGCTCCGAGCGCCAGCTCCTCGGCCAGCGTATCGAATGCCAGATGCTCTTCGACAGCCCGGCGCTCCTCATTGGCGCTGTTGGTCGAGAGGATGAACGCACCACCCGAAAGCACGGTCAGGACGACCGTAACGCCGTAGGCCCAATTCGTGATCGCATTGATTCGCATGAAATCCGCCCCCAGAGAGTGTAGACGGGATAAAGCACGGTGCTTGCGGTGGCAATTCCCAACCCTGCGGACACAGCGCGTTGGCCCGGGCGGCTTTTGTCGCCGTATCGCAAGTCGGCACGCCGGTGTCAGGCATGCGTCTTTTCCTCATTATCATTGCTTGTGTTAGGGTCAGGCTGTCTCGGGGCGGATGGCATGGTCATGACGCGTGCGCAGCAAATTGGCGTTATTGTCGGTCTGGTGATCGTCGCGATGCTCACGACCCTGCGGGCAAGCGATCCGCAGTTGCTGCGGCAGGCGCGCGAGGTCGCGTTCGATGAATATCAACGCCTGGCGCCGCGCACGTTTCAGGATCTGCCGGTGCGCGTGGTCGATATCGACGAAGCCTCGCTTCGGGAACTCGGCCAATGGCCATGGCCCAGGGACCGAATGGCCAGATTGGTGGACAGGCTCTCGCAGATGGGAGCATCGGCGATCGCATTCGATATCCTCTTTTCGGAACCGGACCGCCTGTCGCCGCGCACCGTCGTTCGCGATGTCGCAGGTATCGATCCGTCGCTGCTTCAGCGTTTACCGGACAATGACGAAATCCTTGCACGCTCGATCACAGGCAAGCCGGTCGTGCTGGGCTTTGCACTTTCAAACGAGGGAACCGACCGGCCCGGCATCAAGGCCGGATTTGCCTTTACCGGCGAACCGCCCTTTCGCGCGCCGCCCCGCATTCGAAGCGCGACGCCCCTTCGCCCCCAGCTTGAAGCTGCAGCCGCCGGCCTCGGCCATATCAGTCTCAATCCCGGCGACCCGTCGGCCGTGGTGCGCACCGTTCCGCTCCTGCTGAGCGACGGCGCGCAGCTCTATCCCAACCTTGCGCTGGAGGCCTTGCGCGTCGCGCAGGGCGCCTCCACCTATGTGCTCGCCGATGCGCCCGACGTGCCGGATACCATCACCATGATCAAAATCGGCGAGTTTGTCGTCCCGGTGACGTCGGCGGGAGAGCTGTGGCTCTATGTCAGCCCCGACCGGGCGGACAGGTACATTTCGGCACGGGCGATCCTGGCCGGAAATGGCACCCCATCCGGAATAGACGCAGCCATCCAGGGCAGCATCGTCTTCATCGGCACATCGGCCGCCGGACTTCAGGACATCCGCACGACAGCTTTGGGCGAAAATGTCGCCGGTGTTTCGCTTCAGGCCCAGATCGTCGAGCAGATCCTGTCAGAACGTTTTCTGTCGCGGCCCGATTGGGCCGATGGACTTGAAATCCTGTCGATCGCGGTGGCGGGCGGCCTGCTGGTATTCTTGACCACCTTCGTCAGTCCGGCGGTTGCGCTGGCCTGTGGCCTGCTGATCACGGCGCTGGCTCTCGCCGCATCCTGGATCGCCTTCGTCTCCGGAGGACTTCTGTTCGACCCGCTGGCGCCAATCCTCAGCGGCTCCATCACGCATTTCGCGGCAACTGCATTCCGCTTTCTGGTCATTGACCGGGAGCGCCGGGAAGTGCGGCTGGCCTTCGGTCACTACCTTTCGCCATCGCTGCTCTATCGTATCGAGCATACCCGCAACGCCCTGCGTCTTGGCGGCGATGATCGGGAATTGACGGTGATGTTCGTTGACGTCCGAAATTTCACCGAGATCAGCGAGCGCTTGACGCCGGCTGAGGTCGTCGGCTTCCTCAATACCTTTCTCGATGCGCTGAGCCGCCACGTCATCGCGAATGAAGGCACGCTCGACAAATTCATCGGCGATTCGATCATGGCCTTCTGGAATGCCCCCGTCGATGTCAGCGATCACCCCGGCAAAGCCGTCCATGCTGCGCTGGCCATGCGGGAAACGCTTGCTCAACTCAATGCGAGAGACGCATTCGGATTTGGACCCGAACATACCGTGGGCATCGGTATCGGCGTCCATACCGGGCTTGCCTGCGTTGGCAACATGGGAGCCGAAACCCATTTCAATTATTCAGCCGTCGGCGATACAGTCAATGTCACGGCCCGGATCGAGACAGCCTGCAAGGACGTCTGTTTCGATATCCTCGTCTCCGAGAGCACCGCAAACCGCGCACCGCAATATGCCCTGTTGGAAGCAGGCGCTCTACCGCTTAAGGGCAAGAGCACCCGGACCCGCACCTTCGCCGTGATCGGCGATGACCGTGTCGCCGTCTCGGCAGAGTTTCGCGATTTGAAAGCTATCCACGCTCGAATGATCGAGGCGTTGGCCCTCCGGTCGCCATCGACACGAAAACTCCTGCGAGCTGCAAAATTGAAGGCGGCCGAACTGCCGGTCGATCTGACGGACTTCTATCGCCGCATTTCGCGTAGGACGGAACATTTTTCGCAAGGTGCGGCTCAAAAAGAGGACGGGTCAGCCACTTGACGCGAGTTCTGTCCGGAATGCTGCACGTGGGCCGGCGCGACAGCCCGCCTGAAGCCCGCTGGCGCTCTATCGTCAATCGTCCGTGCCGCTGTCACCGTGGCGATTTTCATCGCGCCCGTTTTGCCCATGGCCGCCTTGCCTGCCGTCGTGATCCTGCCGGTCATGCTTGTCGTGATCGCCAGGCCCTCTGTCATGCGTGCCGCGGTCGCTAGGCGCCCTGTCGGGGTTATCCGATTTATCGGGTTTATCGTGATCATCGTGCCGATCATGATGATCGTGTCCCCTGTCGGGCTGGTCGTGAGGTCTGCCGTGATCGCCGCCGGGGTCCTGGTGTGGTTTATCGTCGTTTGGTTTGGGGTCTTTCCCGGGCGGGTCGGGGGTCTCGCGCTGTGGACGCACCTGACTGGGAACATTTCGGTCAGGTTCGTCGCGCTGGATGTCATCCGCCCTTGCCAGGCCGCACCCACCGTATCCGCCGCTGGCCGCAAGCTTCTGGTTGCCAGACAGGAAGGGCAACGCCCTGGCATTGCCGAGCGCTTTGAAGATGCCGCGATCGACCCGGCGGGTATTGGTAACGGCTCCGCCGCGTTTGGCAACGACATGGTCGCAGCGCCGGGTCAGCTGCCGGCAACCGCCCGCACCGCAAAAACTGGCAGCGCCGCCGAGCAACACGACGGCCGTGGTGCCGTCGCCGCCAATGTAGAAATCGAATGCGGTTCCGCGGACGCCGATCGTTCCGGCGGGAGTCAGAATTTCATAAGCCGTATGGTTGGATTTTCCGCTAACCCAGCGAAAGGTTCCCTTGGCGGCTTTGATCGTCAGCTTTTTCACAGAATGGGAACCGTCGAAAACGAACTTATCGACCACGACCGATGAGCCCCATCCAACGGCAAGCTTGGTACCATCCCGGAAGATAAACTGGCCGAGGCCCGATTTGGATGTACGAATCCGTTCGTCTTGGAATACCGGGTCGTTGATCGAAAGGTCGCCCCGTGCCCCGGTGACTGCAGTCTTGATCTCGACCGCCCTGCCGATCGACTCGACCGCCTTCAATGGCACGGCGTCGACGGCCAGCAAACCACACGCGATGACGCCTACCCGATAAGGAGCAAACATTTCCCCCTCCCAAGGTTACTATATTAGCATATTATAAATAGCGTGTCTTTCGATCCGTGAACGGCGGATCGCCGAGGGTCGGATAGCATGCATTTGCAGACATATGCGGAGGGAAATGGGGTGGAAAGACGCGCCAAGGGCGCGAGACCCATAAGGTTTCGCGCCCTTGCTCAACAGCGTCGATCCTGCTGGAGATTGATGAATGCGTCCTACGCGCCCTTGGAAAAAAGCGATGCGAAAGTGCGCTTGGGGGCGGAGAAGCCCTTCATGCTTTTGACGATGACCATATGGGTGATCTCGCCGCGTTTGAAAGCCTTCAGGAAGCGCGGATATTCCTCGAACGCAACGCAGCCATGGGAATCGCCGCGGTTTCTCAAGAGATAACTGTGAGCGAGCAGGCCATCGCGGCCATGCGGCGCGACGCCATCCACCGGCGTCAGGCGCACGGCGGCAACACCGTGGAAGAGCGATTCACGCATCGTCACCTTGTAAGTACCGGGCGGCGTGGGCCCCTTCATCTTGACGTGAACATAGGCTGGATTGTCGCGCATCTTGCCGATGCCGGAATGTGCCTCCAGCTTCTCGCCGTTGGGCATGTAAACGACGCCGCCCGAGATGTCGTAATAGGCGACCCCTCTTTTGCCGCGGAACGCCGGGCGTACCTCGTTGTCGTCGTCCATGGGGAAGTCAGGCTTGGCGTAGGCAAGTTCCTTGGCTGCGGGTTTCGTGGGCTTATCGTCGGGCTTGCGGACTGCATCCGCCAAGCTTCGCGGTTTTGCCAGCGGCAGCGGCCCGAGATCGGGCAGCATCCCGTTCAGTGACGACGCCGGTTCCGGCATGACCAGACTAAAAGGCTTGCCAAGACCTTGCTCCTTCAGCGACACCGTCTCGACAAGTGCGTTGGCGGTGACTGGCGTCGAGCCGGTAATGACGTCGTCGCCTCTGGCCGCAGCAGCCTTCGCCAAAGCCAGGACCTGCGTTTTTTCGGCAAAATCCACAGCCGGCTTGGCCATGGCGACCGCAGCCAGACTGTTTTGCGCAGCCGCCGTTGCGACGAGGTTCATGCGCGGTAGAACGGTCAACCGCGAAAACTTGGAAAGACGCACGACGCGCTGTTGCGGGGTAGCGTGCATGATGGGGTTGAGACCCAAGGAGGCTTCTAGCCGCGGACCTTTACTCGACGGCAGCGACGACCCCATGTTCTGCATCGCCGCGAACGTCGCGACCATCCAGACCAAGGCGGCAATGCCGATGCCCGCAACGGCAGCGCCGGTGAGCAGCCGCGACAATGGCCTGGAACGCCGCCCCGCCTTGCCGGAAGATGCGGTGTGACTGCATTTTTCTGCTGCAAACGCCATGATACTCGTTACCCGAAACGCATTACTCGATCGGAGAGCAACAAGACGCATTGCCGCCGAGGCCGGTCCAAAGCCCACGAGGCGCCGAACTGCGCGCTTGCCGGGGCCTGCCGGTCGATCAAAAGAATGACAAAGTATGGTAACCAATTCCTTTACGCGGGCTCCAAGAATTTCAGGGAGCGTGGTGGGCATAGGAGAGCGGCACCTGCCGCAGGCAAAAAGCGAAGAAGGCAACCCTCCCCGCCCAGGACATCGTGGTCTGGCGAATGGCGAAACACCGGCGCGTCAACGCTTGCGCTCTACCTGAAGCTCAAAAAAAACTGTATTTGCGTCCGGTCTCAGACCCTTTATTTTTGGCGAGAATAAGGAGACGCTGAGATGAGCCATGTTTTTCGGGAGATCAGCTCGTAGCCAGACGGCTTTGCCGCACCCGGATATCTCCCATCAACACCCGCTCGGCAGCAATGGCGAGGCGCTGCATGACTTGCGGTTTGGACCCAATGGGCAGCCGCGACAGAGACTGACCGGCAAGCGGCGCAGCCGATGTTTTCAACAACCGGAACCTTCATCATGGGACGTACAAGCTGCGATGTCGGTGTCGCGTCTGTTGGAGGCGCTGAGTAATGTCGCTCATCGCCGCCCGCTCCCTGCCGCATCCCGTTCAATGGCGATCCATTTGCGATTCGAACGGCCGGTCTGAAGTTCAGCAGATTGCGTGCGAATCACCTGTCGGACAGAGGGCTGCGGGTGCAATGCCGATCACGCTTCACGGGGCACGAGCATGTTTGAGCCCTCACCTCACAGATACTCGTGGAAATTGCGGCGCCGGCACCAGATTTGTTAAAATTGCAGCAAATTTCAGCTGAGAAAATTAAATCGCTGACACTACGAATTTGGCCTTATCCACATCAACGGACCAAGCTTTTTTGATCACCACTCGGCAGGAATCCGCGTCTATGAGCTTTCTTTCCGCCATTGCAGTCATGTCTCTTTTGGTCATGTTTCCGGTACTGCTGTCGCTGCGCAAAACGGGTGTGCCCGGTGTCGCAGACTTCTGCGCCGCCTGCCTGCTCACCACGTTTGCTGGATCGGTGGCCTTGGCGGCCGATGTCGCTCCGGCATGGCTTCATACCGTCGTCGGCGGAACGCTGATGGTCGCTGCCGGGCTTTTGATGCTGAGAGGATTCCGGCAATTTCTCGGCCACCGGCCGCACGGAATATGGCCGATCATCGTCGTTCTGGCCGGTGTCGCCAGCGCCTTTCTGTTCTTCAGTTATGTCGTTGAAAGTCATTCGGCACGTATTGTGATCGGGACCGGGCTTTTAAGCCTGACCTGCTTCCTGATCGGCGCGACCATCCTGCGGCATTGGCCAAGGGAACGGGCAATCGCTCCCTATATGCTGTTTTGCTGCGTCATGGTTTTTCTGGTTGCCATCCTTCATGCCTTTCAGGTCGCAAGCATCGCGACCGGTATGGACGCCATGGACGGCGGCCTTGCCCCGCCGATCTGGACAACGGCGTTCCTGGCAGCACGCCTAGTGATCATGCCGTTGTTCTTTTTGGGTATCATCCTGATGCTGCACGGATGGATGATTGCCAACCTGCGCCACATGATCGCGCATGACGACCTGACCGGCGCGTTGTCGCGCCGCGCTTTCATGACCGCATTCGAACGGATGTTTTCGACGGCCGCGGGATCCGGGCGGCAGACCGCGTTCATGCTGCTCGATCTCGATCGATTCAAGCAGATCAACGACCTCTATGGCCATGCCGGTGGAGACGCCGCTCTTGTGCACTTTACCCGGACCGTCCGCGAGGCGCTGGCCGGACGTGGCATTCTCGGACGTCTGGGTGGTGAGGAATTCGGGATCGCGCTTACCGGCGCCGGCCGGCTGGAAGCGGCAGAGATCGCCGAGACGATCTGTACGGCCGTTAGAACGACACCCACCCGGGCGAACAAGGGCGCGGAAATCGGCCTGACGGTCAGCATCGGCGTTGCCATGGTCGATCCCGGCGGTTCACTGGCCGACGCCATGGTACAGGCCGACGTGGCGCTCTACGAGGCCAAGGCATTGGGCCGCGACAGGCTGAGCATCGCCGGAAGCCTTCATGCCGCCTCCGTCGCCAGCGCCCGCGCCCTTGCCGGTGCGGCCGCCCAGATGCGCGCTGCCGTCGGCCCGGCGCAGTCGCTGTCCGGCACGGGTTGATATCCGCACCGGCCGCTTGCATTGCCGGCGGCTGATCCTATGTCAGTGGCATCGTATCCGGAGAACCAACAATGCCGCTTCCCATCCGTTTCATCAGTGCCTGCGCTTTTCTTGCGACCAGTCTTGCCGGTTTTTCCGCGCAAGCCGAAACGGTGGGGGAAGTCGGCGTCGATTGGCTTGGCAACGATATAACCATTGATGCCGTCAGCGATCCGAAAGTCGCGGGCATCACCTGCCATGTCACCTATTTCGACCGCAGCGTTATCGATCGCCTGAAGAACGGCAACTGGTTCGAGGATCCGTCGAACAACTCGATCTCCTGCCGCCAGACCGGCCCGGTGACGATCGGCGACATCGAGCTCGGCCAGGGCGGCGAGGAAGTGTTTCGCGAGGGGCTTTCGCTCATCTGGAAGAAACTCGTCGTCACCCGCGTCTACGACAAGAAGAACAATACACTGATCTATCTTGCCCATTCGCGCGAGTTGACAGACGGTTCCGCCAAGATGTCGATCTCGACCATTCCGCTGTTCGAGCAGCCGGTCACTTGGGAAAAAGGTGCTCCAAAGTAGAGACACCATCCTTGGCTTCAGCGATCACGCCGGCTGACGTGATGATGGTTGCGCCCGCAGCCGACATCCCGGCGATAGCCGCCGTAACACCTTCCGGATCAATGCCTCGGCACGCATCGATGACGAGCCGAACGGAGATACCGGGGATCAGCAAAATCGCGTCAAGGACCGAATCCCTGACGCAATAGTCTGTTGCAAGACCGCAGACATCGAGTTGATCGACGCCACGGCCGGCCAGATAAACGGACAATCCTGTCAGCGCCGCGTGATCATTGTCGCGGAAGGCCGAATAACTGTCGACGTTGCGGTGTTCGCCCTTACGCTGCACATAATCGACGCGGCTGATGTCCAGTGCCGGATGGAAATCGGCGTCAGCCGTCCCCTGCACACAATGATCCGGCCAGAGCATTTGCGGCTTGCCGTGAAGCGTCCCCATTTCGAAGGGGTGGCGGCCGGGATGCTGCGAGGCAAAGCTGCCATGATCTGCCGGATGCCAGTCTTGCGATGCAACCACCAGATCATAGCCGCCCTCAGCCATCAGACGGTTAGCGACAACAACGACCGCCTCGCCATCCGGGACAGCAAGGTTTCCGCCTGAGCAAAAGCCGTTCTGGATATCGACGAGCAACAAGCATTTCACGGGGCAATCTCCTGGGTTAAGCTTCGCGCTGGAATGCTATTCGCAACTGCTGCTCCGCACAATGCAGGTGACCCGTTTGTCAAGCTTCCAGCTCCGCCAAACGTCAAAAGACGCCGACCGGTTCACCGATGGCGTCTTCTTCTGCTCAGCGCGACTGGCTTAAGCGGCTTGCGCCAACTCGTCGGCGATCACCGTGTCGAGATTGAGGAAGCAGACCATGGTCTTTTCCAGGGCAACGATGCCGCGGCAGAAGGCGCGCTGCGCTTCCGGAATGATTTCCGGCGCAGGCTGCAGTGCTTCGCTCTTGATCGTCATCATATCGGACACCTGCTCGACCAGCAGGCCGACCAGCTTGCCGGCGATGTCGGTAACGATGATGGCAGAACGCTCCGACGGCTCGGTCATTTTCATGCCGAGGCGGCAGGCCATGTCGATGACCGGGATCACCGCGCCACGCAGATTGATGAGACCAAGAACATAAGGCGGCGTATGCGGCATCGGCGTCACCGGCGCCCAGCCGCGGATTTCGCGGATCGCCATGATGTCGATGCAGAATTCCTGATCGCCCAGATGGAACGACACGATTTCCAGATAGGCACCGGACTGCTTGATTGCGTTTGACATGATCAGAACTCTTCCCAATTTTCGGCGGAACCCGATGCCTTCGGCACGGATGACGCGGGGCTGTTAAAGGCGCCCGCCAGCTTGCCCATCAGGGCTTTGGCGGGGGATGGTGCGGGGCGCGTGGTCGCTGGCGTTGCGACGCGAACAGGCTGGTGTATTGGGCGGGCGGACGCGCCGCTGAGCTGGAACTGGCCGATCAGTGCGCTCAGCCCGTCGGCGTCCTGCGCCAAGGTATGGCTGGCGGCATTGGTCTGTTCGACCATGGCGGCGTTCTGCTGGGTCATCTGGTCCAATTGCCCGATCGCCGTGTTAATTTCCTGCAGGCCGACCGACTGTTCGCGGGCTGCATTGACGATCGAGGTCATGTGCTCGTTGATCCGCACCACATCCGTGCCGATCCGGCCGAGCGCTTCGCCGGTTGCCTGCACCAGCTTGACGCCGGTGCCGACTTCGCTGCTGGAACGGCCGACAAGCACCTTGATGTCCTTGGCCGCACCGGCGGCCCGCTGGGCAAGCTCGCGCACTTCCTGGGCGACGACGGCAAATCCCTTGCCTGCCTCACCGGCGCGGGCAGCCTCGACGCCGGCGTTCAGCGCCAAGAGATTGGTCTGGAAGGCGATCTCGTCGATGACATTGATGATCTTGCCGATTTCGGACGACGCGTTCTCGATCCGGGCCATGGCTTCGACGGCCTCGCGGACGATACGGCCGGATTCCTCGGCACTGCTGCGGGTTTCACCGACCATCCGGCTGGCTTCTTCGGCGCGCTGTGTCGCACTGCGGACAGTGACGGTGATCTGATCGAGGGCGGCCGAAGTTTCCTCGAGCGAGGCCGCCTGCTGTTCGGTCCGCTTGGCAAGATCGTCGGCGGCGCCCCGCATCTGGCGGCTGTTCGACTGGATAGAACTGCTGTTTTCATGAACGTTGGACAGGACGCCCTGAAGCTTTTCGACAGTGTGGTTGAAGTCCTGACGCAGCGATTCCAGATCATGCCGGAACGGCTGGTCGATCGTCGCCGTCAGGTTGCCGTCGGACAGGCGATTAAGCCCCTGCCCCAGCGCAGTGACCGCGCGCTGAACCTGGTGCGCCTCTTCGGCGCTCGCCGCATCGCGCGCGCCACGCTCGACCTCATGCTCGTTGCGGCTGGCAGCGGCCGACAGTTCAAGGCCCTGCTTTTCAATCGCAGCCATCCGGAACATTTCGACCGCGCGGGCCATCTCGCCGAGTTCGTCGCCACGGGCGACACCATCAACGGATGCCTGATCGTCACCCTTGAGAATGCGCTGCATGCTGTCGCGCACCGAAAAGATGCCGCGCCGTAAAACGTTGCCATGAAAATACAGCAGGCTCAGCAGCGAGGCCATCGCAGCCAGGCCAAGCGCCAGTTGCAGCAAGATCGATTCGGCTGAAACGGCGGTCGCTTCTGTGAGGCGCGACACCAGCAATTGACCGGCTTCCTCGGAGAGTTTGCTCAGGGAGAGCGTCATCCGTTCGCCGGCACCGTCGATCGCATCGTCGATGGCATCGAATGCCTCGGGCGCAGCGCCCTCTTCCACCATCCGCTTCAGATCAACCTGGACGGCCTGCGTCAGTTCGGCAAGGTCGGCATCGAACGTCGCCATGATCTCCGGCTTGCCAACCGAGGCGGCCAGGGCAACGGCGTCTGCCTTGCTGGCCTGCAGGGCAGCAATCGATTCGGCGATGATCTTCAACCGTTCCGGCGAAACCTTGCGGTCATCGCGGTCGACAATGGTGTCCATGGCGGCCAGGACGATCTCGATGCCGGTCAACCGCATGGCGCTGGCATTTTTGATGGCGCTCTGCGCGATGGCAGCTTTGTCGAGCGCCTCACGCACTTCCGAATTCTCGTACCAGCCGACCGCCAGCATCGCGCCGAATCCGGCAAAGGCCGCGAGGCCGAGTGTTCCCAGACGCTGACTAACGGAGAGTTTGCGATCAAGCTTTTCAGACGACGTCATGCAGCATGTATCCAGTTCTTAAATGCGGCAAAGATGTGCACGCATGGGAAGGAAGCGATGATGCGGAAGACCGGACTGGATGAAAACCGGCGACGTCATGTCAGCAAGGGGTAGGCACCCCTTCACGCGCTTGAAACATGGCAAATACAAATTAAACTTTTGCTAAAATGATTACCGAATTCTTGTACGGACATCCCGCAGAGGCCTTCCGCTGCACCACAGCCGGTGCGAAACGGCTTTCAATGTCGAAGCCCGCAGGATATCATTGCGTCATGAACGACGAAGCCGAAAAACAGCCTCAGAGCTTGATCATAACCGCCATTGGCGGTGTGCTCCTGCTCCTGTGTCTTGCCGCCTTCCTCGGATGGATCGTCCAGGGTCCGGAAATGCTGCTGACGATGGCTGAAAACGGCATGTCCTGGTGCTTCTGACGGCACCTGCCGCATTTTGACGCTGGCTGCGTGAATGTTTTGCAACGTCCGGGCCAAACCGCTATCTCAGCAGCAAATATTTGGCAGGTTTTGAGCGGACATTAGCATGAAAACACTTCGCATCGTTCTTTGGGCGGCCGTTGCCGTCGTCGCGGCCACACTCGGCTGGATCAGCTACCAGATGACCACGGGCAAGGAAGAGATCGCCGCCGGTCCGTTCGGCGTCCCCTTCGAACTGGTTTCGCAGACCGGCCAGCCTATCACGCAGGCGGCTTTCATCGGCAAACCATCGGCCTTGTTCTTCGGCTTCACCCATTGCCCGGAAGTCTGCCCGACCACCCTGTTCGAACTGAACGGCTGGCTCGAAAAGGTCGATCCCGACGGCACCAAGCTGCAGGCCTATTTCATCAGCGTCGATCCCGAGCGCGACACGCCGGAAGTTCTCGGGCAATACGTCTCCAACGTCTCCAAGCGCATTACCGGCATTTCCGGCCCGCCGGACAAGGTCATGGAAATGGTCAAGGGCTTTAGGGTCTATGCCAAGAAAGTGCCGCTGGACGAAAAGAATCCTAGCGGCGACTACACGATGGATCATACTGCATCGGTGTTCCTTCTCGACTCCAAGGGCAAGTTCACCGGCACGATCGCTTACGAGGAAAATCCGGAGACGGCCGTCAAGAAACTGGAAAACCTGACCAGGAAATAAACGATCATCGCGAGGGACTGATGGGTGAAGGCAGCGGAAAGTCCATTCTGATCGCCGGAGCCGGGCCAACCGGACTGGCTCTCGCGCTTGAACTGGCACGGCGGGGTTTCAAATCCCGCCTCGTGGCAAAGGCAGCCGGACCGACACCCATCCACGAAAGCCGCGCACTCGGCGTCAACGCCAGAACCCTGACGCTGCTGGAAGCCTCCGGCGTCAGCGCTCTGATCCTCGCCAAAGCAAGGCGCCTGACAAAGTTCAAGATATCGGCCGCCGGAAAACCGTTGCTCGCGATCGAGACCGAGACTTTCCGCAGCCACTATTGCCCGATCCAGATCCTGGCACAGGGCGAAACGGAACGGTTGCTGCTGCAAAGACTGTCGGCGTTCGGCATCATTCCGGAATGGTCCACCGAACTCACCGCATTATCCGGCGATGTCAAAAAGCCGCTGGTCACCCTCCAACACAGCGATGGCCGCGCCGAAACAGTGGAGCCGGACATGCTGGTCGGCGCCGACGGAGCCCATTCCGCCGTGCGCAAGGCCTTTGGGTTTGCCTTTCCGGGCAATGCCATCGAGAGCCGTTTTTTCCTCGCCGACTACCGCTACGCACAGCCGGTCGATACCGGTTTCATCGAGATGAATTTCCTCAATCCCGGCGTCCTGGGCCGACTTCCGGTGAACGAGGATACACTGCGTTTTCTGTCGACCACGGAAGATTTCGAAACCCGCATCGATCATCCGGCCATGGTGCTTGAGCGGACGTGGAGCTCGGAATTCCAGATCAGCTTCCGCCATGTCGAGACCATGAGCCGCGGCAATGTGTTTCTGGCCGGCGACGCCGCCCATGTGCATTCACCGGCAGGCGCACGCGGCATGAATCTCGGCATCGAGGATGCCTGCTGGCTGGCCTTTCTGATATCGGAAGGCCGCGAGCAGGACTATTCGGACCTCAGGATGCCAGCGGTCAAAACCGTGCTCAGGGATACCCGGCGAAACACGGCTTTCATCACTCTGAAAAATCCGGTGCTGACAAATCTACGGTCGCTTCTACTGCCACTGGTCAATCATATCCCGAGCGTCTCGACGGCCTTTCTGCGCAATGCTGCAGGTCAGGACACCCTACCGCCGCCCTGGATTCCCGGCGCGCAATAGGCGCTACGCTTTACCTCGCATCTCCCGGCATGCTAGAGCGCCGCATGCCGTCCCGACGGCAAGCACTTGCCGACAAGGACAAAGACATTGAGCGACCTGCGCCTGTTCATCACCACGACCGAAAAGCTCTCCGAAGTCCTTCTGGACCTGATGACCGATGCTTTCGAGGACGAAGGATATGCCATCGCCACCATGGAAATGGACGAGAAGAAGGACATCTGGGAAGCGTCGCTCTATCTCGACTTCGATGAAGAAGAAGAGATGCGGGTGCGGTTCGCGAAGGTTGTCGCTGTCCGGTTTCCAGATGCGACGATCGAGCGGGAAGTCATTCCGGATGTCGACTGGATTGCCAAATCGCTGGAGGGCCTGTCGCCGGTGCGCGCCGGCCGTTTCCTCGTGCATGGCTCGCATGACCGCGACAAGGTGCGGCTGAACGATATCGCCATCGAGATCGACGCCGGCCAGGCATTCGGCACCGGTCATCACGGTACGACGGCGGGCTGCCTCGAAGTCATCGAAACCGTCATGCGCGCCCGCAAGGTTCGCAATGCGCTCGATCTCGGCACCGGCAGCGGCGTGCTGGCCATTGCGGCGCGCAAGATCAAGCCGGTTCCAGTTCTGGCAACGGATATCGACCCGATCGCCACGCGCGTTGCCGCCGAAAATGTCAAACGCAACGGCATCGCCACCGGCATCACCACGGTGACCGCGCCCGGCTTTCACTCCCCGGCTTTTGCCGCGCATGGCCCGTTCGACCTGATCATCGCCAATATCCTGGCGCGTCCGCTGATCAAGATGGCACCGCAACTCGCCAGCCATCTGGCCCCGGGCGGTTCGGTCATTCTGTCGGGCATTCTTGCGTCACAGCGCTGGAAGGTGCTCTCGGCCTATAATGGTCAGCACCTACGCCATGTCCGCACCATCTGGCGCAACGGCTGGGTGACGATACATCTCGACCGGCCTTAGGCGGCGACAATTGCAAAGACTGGAAAAGGAAAACCCGCCTGTCCGTCATGGACAAGCGGGTTTTTCAATACAAAGGCGATGCCGAAGCATCGCCCGCTGACCGGCAAGCCGGTCATGTCCGCGAGCTTGAGGAGGAGGAGCGCTCAAGCGGACTCTTCACAGTCTGAAATCGGCCACCCGGGAGGGAGGAGGAGAAGGATGACCAACCATGTTCAGACCGTGCAGCTCTTGCGTTCCGGCATTCGCGTGAACAACAGATTTGCGTCCGTGTTCGTTGACCGGGTTTATAGACTATTCTGAAAACCGGTCCAGATGCATTGCAGCATGGGTGCCATGCGCATGATGCATACGTTCGACAACACGAAAAGATCGTTCAACAAACCGTAGGCCATAAAGACGGGCTTTCGCAGCGCCGGTTGTTTCCGCTAGACTGCCCGCACCCTTTGAGGAATCGATCTGCCTCGCACCGCGCGATCCCAGTCCGGTTCTTCCCATCGCAGGAAAAACCCATGTTCCAGTCTTTTGCAGTCACCTCCACTCCGCAATTCGGCAAGGAGCGCGTCAATGCGCTGCGTGTCGCACTCGCCGCCCTAAACGTCGACGGTTTCCTCGTTCCGCGCGCCGACGAGTTCCAGGGCGAGTATGTGCCGGCATCTGCCGAGCGCATGTCCTGGCTCACTGGCTTTACCGGCTCCGCCGGCGTTGTTCTCGTCACGCAGAGTCAAGCGGTTGTCTTTGTCGATGGACGCTACGTCACCCAGCTCAAGGAACAGGTCGATGGCACGGTTTTCACCGGCGGCGATCTCGTCGGCGAGCCGCCGCATCTGTGGCTGGAGCACAATGGTAAAAAAGGCTTCCGCCTCGGCATCGATCCTTGGCTGCACACGGGCGCCGAGGTCCGCAAGCTGGAAAAGGCGCTGGAAGGGCTTGGCGGCGCGCTGGTCTTCCTCGACCACAATCCGCTCGACCGCCAATGGAAGGACCGGCCGGCGGCACCGCTCGGCCGCGTCAAGATCCAGCCGCTGGATCATTCCGGCATTCTTGCCAAGGATAAACTCGCGACGATGGCGGCAGAGATCGGCAAGGCCGGTGCCGACGCCGTCGTTCTGACCGACCCGTCGTCGATCGCCTGGACCTTCAACATCCGCGGCAGCGACGTGCCGCACACGCCCCACCCCCTCGCCCGCGCCATTGTCCATGCTGACGGCACAGCCGAACTGTTCCTCGACAAGCGCAAGGCCGGGATCGAGGAGGAAGCCTACCTCACCCAGCTCTCCAACCTCGAGGCACCGTCCTCCTTCGACGACAAGATCGCAGCCTTGGCCGCGACGGGCAAAAAGATCATGATCGATCCCGATCATGCACCTTTTGCGCTGTCCGAACGCATCCGCGTCAGCGGCGGCACGATCATCGAGGCGATCGATCCCGCCCGCCTGCCCCGCGCCTGCAAGAACACAACCGAGCTCGAAGGCTCTGCCCGCGCGCATCTGCAGGATGGCGCCGCCATGGTCGAATTCCTTGCCTGGCTCGACCAGACACAACCCGGCACGATCACCGAAATTGCCGCCGTCGAAAAGCTGGAGGCCTGCCGCGCCGCTGCCGGCCAGCGGATGCAGAACCCGCTAAAGGACATTTCCTTCGACACCATCTCCGGTGCGGGCGAACATGCCGCAATCATGCACTACCGGGTCACCACCGAAAGCGACCTGACCATTGCCGATGGCACGATGTTCCTGATCGATTCCGGCGGCCAATACATCAACGGCACCACGGACATTACCCGCACGGTTGCGATCGGCACCGTGCAGGAAGAACAGCGCCGCTTCTTCACCCTGGTGCTGAAGGGCATGATCGCCATCAGCGTTGCCCGCTTCCCGAAAGGCTCGCGCGGCATCGATCTCGATCCGCTGGCGCGCATTGCGCTGTGGAAGGCCGGTGCTGATTTCGCCCATGGCACCGGCCACGGCGTCGGCTCCTATCTATCGGTGCATGAAGGCCCGCAACGCATTTCCCGCGCCTCGATGCAGGAATTGCTGCCCGGCATGATTCTCTCCAATGAGCCCGGCTACTACCGCCCCGGCGCGTTCGGCATCCGCATTGAGAATCTCGTGCATGTGTTCGCGGCCAGTGAAATCGATGGCGGCGACTTGCCGATGCTGGGCTTCGAGACGCTGACCTTTTGCCCGATCGACCGCCGCCTGGTGGTCACAGCCCTTCTGACGGACGAAGAACTGTCCTGGCTGAACGCTTACCATCAGGACACGCAGGAAAAGCTTTTGCCGCTGATCTCGGATGAGGCGGTGCAAAACTGGCTGAAGACAGCGACAGCGCCGCTGAGCCGCTAAAACATCAGGCCCGCTTTGCAAGGAGCGGGCCTTTTCTTAGACGAGCAGATGCCGGATCGCCATCACGACGAGCCAGCCGGCCAGCAGCATCCAGAGCGACGAAAAGCGCAGGCCGATGACCAGCGCGACAAGCATGGCCACGGCCACGTCCCAGCCACCGGAAAGGAAAGCCGGCGCAACCAGCGTCGACAGCACGGCTGCAGGCACGGCATTCAACGCCGCCTCCATGCGCGGCGGGATGCGTTTCATCTGCGTGATCATCACATAGCCGCCAATGCGGGTGAGGAATGTCGCAACGGCGGCGGCAAGGATCACATAGATCAGTTGCATGTGTTCTGCGTTATTCATGATCAGACCTCATGCTCCAGCGTCACCGGTTCTTCATGCCGTTTCGACAGTGGCATGCAGGCGGCAAGCAGGATGCCGGCGATGGCGCCGATGCTGACATGCCAAGGCGAGCCGACGAAATGCATCGCTGCAATCGAGGCCACCGAACTGACCGCCACGACCGGCAGCCAGTTGTCGCGCTTGCGGAAGCCGAGAACCAGCCCCATGAAATAGATCGGCAGGAGGACATCGAGACCGATGGCCTTCGGGTCGCCGATCATCTGCCCGAAAATCGCTCCAAGCAGCGTCATCAGCTGCCATGGCAGATAGATGACCAGTCCGAAGCCGAGATACCACGCAAACGTCACCGGCTCGCCGCGCTCTGCCCGCTTTTCGGTCTCGGCATATTGCGGATCGACCAACAGGAAGAAGGCAAAGAATTTTTGCAGGCCGGAGAAATGGCGGATATGCCGGGCAATCGACGCCGAATACAGAATATGACGGAAATTGACGGCGAAAATCGACAGGATGATCAGCCAGGGCTGGACGTTGTGCCCAAAGAGCTCCAGACCAACCATCTGGCTGGCCCCGGCATAGACCGTGGCACTCATGAACACCGCGTCGAAAACGGAAAACCCGTTATCGACCGCGAGCGCACCGAACAGCGCTCCGAAGGGCGCGGCGGACACCATGACGGGAAAACCGCCACGCACGCCCTGCCAGAAATCGTCTTTTGTCATTGAAGGAAACTTTCCGGAGCGACGGCGGCCAGAGGCAAGGTCACACGTGCCGAGATGCGTTCGTGATGAAACGCACAGATAGGCCCGGCGGGCCTATCGAACAATTCAATAAGATTGATGCAGTGATCCAAAATTATGATCAGAGCGGAGCCGGCTGTAGCCCGGCCCTTTCAGCGGATCAGCGCTTCACCTGAAACGTGTGCTCGATACCCGGAAACGTCCGCGCCTTGACTTCGCTGGCATAGGCTTCAAACGCCGCCGACATCTGCGGTGCGAGCTCGACGAAATGCTTGACGAAACGCGGCTTGAAATCGCTGAAAATGCCGAGCATGTCGTCGGTGACGAGGATCTGGCCATCGCAGGCCGGCGATGCGCCGATGCCGATGGTCGGAGCCCGCAACGTTTCGGTGATCTCGCGTGCCAAAGGCTCGATCGTGCCTTCGACGACGATGGCAAACGCGCCGGCATCGTCGATGGCCTTGGCGTCGCGCCGGATCTTGGCAGCTTCCTTGTCGTTGCGGCCAAGCGAGCGGTAACCACCCATCGTATTGACCAGTTGCGGCATCAGCCCGACATGGCCGAGCACCGGAATGCCGCGCTGGGTGAGGAAGTCAACGGTTTCCGCCATCTCCGCGCCGCCTTCGAGCTTGACGGCGCTGCAGCCGGTTTCCTTGAGGATGCGGGCAGCACTATTGAAAGCCTGTTCCTTCGATTCCTGATAGGAACCGAACGGCAGATCGACGACGACGCAGGCCTTTTCAGAACCGCGCATGACGGCCTGGCCGTGGGCGATCATCATGTCGAGCGTCACGCCGACGGTCGAATCAAGACCGTAGAGCACCATGCCGAGAGAATCGCCAACCAGCATGAAATCCACATGCGGATCGAGCAGGCGGGCGATCGGCGTCGTATAGGCCGTCAGGCTGACGATCGGCCGCTCGCCCTTCAATGCCTCGATGCTGCCGGGGCTCAGGCGCCGCTTTACTGCCTGTACACTCATGCTCATGCCACCTTTGCAAATTTTGCGGTTTTTGGGCTGAAAACCCGGTTATCGAGCAGCTTCGTGCTCCCGAAGCGGATAAAAAGCAACAGAAGAACCGGTTTTTCGCCGATTTCCATCAATTCTTGCAGAGTTTCCGGATCGCGCAACGCGACCACTTCCGGCCTTGCCAAGGGCTCGGATGCAATGAAATCCGTTACCGCTTTTTCGAGAACGGCTACATCGACCACACCGCCAGCGATCAGCCGTTCGGCTTCATCCAGCGCTTTCGGCACGATTGCCGCAGCCGCGCGCTGCTCGGAGGTCAGGTAGACGTTGCGCGACGAACAGGCGAGACCATCGGCTTCGCGCACCGTTGCCACACCGACCACCTCGACCGGTTGCGCCATATCCTCGACCATACGGCGGATGATCTGCAGCTGCTGGAAATCCTTTTCGCCGAAATAGGCGCGGTCCGGCTGGACGATGTTGAACAGCTTGGTGACGACGGTGGCCACACCGGCGAAATGACCGGGACGCACCGAACCTTCCAGCTCGCTGCCCAGCGTCGGCACATCGACCACCGTTTCCATCGGCTGCGGATACATATCTGAAACGCCGGGTGCAAACAGGAAATCGGCACCGGCTTCGACAAGCATCGCCTGATCGCGGGCAAGATCGCGCGGATATTTGGTCAGGTCCTCGTTGGCACCGAATTGCAGCGGATTGACGAACAGGCTGACGACGACGATATCGTTTGCGGCCCGCGCCCTGGCGACCAGTTCCATGTGGCCGACATGCAGATAGCCCATGGTCGGAACGAGACCGATGGTTTTTCCGGCGCGGCGATGGCCGCTCAGGCGCGCGCGCAAATCGGTTATGGTGGTGATTGTTTCCATCTCGGGACCCTCCAATCCGCAAGCATGCCGCCTTGTTCACGGCGGCTGGCCTTGCCAGTTTTCGCTGCGAGCATCCGCACGAAACCCGGCGCGGTTTTCCTAACGTGTGCAGTGCAAAAAGACAATTCAAGAATTGAAGGCAAGAATCGTCACCTGGGGAAGCAGGCTCCGGGTTACCCCGGAACCCGATCCCGTTATTTGCTGCGCGCTTCGACCGTCTGTTCGATGGCACCGAAGATCGAATGGCCCGTGCGATCGTTCATCTCGATGCGAACCACGTCGCCGGCGGTCAGGGCGGAGGTGAGGAAGCACGAACCGGTTGCGACAATGCTGCCCGCGATCAGCGAACGCTTTGCGGCCGCAGCAGCCACGGCGGCGGCATTGCCCTTCGCGCTGCCCTTGCCGCCATCGGCCGGCGCGCCGTTGCGGCGAACGAGCAGGGAAAGATCCACCCCATCGTCCAATTCGTCCGGCGTGACCGCGACCGGCGAAAACGACGAGGCGGCGCCGGCACCATCGGCCGAAACATCATTGGCAAGCAGAACGAGGAGGATGGCCTGCTTGGCCTCGTCCGCGCCCGCCTGCACGTCCACGTCATCGACGATGACGGCGAGCTGTGCGGTCGCAGAAATATTCGTAGCCCCCTCCTTTACCGAGATCGGATCGCGCGGACCGGTAAAACCACCGGAGCCGCCGGCCCAGAAAAATGCCCGTGGCAAGGGCGAAGCGGCATCATGCTCGTGAAACCGCATGGTCGGCTGCGCACCGGTCTCGAGGCCGATGGCAACGCGTGCCAGCCGGGGACCGGCATGCGCCCAGTCGTCGAGTGCGGCCTGAAGGGTGCGGACAATATGGCCGACTTCCGAGCAGCGGGTCAGATCCTTGGAGACGACGACGAGTTTGCCGTCGCGGGTACTGTCTTTCAGAGTAGCCAGTTTCATCGCTTGCGTGTTCCTCGGGTTCTGGTTGACACCGGCAGTTCTTTGACCGCCTGCCCCATAGGACACTATTTGACGGCAGGTGTCGCGCCGAATTTGTAGAGGAACCTCGTCAGTTTGGATGCGCCAAAACGGGCCAATTTCCGTCCGCCATGCCGGCAGCAGATGGAACACTTGCCATGTGACCGCATGCGGGAATATCCGTCAGACGGCGTTTATCGAAAGCACGGCACCATAATCATATCATAATACACGCAAAAGTGATATTTGATAAAAGGCACACTATTTCTTCAGTGGTTGATAACGGGTTCTGACTACTTTGAGACAGTACCGCCCCGCAATCGTCGATAGCCGGCGGGGATAATGCCACTGCCACTGAGCCAAATCGGGATTTCGAATGGGCACTGAAACGGCTGACGAGGATACGGACGGCACGCTGGAGCGCGACCGGCTGGAGGCTCTGTCGAACTTGTGGATCGCCGGAACGGCACCCGAACCGCGGTTCGACACGATCGCAAACCTCGCGGCCCAGCTTTTCGATGCGCCGATGGCCTTCATCACGCTGGTTGAAAAAGATATGCAGCGTTTCAAGGCGATGCATGGGATCAATGTCCCCGACATCGCCCGTTGCATATCCGTCTGTACCCATACGATCGAGAGCGGCCAGGTCCTCGTTATCGATGATATGCTGGAAGATCCCCGCTTTGCCAATAATCCCATGGTTACGGGAGCGCCCTTCCTTCGTTTCTATGCGGGTACCCCTCTGACAACCGATAAGGGCTTCCGCCTCGGTGCATTGTGCATTGCAGATACGGTGCCGCGCCGCGATTTCGGAGAACGGCAACGGACGACGCTCGACCTTCTCGGCACGCTGGTCATGGAACAGATACGGTTGCGCCGGACGGAGATCATCCGCTCGACGGTGATGAATTTTTCCGCCGCGACGGAACTGGCCTTCTTCGCGATCGATACGGCCGGGCGGATAGAGTTCGTCAATCGTGCGGCGCTGAACCTCTTCGGCTATCGTCAGGACGAGATGGTCGGCCAGCTGATCGACATCATCATTCCCGACCGGTTTCGCGGTGCGCATCATGCCGGCCTGGCGCGGGTCTTGGCCGGGGGCACGACAAAACTGATCGGCAAGACGGTCGAAGTGGTCGCCCGCAAACGCGACCAGACCGAGGTGCCGATCGAAATTTCGCTGTCGCTCTGGAACGACGAGCGCGGCGTCGGCATGGGGGCGGTCATCCGCGACATCACCGACCGGCGCGAGCGAGACGCCAGGCTGCTCAGAATGGCCAATCAGGATACGCTGACGGGCCTCAGCAACCGGCACAGCTTTGAAAACCTGCTGCAGGAGGTGCTGTCTGAAAACCGGGCCGCGACCGTTGCCCTGCTCGATCTCGACGGCTTCAAGGATGTCAACGACAGCCTCGGCCATGCCGTCGGGGACGCATTGCTGCAGGCCGTCGCCGTCCGGCTGCCATCGGTTCTTGCGGCCGATGTCACCGTGGCGCGCTTCGGCGGTGACGAATTCGCGATCCTGTTGCCCGGTGACAGGCCCGCCGATGAAGCGATGGTCACGATCGATGCGGTTCTGACGGCCTTCGAAGGACCGTTCGATGTTGGCGGCAACGTTTTCCAGCTCGCGGCCACCATTGGCATCGCGCTCGCGCCACACCATGGCACCGATGCCGAAGAGCTGCTGGCCAGCGCCGATTTCGCGCTTTACCGGGCAAAGCAGGCCGGTGGCGGCACCATGTTGATGTTTGAGCCCGAGATGCGCAGCGATTCGCTTGCCCGCAGGGCTACACAGGACGAGCTCCTGCGCGCGCTGAAGAACAGCGAACTGGTCTTGTACTATCAGCCGCAGGTCTGCCTGGAAGACGGGCATATCCTGGGCGTGGAAGCGCTGATCCGCTGGCAGCATCCCCAGCATGGCCTGCTCTACCCCGCCTGCTTCCTGCCGGCGGTGGAATCAAGCTCGCTTGCCTTGCCGGTCGGCTGGTGGGTTCTGCGCGAAGCCTGCCGCCAGGCGGCGGCATGGCGGGCAAGCGGCCTGCCGCCCATCAAGGTCAGCGTCAATCTCTTCGCAGCCCAGTATCGCGCCGCCACCCTTGTCCAGCATGTCACAAACGCGCTCGCCGAGCACAATCTCCCCCCGTGCGCGCTTGGCCTGGAGGTCACGGAAACGATCGCACTCCTCAACGACGACAACGCTCTTGCAGCCGTGCACCACCTGCGCGATCTCGGCGTGGGCATCGCGTTCGACGATTTTGGTACTGGCTTTGCGTCCCTGAGTTCGCTGCAACGGTTTCCGCTGACGACACTGAAGATCGACCGGTCATTCATCAGCGAGATGACGGAAAACCCGCATGATGCGGCCATCACCAGGGCAATGTTGATGATGAGCAACGAACTCGGGCTGGAAACGATCGCCGAAGGCATCGAGACCGAGGAACAGGAGATCAGCTTGCGGCTGCTTGGGTGCAAGGCCGGTCAAGGTTATCGCTACGGCAAGGCGCTGCCACCGGATCAGACCGCCATGCTCCTTGCTCAAGGCTTCACCGGTCAAATCACCGGCAGGATGCACTGAAGCGCGGCGCGATCTTCTGGATTCTAGCCGCGCTTCAGATGTTAAAGCAGTCCTGCAGCAAAATAGAACAGCGCGGAGATCAGCGCCGCCGCCGGCAGTGTGACTACCCAGGCAATCAAGATATTGCCCGCCAGCCCCCAGCGCACCGCCGAGACACGCCGGGCCGCGCCAACCCCGATAATGGCGCCGGTAATGGTATGCGTGGTCGAGACGGGAATGCCCAGCCATGTGGCGGCAAAAAGCGTGATGGCGCCGCCGGTTTCCGCACAAAAACCCTGCATCGGATTGAGCTTGGTGATCTTCGAACCCATCGTGTGGACGATACGCCAGCCGCCGAACAAGGTGCCGAGCGCCATGGCCGACTGGCAGGTGATGACCACCCAGAACGGCACGTAGAACGTGTCGCCGAGATAGCCCTGGCTGAACAGCAGAACGGCGATAATGCCCATGGTCTTCTGCGCGTCGTTGCCGCCATGACCAAGCGAGTAGAGCGAGGCCGAAATGAACTGCAGGCCGCGAAAGCTGCGATCGACGGCAAACGGCGTCCGGCGAAGGCAGACCCAGGAAACGATCAGCACGAGCAGCAGCGCCAGCATGAAACCGATCATCGGCGACATGAAGATGGCAGCCACGGTTTTCAGAAGGCCGGAGAGAACGATCGCATCGCCGCCGGTCTTGGCAAGGCCAGCACCAACCAATCCGCCGACCAGCGCGTGCGACGAGCTTGACGGAATGCCGAAAATCCAGGTGACGATATTCCAGATGATCGCCCCCATCAGGGCGGCGAAGATCACCTGCGGCGTAACGATGGACGGGTCGATGATGCCGGTTCCCAGCGTCTCGGCAACATGCAGGCCGAAGAACAGGAAAGCGATAAAATTGAAGAATGCCGCCCACATGACGGCATATTGCGGCCGCAGAACCCGCGTCGAAACGATCGTGGCGATCGAATTGGCGGCGTCGTGCAGGCCGTTGAGAAAATCGAAGAACAGCGCGACGCCGATCAGGGCGATGAGCAACGGTAAAGCGAGTGTCGCGTCCATCAGACGTTCTCGATCAGGATGCCGCTGATTTCATTGACGACGTCCTCGAAGCGATCGACGACCTTCTCAAGTTCGCCGTAGATCTCGCTGCCGATGATGTAGGCCATCGAATTGGAGGCACCGTGACGGCGGAACAGGTCCTTGAGACCTTCGTCGTGCAGCTGGTCGGAACGTTCCTCGAGCCGGTTGACCTCTTCGGCAATGGCGGTCAGGCGCGGCACGTTGGCGCCGATCCGATCAAGCAGCGGGATCGCTTCCGCGACCAGCTTGGCGGAATCGGCGATCAGAACGCCCATTTCGCGCATGCCCGGGTCAAAGCTCGTCTGCTCGAACAGGCGGATGGTCTTGACCGTCTTGTGCATCATGTCGATGGCATCATCCATCGATTGGATCAGGTCCTTGATGTCACCGCGATCGAACGGCGTGATGAAGCTGAGGCGGACCGCAAGCATGACATCGCGGGTGATTGCGTCCGCCTGATCTTCAAGGGCCACGATCCTGTCGCAATGGGCATCAAGGTCACCCTCGCCGGCCAGCAATGCTTTCAAAGCATCGGCCGCGCTGACGACGGTGCGCGAGTGCGATTCGAAAAGCTCGAAGAACTTGTCCTCGCGCGGCAAGAGCTTGCGAAACCAACCCAGCATTGTTCATCCACCTATCTTCGCGTTGTCACGAAACTGTCACAAATCTGGCAGCCGTCATAGAGAAGACAGGGGAACGGGGAAAGCTCTTAAGGCAAAGGAATGGGTATTACCCACCGATTAGGACAAACCAGCCGTCCTCATCGGTGGTTTCGACGCCGAGTTCGCGGGCCTTTTCAAGTTTCGAGCCGGCGCCGGGGCCTGCGACCAGAAGATCGGTCTTTTTCGACACGGAGCCCGCGACCTTGGCGCCCAGCCGTTCGGCCATGGCTTTGGCTTCGTCGCGCGTCATCTTTTCCAGCGATCCGGTGAAAACGACGGTCTTGCCGGCGACCGGGCTCGAGCTTGCAACCGGCGCTTCGGCATCCTGCGGCGTCACCTCCTCCAAGAGGCGCGACACCACATCCATGTTGCGCGGTTCCTTGAAGAACTCGACGATCGCGCGGGCAACGACATCGCCGATACCGTCTATCGTATTCAGGTCGCTCCAAGCTTCCGAGGCGATATCACTGGCGGCCTTCATCGCATCCGCGAACGCCGCATAGCTGCCATAGGAGCGCGCCAAAAGCTTCGCCGTGGTTTCGCCGACATGGCGGATGCCAAGCGCATAGATCAGCCGGTGCAATGCCACCTGGCGCCGGTCATTGATCGCGTCATAAAGCTTGCGGACACTGACCCTGCCGAACCCGTCGATATTTTCGAGCTTGGTCAGCGCCGAGGCGTTCTGCCGCTTTTCCAGCGTGAAGATGTCGGGCGCGGTCTTGATCGACAGTGCCGGATCGTCGGCCTCGAAGAAGAAACCGATCTGCTTCGAGCCCAGTCCCTCGATGTCGAAAGCATTGCGCGAGACGAAGTGCTTCAGATGCTCGACCGCTTGCGCACGGCAGACGAACCCGCCGGTGCAGCGTGTGACGGAATCGAGCTTGCCGGTCTTTTCGTTTCTCTCGCGCACGGCATGGCTGCCGCAGACCGGACACATCTTCGGAAACTGATACCGCTCAGCCGTCGCCGAGCGCTTCTCCATCACCACATCCAGCACCTGCGGGATAACATCCCCTGCTCGCTGGACGATGACGGTATCGCCGATACGGATATCGTGATCCTCTTCGCGGATGCGCTCGCCGCCATTGCCGATGCCTTCGATATAATCAGCATTGTGCAGCGTCGCATTGGTCACGACCACACCGCCGACAGTCACCGGTGTCAACCGCGCCACCGGCGTCAGGGCACCGGTGCGGCCCACCTGAATGTCGATATTTTCGACAGTGGTGAACGCCTGCTCGGCCGGAAACTTGTGGGCCGTTGCCCAGCGCGGCGAGCGCGAGCGAAAGCCGAGGCGCTGCTGCAGGTCCAGCCGGTCGACTTTGTAGACGACGCCGTCGATATCGTAGTCGAGATCGGGGCGTTTCAGCCCGATGTCATTATAGTGTTCGAGAATAGCCTCGATCGAAGACAGACGTTGCGTCAGCGGATTGACCGGGAACCCCCAGCGCTTGAATACCGCGACCATCCCGGACTGAGTATCGGCCGGCATCTCGGAAATCTCACCCCAGGCATAGGCGAAGAATTTCAGCTTGCGGCTGGCAGTGACCGTTGGATCGAGTTGACGCAGCGATCCGGCCGCCGTGTTGCGCGGGTTGACATAGGTCTGCCTGCCCTCTGCCACCATCTGCTCGTTGAGTGCCAGAAAGTCGCTCTTGCCCATGTAGACTTCACCGCGAACCTCGACGATCGCAGGCGCATCGGCTGGCAGGGTCTGCGGGATTTCCTTGATGGTGCGGATATTGGCGGTGACGTTTTCCCCCGTCGTGCCGTCGCCACGCGTCGCGGCGCTGATCAGCCTGCCGTTCTCATAGCGCAGCGACATCGACAGGCCGTCGATCTTCGGCTCTGCCGTAAAGGCAATCGAATTGTCGGGCAGCAGGCCGAGAAACCGGTAGACGCTACCGATAAAGTCCCGCACGTCCTCGTCGGAAAACACGTTGTCGAGCGACAGCATCGGCCGGGCATGGGTGATCTGCTGGAAGATGCCGGATGGCGCTGCACCGACCTTGCGCGACGGGCTATCGGAGCGGACCAACTCCGGAAAACGCGCCTCGATCTCCTCGTTTCGCCGCTTCAGCGCATCATAGTCCGCATCCGAGATCTCCGGTGCATCCTTGCCGTGATAGAGCCCGTCGTGATGGGCCAGTTCGCCAGCCAGCCGTTCCAGCTCGATAACCGCATCTTCAAGCGTCAAATCTTCAACGGCAGTGGATACGGTCGACATGCGGAAACTCCTGATTTGAGAGTCGTTTTAGAGAATTTTCGCAGAATGGGAAGATGGTGAAAACCACCTCCCCTTGAGGGGGAGGTCGCGCGGAACGCGCGGGTGGGGTGATCGTTAGGTGAGCACAAAGGATCACCCCACCCCGGCACTCCGTGCCGACCCTCCCCCTCAAGGGGAGGGTAAAAACTACACGTTCCCCGCCAACAGCCGCGCTGCAGCCGCCCTCGCCTCGTCGGTCACCGAGGCGCCGGCCAGCATGCGGGCAATCTCTTCGGTGCGGGCCTTGTCGTCCATGCGGGCGACGCGGGTGGAGATCGTTTCGGCCTTTTCCGCCGAAGGTCCCTTGGAAATCAAAAGATGCGTTGCGGCACGCGCTGCCACCTGCGGCGCGTGGGTAACGGAAAGAACCTGCACGGTTTTCGACAGCCGCTTCAGCCGCTGGCCGATGGCATCGGCGACCGCGCCACCGACGCCGGTGTCGATTTCGTCGAAAACCAGCGTCGGGGCCGAACCGCGATCGGCGAGCGCCACCTTCAGCGCCAGCAGAAAGCGCGATAGCTCGCCGCCGGACGCCACCTTCATGATCGGCCCGGGCCGGGTACCCGGATTGGTCTGGACGTGGAATTCGATCACATCGATGCCTTCGGCAGCCGCCGCATCCTGATTGGTGGTGACTTCCACCATGAAACGGGCGCGTTCGAGCTTCAACGCCGGAAGCTCTGCCATGACAGCGTCAGACAGTGCCGTTGCCGTATTGTGGCGCTTGGCGGAGAGTGCCGCCGCCGCGGCATCAAAAGCGCCCTTGGTCAGGCCGAGTTGGGTTTGCAGCTGTTTCAGCTTTTCTTCGCCCTCATCGAGATCGGCGAGATCGGAGATCATCCGGACGGCAAGCGCTGGCAGCGTCGTCACCGGTACGGAATATTTGCGGGCGGCGGCGCGCAGCGCAAACAGCCGCTCCTCGACCCGCTCAAGTTCCTTCGGATCATATTCGGTTTTCCGCAGCGCCGCCTCGACAGCCATCTGGGCGTCGGAAAGCTGGTTGAGTGCAGCATCCAGCAGTTCGACGGTCTCTTCGAGAAGCCCCGGCGCTTCGTGGCTCTTGCGCTCCAACCTGCGCACCATCGAAGCGATCAGAGGCACAGGCGAGCCATTGCCGTTGAGGAATTCGCTTGCTTCGTTGATATCGACGGCAATACGCTCGGCCTTCATCATCCGCGAGCGGCGCTCGGCCAGATCGTCCTCCTCGCCATCCTGTGGTGACAGGGCTTCCAGTTCCTCGACGGAAGAGCGCAGATAATCGGCCTCGCGGGCAGCGGCTTCCACCTTGTCACGGTGCTTTTTCAGCGTCCGCTCGGCATCCTTCCAGATGCGGTAGAGGCCGGCGACGGACTGCGCCTCCTCGGCCAAACCGCCGAAGGCATCGAGAAGGGTGCGATGGGCGTGGGTATCGACAAGGGCGCGGTCGTCGTGCTGGCCGTGAATCTCGACCAGCAGCTGGCCTGCCTGGCGCATCAGCTGCACGGAAACCGGCTGGTCGTTGACATAGGCTTTGGTGCGACCATCGGCCGATTGCACCCGGCGGAAGATCAGCTCGCCATCATCGTCGATGCCGTTTTCGCGGATGAGAAGCCGGGCCGGATGGCTCATGCCGACATCGAAGACCGCCGTCACCTGCCCCTTGTCGCCGCCGTGGCGAACCAGCGAACCATCGCCCCGGCCGCCAAGCGCCAGCGACAGGCTATCGAGAAGAATGGATTTCCCTGCCCCGGTTTCGCCTGTGAGCACGGACAGTCCGGCATCGAAGGACAGATCAAGCCGTTCGATCAGGACGATATCGCGGATCGAAATCTGTGAGAGCATCCCGGTTCAAATCTCTTCGCCTTGGGTCCTGATCTAAAGCGCAGCGCGATTCCTCAGATTCGCTCCATGCGCTTTAGGTCTTTGACTGCGCATATCGTTACCGTAAAACCGCTGCGCGCTTTTCCGCGACATGCGCTAGGCGCCCAAAAGCTTCTTGCCTGCGCGCGAAATCCACGAATTGCCATTTTCACGCGGCTCAAGACCACCGCTCTGCAGCAGCTTGTAGCTGTCGGCATACCATTGGCTGTCAGGATAGTTGCGTCCCAGAACAGCCGCTGCGGTCTGCGCCTCGGCGGTGATGCCCATGGCGAAATAGGTTTCCACCAGGCGCGCCAGCGCTTCCTCGACCTGATTGGTATTCGGATAGGATTCGACCACCGATCGGAAGCGCGTGATCGCTGCCAGATATTCCTTGCGCTCGAGATAGTAGCGGCCGATCTGCATTTCCTTGCCGGCCAGCTGGTCTTTGGCATAGCGCAGCTTGGCTTGCGCGTCTTCGACATATTCGGAATCAGGATATTTGGTAATGACCGCCTGCATCGCCTCGATGGTCTTGAAGGCCGGCTTCTGGTCCTGCGTCACCGCCGGGATCTGCTTGGAATAGGCAAGGCCGACGATATATTGCGCATAGGCTGCGTCTTCGGATTCAGGATACAGGTTCAGGTAGCGGCTCGCCCCATTGATGGCGTCCTGATACTGGCCGTTGCGGTAATTGACGAAGGAGCGCATGACCAGCGCCTTGCGCGCATATTCGGAGAAGGGATGCTGCTGGTCGATCGCATCGAACTTGCGCGCCGCTTCGGTGGTCTTGCCCGCATTCAGGTTGGCAAGACCCTGATTGTAGAGCACTTCCGGCGGATCCGTCTCTGCGGTCAGCTTGGTGATGTCGATGTCGGGATCGTTCTGGCAGGCGGTGATCAACACGCTGGTCGCGGAAGCCGCAAGCGCGATGACAACAACACGTGCCATCTTTTTCAATTCAAACTGGCCTGCAATTACCATTCGTAAATCCCAACTCCCGCGCCGGTAAGAATACCGCCGCCTATGAACCGCGTTTTAGATCAAGATGCAACAAGACCGCAATGTCATGATGATTGATTAACGCAATTTTGTGGCAGTCTTATCATGAAAAAGCCGGTCAAAAGACCGGCTCTTATCAAACATCGGACCAGATTTCCCTTTCAGGAACAAATGGCTGCGCATTACGGCGCGTTGACCGCAACGGCTTCACGTGGCGCCTGGCGATGACGTTGCGGGGCATTCTCGACGATTTCGTAGGCCGTCGGATCGCTCATCAGCGCCTTCAGCGCATTGGCATTCATCTTGTGGCCACCGCGATAGGAACGGTAGCAGCCGATGAAAGGTGCACCGGCCAAAGCCAGGTCGCCCACGGCGTCCAGCGTCTTGTGGCGAACGAACTCGTCCTTGTAGCGTAGGCCTTCCATATTGATGACCGTGTTGTCATCGGCAATGACGACCGAATTTTCCAGCGACGAACCAAGACCGCGGCCGGCGGCCCACATGCGCTCGACATCGCGCATGAAACCGAAGGTGCGGGCCCGCGACAATTCCGTCTTGAACACCGAAGGCGTGATATCACCCTTCCAGGCCTGACGGCCGATCAGCGGACTATCGAAATCGATCTCCACTTCGAAGCGCATGCCGTCATAAGGCGTGAATTCCGACCAGGAAGCACCTGATTCGATACGGACAGGCTTGAGGATGCGGATGTAGCGGCGCTTGACCGAAAGCGCCTTGATGCCGGTCTGCTCGATAGCCTCGATGAACGGAGCCGAGCTGCCATCCATGATCGGCATTTCAGCGCCCTGCACTTCGATCAGAAGATTGTCGAGGCCGAGCGCGTAGATCGCCGCCATCACATGTTCGATCGTGGCGATCGAGGTGGCAGGCGAAAAACCAAGGATGGTGCACAGATCAGTATTGCCGACCTGCGAGGAAACCGCCTTGAATTCGCTGATCGTCTGTTCGCCGACGACACGCTGAAAAACGATGCCGCTGTCTGCTTCCGCCGGATGAAAGGTGATTGCTACCTCGGCGCCAGAATGTACGCCCGTGCCGCTCAGAGTTACAGAGTGTGCAATCGTTGTCTGAAACCCAAGCAGTCCAATTCCCAGTCCCATGCTAATCGCCTTCAAATACTGCGTGGCGTTGCCGCCGAATGTTTCGATGAGACCAGAGCCGGACGTTTCCAAAGCCGCAAGACACTCATTCGGAAAGCGAGCCGTTGCCGTCGCCATCCGGTCCGATATGCAAGCTTTCGCGGTTAGAATCGCAATGCTGTCCCATCAGTCCTGATCGTGAAGATAATTGCACTGGGCCGTCATTCCAAATCACTGTTTCTTTCGCTTTGTTACGCGGCGCTTAGATACTGAAAGAATTCACTAATTCATAAAAAATGCCCGGGCGCAAACCCGGGCATTTCGGCAAGGAGGAAGGTGGGCAAGAAAATCAGTTCGACTGGCGGCGCAAGAATGCCGGGATTTCGAGCTGATCGTCTTCGTGTACACGCGGCTGCGAGGCAGCGCGGGCACGGTCATCGAGAGGAGCAGCCCGGCGCGGCGCATAAACGCTGGCTTCGGGCGACAGCGGACGGCGCTGCTGCGAGGCCGCTGCCGGTGCACCGGCCGTCATGTCCGCCGCGACATCATGCGTTTCTTCCTCGCGGCGTGCCAGCGAATTGGTGATTCGCTTGAGCAGGCCCATCGGGCCGCGCTCTTCATGCTGGACCGGCTGTGCACGGTGCTCGGCTTCAGCCTTCACCATAGGCGGGAAGTCTTCGACGCGCGGCATGCGGACCTGTTCGGCCTGCTGGCGGATCGCTGGAGCGACGGGCTCCTGGCGAACGGGAGCCTGGGCAACCGGCTGCTGGTAGACCGGCGTCTCGATGGACCGCTGGACCGGAGCCGCCTGAAGGACAGGCTGCTGTTCGACCGGTGCGGCACCTGCGAAAAGCTTGCTCTGCGGACGGAAATCGTCCTGGGCCTGCTGAACCGGTGCAGCTGCACCACCGCGCGGCATCGACAGGAACAGTTCGCGTTCGAGTTCGGCTGCACGGATGGCTTCGGCGATCGTATCGCTGGTCTGCTGGACCGGCTGGGCGGCCTGCTGCTGAACGGCAGGCTGCTGCGCAACCGGAGCCGGCTGCTGCTGAACCGCAACTGTCTGCTGGACCGGCGCTGCCGGGATCGCGATGGACGGGCGAATGATCGGCTTGGCTGCTACCGGACGAAAGTCAGCGGAACGACCAGCCACCTCCGCGGCAGTCCGATCGATACCCGTTGCCACGACCGAAACGCGGATGAGACCTTCGAGTTCTTCGTCGAATGTGGCGCCGAGGATGATGTTGGCGTCCGGATCCACTTCCTCGCGGATGCGGGTGGCTGCTTCATCGACTTCGAACAGGGTCAGGTCACGGCCGCCGGTGATCGAGATCAGCAGGCCCTGAGCGCCCTTCATCGAGGTTTCGTCGAGCAGCGGATTGGCGATCGCAGCTTCGGCAGCGGCCATTGCGCGGCCTTCACCGGATGCTTCGCCCGTGCCCATCATGGCGCGGCCCATTTCGCGCATCACGGAACGAACGTCCGCGAAGTCGAGGTTGATCAGGCCTTCCTTGACCATCAGGTCGGTGATGCAGGCAACACCGGAGTAGAGAACCTGGTCGGCCATGGCGAACGCGTCGGCGAACGTGGTGCGGTCATTGGCGATCCGGAACAGGTTCTGGTTGGGAATGACGATCAGGGTGTCGACGGACTTCTGCAGTTCCTGGATGCCCATGTCGGCGAGACGCATACGGCGCTGGCCTTCGAAGTGGAACGGCTTGGTGACGACGCCGACCGTCAGGATACCCTTGTTGCGGGCAGCCTGGGCAACGACCGGAGCAGCACCGGTACCGGTACCACCACCCATGCCGGCAGTGACGAAGCACATGTGCGTGCCATTCAGATGATCGATGATCTCATCGATGCACTCTTCAGCCGCCGCACGGCCGACTTCCGGCTGCGATCCGGCGCCCAGACCTTCGGTTACGGCAACACCCATCTGGATGATGCGCGAAGCCTTGGTCATGGTCAGCGCCTGGGCATCGGTATTGGCGACGACGAAATCGACGCCTTCAAGGCCTGCGGTGATCATGTTGTTGACAGCATTGCCGCCGCCGCCGCCGACACCGAAGACGGTGATGCGGGGCTTCAGCTCGGTGATATCCGGCTTTTGCAAGTTGATCGTCATTGTACCCGTTCCTTCCTGGTTTCTGGCCGCCTTGCCGCGCCGGCCAAATCACTAAATCCCGTATTGCATCCCGTCAGCCGTCAGGCCGAAGGGCTCAAAAGCTTTCCTTCAGCCATTGGCCCATGCGGGCGATACGGCTGTTGTTTCCTGCAAGCGACGAGAGCAGACCGCCCTGCGCCGCATGTGTTTCCATGTCCGCGACCTGCGGATAGATCATCAGGCCGACGGCCGTCGAGAAGGCCGGCCCCTTGGCTGCCGCCGGCAGTCCGGAGACGCCGAGCGGACGGCCGATGCGAACGTTGCGGGCGAGAATGCGGCGCGCCGACTCCGGCAGACCGGTCAGTTGCGCAGCTCCACCCGTTAGAACGACGCGCTTGCCGACGATCGGCGAGAAGCCGGACCGTTGAATGCGGTCGCGGATGAGTTCCAGTGTTTCTTCGATGCGGGCCCGCACGATGCGCGAGACGAGTGCACGCGGCACATGGGTCGGCTGATCGCGGTCGTCCTCGCCGATCGGCGGAACGGACACGATATCGCGCTCGTCGCCGCTGTTGGGCAGCGCCGAACCGTGAACGACCTTCAGTCGCTCGGCATCTTCGATGCGGGTCGAAAGACCGCGTGCAAGATCTGTCGTGACGTGGTGGCCACCAAGGCTGATCGCGTCGGCGTGAACCAGCTTGCCCTCGGCAAACACCGAGATCGTCGTGGTGCCGCCGCCCATGTCGATGGCGGCACAGCCGAGTTCGACTTCGTCATCGACCAAAGCCGCAAGGCCGCTTGCGTAAGGCGTCGCAACAATGCCTTCGACCGAAAGATGGGCGCGGTTGATGCAGAGTTCGAGGTTCTTCAGCGCGGCGCGCTCCGCCGTCAGCACGTGCATGTCGACGCCAAGCGAATCGCCGAACATCGCCAGCGGATCGCGGATGCCGCGCTCGCCGTCGAGCGAAAAACCGGTCGGCAACGAATGCAGAATGACGCGGTCCTGGCGCAGCGACTGCTGGCCGGCAGCCGCCAGAACTTTCTTCAGGTCGGCAGCATCGACCTCCTGGCCACCGAGATCGATGGACGCTGTGTAGATATCGCTCTGCAGGCGGCCGGCGGAAATGTTGACGATCAGGCTGTCGATGGTCAGCCCAGCCATCCGCTCGGCGGCATCGACAGCGAGACGGACGACGCTTTCGGCGGCGTCGAGATCGGCAATCACGCCGTTCTTCATGCCGCGCGACTTGTGGTGACCGATGCCGATGATCTCGATCGAGTGGGTCCGGCCCGGCAGTATCTGGCTTTCGGCGCGCGGCGTCAGGCGGCCGATCATGCAGACCACCTTGGTTGAGCCGATATCGAGCACGGATACGACATGCGACCGCTTGGAAGAAAGCGGCTTAAGACGCGGCAGCCCAAAATTCGAGGAGCCGAAGATGCTCATGTACGGCCTTCCTTTTCCTGCTTCTTCAACATCTTCGTGCGGGCTTCCAGAACGGTCTGGCGGCGGGCAGCGGCTTCGGGGGTCAACTGAACCGTGGTGCGATCCTCCAACCGGAGATCGACCGCTGCGATATCGCGTTCGAGCAATTGCTGCCCCTCTTCCATCGTCGACAACACCTGCATGGCGCGGTCGAGATCGTGCTCGGGCAGCTTGATGTTGATGCCATTGTCCAGGATCAGATCCCAGCGGCGGCCGGCAACGCGGACATAGGCTTTGACGCGCTTGCTGATTTCCGGCCATTGTTCAAATCGGGCGTAGAATGCGGCAGCCGTGGTCTCGGCATCGCGGCCGACGAACAGCGGCAGCTCGGAGAATTTATTGTCACGCAGCGGCGCGATCACGCTGCCGCTTGCCTCGATCAGCGACAGATCGGAACCGTGCTGCCAGATGCCGAACGCCTTGCGCTCCTTGAGATTGACTTCAATCGTGCCCGGATAGACCTTGCGTACCGCAACATCCTCGACCCAGGGCATTTCGCTGATCAGCTTGCGCGCCGCGCCGATGTCGAGGGCAACCAGCGAGGTTGCACCATCGAGACCCAGCTGCTGAAGGATGTCGATTTCCGAGGTCTGGTCATTGCCGGATACCTTGACGTCTTCGATCGCGAAACCGACGGCCGTGGTGGTCGTCTGGGCGAAATCCTGGCTGTGACCACCGAGCGACATGCCGTAGAAACCGGTCGCAGCGAAGAATGCGACGGCGGATACAGTGCCGGTATACGGCACGAAGTGGATGCGGCCCGTCCCGAGACTGACGAGAAAACGCACGGCGCGGCGCAGCGGCCTTGGCAGAACGCGCTGACCATCAAGATCAGCCGCTTCCAGCGGAGCCCGCGCCCTACCTGCTTTCCTGCCTCTCAACGCAAACACGACGCGTCCTCCACGATCCACTTGAGGAATTCACCAAACGTATGGCCAGCATGAACAGCCATTTCAGGCACCAGAGAGGTGGGAGTCATGCCAGGCTGGGTATTGACCTCCAGCCAGATAAGCTCTCCTTCTGCAGAGAAACGGTCGTCGAAGCGGAAGTCGGAGCGGCTTACGCCGCGGCATCCAATCGCCTGATGCGCCATGACTGAGAGTGTTTGTATTTTTTGGTAAATATTTGGTAAAACATCCGCCGGAATGACGTGTTTTGAACCGCCTTTCACATACTTTGAATCGTAATCGTAGAAGGCGTGTCCCTGCGGTATCACTTCCGTGACCCCCAACGCCGTGTCGCCCATGACGCCACAGGTGAACTCGCGGCCATACACATAGCGCTCGACCATCACCCGGTCGCCATAGCGCCACTCGCTCGACGTGACGATCTGCGGCGGATGCGATTGATCCTCCTTGACCATCACCACGCCGAAGCTGGAGCCTTCGCGAACAGGCTTGACGACATAGGGCGGCTTCATCGGATGATCGGAGCCAAAATCATGGCGATCCATCACGCGCGCTTCCGCGACAGGGATGCCGGCAGCACTGGCGACGAGCTTCGCCTGCGCCTTGTCCATGGCCAGGGCCGAAGCAAGGACGCCGGAATGCGTATAGGGAATCTGAAGATATTCAAGGATGCCCTGGATCGTGCCGTCTTCGCCGAAAGGACCGTGCAGCGCATTGAAGGCCAGATCGGGATGCAGATCAGCAAGAACGGATGCAACATTGCGATCGACGTCGATTCGGGTGACGCGGTAGCCCTCGGCCTCCAGCGCATCGGCGCACGCAGCCCCGGAAGACAGGCTGACAGGCCGCTCCGAAGAAAATCCGCCCATCAGGACAGCTACATGCTTACCACTCATAAAAACCCCCGACATTACGCCAGCCATACAAATCGCCGCTTGCGCCTAGCTTGTTGACGCAGACGAGTCGCGTCCGTCAGGCGCAGCTCCACTAGAGCGGCATTATAGTTAATGAACCGTTTACTTTGGTTAACCCTATCCAAGACATGGGTAAAATATTTCGCGCCGACTCATATCCGCACTTCGATTCATCGCTTAGAATCAGAGTGTTAATGGTTCTGCAAGAGAAAAGGCCGACGACAGGCGTGATAAAATGGAAAGGCCCCGCAGCGGTTTGCGCGAGGCCCTTCGTAAGCGAGATATGGCAGATGGCGGCGCCTCAGTCGTCTTCGCCGACAATTTTCCAGACAATGGCGCCGATGGCCGCACCGACGATTGGAGCAAGCCAGAACAGCCACAACTGCTGCAACGCCCAACCGCCAACAAACAAAGCCTGACCTGTCGAGCGGGCCGGATTGACCGAGGTGTTGGTGACCGGGATGGAGATCAGGTGGATCAGGGTCAGTGTCAGACCGATGGCAATCGGCGCAAAGCCGACCGGGACGCGGCCATGGGTGGCGCCCAGAATGATGAAGATGAAGAAGCCGGTCAAAAGCACCTCGATGACCAGGGCCGAGGTCAGCGAATAACCGCCCGGCGAATGTTCGCCGTAACCATTGGCGGCAAAACCACCGAGCTGGAAATCAGCCTTGCCGCTGGCAACCAGGTAAAGAGCCGCAGCCGCAACGATGCCGCCCGCCACCTGGGCAATGATGTAACCAGGAAGCGAAGAGGCCGGAAACTTGCCGGCAACCGTCAAGCCAACCGACACCGCAGGATTAAAATGGCCGCCCGAAATGCCGCCGACCGCATAGGCCATGGTCAAAACGGTCAAGCCAAAAGCAAACGAGACACCGAGCAAGCCGATACCGACTTCCGGAAAGGCCGCCGCCAGCACAGCACTGCCGCAGCCGCCGAACACAAGCCAGAACGTCCCTAAAAATTCAGCAGAAAGCTTCTTGAACATGGTTTCCCCTTCAAACGGAGCAAATGCTCCAAAAGTGCCTGATACGCACCGTCCGCGCCTCCATCAGCCCCCTGATGGAAACACATGCGCATCCAAGCCTGTTTGCCGCACCCGGTTGCCGGGTACACAACCCAAGATTTGCCACAATTCGATTCTGGTCAAGGATTGCGCGCAAAGAGAAACGCCCCGGACGCATTTTTGATCGCCGTGATGAAAATCTTTGCAATCCAACGGCGGTATCAGCGACACTTTTGCGACAGGAAGTCCGGAAAATCTTGCCTATAGTTGCGCTCGAAGGGTTTTATTGCCGGTCCGCCTGCGTTAAAGCCGGGCAGCTGCCTCCCAAGACAGCAACAACATTTCCAACACGGACACATGACAATGAGCGACACACTCTCCACGTCGCCGACGGCAGCGCCGTTGAACAAGGGCCCGCTCAATTCGCCGGCCCGCGTTCTTCTGGCAAGCCTGGTCGGCACGACCATCGAATTCTTCGACTTCTACGTTTACGCCACCGCCGCCGTGCTGGTGTTCCCGGCGCTGTTCTTCCCGAACACCGATCCGACAACCGCACTTCTGGCTTCCTTCGCGACCTTTTCGATCGCCTTTTTCGCACGCCCGCTCGGCGCCGTCGTGTTCGGTCATTTCGGCGACCGTGTCGGCCGCAAGACCACGCTGGTGGCAGCTCTTCTGACCATGGGTGTCTCGACGGTCATCATCGGCCTTCTGCCCACCTACGAGCAGATCGGCGTGATCGCACCGCTCCTGCTGGCGCTGTGCCGCTTCGGTCAGGGCTTTGGCCTCGGTGGGGAATGGGGCGGTGCCGTCCTGCTCGCCACGGAAAACGCTCCGGAAGGCAAGCGCAGCTGGTACGGCATGTTCCCGCAGCTCGGCGCCCCTGTCGGCCTGTTCCTGTCGTCTGGCGCCTTCTGGCTGCTACTGCACCTGATGACCCAGGAGCAGTTGCTCAGCTGGGGCTGGCGCATCCCGTTCATTGCCTCGATCATCCTGATCGCCGTCGGTCTGTGGGTACGCCTTTCGATCACCGAGACGCCTGCGTTCCAGAAGGCCATAGACAAGCATGAACGCGTCGATGTGCCTGTCATGGAACTGTTCCGCAACCACAAGCGCAGCCTGTTCCTCGGCACCTTCGTGGCGCTGGCGACCTTCGTGCTGTTCTATATCGGCTCGGCCTATCTGCTCTCCTACAACGTCAAGGTCCTGAAGATCCCGTTCCTCGATGCACTGGAAATCCAGATCGTCGGCTCAGTCATGTTCGGCATCTTCATCCCGATCGCCGGCAAGCTGGCCGAACGCTTCGGCCGCCGCGAGGTGCTGATCGCAACGACCGTCCTGATCGGCATCTTCTCGTTCTTCCTGAACGGCCTGATGACATCGGGCGAAGGCGCTATCTTCGTCTTTGCAATCATTGCAATGGCCCTGATGGGCCTGACCTATGGCCTGATCGGTACGGCGCTTGCAGCCCCCTTCCCGACCAATGTGCGCTACACCGGCTCGTCGATCACCTTTAACCTTGCCGGCATTTTCGGAGCCTCGCTTGCTCCCTACGCCGCGACCTGGCTGCAGGTGAACTACGGCATGGCCTATGTCGGCTACTATCTCGGCGCGGCAGCCGTGATCACGCTGATCTGCATCCTGCTTTCGGGCAAGGATGAAGTCTGAGCTTCAGCAACGTCAAACACAAAAAAGCCGCTGCAGATCACTCTGCGGCGGCTTTTTCATATCAGGGCATTGGGCAGCTCAGGCTGTCAGTTCACCCAAAAATTCCTTGACCTCGTATCCCGGCATGAAGGTGCCGATGCGCTTGATTTCCCATTCGAGCGAAATGCCCGAGGTTTCAAACACGCGCTGGCGCACGGTCTCGCCGAGATATTCGAGTTCGTAGCCGCTCGCCTGGCCGGTGTTGATCATGAAATTGCAGTGCATCGGCGACATCTGAGCGCCACCGATCAACATGCCACGGCAGCCGGCCTCGTCGATCAGTTTCCAAGCGGAATGACCCTGCGGATTCTTGAACGTCGAACCGCCGGTCTTTTCGCGGATCGGCTGCACGGTTTCGCGATGCTGGCGCACCGCATCCATGTCGGCGCGAATCTTGGCCTTGTCTTCGAGATAGCCTTCGAAAACCGCATGGGTGAAGATCAGGTCCTTGGGCGCCGACGAATGACGGTAGCTGTAGCCCATGTCGGCATTGGAAAGCACATGTGTATTACCCTTGCGGTCGACCGCATGAACCTCGACGACCCGCTCGCGCGTCTCACCGCCATTGGCACCGGCGTTCATCCGCAGCGCACCGCCGATCGTGCCGGGAATGCCGTAGTAGAAGGCGAAACCGCCAATGCCGTGATCAAGCGTCATCGCTGCAAGGTTCTTGTCCGGGCAGATCGCTCCGGCTTTGACCCGCGTCTCGGAGACAAGCTCCACATCGCCAAAACCCTTGGCGGACAGCCGGATGACGACACCCGGAATACCGCCATCGCGGACCAGAAGGTTGGAGCCGACGCCTGCGACCATGACCGGCACTTCTGCGGGCAGAATCTTCAGGAAGGCGATGAGGTCGTCGGCATCATGCGGCTGGAACATCAGCTCGGCAAGACCGCCGGCGCGAAACCAGGTGACCCGGTCCATCGGCGCGTCCGGCGTCAGACGTCCGCGCAATTCCTTGACGCTGTCCCCCAGAGAGGCGAGCAACTTTTCTCCGTGTACCTGTTTCATGCGGAATTTCCTGAAATGCCTGCGAGTTCCTTCGGAAGTGCGGCCGCCCAATAGGTGATGCTGCCAGCCCCCAAGAGAACCACAAAGTCACCGGGTTGTGCAATGGCCGATATAATCGGCGCGATTGCTTCCGGACCTTCGATGAACCGCGCGTCGCGATGGCCGCCGGCCTTGATACGGGCGACGAGTTCCTGGGAATTAATACCCTCGATCGGCTCTTCGCCAGCAGAATAGACCGGTGCCAGAAGGATGGTGTCGGCATCGTTGAAGCAGGCGGAAAAATCCTCGAACAGGCTGTTCAGGCGCGAGAAGCGGTGCGGCTGGTGCACGGCGATGACGCGGCCCTGACAGGCTTCGCGCGCAGCGCGCAATACGGCCTTGATCTCGACGGGATGGTGACCGTAATCATCATAGACGCGGACATTGTTCCATTCGCCGGTGAAGGTGAAGCGGCGCTTGACGCCGGCAAACGACGCGAGCCCCTTTGCAATGTCCTCCGGCGAAATGCCGAGACGCTGCGCAACAGCAATCGCTGCGGTAGCGTTCGAAACGTTGTGGCGCCCCGGCATCGGCAACCGCAAATCCTGCATCTGGATTACCTTGCCGGTGCGGCGCCGGCGGATCTCGACATCGAACACCGACGTGGCGCCGTCCATGCGAATGTTGGAAAAGCGCACGTCGGCCTGCGGGTTTTCGCCGTAGGTGATGACCTTGCGGTCTTCGATCTTCGACACCATCGTCTGGACTTCGGGATGATCGAGACACATGACGCCAAAACCATAGAACGGCACATTCTCGACGAATTGGCGGAAGGCTTCGCGCACGGCATCGAAATTGCCGTAGTGATCGAGATGCTCCGGATCGATATTGGTGACGACAGCCACGTCGGCGGGCAGTTTCAGGAAGGTGCCGTCGGATTCGTCGGCCTCGACCACCATCCACTCGCCCTCGCCCATGCGGGCATTGGTGCCGTAAGCATTGATGATACCACCGTTGATGACGGTCGGATCGAGACCGCCTGCCTCAAGCAGCGTCGCGACCATCGACGTCGTCGTGGTCTTGCCGTGCGTGCCGCCGATGGCGATGGCATTGCGGAAGCGCATGAGTTCGGCGAGCATTTCGGCACGGCGCACCACCGGCAGCAGCTTTTCGCGCGCCGCGATCAGTTCCGGATTGCTCTTCTTGATGGCGGTCGAAACGACGACGACTTCGGCCTCGCCGATATTCTCGGCCTTGTGGCCGACAAAGACCTCGATGCCCTTGTCACGCAGGCGCTGGACATTGGCGCTGTCCGACTGGTCGGAACCCTGAACCCTGTGGCCGAGATTGTGCAGCACCTCGGCGATACCGCTCATGCCGATACCGCCGATACCGATGAAATGGACCAGGCCGATTGTCTGCGGCATCTTCATGAGCGTGTTTCCTTGAACTGTGCAATCGTCGAACCGCTGGCAATAGCTTCAACCATGGCAGCAAGCAAGCGCGCGGCATCGGGTTTGCCAGCCTGTTTGGCGTTTGCCGCCATCGTAGCGAGCTTGTCCGGGTTGGTCATCGCCCCGGTCAGGATCTTGCTGAGTTTATCCGGTGAGAGGTCGGCCTGGACGATGACCTTGGCGCCGCCGGTGGCCGCCAGCGCTGCGGCATTGGCTGCCTGATCGTGATCCAGCGCATAGGGATAAGGCACCAGGATCGCCGGACGGCCAATCACCGCGATTTCCGAAACCGTCGAGGCGCCCGAACGGCAGATCACAAGATGCGCCTTGGCGATCCGGTCAGCCATGTCGGTGAAAAAGGGCGCGATATCCGCATTCATCTCAAGCTTGGCGACACAGCCCTCGACCATCGGCATGTCTTCGGCGCGCGCTTGTTGCGTAATCCTCAGCCGCCGTCTCAAATTGTCGTCGAGCAGACTGATCGCGGTCGGGACTGTTTTGGAAAAATATTGTGCACCCTGGCTGCCACCGAACACGACAAGGCGAAACTCTTCGCCTTCGCCGGATGCCTGATAGGGAACCTTCGCCGCTTCCAGAACCGCAGGACGCACCGGGTTGCCCGTTGTCACCGTCTTTGCCGCATAGGGACCGTCGGTTTCCGGCAGAAACCCGCCGGCAATCGCCCGCACGCGGTTGGCAAGCGCCTTGTTGGCGCGGCCCATGACGGCATTCTGTTCGTGGATCATCGACGGAATGCCCATGCCGGTTGCAGCCAGCAAGGGAGGAATTGTCGGATAACCGCCAAAGCCGACGACGACCTTCGGCCGCACCTTCGCCATCAGCCGGCGGGCGATGCGCATACCCGACCAGAGCGTCCACAGCGATGACGCCACTTTCAGCGGGTTCTTCGAGCCGATCGTCGCCGACGGTACGACGTGGATTTCATCGGCCGGAAACTTGCCGGCGAAACGCTCTGCCCGGCTGTCCGTTACCAGATGAATGGAATAGCCGAGCGCCTTCAATTCGTGCGCCAGCGCTTCCGCCGGAAACAGATGGCCGCCGGTACCACCGGCGGCGAGCATTATAATGCCTTTGGTCATGTTCAGTCCTTATTCCACCGGCCTATTCGGCCGGAACGCCCATGCCGGAGCGAAACAGGCTACGCTCGACAGCGCGCTTTTCCGGACGATGGCGGGTCAACGCCAGGATGAATCCTGCCGTCACGCAGATCGCCACCATGGACGAACCGCCGTAGGAGATCAACGGCAGGGTCATGCCCTTGGCTGGCAGCAACTGCAGATTGACGCCGATATTGATCATCGACTGGATGCCGATCTGCAGCACCAGGCCGGCAACGGCAAAACGGGTGAAATCATTGCGCTCGCGAAACGCGTGGCTGAGGCCCCGCATGACAAGGAAGGCGAAGATCAGCACGATGACCATACAGAAGACGATACCGAATTCCTCGGCCGCGACCGAGAAGATGAAGTCGGTATGGCTGTCGGGAATGATCCGCTTGACGATGCCCTCGCCCGGCCCCTGGCCGAACCAGTCGCCACGAATGATCGCCTGCAGCGCCGTATCCACCTGGAACGTATCGCCCTCGCCGGTCATGAACCGGTCGATACGGCCTGCCACGTGCGGCAAGAGAGTGTAGGCAACCACAAGGCCGCCGACTGCGGAGCCGCCGAGAACGACGATCCACAGCCACGGCATGCCGGCCATGAAGAACATGCCGCCCCAGACGGCGGTGGTCAGGATCGTCTGGCCCAGGTCCGGCTGGGCTACCAGAAGTGCCGCGACAATGCCGAACAACAGGATGGCAAAAAGGTTGCCGGGAATTTCCGGCTGGCGGGCATGTTCGGAAAACAGCCAGGCACAGACGACGACGAAAGCCGGCTTCATGAATTCGGACGGCTGCACCGACAACCCGGCGAGCGAGATCCAGCGGCGCGAGCCCTTGACCTCGGCCCCGAAAAACAGTGCCAGAACCATCATGGCGAGCGATGCCAGAAGCAGGATCATCGCGGTGCGGCGCACCTGCCGCGGCGACATGAAGGAGATACCGATCATCACCGCCAGCGACGGCAGCAAGAAGGCCGCGTGGCGCTTGACGAAATGGAAGCTGTCGAGATTAAGCCGCTCGGCCACCGCCGGGCTTGCCGCGAAGGACAACATGAAACCGATGCCCATCAATAGAATGAAGGTCGCCAGGAAGAACCTGTCGATCGTCCAGAACCAGTCGGCCACGGGGCCACGTTCGGCACGGCTTACCATTTCTTCGTCCCCTTCAACGGCGCGTCCGGCGCCAGTATCTCAAAGTCAGGGTCGTCACCCTCATATCAGCATCGTCACGCCATCGATCGCAGCGACATGGCTCACGAACGCATCGCCACGCACTTCAAAGTTCTTATACTGGTCGAAGCTTGCGCAAGCCGGGGACAGCATGACTGCGGATTGTGCCGCCTCTTCCTGCTCCGCATCGGCTGCGGCATGGGCCACCGCCCGCTCCAGCGTGCCGGAAATTTCAAAAGGAACCGTTTCCCCAAGCGTCGCCGCGAAGGCCGGTGCGGCCTCGCCGATCAGATAGGCCTTGGCAATCTTCGCAAAGAATGGCGACAGCGAGGCGATCCCGCCCTCCTTGGGCAGGCCGCCGGCAATCCAGTAGATCCGCTCATAGCTCGACAAAGCGGGCGCCGCCGCATCGGCATTGGTAGCCTTGCTGTCATTGACGAAGATGACATTGCCCTTGCGGCCGACCGGCTGCATGCGGTGTTTCAATCCCGGAAAAGACGATAGTCCGGCAAGGATTTCGCGTTCGGATACGCCAACCGACATGCAGGCCGCTATCGCCGCCGCAGCATTCTGCGCATTGTGATTACCGCGCAGCGTTGCGATACCGTCGAGATCGGCAACAATGGTCGCCAGGCCACCTTCGGCGCGCATGACGCGCGTTCCGTCGGCATAAAGGCCTTCTCCAAGCGCCCGGTGGCGGGCGATGCGGATGACGCGGTGTCCGGCAAGCGTCGCCCGGTCGGCGATTGCTTCGGTGTAGACGTCATCGACGCCGACGATCGCCGTGTCGCTACCAGCAATCAATCGTTCCTTGATTGCAGCGTATTGATCCATGCTGCCGTGCCGGTCGAGATGATCGGGCGTCAGGTTGAGCAATATGCCGGCGGACGGGTTGATCGTCGGCGCCAGATCGATCTGGTAGGACGAGCATTCGACGACGTAGAACCGGTTCGGCGCCGGCGGATCGAGCGTCATCACCGCCGTGCCGATATTGCCGCCGAGCTGCGTATCGCGGCCGCTCGATTTCAGAATATGAGCGATCAGTGCCGTGGTGGTCGATTTGCCGTTGGTGCCGGTGATGGCGATGAACGGGCAATCCGGCGCATGGATCCTCCGCTCGCGCACGAACAGTTCGACATCGCCGATGATCTCGACACCGGCGGCATGGGCAAGATCGACGGTCCAATGCGGCTTTGGATGGGTCAGGGGCACGCCGGGCGACAGGACGAAGGCGGAGAAATCCGCCCAGTTCGCCTGATGGAGATCACCGGTACCGATCCCTGCAGCGGATGCCTTGGCGACGCTGTCGGGATTGTCGTCCCACGCCGTGACAATGGCGCCACCGGCAACCAGCGCCTGCGCGGTCGCAAGGCCCGAACCGCCGAGCCCGAACAGGGCGACCTTCTTGCCGCTGAATGTGGTGACCGGGATCATCTTTTCTTACCGCAGCTTCAGGGTCGAAAGGCCGACCATGGCGAGGATAACGGCTATGATCCAGAAGCGGATCACCACCTGGCTTTCGGTCCAGCCGAGCTTTTCGAAATGGTGATGGATCGGCGCCATCAGGAAAACGCGCTTGCCGGTGCGCTTGAACCAGAAGACCTGGATGATCACCGACAGGGTTTCCATGACGAACAGGCCGCCGATGATGACCATGACGATTTCGTGCTTGGTGGCAACGGCGACCGTGCCGATCAGGCCGCCGAGCGCCAGCGAACCGGTATCGCCCATGAAGATAGCGGCCGGCGGAGCGTTGAACCACAGGAATCCGAGCCCAGCCCCGATCACCGCTCCGAGGATGACGGCGAGTTCACCGGTTCCAGGCACGAAATGAATCTGCAGGTAGTTTGCAAACACCGCGTTGCCGGCGAGATAGGCGATCACACCGAAGGAGGCTGCAGCAATCATCACCGGTACGATGGCAAGACCATCGAGGCCATCGGTCAGGTTGACCGCATTGCCGGCGCCGACGATGACGAAGCCACCGAACAGGATGAAGAAATAGCCGAGATTAAGCGTGAAATCCTTGAGGAACGGGAATGTCAGCGACGAGCCGAAAGTCGAACCAGCCAAGCCGGCCGAAAGCGCCGTCCGCATCATGAAGAAGACGGCAATGCCTGCCACGAGGAATTCGATGCCCAGCCGCGCCTTGCCGGAAAAGCCCTTGTCGGACTGTTTCGTCACCTTCAGATAATCGTCGTAAAAGCCGATGGCGCCGAAACCCAGCGTCACCAGCAGCGTCGAGACGACGTAGACGCTGGAAAGGTCGGCCCAGAGCAGCGAACTGCCGACGATACCGGCGAGGATCATCAAACCGCCCATGGTCGGCGTACCGGCCTTCTTGAAATGGGTCTGCGGGCCATCCGCGCGGATCGGCTGGCCGCGTCCCTGGCGTACGCGCAGCGACGAAATCATCCGCGGCCCAAACAGGAAAACGATCAATGCCGAGGTGAACAGGGCGGCGCCCGTCCGGAACGTAATGTAGCGGAACAGGTTGAAGAATTGAAAATGGTCCGCCAGTTCGACAAGCCAGATGAGCATGAGGGACCTTTCCCCAAAGGTTCGTTGCAGATTCATCCATCAGAATCACCTGATGGAAGGATAACTGCGTCCTATCAAAAGTGTCAGCATAGAACAGCGGCGAAGAATGCCTTGTCCTGTCTTTATTCAGCGCGATCCGGACTTGCAGAGGCCGGATATGTCTCCAGAAGAGCTGAAACGATCCTGCCGCAGCCCGTGCCCTTCGACGATTTGATCATCACCACATCCCCGGGGGCGATGGCGCCGAGCGCAAATTCCTTCAGTTCATCGACCGCCGCGCGGTATTCGACACGTGTGCCGTCTGGCAACGCATCGCGCAGATGCGCCATTTCTTCTCCGGCGAGCCAGATATCGATAATACCGGCCTCGACCAGCGGAGCGGCCAGTTCGGCATGGATGTCGCTGGTGGCCTCACCCATTTCCAGCATGTCGCCGAGAATGGCGATCCGGCGCCCACCATCAGGCAGGGCCGTGTCTTTCAGAAGCGAGATCGCAGCCCGCATCGAAGCGGGATTGGCGTTGTAGCTTTCGTCGATCAGCACAAACGTTCCGGCACCGATCAAAAGGCGATGGCGGGCACCACGCCCCTTTTCGGGTTGAAGCGTTGCGAGCGCGGCAATGGCGGCATCCATTTCGGCGCCGACGAGGCTGGCCGCTCCGAGAGCCGATAGCGCGTTCTCGGCGATATGACGCCCTGGCGCACCCATCTGGATTTCCAATGTCTTGCCGTCGAGTGCGGCCCACAGCACGCCGCCTTCAGAGCCGCCTGCATATTCGACCATGCGGAAATCGGCCTTGGCGCTGCTGCCGAAGCTGTGCACATGGGCTACACCGAGCGCGTTTGCAGCCTTTTCCAGTGTGGCGAACTGTTCGTTGTCGCGATTGAGGATCACGTGGCCGTCATCGACGAGGCCTTCCATGATTTCAGCCTTGGCGGCGGCGATTTCCTCAATATCCTTGAAATTGCCGAGATGGGCGGCGGCGATCGTGGTGATGATGGCCACATGCGGCCGCACCATCTTTACCAGCGGCCGGATTTCGTCGGCATGGTTCATGCCGATTTCGAAAATGCCGAAATCAGTGGTTTCAGGCATGCGCGACAGGGTCAGCGGCACGCCCCAGTGATTGTTGAACGACGCGACGGATGCATGCACCCGGCCCGATGGCTCAAGCATGTGCCGCAGCATCTCCTTGGTCGTGGTCTTGCCGACCGATCCTGTAACGGCGATGATCTTGGCGGCACTGCGATCGCGCGCCGCACAACCAAGCCGTACCATCGCCTCCAGCACGTCATCGACAACGATCATCGGTCCATGCAGCCGCCCGAGTGCCGGAAGCTTGGCTTCGCTGACCACAAGAAGCGCAGCACCATTGGCCATTGCGATACCGGCATAGTCATGCCCATCGACGCGGTCTCCCTTGATGGCGAAAAACGCTTCGCCCTTGCCGAGAGAACGGCTGTCGATGGAAATGCCGGTGATGCCCTCGGGCAGGGTTCCCATCGGACGGCCGTGCATGGCCGCCATCAAGTCGCTTGTGGTCCAGAGAAAGTTCAAATCAATGACCTCCCAATGCCTTGCGCAGTTCGGCGTGGTCGGAGAACGGCAAGGTGACGGCCCCGACGGTCTGCCCCTCCTCGTGCCCCTTGCCGGCAACGATCAGCGTGTCGCCCGATTTCAGCATGTCGACGGCAGCCTTGATCGCCTCGGCGCGGTCGCCGATCTCGGTGGCGCCCTTGGCGGCAGCCATGATTTCGCTGCGAATGACAGCCGGAACTTCCGAGCGCGGATTGTCGTCGGTGACGATGACGACATCAGCGAGCCGGGTTGCGATCTCGCCCATGATCGGACGCTTGCCCTTGTCCCGGTCGCCGCCGCAGCCGAACACCACGATGATGCGGCCGGTGGTGAACGGGCGAACCGAGGTCAGCACGTTTTCCAGCGCATCCGGCTTGTGGGCATAGTCCACATAGGCGAGCGCGCCCTCCTTGGTATGGCCAACCAGTTCGAGACGGCCCGAAGCGCCCTGCAGCTTTTCGAGCGCCGCCATGGTCGCTCTGGCGCTGACGCCGGTCGACATGGCAAGACCGGCTGCGACCAGCGCGTTCGATATCTGGAAATCGCCGGCAAGCGGCACATGCACTTCGAAAATCTCGTCGCCGACATGGATTTCGGCAATCTGCTTGTGACGGAAATGCTCGACGCGCTTCAGCGACAGATAATCGCCCTTGCGGCCGACGGTCAGCACCAGGTGACCGCCAGCTCTTGCCGCAGCAATTGCCTGCGCCGACCAGGCATCGTCGGAAAAGATGACTGCCGGCGAGCCCTTGGGAAGGACACCGTCAAACAGCCGCATCTTGGCGGCCATGTAGTCCTCGATCGTCGGGTGGTAATCCATGTGGTCGCGGCCAAGATTTGTGAAACCGGCGGCAGCAAGCCGGACGCCGTCGAGCCGGTTCTGGTCCAATCCGTGGCTGGAGGCTTCCATCGCCGCATGGGTGACGCCAGCATCGGACAGTTCGGCCAGAAGCTTGTGTAGCGACACCGGATCCGGCGTCGTCAAAGAGCCGTAGTCATTGCGGCCGGGCGCAATCACACCTGTCGTGCCGATCATCGCGGCCGCAAACCCGGCATGCGCCCAGATCTGCCGCGCAAAAGAGGCGACGGAGGTCTTGCCGGCTGTGCCGGTAACGGCCACCATCGTATCCGGCTGGCGTCCGTAGAAATTGGCGGCTGCAATCGCCAGCACCCGGCGCGGCGTGAAGGCGGACAGAACCGGAATAGGTCTATGCTCTGCAGACTTGACGCCGGTGACGATGGCTGCCGCACCTTGGGCGATCGCGTCGTCGATAAAGGCCTTGCCATCGGCCTTGCTTCCCGAAAGCGCCACGAACAACGACCCCGGAGCAACCTGCCGGCTGTCGGCAGTAATCGCGGTGATCTGGATATCACCGGCCGCGTTGTCCAGCTGTGACGCAATTTCCGGGAAATCCTTCCCGATCAGCTCTTTGATCTTCATGGATGCACTTTTCAGTTTTACCGACGCGCCGGGCGGCGAATCCTCCAGATTGTCATTCCATGGTCAATAAGACACAAGCAAGGCAGAACCGTCTTCGCCGAATTTAGGCTCAACGCCGAGAAGCGGCGCCGACCGGCTGATAATGTCATGCACCATGGGCGCTGCCGTATTGCCTGCCAGTGCCGCGCCATTGCCCTTGTCGGTCTTCGGCTCGTCGATGAAGGTCAGGACCACATAGCGTGGATTATCGATCGGGAAGCCGGCCAGAAAAGCATTGAAGTTGGCGTCGTTCGAATAGCGGCCATTGACGACCTTGTCGGCCGTACCGGTCTTGCCGCCAACATTGAAACCCGGCACCCGCGCGTTGCGGCCCGAGCCGTTGACGCCGTTCCAGCGAAACAGAAAGCGCATGTCGTCGCTGGTCGATTTCTTGATCACCTTCGTCGAGACAGCTTCTGCCTGCTCCGGGGTGCGCGGCAGGAAGGTCGGCTCGATCAGATTGCCGCCGTTCAACAGAGCAGCACCGGCCACCGCGGTCTGCAACGGCGTGGTCGAGACGCCATGGCCAAAAGAGATGGTGATCGAGTTGATCTTTTTCCATTCGCGCGGCTGGCTCGGCGTCTTCACTTCCGGCAGTTCCGTCGGCATTTTGGTCAGCAGCCCGATGCGGGTCAGAAACTCCTTGTGACCTTCGATGCCGACGATGTCGGCCATCTTGGCGGTACCGATATTGGACGAATACTGGAAGATTTCCGGCACGGTCAGGACCCGGCGCTTGCCGTGGAAGTCCTTGATGGTGAAGCCGCCGATGCGGATCGGGTTGGTCGCGTCAAAGCTGTCGGTGAGCTTGACCTTGCCTGAATCGAGCGCCATCGCGGTCGTGAAGGACTTGAATGTCGATCCCATCTCGAACGTGCCGTTCGACATGCGGTTCATCCAGCCTTCCTTGGCGCCATCGGCCGGCTTGTTGGGATCGTAGTCGGGATAGGACACCATGGCGAGGATTTCGCCGGTCTTCACATCCATCACAACGCCACCGGCGGCAAGCGAGCGGAATTTCGTCATCGCATCGACGACGACGTCGCGCAGGATATTCTGCACCCGCAGGTCGATCGACAGCTTGACCGGCTCAAGCTTGGCATCGCTGGTCATGCCAATGGCGGCGAGATCTGCCAGCCCCTGATTATCTATCCAGCGTTCCATACCGGCGATGCCGCGGTTGTCGACATTGACGTGACCGACGATATGCGAGGCGGTGGCGCCACCCGGATAGAAGCGCCGCTTTTCCGGCCGGAAGCCGATGCCGGGAATACCAAGCGCCAGAATTTCGCTCTGCTGCTTCGGGGTCAACTGACGGCGCAGCCACTGGAAGCGCGAGGGCGATTTCAGCTTGTTGTAGATATCTGCGACGTTCAGGCTGGGCAGCACGGTGGAAAGCTGTTCGACGGCTTCGTCGGCATCGACGATCTTGTGGGGTTCCGCGTAAAGCGAGACCGTGCGGATATCCGTTGCCAGAATTTCGCCGTTGCGATCGAGAATGTCCGGGCGCGACGCCATCAGATTGTCGGCGCGGCCAATGCTGGAGACTGTCTCCGGCTGAGCCAGACCATATTGAACCAAACGGCCGCCGATGATGCAGTAAACCGCCGTAAAACTGGCGATGACGATGGCAACGCGGCTTTTCGCCTGATTGCTGGTCCGCTTGCGCGTGCCTTCGAACGGCCTGCCGAGGTCGCCGGGATGATTGTTGCCGCCGGCGGAAAAATGCGCCTTGCTCTTGACGACCATGATGCGGGAGAGAAAAGACATCAGCGCTCCACCGAACCCGTTGCGATATCGTCGGTGTCAACCACCGGCTTCTTTGGCTTGCTATTGCCCTTGCTCTTGGCCAGCCCCATCGCCTCCAGGACATCCGCCGGCGGTGGCAGGTCGGCCTTCAGCATCGGCAATTCCTGCGGGCGGGCAAGCTGGGTCGGATCGGTGGGCGAAAGTTGCAGATCCTGCTGATAGACGCCGACGAGCTTCTCGAGCCTGTTCGGCTGGGTCAGCAGCGCCCAGTCGGCGCGCAGGAGATCGATCGTGTCTTCCTCGAGCTTGATCCCGGCCTCCAGCTTGCGCACCTCTTCGAGCTTGTTTTCAGCCTGATGCTTGATCGTATAGGTGACCGTGGCAGCAGCCGTCATGACGACGATCAGGACGACATCAAAACTACGCAACATGACTTAGCCCCCCATCTTTCCAAGGCTTGCAAGGTTTGGCAGATCGAAAATGGACAGATCATCTGCCTCGGGCGGAGCATCGGTGCGGGCACCGACCCGCATTTTGGCGGACCGGGCGCGTGGATTGCGGGACGCTTCTTCTTCGCTTGCCGCCACCATAGATTTCCCAACTGGTGCGAAGGTTGCCGCGCGTTCATGAGCGATCGGCAGATGCCGGGAGCCCGACGCCTTGCCGGCGCGGTCCTGGAAGAATTTCTTGACGATCCGGTCTTCCAGCGAATGGAACGTGACCACGGTCAGCCGTCCGCCGGGCTTCAGGGAACGCTCAGCCGCAAACAGGGCGCGGGCCAATTCGCCGAGTTCATCATTGACGAAAATGCGCAGCGCCTGGAAGACACGGGTAGCCGGATGGATCTTATCCTTGGCCTTGCGCGGCGTCACGACCTCGATAAGACCGGCAAGATCCCGGGTCGTCACGAACGGCTCTTCAAGGCGGCGCTTTTCGATGGCCCGGGCGATGCGGCCGGATTGCGGCTCTTCACCAAGAAAACCGAAGATGCGCGTAAGATCGGTCAACTTGGCGCGATTGACGACATCGGCAGCAGAAACGCCATAGGACGACATGCGCATGTCGAGCGGCCCCTTGCGCTGAAAGGAAAAGCCCCGATCCGCCTCGTCGATCTGCATCGAGGAAACGCCGATATCGAGCACAACGCCGTCAAGGCCGTCGGCCGGAGCATGCTGTGCGAGATCGGAAAACTGCGAATGCACGAGCGTGAGATGACCGGCGCTCGCCTCGACCAACGGCTGACCGCCGAGAATAGCCGCCGGATCGCGGTCGAGCGCGATCACATCGGCGCCGGCAGCAAGGATCGCCGACGTGTAACCGCCCGCACCAAACGTACCATCAAGAATGATTTTGCCTGGAGCAAGATCCAGACTGGCGAGAACCTCGGGGAGAAGAACCGGAATGTGACGGACCGGTCCGCCTTCGGCATCAGTAAACCCTGTGCCTTGATCCGTCATCATTCCGCCTCTCCACTCTAGCCCGAACGCAGACCTCGCAATCTGCGCTCTTCCCGTGCCGCCGTCTGCGTTTCCGCAAATACGTGCGGCGCCCACAGCTGAAAATGATCCGCCCGCCCCACGAAAGTAACTTCCGTGTCGATGCCCGTGAAATCGCGGATGAAATCCGTGACCATCAACCGGCCTTCCTGGTCGAGCTTCATGAAGACCCCGCCCCCATGAACGAGGAGCGACATCTGATTGGCCTGCGGCGAGAATGGATCCTCGCCGATGATCTGCCTTTCGAAACGGTCCAGCAATTCGGGACCGCCGGCGCTGATAGCCGGAAAGACGAAATCCTGAAAGCAGTAAAGCTCCCGAATATCCAGCGCCGACAAGACAGAGCGAAACATCGAGGGAACGGAAACCCGCCCCTTGGAATCGATCCGGTTTGTCGCATGCGAAAGGAAGCGGTTCATGACACGATACAGCCGTTCCCGGTGGACATGCCAGCCCCAACAGCCCACATGCACCATCAAAAGGACGCGCAACACCCCACAGCCGGGCGACATGCCCGATCGAAAACCCCTTACGGAGCAACTCCGAAACTTGCGGTGAGTAGGCTTGAATCAGCCCGTGTGCAGTGCATGACTGGGATAACATGGGACCATATGGGCGTCAATGGGATTTGCTCTATTTCAACACGCGTCGTCAGCAAATATTGATAGTCCGTTAAGTTTAACAAATGGTTACAAACGCACAGTCAAGACTTTGGATTCACCGGCGAATCGCCCTGCGTGAATTTCGTGTATTATATTTTAGTAATTTCTAATTGAAATGAACATTCAACCAGATACGGGATTTGAAAAATCGCCGTTCGTGCGGTTGAAAAATAAGGGAATTTGCCAGTTGGCCTGTAAGCCGGGTTCTGTATGGCTCCGGCCCGAAAGCCGGAACGTGGCAGCCATTCATCTGGGACAACGCTTGCGCGCTGCCTCCTGCAACCCACCCGGATGACTGGCCCGGAAAAGGCCGGAACGCTTGCGCGAACCACGTCATCCCTATTCGGTTTTGCTCCCGGTGGGGTTTGCCTTGCCACCCATGTTGCCATGCGTGCGGTGGGCTCTTACCCCACCCTTTCACCCTTACCTGCCGAGGCAGGCGGTATTCTCTCTGTGGCACTTTCCCTGGGGTCGCCCCCGCCGGACGTTATCCGGCACCGTTTTTCCGTGGAGCCCGGACTTTCCTCCCCCCGCAACCTTTCGGTCCTAGCGGAGCGCGGCTGCCCGGCCAACTGGCACGCGGTGCATAGCCGAGGTGCCGGCCAATTGCCAGCGGCAAAAGCAAAAAGTCTGCGATGCGCGCGCCTACCGGAAGCAGACGGCAAAATCCGTATCGTATTCGCTCGCGTCGAGAACGCCGTTCAACATGAACGACGCGCCGAGCCGGCCGATTTCGTCAGAACTCTTGGCCGCCGCACCATTGCCACCGGTCAAAACGGCGACACGGTCGGTATCGGCAAAGCCGATATAGGGATAGCCGTGGCGGGTGAAGGTGGTAACGCAAGGGCTCCACCGGAGCGAAGCGGGCGCAAAGGACGGCATCGCGCGCGACAGAAGACCCGCCATATGATCGGCTGCAGACCGGTTGGCTTGCCCCCGGAACCAGGCGCGAATCTCGGGCTCCGAGCCGATATCGATGTCGCTCGGATCGCCGCCGATCTTGATGTAATGCTTGCCGTCCGGGTAGCGGATCGGCGGCAACAGATAATAGCTTTCGTCCTGCTGAACGGCCGAACCGATCAGCGACGGCATCCCGGCAAACCGTGGCAGATCAGACGTCGCCACCTCGGCAAACAGCACGGTGCGCGCCTTGACGGTGAGATCGAGCGGCCGGGCGAGCAACTGACTTGATATCGAAAATTTGCCGGCGGCGATGACAGCCCGGCCGCCCCTGAATATCGCTCCGTCAACCGTTCGAACATTGACACTGCTTCCGACCCGCGCGACCGCCGAAACCTCCGAGCGGATGATCGTAACGCCGGCCTTCTCGGCCAGGATAACCTGCGCCTTGACCAGTGCACGCGGATCGATATGGCCTGCGTTGCGGGGCTCGAACACGCCACCGTAGCCAGCCGGAAACCGGAACCATGGAAATCGGGCGGCAAGGTCTTGCTCGTCGATGAATGGCGCCTCGACGCCGAGGCGGTTGCGGGCGGCAATCACATTGTCGAGCGTGCCATCCTCGCCGCCCGGCAGAGGAGCGGCGATCAGGCAGCCGGATTCGCTGTAGAAGGCAATACCGCTGCCGGTTTCGATATCGGCGTAGCGCTCGATGGAGCGCTGTGCCAGAAGCGCCCAGACTGGGTCGGCATCGATCGTGCGGGTGATGCGGCCATTGTCATAGTGGCTGCTGAACACACCGCCATGGCTTGCCCAGTCTTCCGGCTCGTCCGGCCCGATCAGAGCGATCGTCGCGCCGCTTTTTGCCAGGTGCCGGGCGACCGCTGCCCCCATCATGCCTTTGCCAACAATGATGAAATCGAATGTGCCTGCCATGCTGCGTCCTCAGGAAACCGGTCCTTCGGCAATACCATGACATGCAGTTGCTGACATCTGTGAACTTGAAAAAACCCGGCGCCGGAAATGCGGTCCGCTACCCTTGCCGCATCAGTTGATGATCGCCTGTACCTTGCCGCAATAACGGCGCGACACCGGGTTCATCTTCTTGGCACCGTGACCGGCATTGTAGCGCAGGATCGTGCCGCAGGTGAAACCGCCGGACAGTTCATGCGCCACGGCAAGATATTTCATGCCGAACTTGATGTTGGTCTCGGGATCGAACAGGCCGTTTTTGCCGCCGGAATAGCCCATCATCCGGGCCGTGGCGGGCTTGATCTGCATGAGACCCACCTCACCGGCACTGCCGCGTGCCTTGGGATTGAAGTTGCTCTCGACCTTGATCACCGCATGGGCAAGATCGACCGGCACGCCGTACTGCTTGGCGTAAGTCTTAATCAGGCCGCTATAGACGGAAGACTGCAGCGACATGACGCCTGGTGCGGCATAACCGGTCGTTCTGGTCACTGGCTTGATGGAGGATGTGATGGTCTTGTCGGTGCCCCCGGCATACGACGTTTCAACCCCGGAAAAAAGCATGCAGAAGCATGCCGCCGCCGCAGCAAGATGCGATATTCTCATTTAGCTTGAAGTCTCCACTTTCGGGCGCCGCGGCCTTGTAGGCGCACCCCGCCCTGCCGTTCGCATCCCGATTTTCGTCATCAACAGGAAGGGCTGGAGGCCTGAATTCCCTGCGGTTTGGTATGGCCGCAAAAGACCCCGGCATCATGGTGATGATGTGGCAGTGCACAAAAATAGTCGGAAGACGGCATGAAACAGCCTTTGCGATCACCGGCCCGGCAGCTGTTCAGCGGCTGAAACTCGGCAAGGCCGACAACAGTCTGTGCAGCGTGTCCAGCGTCGAAATATCGGCGATACCATCCACCTGCAAGGGGCGGAAATGGCGCTGAAATGCAGCCACCGCCCCTTGGGTCTTCTCGCAAAAAACACCTGTCACTTCAATTCCGTAGCCATAGAGCGACAGCATCGTCTGCACAGCCTCGACCGGCTGCCCCCGATCGCCCCGCTGGAAAAATCGACCTCCGCCGATCGGGGCCGGTGGAACCCAATGCCCGACGCGCCCGGCATGCAGCCGTTCCCAAGGAAATTTTTCTCCCGGATCGACCTTGCGAATAGGGGCGATGTCGCTGTGTGCCAGCACCCGTTCCGGGGCAATCGACCACCGTTCGCCACAGTTTCGACACAGTTCGACGACCGCATCGATCTGTCCATTAGGGAAATCCGGCAGTCCACCGGGATGACCGGCATTGGCGATTTCGATGCCGATAGAGCGGGAGTTGATGTCGCTCTCGCCCTTCCAGTTGCTCTTGCCCGCATGCCAGGCACGGCGGTCCTCGGCAACCAGCTGATCGACGCGGCCATCCTCGTGGACGAAATAGTGGCTGGAGACCTGGCTTTCCTCGCGGCAGAGCCAGTCGAGTGCAGCCGCTGCCGTCTCCATGCCGGTATAATGCAGGATGATCATGTCGGGCTTCAGCCCACCTGCCCTTTCGCCATGATTGGGCGACGGCACGATATGTGCGGCAGGGTAGTCACAGGCGAAGTCCGTCATGCGGCGCGGCGCTCTTTCTCGATCGCCTCATAGGCGGCATTGAGTTCGGCCATGCGATCATTGGCGATCGCCTGCAGCTCTTGCGGCACGCCACGGGCAACCAGAATGTCAGGATGGTTCTCCGACACCAGCACGCGGTAGCGCTTGCGGATGATCGAAAAATCGTCCTTCGGCGAGACGCCGAGGATCTTGTAGGGATCGGCACCGGCGGCGTGCACGTGGCGGGCCATGATCTCCTGGAAGCGCTCTTGCTTGATATGGAATATCTCGGCGACGCGGGAGAGGAAGTTCAGCTCTTTCTCATGGATGGCACCGTCGGACTTGGCGATATGGAAGAGACCGTCGATGATGTCTTCCAGCACCGGGCAATTCTGATCGCAGGAAACGCAAAGCGATGCCAGCTTCTCGGCATAGGCTTCATAGCCGGCAACGTCCTGGCGCGCCAGATTGTAGAGCCGGGCGACGTTCTGCGCCTGGTCGTCGGGGAACTTGAAGATATCGCGGAACGCCGACACTTCGGCCTCGGTGACGATGCCGTCGGCCTTTGCCATCTTGGCGGACAGCGCGATCATGGCGACGGAAAAAGCCACCTTGCGGCGGGTCTCGGGATCGCCTTCAAACAGCGTCAGCACAGCCTCGATCACACCGGCGAGCGCATTGCCCGTCGCGGAGACTATGCTGAGGATGCTATCCCAGAATGACATAGGCACGTTCTTTCCCATTATCGGCTGATCCACGTCGCGTTCAGGTGGAGACGGCATGGGCAAAACGTCCATGCACAAATGCAAAGCGGCTGACGCGACTTTGCCGCCACGGTAGTCACATGCAGCTCAAGCGACAGCATGAACAGATGTTGGCGGCGATTGCAAGGCACCACAAGCGCGGATCAGGCCGAAATGACGAATTTGTGATGGCACCTCACTATTCTAGCATTCGTTGCCGTGATCGTCCAATCATGCAAATGAATTTGACTCCGAACCGGCCAGGGTGCGACCGGACAATGCACTTTTGGTTGGAGTTCCGATGCGCATTTCCGCCCACCCGCAGGCCATGGGCATGGCACTCGGCCTGATCGGCGTCACGATTTTCGGCGTCACCCTGCCGATGACGCATATCGCGCTTGGCGGCTTTTCGCCGTTTTTCATCACCTTCGGCCGCGCCGTCATTGCCTCCATCGCCGCCGGACTGACGCTGCTTATGTTGCGAAAACGATGGCCGAAGGGACAAGGCGCCATGCTGCTCGGCGCCGGAATCTGCGTCGTCTACGGTTTTCCGATCTTTTCCACCACGGCGATGCAAACCATGCCGGCCAGCCATGGCGGCGTCATTCTCGGCATCCTGCCGCTTTTGACCTCGATCTTCGCCGCTCTCGTCGATGGCGAGCGGCCGGGTCCGGCCTTCTGGGCCTATGGTCTCGCCGGCGCAGCGCTGGTGGTGTTCTTTTCCATCCGCGACAGCGGCTTCAACCTGCAGGCTGGTGATGCCTGGCTGTTTCTCGCCGCCGTCACCGCCTCGCTCGGCTATGTGTTGTCAGCCAAGGTTTCACGCATCATTCCGGGCTGGGAAGTGATCTCCTGGGCTCTCGTCATCACCGCGCCGCTCTCCGTCGTTGCCACGTTGCTGGTGATGAAGGACGGCATTCAGGCACCCACCCCCGCCGAACTCGGCGCCCTCTCCTATCTCGGCCTGATGTCGATGTTCGCCGGCTTCATCTTCTGGAATGCCGGGCTGGCGCTCGGCGGCATTGCGCGCGTGGCGCAGGTGCAATTGCTGCAGACTTTCGTCACGCTCGCCGCCTCCGCTGTCCTGCTCGGCGAAGTCGTAAGCCCATCGACAATCGGCTTTGCGACTGCGGTTGCCCTGCTCGTCTGGCTCGGTCGAAAGGCACGCATTGCCTGAGCCATCCACCGCCATACCCGCAGCATGTCATTTAACTTCCATGCGAATTGCGCTAGAGAGACCGCGAACGATCTTGCCGCAATCCCCGAGGAGGACTCCATGGCCAAACAGAAAGTTGCAATGCTGACCGCAGGCGGGCTCGCGCCATGCCTGTCTTCTGCCGTGGGTGGCCTGATCGAACGCTACACCGATATCGCGCCCGATATCGAACTGGTTGCCTACCGCTCCGGCTATCAGGGCCTTCTGCTTGCCGACCGCATCGAAATCACCCGCGACATGCGGGAAAAAGCCCATATTCTCCATCGTCATGGTGGCTCACCGATCGGCAATAGCCGCGTCAAGCTGACCAACACTGCCGATTGCATCAAGCGTGGCCTGGTCAAGGAAGGCCAGAACCCGCTCAGGGTCGCGGCTGAACGGCTGGCTGCCGACGGCATTACCATCCTGCACACGATCGGCGGCGACGACACCAACATCACGGCTGCCGACCTTGCCGCCTATCTCGGCGCCAATGGCTATGACCTCACCGTCGTCGGTCTGCCGAAGACCGTCGACAACGACGTCGTGCCGATCCGCCAGTCGCTCGGCGCCTGGACGGCTGCCGAATACGGCGCAAAATTCTTCGACAATGTCAGCAACGAACAGAGCGCTGCCCCACGCACGCTGGTCGTCCACGAAGTCATGGGCCGCCATTGCGGCTGGCTGACAGCTGCGACGGCACGATCCTACATCCAGCATATCGACGACCGGGAATTCGTCGATGGTTTCATGATGAACCGGCAGATGAAGAATATCGACGGCCTCTATCTGCCCGAGACCGCGTTCAATCTGGAAACGGAAGCCGAACGGCTGCGCGCCGTCATGGACAAGACCGGCTTCGTCACGCTCTTCGTCTCGGAAGGCGCCTGCCTCGATGCTGTCGTTGCCGAACGCGAGGCAGCCGGTGAAGCCGTCAAGCGCGATGCCTTCGGCCACGTGAAGATCGACACGATCAATGTCGGCGGCTGGTTCACCAAGCAGTTCGCTGCCCTTCTCGGCGCCGAACGCTCGATGGTGCAGAAGTCCGGCTACTACGCCCGCTCCGCACCGGCCAACGCCGACGACCTGCGCCTCATCCAGGGCATGGTCGATCTCGCCGTCGAAAGCGCGCTCAACAAGGTCTCCGGCGTCACCGGCCATGACGAGGACCAGGGCGGCAAGCTGCGGACGATCGAATTCCCGCGCATCCGGGGCGGCAAGCACTTCGACACCTCGGTGAATTGGTTCGGCGAAGTCATGGACGCGATCGGCCAGAAGTGGTCGCCGGCAAACTGATATCCGGCTCATAAATGCCTATTGACGGCTCCGTTTGCGCATGGCTTCCTCGATCGAACGCCATACCCAAACGGAGCCGTTTTCATGTCGATCGAACACTGGCTGGCCTTCGTCGCCGCCTCCTCCATCCTGCTCGCCATTCCCGGCCCGACCATCCTGCTCGTCATCTCCTATGCGCTCGGGCACGGGCGCAAGGTCGCAAGTGCCACGGTCGCTGGCGTAGCACTCGGCGATTTCACCGCGATGACCGCTTCGATGCTCGGCCTTGGCGCACTGCTTGCCACGTCGGCTGCGATTTTCGCCGTGCTGAAATGGGTTGGCGCCGCCTATCTGATCTGGCTCGGCATCAAGCTTTGGCGCGCACCGATCGCCACTGAGGCCGCCGACGGCACGATGTCGGTGCCGGCGGAAAAACCGCTGCGGATCTTTCTGCACACCTATGTCGTCACCGCGCTCAACCCGAAAAGCATCGTCTTTTTCGTTGCCTTCCTGCCGCAGTTCCTCGACTTGAGCCGTCCGTTGTTCAATCAGATGCTGATCTTTGAAACCACATTCCTGGTGCTCGCAACCCTCAACGCGACGCTCTATGCGCTGATGGCATCGGCAGCGCGCCATACGATTCGAAAGCCCAAAGTCCAGGCCATCGTCAACCGCACGGGCGGATCGCTTCTGATCGGCGCCGGCCTCCTGACAGCGGGCTTGCGGCGCGCGGGCACCTGAAAAGGCGTCCTGCGCTTGCGGTTCCCCCTCTCATAGGTTAATGACACCTTGCGCATGGTGGCCTCTGGCTGCTGATTTGCATAGGGCTGTGGGGCCTGACAGCACGAAAGTGACAGCATGGCGAATTTCCGTTTTTCCGTTTCCAAACCGGCCGTTACGGCCTGCGCTCTGATCTCGGCATCGCTTGTCAGCGGTTGTTCGAGTGTCGAGCGAACGCCGATGGAACAGTTGATGGCGGTGCAGACGGTGACCCCGCTGCCAAAGCCGGGAACGGAAATGACCGCTTACGCTCTGCCGACGCCGGATGGCGTGGCTGCAACGACCGCGGCACTCGCAGCCGAAACGGCGATGATGAAGCCAGGCGAGACGTCGGCAGCTCAGAGGGCCACGGCCAACCCGGCTGCGGTCCCCGCAGTTGCCGCCAACGCGCTGGTAGCCCCCCAGACATCTGCAGCCGCTCAAGCCGCAACGGCTGTCGTGCTGCCTGACGCGGCGAATACGCTGGCATCAGCCAAGTCCGGCCGCGTTCCCCAGCTTCCCGAAGGCATGGTCATGGCCGCGATGGAATCGGATTTCGATACGGGCGAACCCGTCGGTCTCGAAACTCTTGTCGCCAGGCGTATGATCGTTCCGATGCCAAAACCTTCGATCGGCGCCAGTGCCTATGCCATGGCAAAAAATATCCCGGCCTCCCTGGGGATCGGCGCAAAGCCGACAAGCTCGCGGCCGGAACTCGACAGGTTGATCGCCTATTACGCCAAACTCAACAATATCCCAGAGGAACTGGTGCATCGCGTCGTCAAGCGCGAAAGCACCTATAATCCGCGCGCCTATCATTCCGGCAATTACGGCCTGATGCAGATCCGTTACAACACGGCAAAGGGCCTTGGTTATGAAGGGCCGGCGGAAGGCCTGTTCGATGCCGAGACCAACCTGAAATATGCAACGAAATATCTGGCCGGCGCCTGGATGGTGGCCGACAACCAGAACGACGGTGCGGTCAAGCTCTATGCCAGCGGCTACTACTACCATGCCAAGCGCAAGGGCCTGCTCGAAACACTGGGCATGAAGTAAGGCCGCCAGCCTCCCTATCGCATGTCAAATTTAGAGATTTCAAGTTCAGGGGCGGTCAGTTGACCGCCTCAATTATTTTGGCCTGCAGCTGGCGTACGTCGTAGCCGCTGCGCGATGGCGTCAGTCCCAACCGAACGACGGCAAGCCTGAGCGACGGCACCAGCATCACGGTCTGGCCATCATGCCCCTGCAGCCAGTAGGCATCACCGGGTAAAGGCGGGCCATTGTCACTTCCGAACTTCGTCCACACCTGTCCCGCCCCGTAACGGCCGCCGGATGCCTGGGTCGGCGTGCGCATGTAGCTGACAAAATCCTGTGGCAGCAATTGTTCGCCGTTCCAGCTGCCGTTCTGCAGCAGGAACAGGCCAAACCGGGCCCAGTCGCGTGCTGTCGCATACATATAGGAAGAACCGACAAAGGTGCCGTGCGCGTCCGGCTCCAAGACCGCACTGTTCATGCCGAGCGGCCTGAACAGTGCCGCGCGCGGAAAGGTCAGCGCCTCCCGCACACTGCCGAACGTATCCATCCAGAGCCGCGACAGGATGGTCGTGGTGCCGCTGGAATAGCTGAAACGCTCACCCGGTTTTGCCTCCAGCGGCTTGGCCGCCGAGAAATTGGCCATGTCGCCTTCCAGATAGAGCATGCGTGTGACGTCGGTCACATCGCCGTAGTCCTCGTTGAACTGAAGTCCGCTCTGCATGGCCATCAGATCGGCCAGTGTGATCTGGCTGCGCGGATCGTTGCGCCATTGCGGCAAGAGCTCGGTCCGCTCGAGCGCCATCTGGCCGTCGCGGATCCTCAATCCGATCAGGACGGCCGTCACCGACTTGGTCATGGACCAGCCGAGCAGCGGCGTCGCGCTATTAAAGCCCTCGCCATAGTTTTCGGCAACGATCCTGCCATCCTTGACGACGACGATGGCCCGCATGCCGGGTCCCGCCAGCTGCGGATCGGTCAACAGCGTCTGGACTGCGGGGTTGACGGCAGTGCCGCTGCCATCCGGCCATGGCTTGCCATCATCCGATTGCGGCGGCCTGCGCCGAAGTTGCCTGTTGCCGGGAAAAGCAGCGAACTCGCCTTCGGTCACATTGGTGCAGCCCAGGCCTTCACGGTAGATGGCCCGGCCGGGGGCCGCAAAGCCGAACATGCGCGCCGTGACGGTCTTTCTGGCGTTATCGACGGATATCCGCACCAGGCGCAGAAGCGGATGTCCGGGCGCCTGAACGTCGTCGGCAAGAACCGTGTTCGCGTCCCTGTCGGCAATGAAAACGTTCGAGCAGACAATCTTGGCCGCATAGCCGTCACCAACCCGCAGCAGCTCCGGCGGCGCTACGACAAGCCAGCCCGCGACAGCCGCTACGGCTGCCGATACCGAGCCCGCAAGCCAGAACCACCTTTTTTCCCGCATGCACATTGTCCCTGCTTCGTCATTGTCAGAAGAACAGGATTCCACGCATTTAGGAAGGCTTTGTGGCAGTCACATTGACGCTAAACATGTTTCTTCAGCCTCGTAAGACAAATGAGGCTTCTAGCCGATCGATCGCGCCGCGAGCCTTTCCGGTTCCCGCTGGAGGATGGCAATCGCCCCCTCAGCCGAGACCGGCCGGGAAATCAGAAAGCCCTGGGCTTCCGAAGCGCCGAGCGCCCGCACAAACTCCATTTGCCCCTCGGTCTCGATGCCCTCTATGGTGGTCGATACCTGGAACGTGTTTCCAAGCTGCAGGATGATATCGACAATGTCGGCGTCGCGCTGATTGCCGAGCATCGCCTGCGTGAACGAGCGATCGACCTTCAGTTGATCAAGCGGAAAACGCCTGAGATTGTTGATCGACGAAAATCCGATGCCGAAATCGTCGAGCGCAATGCGCACGCCGTGAGCGCGAAGCTCCGTCAGGCTGTCGCTGATGATCGCCGCATCGACGTGAAAAATCGATTCCGTCACTTCGATGGTCAGCCGGCCGGGTGCAAGTCCGGCTTCCGCAAGGCAGGCTTTCACATGCGGAACGAAAGCGCGATCCTTGAACTGATCGCCTGCGACATTGACCGCGACACCGGTCGGGGCCGGCCACCGCGCCGCTTCCAGGCAGGCGGTTCTGAGCACCCAGTTGCCGATCGGCAGGATCAGTCCCGTTTTTTCTGCGGCGGCAATGAAATGATCGGGTGGGATGATGCCCTTCTCCGGGTGGCGCCAGCGAATCAATGCTTCGAAAGAACGAATCGCCCGGCTCTCGATACCGACGATCGGCTGGTATTCCAGATAGAATTCGCCGGCCGCCAATGCGCGGGAAAGATCATACTCGATCTCACCTTTTCGCGTTGCTTCTTCCGCCATTTCCGGCGTGTAGAGCATGTGGCTGTTGCCGGCAATTTCCTTGGCCTTGTAGAGTGCGAGGTCGGCGCGCTTGAGAACCGCAGAAATCGACCGGTCGTCCGGCTCCATGTAGGCGACACCAATGCTGCCGCCTGTCCAGAACTGTGCGGAAAACAGCTGAAAGGGCTCGGCGAACAGCCCCTTGATCGTCACACAGATATCGTCAAGCTTGCCCTTCGATGGAGAGCCAGCGACGACGATGACGAACTCGTCTCCCCCCATCCGGTAGACCGCAGCGATGCCCGACATCGCCTGGATCAGCCGCCCGCCGAGCGCGACAAGCAACGCATCGCCGGCATCATGCCCCATGGAATCGTTGACGAATTTGAAGCGGTCGAGATCGAGCATCAACAAAGCCGTGCGGCCTGCAGGCATTGATCGGGTGGCCATAAGTTTCCGAAGATCGCGCTCCAGCGCGACACGATTTGCGATCCCGGTCAGCTGATCGGTATGGACGATTTGCGACAGGTTTTCTTCCGTCCTACGGCGCAAATCAAGTTGGTCCAGCAGGCGGCTTTGGGCGCGTCCCCGCTGGTAGAAGAACAGACCGCAGACAAGTGGCATCAACATCAGTGAAATATGCGACACTGCCAGCGTTCCACTGCCAAGAAAGGCGTGAGCGTTGCCGCCGACCATATCATAACCGACGCAAACTGCTGGAAACAATGCCCCGATCGCCGCGCCCATTGCAGCATGGCGCAGCTCGGACTTCGGCAGAAAAGCCTTTAACATCATGTCAGCGCCCCGGAAAACCTCGTTATACCTAACATATACAGGTTTAATCAATTCTTACGGGTAAGAAATGATAGGAATTCGCCGTCATCAAAGTGTAGCGGACTCGTCTTAGAAGCACCTCCAACTTTAACGGATGGCAGGATGACATGACCGATCTCGCACCCGATGCAGGCTACGGCAAAAGAAACCGCAAGCTGAAGACCGCTCTGATCCAGCATAAGGCGCTGAGTTTGGAGGGCCTGTCGGAGCGTCTTTTCGGCCTGCTCTTCACCGGCCTCGTCTATCCGCAGATATGGGAGGACCCGGCCGTCGATATGGCCGCGATGCAGATCCGTCCCGAGCATCATATCGTCACCATCGGATCCGGTGGCTGCAACATGCTCGCCTATCTCTCGGCGGCGCCCGAGCGCATCGATGTCGTTGACCTCAACCGGCATCACGTGGCGCTGAACCGGCTAAAACTCGCCGCCTTTCGCCACCTGCCCGGTCATGCCGATATCGTCCGCTTCCTGGCTCGCCACGACCTTCCCAGCAATGTCCAGGCCTATGATCTCTTCATCGCGCCAAAGCTGGACAACGCGACCCGGGAATACTGGAGCAGCCGCGGCCTGACCGGCCAGCGCCGCATCAAGGTCTTCGGCAAGAACATCTACCGCACCGGCCTGCTCGGCCGCTTTATCGGCCTTGGTCACCTTCTGGCGCGCCTGCACGGTGTCGATCCGAGCGAGCTTGCCAATGCTCGCTCAATGCGCGAGCAGCGCCAGTTCTTCGACGAGCGCCTTGCTCCGCTATTCGACCGTCCGGTGATCCGCTGGATTACCAGCCGCAAGAGCTCGCTGTTCGGTCTCGGCATTCCGCCGCAGCAGTTCGACGAGCTGGCAAGCCTCAGCGCGGAAAAATCCTTGGCAGGCGTGCTGCGCCACCGGCTGGAAAAGCTCTGCTGCCATTTCCCGCTGAAGGAAAACTATTTTGCCTGGCAGGCTTTCGCCCGCCGTTATCCGATGCAGCATGAGGGCGATCTGCCGGACTATCTGCAGTCCGGCCGCCACGAGACGATCCGCAACAATGCCGAGCGCGTGCATGTGCATCACGCCAGCTTTACCGAGCTTCTGGCCAAGAAAGCGGCCGGCTCCGTCGACCGCTACGTTCTGCTCGATGCGCAGGACTGGATGAACGACCGTCAACTGAACGACCTGTGGAGTGAAATCACCCGCACATCGGCAGAGGGCGCCATGGTGATCTTCCGTACCGCCGCCGAAGCCAGCATTTTGGAAGGCCGCGTCTCCGAAAACGTGCTTGGCCAGTGGCACTATGAGGGCGAGCAGTCGCAGGCGCTCAACCTGAAAGACCGCTCGGCAATCTATGGCGGCTTCCACATTTACAGGAAAGCGGCATGACCGCGATCGAGACCGGTGCAGGCAGCAGCCATGCGGACCGCATGGACCGGATGTATCGCACCCAGCGGCATGTCTATGATCTGACCCGCAAATACTATCTGTTCGGACGCGACACGCTGATTAACGAACTGAACGTTCCAGCCGGCGGCAGCGTGCTTGAAGTCGGCTGCGGCACCGGCCGCAATCTAGCGCTGATCAGCCAGCGGTTTCCGGACGCAAGGCTTTTCGGGCTCGATATTTCGGCGGAAATGCTCGCCTCAGCCGAGGCGAAACTCGGCAAACCCCGCCTGACCAGGACGGTGCTGCGCGTCGCCGACGCGACTGATTTTCAAGCATCCGAATTCGGCGAAACAGGTTTCGACCGGATCGTCATTTCCTATGCCCTGTCGATGATCCCGGATTGGGAAAAGGCAGTCGGCGCGGCCATCGCCGCGCTCAATCCCGGCGGATCGCTGCATATCGCCGATTTCGGCCAGCAAGAGCGCCTGCCTCGCCTGTTCCGGCGCGGATTGCAGGCCTGGCTGCGGCGGTTCCACGTCACGCCGCGCAAGACGATGGCAGCCGTACTCAAGTCCAATGCCGACAGATTCGGAGACACCCTGGAGTTCCGCCCGATCGGACGCGGCTACGCTTGGCTCTTCACCTACCGGCGCGCGGCACGATAAGCCGGCGCAAGCTCCGCGACATCATCGCGTTCTACTGTCGAACCGCCGGAAAATGCGTGCCGTTGGCGTTTTGCCGCGCCGCTTTCGCAATTGCCGCTTGAAACTAACGTAATTTTTACGATGATATGGTGAAAATGAGGTTCATGCCTCCTGGGGGATTCACATCAGCGGATATCATCGCGTGAGGCAGCAACGTCGATCGTCTCAGAACGGAAACCTCATGCGCCGGCTGTTCCTGGCTCTTCTGCCTATTGTCTCGCTGCTGTCCGCCTGCACATCGACAGACTACGATCTTGTCTCCACCGCATCGATCCCGCCAAAATTCCAGGACAAGGACCCGCAGAATTTCGGCACGCGCACGCCGCAGCATCACAATATCCATGGTATCGACGTTTCGAAATGGCAGGGTGATATCGACTGGGCCAAGGTCAAAAATTCCGGTGTTTCCTTCGCCTTCATCAAGGCGACGGAAGGCAAGGACCGGATCGACGCCAAGTTCGGCGAATATTGGCAGCAGGCCCGCGCTGCCGGCCTGCCCTATGCTCCATACCACTTCTATTATTTCTGCTCGACGGCCGACCAGCAGGCCGACTGGTTCATCGCCAACGTGCCAAAGAGCGCCGTCTACCTGCCGCCGGTTCTCGATGTCGAATGGAACGGCGAATCCAAGACCTGCCGCTACCGGCCTTCGGCCCTGACCGTCCAGAGCGAAATGAAGCGCTTCATGGACCGGCTGGAAGCCTATTACGGCAAGCGCCCGATCATCTATACCTCGGTCGATTTCCACCGCGACAATCTTGTCGGCCAGTTCAAGGACTATCATTTCTGGGTCCGCTCGGTCGCAGCACACCCGACGGAAATCTACACCGAGCGCCGCTGGGCCTTCTGGCAATATACCAGCACCGGCGTCATCCCCGGCATCCAGGGTAACGCCGATATCAACGTCTTTGCTGGTTCCCAGAAGAACTGGAAGAGCTGGGTGGCGGCCGTTTCCAAACCCCGGGCACCGGCGCAAAACTGAGACAAACGCAGCAGTATTTCTTCTTTCCGCCCCATTGCCGTGCGAAAGACGCTGCCATATTTTCAGCCAGACACAAGCAGCCGTATTTCCGCTGCTTCCAGCCGGTTTTCGGCCTTACAACAAGGACTTGCGATGACACGCAGCACACTGCGCTCCGTTCTTTCGATCGGTTTCCTCACTCTTTTGACCTCAACCGCCCTTGCGCAGCAGGCGGCGACATCAGCCACCCCGGCAGCCCCCTGCGGCGGCGATCTTGCAACGTTCCTTCAAGGCGTCAAGGCCGAGGCGATTGCCAAGGGCATTCCGGCCGATGTGGCCGATCGCGCGCTTGCCGGCGCTGCCCTTTCTGAAAAAGTGCTGAGCCGCGACCGCGCTCAGGGTGTGTTCAAGCAGAGCTTCACCGAATTCTCGCAGCGCACCGTCAGCAAGGCACGGCTGGATATCGGCGCCAAGAAGATGAAGGAATATGCCGCAGTCTTCGAACGGGCTGAAACGGAATTCGGTGTCCCGGCGCCGGTGATCACCGCCTTCTGGGCGATGGAAACCGATTTCGGCGCAGTTCAGGGCGATTTCAATACCCTTAACGCACTGGTGACGCTGGCGCATGACTGCCGCCGCCCGGAAATGTTCCGTCCGCAGCTGATCTCGGCCATCGAGATGGTCCAGCACGGTGACCTCGATCCGGAAACCACGACCGGCGCCTGGGCCGGCGAAATCGGCCAGGTGCAGATGCTCCCGGAAGACATCATTGCGCAGGGCATGGACGGCGATGGCGACGGTCATGTGAACCTCAAGCAGAGTTCGCCGGATGCCATCCTGACAGCGGCAAAATTCATCAAGAGCCTCGGCTTCACCGCCGGCCAGCCCTGGATTCAGGAAGTCAACCTGCCGGAAAACTTGCCCTGGGAAAAGACCGGCCTGCAGACGGGCATGACCGCCGGTGACTGGTTCAAGCTCGGAGTCAAGCCGCGCGACGGCAATACGGCCTTCCCGCAGCTGGCCTCGTCACTGGTCATCCCTCAGGGCCGCCACGGCGTCGCTTTCCTCACCTACCCGAACTTCAACGTCTATCTCGAATGGAACCAGTCGTTCATCTACACGACGTCGGCTGCCTATTTCGCCACCCGGCTTGCTGGTGCTCCGGCCTATGACAACCATACTCCGGAACCGGGATTGAATGACGAAGGCATGAAGGCGCTGCAGACGAAACTGCAAGCTCTCGGCCATGATGTCGGCAAGGTCGATGGCATCCTCGGCTCCGGCACTCGCGCTGCCCTTCAGAAGGAACAGCTCCGTCTTGGCATCCCGGCTGACGGCTGGGCAACCCAGGCGGTTCTCAGCGCTTTGTAAGGTCCCTGTTGCGCCTGCTTTCGGATCGCGCCCGCCGCCGATGGTGGCGGGCAAGACGAAATGCACGGTAGCGCAGCTTCAAGGACCAGCGGGCGCCGGCAAGCGCCGCACCCTGTTTCAACACTTCGTTCAGTTCGCGTGCATAGGCAACGGCAAAGGCCTTGCGATAGGTCAGCAGCTGTTCGGAAGCAATATTCTCCAGGCGATGCATCATGCTGACCCAGAGCGGCGACACCAGCAGCGACACCGCCGTCACGGCGATCGCAACCTTGTAAGTGTCGAACTGCAGCACGCCCGCGCCAAGGCCCGCTGCGGCAAGCACGAAGGAAAACTCACCGATCTGCGCCATCGACAGGCCGGCGACCAACGCAATCTGCGGCGATGAGCCGGTCTTGCGCAGCAGGAAAATGTTTAGCACGGTCTTGGCCGCAATGACGATCAGCGCGGCGCTCAGCACCGACCAGAAATTCTCGCCTATGAAGGTCAGGTCGATCAAAAGGCCGATCGACAGGAAAAAGACCACCAAAAGCACGCTCTGGATCGGCTCGATCACCGGGATCACCCGGCTGCGCAGCGTCGAATTGCCGATGACGATGCCGGACAGAAATGCGCCATAGGCCGGCGACATGCCGGCAAGGCCGGAAATCGCGGCAGCGCCGAAGCAGACGGCAAGCGCGCCCAGCGCCAGGATCTCGACCTTGTCCTCAACAGCCTCGCTATAGGGAACCTTCAACTTGCCGTGGCGGCCGAACCACCAGAGCAAGGCCGCGAGAATGCCGATGGCGATGACCATCTTGATCGCGATGATGCCGACATGCAGCTCCTCGCCGCCAAGGCTTGAGACCAGAATCAGCATCGGGACAACGGCGATATCCTGCGCGATCAGCACGCCGACGGCGATCCGCCCGGTCTCGCTGCGCAACTCGCCCATGTCCTCGAGCATCTTCATGGCAACGACGGTGGAGGACATCGCAATGACAAAGCCGAGGATCAGCCCCTCGGCCATGGTGGCGCCGGTGATCAGCGCGATCAGACCCGCCGCAGCGATGGCCGCGATCACCTGCCCGCCTGCCACGCTCAAAGCCTGGCGCAGGCTGAGCACAAAGGCCTTGATCGACAGTTCCATACCGATGAAGAACAGCAGCACGACGACGCCCATTTCGGCAAGCAGCGTGACATTGGCATTGTTGGAGATGAAGCCGAACCCCGTCGGCCCCAAGGCGACGCCCGCCAGGATGAACCCGACCAGCGGCGGCTGGCGGAGGCGCAGGAATCCCAGCCCCAGAATGGCAGCGACCGCCACCACGATCGCGATAGAGATCAGCCCCTGGCCGTCATGCGCAGTGGCCGCAATGGATTGTGTCGTCAAAGGCTCCAGCAGTTCATCCTTCATCTGTGGCGCTGTTCAAGAATCGGGTGGATAAATCCCACCTTACCCCTTAACCGTCGTTATGTTCCGAATGAGGCAGGGGAAGGTCAAGTCACATGCACGCGAAAATGGACGGTCTGCAGAACCGCATGACGCTTGCCACCTGGGGCCTCTTGGCTCTGCTCGGCCTGATCTGGGGCGGCTCATTCTTCTTCGCGCGTATCGCCATCCAGCATGTGCCGGCGTTTACGCTCGTGCTGTTGCGCGTGGCGCTGGCCGCATTGGCGCTGCATATCTACATCTTCGGCCGTTATGACATCTATCGCGAACTGAAGGCTCGCTGGCCGCAATTCCTGATGCTTGGCCTGATCAACAATGCCATTCCGCACACGTTCATCTTTCTCGGCCAGACGCAGATCGGCGCCGGTCTGGCGGCCATCCTCAACGCCACCACGCCGGTCTGGACGGTGCTGATTGCCAATGCGCTGACGCAGGACGAGAAGCTCAGCCTTGCAAAGATCGCTGGCTGCCTGCTCGGCCTTGCCGGCACAGCGGTGCTGATCGGACCGAGCGCCCTGCCCGGCCTGACGCAGGCTGGCGGCAGCATTCCGCTCTGGGCCCTGCTCTTTCCGGTGGCGGCCGCGATCAGCTATGGTTTTGCAGCCACCTACGGCAAGCGCTTCCGGGGACTGGCAGCACCCGTCACTGCGGCCGGACAACTCACCGCATCGACGCTGATCATGCTGCCGCTCTCCCTGATCGTCGATCAGCCGTGGCAACTGGCCTTTCCGCCGATGACCTCGGTGCTGGCGATCCTGGCCTTGGCGCTACTCTCTACTGCTTACGGCTATATCCTGTTCTTCCGCATCATGAGCCGGGCCGGCGCCACCAATACGTCGCTGGTTACCCTTTTGGTACCACCAAGTGCAATTTTTCTCGGCGTCCTGTTCCTCGGGGAAACGCTGGAAAAGACCGACATTGCCGGCATGCTGCTGATCGCCGCCGGACTGGTGGTGCTGGATGGCCGCCTTCTACCTTACCGCCGCACCTGATCCTGAGACATGGAATCGACAAGCTGCTTGGTTCGTGGCCACGCTGTGTCCCATCGGTCACTCACCGCGCATTTCAGTGCGTTACATTAACCAAAGTTAAGACATTGTGAAAAAAATGTGGCAAGGGCTAAAGTCTCTTCAGATCAATAGCTTAACCCTGTGAATAAGCCTTTTTAGCACTCCAGTTGCCGCAGCGCAGCATAACTTTTCCTTTCACGCGTGACATTTTCCCCCTATCTTTCGGATGTCAACGCAAGGAGGGCCGGTTATGGGAATCACACATTCGTTGAATGTCCTCATGATAAGTGCAGCGTTCGTATTCGTTGCAACCATGCTTTTTATCTGAAAGCATCAGGAAATAGTCCAGTCGATACGGAAGGGCTTTAAAACCGCAATCCATTGCAGCAAGATCCAGCAAGGCAGGCGCTCCAAGAGGACCGCAAAGCTGAAGCTGCCAAAGACAAAAGCCCTTGAAACCATCCGGTTCCAAGGGCTTCTTTCTGTCTGCAGCAGTGCCTCGCTCGCTCTTTTCAGGCAGCGGCACCCGCCGAACGGGATTGAACCGCAGCCGGCGCCACCCGCTCGAAGCCAACCAGATCGCACACGGCTGCCACCAGCGGCGCACGGTTCATCGTATAGAGATGGAAATCGCGAAGGCCACGGCGCGCCAGATCGACGATCTGCTCGGCGGCGATATGAGTGGCCTCCTTGAAGCGTTCTTCCGGACTTTCATCAAGATGAACCAGCCGGGTGACGATAGCCTCGGGCACCTTTGCACCACAGAGCCCGGAAAACTTGGTGATCCCCGCAAGATTGTTGATCGGCATGATGCCCGGGACGACGGGAATAGTAATGCCCGCTCGCCGAACGCGTTCAAGATAACGCTCGAAATCATTGTTATCAAAAAAGAACTGGGTGAGCGCCCGCGTCGCGCCATTGTCGACCTTGCGCTTCAGCATGTCGATATCGGCATCGACATCCGGGCTTTCCGGATGCTTTTCCGGATAGGCGGACACCGAGATCTCGAAATCCCCCCTGGCCCGGATTGCCGCCACAAGTGCGGCGGCGTTTTCATAGCCATCCGGAAACGGCTCGTAGCGCACCCCGATACCGCCCTGCGGGTCACCGCGCAGCGCTACGAAATGGCGAACGCCATTGTCGATGAACTCCTCCACAACCAGATCGATCTCCGCTCTGGTCGCCCCCACGCATGTCAGGTGCGCAGCGGTGCTGGCAATCCCCTCGTCGTGGATCATCCGCCGTACCGCCGTCAGCGAACGCGCCTTGGTGGAACCGCCGGCGCCATAGGTCATCGTCACGAAAGCGGGATCGAAGGCGGAGAGTGCGGAAACAGTCTGGAAAAGCTGGATTTCCATGTCGTCATTCTTCGGCGGGAAATACTCGAAGGACAGACGCAGGTTGCCACGTTCGGCCGGGTAAAGGGTGTGTATCGGCATGTCATGTCCTCCCGGCATGGGCGAGAGCGCGCTTGCCCTCGGGTGTATCGATTGTCGCAGCCTGCCGCTGATCGCGGGCAAGCCAGATGGTCACTGTCAGTTGCCGGTCCCGATCCGTCTCCGGCGTCAGGTCCACCGTCTCTTCGACGCAAAGCCCGGCCTTTTCCAGCCAGTCGGCCATCGTCTGGCGCGAAAAGCCGAGCCGCATGTGCGCATGATCGTCCCGCAGATATTCCAACGTATGCGGAGCAAGATCGATGATCGCCAGCCGGCCGCCGGGCACAAGCATGCGGGCAGCTTCGGCAATCGCCGCTTGCGGCTGCGGCAGGAAGTGCAGGACCTGGTGGATGGTGACGAGATCGAACTGACGGCCGTCGAGCGGCAGGTTGAAGATATCGCCATGCCGGATCGAAGCTTTGGTGATGCCGGCGCGATCGAGATTGGCGCGGGCCACGGCCAGCATGTCACGGCTGGCATCGACGCCGACGCCACGGCGATACAGTCCTTCCAGAAGCTGGAGGATGCGGCCGGTGCCTGTTCCGAGATCGAGCAGGCCATCGACCGGCTCGGTGCCGATAACCTTTTTCAAGGCCGCCTCGACATCCGCTTCGCTGACATGCAGACGGCGCAACTCGTCCCACTCGGAGGCATTGCGGCTGAAATAGTCCTGTGCCTTTTCGGAGCGCGCCTGTTTCAGCGCCGCCAACCGCTCGCCGTCGCGCGTCAGCACCGCGTCGGTTATATCGGAAGCCGAGAGAAGGTCGCGCACCAGCGCAACACCCGCGCCCTCGCCCCTCAGGCGAAAATAGGCCCAGGCGCCCTCCTGATAGCGATCGATCAGGGCAACTTCCGCAAGCAGCTTCAGATGCCGTGAAATTCGGGGCTGCGATTGACCGAGAATTTCGGTAAGATCAGTCACGGTCAGGTCGCCGGCAGCCAGAAGCGCCAGAAGACGCATGCGCGTCGGCTCGCCCGCTGCCTTCAGCACGTCGACCAACTCGTCCAGTCCCAGCCCGTGTTCTCGCGCCATTATTCACCCCATCAACACATAAAGATATGTTTATGTGATTTCCGGATTTTCCGCAAGGTGAAATGTCGCATGGCCCCCGAGCATCGGGACATGAAAAAGGCGGCCCGCGCGGACCGCCTTGATTTATTTTTAGCAGGAGAAACAATTGACTGCTCGCAATGACAGCGCAGCCAATGAAGCCGTCCCGTCTATCGCGTCAGGCGCTTGTAGCTGACGCGGCTCGGGTTGACCGATTCCGGACCGAGGCGGCGGATCTTGTCCTTCTCGTAGTCTTCGAAGTTGCCTTCGAACCACTCCACATGGCTGTCGCCTTCGAAGGCGAGGATATGCGTGGCCAGCCGGTCGAGGAACATGCGATCGTGGCTGATGATTACGGCGCAGCCGGCGAAGTTTTCCAGCGCGATTTCAAGCGCGGCCAGTGTTTCCGTATCCAGGTCGTTTGTCGGTTCGTCGAGCAGCAGCACGTTGCCACCGGCCTTCAGCATCTTGGCAAGGTGAACGCGGTTGCGCTGACCACCGGAGAGATTGCCGACCTTCTGCTGCTGGTCGGTGCCCTTGAAGTTGAACGCGCCGCAATAGGCCCGCGAATTCATTTCCAGCTTGCCGAGCTTGATGACTTCGGCACCACCGGAAATTTCCTCCCAGACGGTCTTAGCGCCATCAAGGGCATCGCGGCTCTGGTCGACATAACCAAGCTTAACGGAATCGCCGACGCGGAATGTGCCGCTATCCGGCTTTTCCTGGCCGGTGATCATCCGGAACAGCGTCGTCTTGCCGGCGCCGTTCGGGCCGATCACACCGACGATGCCGCCTGGCGGCAGCTTGATCGACAGGTCGTCGATCAGCACGCGGTCGCCGTAACCCTTGGTGATGTTTTCGGCTTCGATAACCACCTGACCGAGACGCTCACCGATCGGAATGATGATCTGCGCATCGCCAAGACGCATCTTGTCGGCCGCATCGACCAGTTCGTCATAGGCCTTGATACGGGCCTTCGACTTCGACTGACGGGCTTTCGGGCTGGACGCGATCCATTCCTGTTCACGGCTGATCGCCTTCTGGCGGGACGCGTCTTCACGGTTTTCCTGCTGCATGCGCTTGGCCTTGGCCAGCAGGTATGCCGAGTAGTTGCCTTCGTAGGGAATGCTGCGGCCACGGTCGAGCTCGAGGATCCAGCCCGTGACATTGTCGAGGAAGTAGCGATCGTGGGTGATCATCATCACGGCGCCGGCATACATGCGCAGATGATTTTCCAGCCAGCCGATGGTTTCGGCGTCGAGATGGTTGGTCGGTTCGTCGAGCAGCAAAAGGTCCGGCTTGGAGAGCAGCAGCTTGCACAATGCCAGACGGCGGCGCTCACCACCCGAAAGGCTGGTCACATCCGCATCGCCGGGCGGGCAGCGCAGCGCTTCCATCGCCATTTCGACCTGGCTTTCGAGATCCCACAGGTTCTGGCCGTCGATAATGTCCTGAAGCTTCGAACCCTCTTCCGCCGTTTCGTCGGAATAGTTCATCATCAGTTCATTGTAGCGCTCGAGGATGGCGGTCTTGTCGGCCACGCCCTCCATGACGTTTTCCATCGCCGTCTTGGTGGGATCGAGCTGCGGCTCCTGCGCCAGGTAGCCGACGGTCGCGCCCTGAGCGACCCAGGCTTCGCCGGTATATTCCGTGTCGAGCCCGGCCATGATGCGCAGCACGGTCGATTTACCGGCGCCGTTCGGGCCGAGGATACCGATCTTGGCGTCCGGATAGAACGACAGATTGACATTCTCCAGCACCTTCTTGGTGCCGTAGGACTTGTTCAGCCCGGACATATGATAAATGAATTGACGTGCCATAGAGAAAACTGCTCCGACGGAATGGGATTTTGCCCGCTATGTAGGCGAATTATCCCGGCGGAGCAATGAAGAAACCGGTTTTCGCAACGCCATTCACTGAATGCCGGCTGCATCGACGGTGCCTTTTGCGCATTTGAAATCGGTATCACCGGCGGCAAGGATCAGACTTGAGAGGCCGGCACTGGCCGAAAGATCGCCCGACAGGCCGATCGTCAGCCCGGTGACGACGCTGCGGCCTCCGGCTTTCTGGCAGCGCATCCTGACGCGGTCGCCCGCCCCCTTGCCGAAACTGTCGTCAAACGCCTGCTTGACCTCGCCCTCCGTCACATCCTGCCCGATCCGGCCGGCAAACAGGGTGCGAACGGCCGAGCCATTGATGTCCTCGACAAGGCGAAGCTGCACGGAAAAATAGTCCTGTGCGGTACCGCCATGGCATGTGCCGCTGCGCAGCCATTGATGCCGGTCGAGCCCGGATTGGGTTCCGGGCATCGCCACCTTCAGCTTGGCCGCAGTTTCCTCAGCCATGGCCAATTGCGGCAAGTCCAGCCAGTCGCCTTTCTGATCACGGGCCTTGATATCCGCAGAGACGCCGCAATAGCTCTTTTTGACTGGCCAGAGGCCATGCAGCGAAAAATGCGTCGCGTCATGGCGCTCTGCGGTCTGCCCGGCGCATTCCTTGCGGGTCGGGCGGATCTCGCAAAAGCCCGGCTGCCAGCTGACAGCGAGAATGTATTCGGTCTTGCCCTTGGCGGCTGTGGCTTTTTCCTCCGCAAAGACCGGTGAAACAAACATCGCGGCAATCATGATCAGCCCCAGACGATGCAGAAACGACACGACGATAGTCCTCACAGTCCTTTGCATGCCGGCCTCCCCCAAAACAGAACAAAACAAGATCATCTTGCGATTAAAACGGGAAAATTGCAACCTGAAATCCATGCACGATCGATTTTTTCTGACCTGATACCAAACAAGCACCAAGCGCTTGTTGCCTTTGGCTGGTAAATCAATTTGATAGCGGTTCAGCGCACGAACTTCGACTGGGAGGATCTAAGGGGTGTTCACCACGGTCGAAACGTTGCAAAGCCCGAGCGGAGCCGCGATTGCCTGGCGTCACTGGCGCGCTGCCACACCGGAAAAGGCCGTGCTGCTCGTCAGCCACGGTTTGGCCGAACATTCGGCCCGTTATGCCCGCTTCGCTGAAGTCATGGGCACCCACGGCTTCAACGTCTATGCGCATGATCATCGCGGCCACGGCGCAACAAAAGCCGCCGATGCACCGCTCGGCCGTTATGCGCAATCGCAAGGGGCAGCCAAGGTCGTCGACGACGTCAGGGCAATGCGCATGATGACCACCAGCCGTCATCCCGGCCTTCCCGTCATCCTGTTCGGCCATTCCATGGGCGGCCTGATCGCCCTGAACGCCGCGGAAGAAGATCCGGGCCTTTACGATGGACTGGCTGTCTGGAATTCGAATTTCAATCCGGGGCTGGCCGGACGCGCAGCCCAAGCCCTGCTTGCCATCGAGAAAATGCTGAAAGGCTCCGATGTGCCAAGCGGACTGCTGTCGAAACTGACATTCGCCGCCTGGGCCAAAACAATCCCCGACCGCAGGACCGACTATGACTGGCTGTCGCACGATCCGGTGGAAGTGGGAAAATACATCGACGACCCGCTCTGCGGTTTCGATGCCAGCGTTTCGATGTGGATCGACCTGTTCACTCTGACCTTCGACGGCGCAAAGCCGGAACGGCTGAGCCGGCTGCCGAAAAACTTGCCGGTCCACTTGGTTGGCGGCGGCCAGGATCCAGCCACCAATGGCGGCCGGGAAATCTCATGGCTGGCGGGGCGTATGCGAGCAGCCGGCTTGGAAAAGGTAACGACGACCATCTACCCGTCAATGCGCCACGAAACCCTGAACGAACTTGAGCGCGACGGCGCCATGCAGGATTTCGCCGCATGGTGCCTCTGCGTCGTGGAGCAGCGGAAATGAGCAAAGACCTGGCATGACCGGCATTTCCGCAAAACCGGCGACACGCAGCAACGATGTTTCCTTCGGTCTCACCCTGATGGTCATCGCGGTGCTGATCTCGCCACTGATCGATATCTTTGCAAAACTTGCCATCACCACAATTCCATCGGCTGAAATCACCGCCGTGCGCTTCGTGCTGCAGATGATCTTCATCCTGCCTGTTGTCATCTTCCGCGGCACGCTGTTCGATCTCACCTGGAAGAAGACAGGCTTGCATATGCTGCGCGGCGGCCTGCTGGTCGTCACCATGCTGTCGTTCATCACCACGCTGAAGGCGATGGAAGTCGCCGATGCCATCGCCATCTTCTTCGTCGAGCCGATCATCCTGACCATCCTCGGCAGCATTTTCCTCAAGGAAACCATCGGCTGGCGGCGGTATACCGCCTGCGGCGTCGGCTTTTTCGGCGCTCTGCTGGTCATCCAGCCAAGCATGCAGGAAGTCGGCTGGATCGCACTTTTGCCAATTGTCTCGGCCTTCGGGCTGGCGATCTTCCTGTTGGTCACCCGTCTGGTGGCGCAGAACGAGGACCCATGGTCGATGCAGTTTCACGCCGGCGTCTGGGGTGCGGTGTTCTGCGGCATCCTGCTTTACATCGGCGACGGAAGTGGGTCGGAAATTTTCGATCCGGTCGTGCCGGATACGACTGCCGGTCTTTACCTGCTCGGTGTCGGCGTCACCGCGACAATCTCCGGGGTGCTTGGCGTCTATGCCTATCGCGCCGCGCCCGCCTCGGTGCTGGCGCCCCTGCAATATCTGGAAATCGTCTCGGCGACGATTTTCGGATGGCTGGTGTTCGGCCATCTGCCGGACGCACTGAAATGGCTGGGCATCGCCATCATCATCAGTTCCGGCCTCTACATCATCTGGCGCGAGCGCCGGGTCAACAAAACAGCAGGTATCGCGCCGGTATCGCCGGCCATCTGACAAACGTGAGTGACGTGCTTTGGGAGGAGCAGACATGAAGACAGGCGGAGAATTGATCGTTGAGGCGCTGAAGGCAAACGGCGTCAGGCGGGTGTCCTGCGTACCGGGCGAAAGCTATCTCGCCGTGCTCGACGCGCTCTACGATACCGATATCGAGGTCCTGGTCTGCCGCCAGGAGGGGGGCGCTGCGATGATGGCGGACGCCTGGGGCCGTCTGACCGGCGAACCCGGCATCTGCATGGTGACACGCGGTCCGGGCGCCATGAACGCGTCGGCCGGCCTGCATATTGCCCGCCAGGATTCGATCCCGATGATCCTGTTCATCGGCCAGGTCCAGCGCGATGCCCGCGAGCGCGAAGCCTTCCAGGAAATCGAATATCGCCGCGCCTTCACCGAAATCGCCAAATGGGTCGGCGAAATCGATGATCCCGCCCGCATCCCGGAGCTCGTCACCCGTGCCTTTGCGGTCGCCACATCCGGCCGCCCCGGCCCGGTGGTTCTGACCCTGCCGGAGGACATGCTGACGCAGAAGACGGAAGCGGTCCTGGCAAAGCCCTATCAACCGGTGGAAAGCCATCCCGGCCCCGGCCAGATGCAGGCGCTGGAGCAGCTCATCGCCAAGGCCGAACGGCCGATCGCCATTCTCGGCGGCACGCGCTGGAGCGAACAGGCGGTCCGGCAGTTCCAGTCTTTCGCCGAACGCTTCGACCTTCCGGTCGGCTGTTCATTCCGCCGTCAGATGCTGTTTGATCATCTGCATCCAAATTACGCCGGAGATGTCGGCATCGGTATCAACCCGGCGCTGTCCAAGGACATCCGCGAGGCAGACCTCGTGCTGTTGGTCGGCGGCCGCTTCTCCGAGATGCCATCCTCCGGTTATACCCTTTTGGAGGTGCCCTACCCGCGGCAGACGCTGGTCCATGTCTATCCCGATCCCGGCGAACTCGGCCGGGTCTACCGTCCCGATCTGGCAATTGCTGCTTCCCCCGCCGATTTCGCCGCCGCCCTTGAGATCCTGACCCGGGCGCAACCACGTTCTCAGTCCGAACGGACGGCACGGATGCACCAGTCCTATCTCACTTGGTCCACTCCGCCGGAAACCGGTCCCGGCGACGTGCAGATGGGGCCGATCATGCGCTACATCGAAGCGAACACGGCAAAAGATACGATCTTTGCCAATGGCGCCGGCAATTACGCCACCTGGCTGCACCGCTTCCACCGGTTCCAGCAATTCAACACGCAGGCGGCCCCGACATCCGGCTCGATGGGCTATGGCCTGCCGGCAGCCGTTGCCGCCAAACAGCTGTTTCCGCAGCGCGAAGTGATCTGCTTTGCCGGTGACGGCTGCTTCATGATGCACGGGCAGGAATTTGCTACCGCCGTGCGCTACAATCTGCCGATCATAACTCTGGTGATCAACAACGGCATCTACGGCACGATCCGCATGCATCAAGAGCGGGAATATCCGGGCCGGGTCAGCGGTACCGACCTGACCAATCCGGATTTCGCAGCCTTTGCCCGCGCCTATGGCGGCCATGGCGAACTCGTCGAAAAGACGGCGGATTTTGCCGGTGCCTTCGAGCGCGCCCGCCAAAGCGGCAAGCCGTCGATCATCGAGATCAGGCTCGATTCGGAAGCGATCACGCCGACGCGGACGCTGAGCCAGATCCGGAACGGCTAGGCTTCATCCAAGGACGACCGGCGCGCGATCGCAAGAATGCGCGCCGTCCAAAATATCAGCCGCGAATGTGCTGGGTCTGCTGATAGACATTGGTCGATCGGGCTCCGGAGCGGCAATAGCCGAGCATCGGCCGCTCGAACGTATCCAGCGCATCGACCATTTCGCGCACGGCATCGGCGGTCACGCCCATTGGGCCGACCGGGATATGGGTGATGTCAAGACCGAGTTCCTTGGCACGGGCGGCGATCGTTTCGAACTGCGGCTGGTCGGGCTGTTCGAAATCCGGGCGATGGCAGACGATGGACTTGAAACCCAGCGCCTTGATCGCATCGAGGTCCTCGACGGAAATCTGTCCGGTGACCGAATATTCATCGTTGATCTGGCGAATGTCCATGGCTGTGCCTTCCTCAAAATAATGCCCGGACTGATGTAAGACCGGCCGCGTAGCGCGTCAATTGGAAAGGCGGATCAGCGGATCTGGAACGCCAGTGCGTATTCGATCGTCCCGCCCGGCTCGAGCATCGGCATTTCGCCGGCGGCAGCCAGCTCGGTCCGCTTTGCAAGCCGGTGGGACACAGGCTCGATGCCGATGACATTGGCCGCGCCGATCTGGCAGCGCCAGACCTGCAGGAACGGCAATGTGTCCGTGGAAAACCGGACGACCAGGGAGCGGCCGGCCAGTGCGTCGAAAGGCCCGAGTGTCACCTGCGCCCAGCCGTCTTCGGCACCGGGTGCCGCCGGTAGACAGAAAAGCCCGCGGTCGCCCTCGCCGAACCGCCAGGGCCGCGTTTCATCCCCGAACATCGTTCCGCCGATTTGTGTTTCGTTACCTGCAAGCCAGCCGCCGATATTCATGTGATACATCAGCATCGGCGCAAACGCCCTGTCTCCAGTGTTGGTGACACGGTCGAGCAGCGTCACCTCCGCCGTATCGGCATTGACAGACCATTGCCGGGAGAACCTTGCCGTTCCACCATTCGCGAGCACCACGTCGGTTTGCGCGGTGCAGCCCGGCGGTTCACCCGGCGCCGGCATCTGGGTTTGGCCGACCGGCGTGCCGCAGAGTGAGCCGTGCAACGGGAACGTTTGCCCGTCATCGAGTCCTTCGATGGGCTCAGGATGCCGTATGTGATCCGGACCGCAGGTGAAGAAAAAACCCTGCAGGGCATTATCGATACGCCGGTCGCCATCCGACGGAATTGCGATCCCCGGCGACAGATCGACGCCATCAACCACGAAAGCACCGATATCCAGTGCAGACTGCCGGTCGAGAAGAATCTGGAAGCTTTCTTCCTTGGAACCGCCAGAAATCTGGATCGACATTGCATGTTCTCCCGTGCGTCTCAGCCGGATGGACCGGTAACACGCCAAAACTAGCGCAACGAAAGGCGTTCATCACCTGTCGAAAACGTGCAACCCACCGATTTCGAAGGATTTTAGGGAACTGTTCATAATGAATTCAGTTTATTCATATTAACGTCCCATTTGATTTGTACGCCCCGAGTTCAACTGCCAGATAACAGGTTTCACCGTGACGTTCGTTTCCAGAACCCGCCTTGCCGTTTTTTCCGCCGTCAGCGTGCTTGCTCTTGCCACAGCAGCCGAGGCGCAGGACAGCTTTGGACGCCTGCCGCCTAATTCGGTGCTGGTGACGCCGCAGGGTGAGATTCTCGATTACATGCCCGAATCCGGCGACGTGCGGATGATGCGCGATGGCCGAGGCCGAACCGTTCTGGTCGATAGCTGGGGCAATGTCGTTGCGACCGTGATGGGATCGGGCCGTCAAGGCAATGACGTGCGCCGCCGTGAGCGCAACCGCGACGTCTATACTAATCCCGACTATGGCTATTCCGATCCGGCCTTCACCGACCAGGGCTATTCGCGCCCGGGCGACGTCACAGGGTCGATCCCGGATTATCGTGATTCGGCGCCGCGCAATGTCGAGCGTGAAGAATTGCCGGCAAGCCTGCCGATGCAGGACGAGAACGACATGGCCGCCCTGCCGCCCGAGGACAACGCGCCCGCACGCCAGACGCTGCCATCCGTCGCCCAGATCACCAAGAAATCCAGCGCCGAAATCACCGCACTGCAGGTTTTTCTTGATCGGGAAGGCTTTTCTCCGGGCGTCATCGACGGCAAGACCGGTTCCAATGTGACCAAGGCGATCGAAGCCTGGCAACAGGCCACCGGCGAAACGCTGGATCCGAACAATACCGACGATATTCTCGAGCGTCTGCGCTTCACCGGCGGCCTGCCGATCACCACCTATACCATCACCGCTGCCGACGCGGCCGGCCCCTACGTTGCCTCCATTCCGGAGGATTACGCCCATAAGGCCGTGTTGCCTCACCTCTCCTTCACATCGACGACGGAAATGCTGGGCGAAAAATTCCACATGGACGAAGCCTATCTGCGCGAACTGAACCCGGGCATCGATTTCACCATCCCGGGCACCATCATCAAGGTCATCAATCCGGGTGAGGCAAAGTCGGGCAAGGTTACCCGCATCGTCGCCGACAAGTATCGCAAGCAGGTGTTTGCCTATGACGAGGCAGGCACGCTGATTGCGGCCTACCCGGCAACCATCGGATCGTCCGACACCCCATCGCCGTCAGGAACCGTGCAGGTCGATCGCATCGCCCTGAACCCCGGCTACACCTACAACCCGAAGATCAATTTCAAGCAGGGTGAAAACGACAAGGTCCTGACCTTGCAGCCTGGTCCGAACGGTCCGGTCGGTACGGTCTGGATCGCGCTGTCGAAGCCGACCTACGGCATCCACGGCACCCCGGAACCGTCCAAGATCGGCAAGACCCAGAGCCATGGCTGCGTTCGCCTGACCAACTGGGACGCGACGGAGCTCGCCAAGATGGTCAGTGTCGGCACGACTGTGGAATTCCTCGACTAAAGACGTGTATTTGCCAAAACCTCCCCTATTTGGGGGGTGACGGGCCGCTTGCATGGGTCAAGATGGTTGCGTCAAGGTTACGATCAACTGCATCCTTGACGCGCATACCCCGTCGCCGCACCGGCTTGCCGGTACGGAACGCGATATGATTGGGCACAGTTTCGCGGAGGCGGAGATCGGGGGTCGTGGCGTTGAGCTTGGTAACGCCGCGACCTCACCCACCTGATGCCCTATTGATGGCTAAGGCCGATATTCCGGCCTCATGACCTCATCAGATATTGTCATTAAAAGACATTGCCGCGATGCTTTATCTGTCGGAGAACTGAAACACCAATTCCGATAGACGAGGAATGCCGTAATGGCCGCCGAACGTACTCTTCCCAACCTCTGGCATGCCACGGCACCTGCAGCCCCGCAGACAGGGCCGCTTGCAACCGATATCACGGTCGATGTCGCGGTGATCGGCGGCGGCTTTACCGGATTATCTGCAGCCCTGCATCTTGCCGAAAAAGGCGTCAACGTCGCGATCGCCGAAGCGAAAATGATCGGCTTTGGCGGCTCCGGCCGCAATGTCGGTCTCGTCAATGCCGGCATGTGGACCAAGCCCGAGGACCTGATTGCAACGCTCGGAACGCAGGTGGGGACGCGGCTTCTGACCGAACTCGGCGACGGCCCGTCGCTGGTCTATCAACTCGTCGAAAAACATAACATCGCCTGCGAAGCCGTGCGCAAAGGCACGCTGCATCTGGCCGTCGGCACCGAGGGCCTGAAGGACATCCGCGACCGTGAACGCCAGTGGAAGACCTTTGGCGCACCAGTGGAGGTAGTCGATGCGGACCGCGCCCAAACACTGACCGGCGCGCCCGGTTTTTCCGGCGCGCTGCTCGACCGGCGGGCCGGAACGATCCAGCCCTTGGCCTATGCCCGGGGCCTTGCCCGCGCGGCCCTTGCCGCCGGGGCGCAGATCTATACCGAAACGCCGCTGCGCTCCGCCCAACGCAAGGGCGACCTCTGGAGCCTGACCGCCGGAGGCGGCACGATCACCGCCAAATCCGTCATCGTCGCGACCAACGCCTATGGCGACATGTTCGCCCAGACGCCGTGGACATCCTATACCCAGGAACTGACGATCCTGCCCTACTTCCAGTTCGCCACCAATCCGCTCTCCGACAACATCGCCCGCACCATCCTGCCGGAACGCCAGGGCTGCTGGGACACCGGGCTGGTGATGACCTCGTTCCGGATGGACCAGCAGAACCGCCTGATCTTCGGCAGCGTCGGCCGTCTCGATGCGCTGGCCGAAGGCACCCACCGTGCCTTTGCCGAGCGTTCGCTGGGCAAGCTGTTTCCGGCGCTCGGCGATTTCCGCTTCGAATACTGGTGGGATGGCCGCATCGGCATGACCACCAACAACCTGCCGCAGATGCACGTGATGGCCCCGAACGTCTTTTCCGTCAGCGGTTACAATGGGCGCGGCATCGCACCGGGCACGGTCTTTGGCCGTGCGCTGGCCAATCACGTCATGGGTGAGCCGAACGCGCTGCCGCTAGCCGAAACGCCGATCACACCTGATCCTTTGCGCAGCGTCAAATCGGCCTTCTATCATGCCGGCGCACAAGCCAAGCATTTCATCGACCGCCGATTTTAGACTTCGTCAAACGCAATACGCCGCGTGAAAACACGCGGCGTTGAATTTTCCGGCCAAAACTCTTCAGGCGGCGTGGCGCATGCTGCGGGTCAACCAGAGCGGAACAAGTCTGCGCACTTCGTCGCCGAAGGCGCGGGCGTTATGACAGGCCTTGTCGAGATTGCTGACCCGGGCCGGGTCCATCGTCTGAAGCGTACCGCCGCAATCGAAAATATCGCGGAAGGCCGCGCGCTCGATGATCGGGGTATCAAGTACCGGCACAGAGCGCTCGGAGAGCAACTGCTTAACCACCTGCAACGCCCGTGTCGTCACCAGCGAGTTGACGCGCGTCAGAACGACGGAATGATTAATGCGGATACCCGCCTTTTCTTCGAGATAACCGAGCAGCTCCAGCACCTGGGCGCCGCCCTTGGCATCCATGGCGCAGCCCTGGATCGGGATCATCACATGGTCCGACAGCCCAATGGCGGTTGCCATCAGCGTGTTGCGGGCTCCAGCGAGATCGATGATGAAATAGTCGGTCTTTGCCCGGTGGTCGTTGATATGCGTCTGGATCGACGCCATCGTCACATAGGAGATCACCTCGATATTCGGAACCTTCCCCGAAATATCGTGCCAATGGGAAATCCAGTGCTGCGGGTCGGCATCGAGAATGGTGACACGGGCGCCGGTGCGCGCCAGTTCGGTCGCCAGGATCAGCGCGGCAGTCGTCTTGCCGGCGCCGCCTTTAGTGTTTGCGAATGTAATGACTGGCATGTCCGTTCCTGTCTGAAAAGTCGGAGCCCCTGCATGGCTCCCGGAGAGCGCAAATCCCATCGCGCTTCGATGAACCAAACCTTTCAGATCGTGGTTAACAAAGACTGAATGCACCCCTCCCGAGAATTAACCAGTCAAGCATCGGCAGCGCTTCCTGGACATGAAAAAAAGCCCGGAAAACCTTGGTTTTCCGGGCTTTCCGAGAAGGAAGAGACAGAAGATCAAATGCAGTCGCGAAACAGCTGCCTGGCAGCATCGAGCGTCAACTCGACCGGATTGCCGCCTGCCGTCGGATCAACGATTGCCATTGCTGCCATTTCGTCGATGCGGTCGGTGCCGACGCCGAGTGCCGACAGCTTGTCCGGCACGCCGAGTTCTTCGCGCAGCTTCAGCACATAATCGTAGAAACCATCGAAGCCGCCGGAAATACCGAGATAGGCAGCCGCCAAACCAATCTTGTCCTCAATGGCCGGGCGGTTGAAGCGCAGCACCGGCGGCATGACGACGGCATTGGTCATGCCGTGATGGGTGTTGTAGATGGCGCCGACCGGATGCGACAGAGAATGGATGGCGCCGAGCCCCTTCTGGAAGGCGACAGCGCCCATGGCAGCGGCGGACATCATATGCGCGCGGGCCTCGATATCCGTGCCGTCCTTATAGGCGCGCGGCAGGTATTCCTTGACGAGACGCAGGCCTTCCAGCGCGATACCGGCCGACATGGGATGGTAGAACGGCGACGAATAGGCTTCCAGGCAATGGGCAAAGGCATCCATGCCGGTACCGGCCGTGATGATCTTCGGCATGCCGACCGTCAGTTCCGGATCGCAGATGGTGACCGCAGGCAGGAACTTCGGATGAAAGATCACCTTCTTCGTATGGGTCTGCGAATTGGTGATGACCGAGGCGCGGCCGACTTCCGAACCGGTGCCGGCGGTTGTCGGAACGGCGATAATCGGCGCGATGCCCTCGACGCTGGCGCGGGTCCACCAGTCACCGACATCTTCAAAGTCCCAGACCGGGCGGCTCTGCCCGGCCATGAAGGCGACGCACTTGCCGAGATCAAGGCCCGAACCGCCGCCGAAGGCGATGACGCCGTCATGGTCGCCGGCCTTGAAGGCTTTTACGCCGGCATCGAGATTGACGTCGGTCGGATTGCTGTCGACATCGGCAAACAGCGCGCGGCCAAGACCGGCAGCCTCAAGGATATCGAGCGCATTCTGGGTGATCGGCATCGGCGCCAGGCCACGGTCGGTGACCAGAAGCGGCTTCTTGATGCCGAGCGCCTTGCAATGATCGGCAAGTTCCTTGATCCGGCCGGCGCCGAACTTGATGGATGTCGGGTAGCTCCAGTTGGCAGTGATGGTCATCGTTCAGGCTTTCTTCAGATGGTAGGATTTCGGGCGGGTCAGGTTCTGGAAACCGATGACCGACAGCGAGCCGCCACGGCCGGTTTCCTTGACGCCGGTCCAGCACAGCGCCGGATCGAGATAATCGGCGCGGTTCATGAACACGGTGCCGGTTTCCAGATCGTTGCCGATGCGGGCAGCGCGTTCCGGGTCCTTGGTCCAGAGCGAGGTGGTCAGGCCGTATTTGCAATCGTTCATCAGCGCGAGTGCTTCCGCATCATTCTTCACCTTCATGATGCCGACGACCGGGCCAAAACTTTCTTCGGTCATCACCTTCATCGAGTGATCGACATCGACCAGAACCTGCGGGGCGAGATAGGCGCCGCCATCATCCTGCGGAAACAGTTTTGGATCGACCAGGGCCTTGGCACCCTTGGCAACAGCTTCAGCGGTCTGCGCGCGCACTTCGGCGGCAAAACGCTTGTGCGCCATCGGCCCGAGCGAGGTTTCCTGCTCCAGCGGATTGCCGAGCTTGTAGGCCGAGGCAAAGGCGACGGCCTTCTCGACGAAGCCGTCGTAGAGGGTTTCGTTGACATAGATGCGCTCGATGCCGCAGCAGCACTGCCCGGAATTAAACATCGCACCATCCATCAGCGTATCGACGGCAGCATCCAGATCGGCGTCTTCCATGACGTAGCCCGGGTCCTTGCCGCCAAGTTCGAGGCCAAGACCGGTAAAGGTCCCTGCCGCTGCCCGCTCGATCGACCGGCCGCCTTCGACCGAACCGGTGAAGTTGACGAAATCAAAGCTCTTGGCCGCAATCAGCTGCGACGCGGTCGCATGATCGAGGAAGATATTCTGGAACACATCTTCCGGAACGCCGGCCTCGACAAAGGCACGCACCATGCGCTCGCCAACCAGGATCGTCTGGCTGGCATGTTTGATGATCACTGTGTTACCGGCCATCAGCGCCGGCGCAACCGTATTGATCGCGGTCATGTACGGATAGTTCCAGGGGGCGATGACAAAGACGACTCCATGGGAGACGCGCTCGATCCGGCGCTCGAAACTGGCGCTGTCCTCGACGATGATCGGCGCCAGTGCATCGGCGGCAATCGTCGCCACATAGTTGGAACGCTCGTTGAAGCCGCGGAACTCGCCGCCATAACGCACCGGCCGGCCCATCTGCCAGGCAAGCTCCGGCACGACCTCGTCGACCATCTCGTTGAGGCGCGCAACACCGGCAAGCACCAGCTTGACGCGGTCTTCGATCGGCCGCTTGGCCCAGCTTTTCTGCGCAGCACGCGCACGCGCAACGGCAGCCGAGGCGACGGCGGCATCAACCGCCGGCCGTTCCGCGTAAACCTCCCCGTTCACCGGGGAAATGCATTGGATCATGGTCATTCGTTGTTCACTCCAAAAGCCTAGCAGGCAAGTGTCTTGACGTGACCGGCGGCGCCATAGGCGAGGATCGCGCGGTCACGGGTGATAATGGTCAGGTCATATTCGCGGGCGGTCGCGATAAGAATGCGATCCGTCGGATCGTTGTGAACTGGCGTGGGCAGGAAGCAGGAAGCCATCAAAATATCCGCTGTTACTGGCTGCTCTTCAATTTGGCTGTCGTTTAGAAAACCGCGGTACCAGCGCTCAGGCGACTTTGTCTCCGAAATTCTACCCTTGGAGACAAGCATCGCCATTTCCCATGCTGTCATCACGGAAACACGAACCGGAACGCGGTCACGCCAAGCAATCTTGAGCGCGAACCTCGTTTCCTCGGACACGGCCTGCCGATGTGAAAGCCAAATAGCAGCACATGTATCTAAAAGGTATCCATTACTCATTATAGAGCGTTCCGCCCCATTCGAATTCCATGGGTTCCGTGAGATCGACACCGGGCATGACTGTTATCGTACCGGCCATGCTGCCCCAAATGGGATGGTCTGGTAGCTCTTGCTCAGACTTGTATTCAGACGCGGTGCTCCCGCGAACTCGCTGGAAAATGAGCTTTGCACCTGCGGTATCGACCGACACTGTGTGATAGCCTGCATTGAGCCACTCTTGCGTCATCGTATTGTTTCCCGGGTTATTACTCCACCATGCGGGATACATTTTAGAGGCCGGCAGATTGCTGCCGATGACGTCCTCGATCTCCGAAAAAGTCATCAATATCCGCTCCTTGTCCTGACGCTTCAAATAGTCGCCCAAAGGACGATACTTTCCACCCATACGTCCTTTTGGATTTGAACTTGATTCAGAGCTTGCGACACGGGCCTTAACCTTGCGAAAAACCAGCTTTTCGGCTCCCAAATCTACAGACTCAGTTTCGTAACCCGCATTCAACCACTCACGAGTCATCACGTTATTTTGGGGATTATTGCTCCACCATGCACGATGCTCCCTCGAAGAGGCTGGCAATTTGCTTCCAAGAAGCTGTTCGATTTCGGAAAAGCTCAAAGCAAGGTAGTCAGCATTTTGCTTGAGCAAAAACTGACCAAGAGGCTCATATTTACCCACGCCGAAACTCCTTGTTCGCATCAACGCCATCAACTATCGCAAGAAAATGGAGTTATGTAAACACAGTAAATCATATGTGTGTTTACATTAGGCCCGCTCGAACCCTCTTGCCACTTCCCAATCCGTGATGCGGCGATCGTATTCTTCCTGCTCCCATTCGGCCGCCCGTGTATAGTGTTCGATGACGTCTTGACCAAAGGCATCGATCAGCATCTTGGAGCCGCGCATCACTTCGGTGGCGTCGCGCAATGTGCGGGGGATCTCGCGGATGTTCTTGCCGCCATAGGCGTCGCCGACGAATGGCGGTTCCAGTTCCATTTTGTTCTCGATCCCGGCAATCCCGGCAGCAATCAGCGCAGCCATCGCCAGATAGGGATTGAGATCGGAGCCGCCGACCCGGCACTCGATACGGATAGCCTTGGTGCCCTCGCCGCACAGGCGATAACCGGCAGTACGGTTGTCCTTGCTCCAGACGGCTTTTGTCGGCGCGAAGGTGCCGGCCACGAAGCGCTTGTAGGAATTGATGTAAGGCGCAAGGAAATAGGTGATTTCGCCGGCATGGTTCAAAAGCCCGGCAACATACTGGCGCATCATTTCCGACATACCGTATTTGGCGTCCTTGTCGAAGAATTTTGAGCTCTTGCCGTCAACGCTCCAGAGCGACTGGTGAATGTGCGACGACGAACCGGCGGCGTTGTAGTTCCACTTTGCAAGGAAGGTGATCGCCTTGCCCTTGCTCCAGGCAATTTCCTTGCAGCCATTCTTGATGATCACATGCCGGTCGGCCATATCAAGCGCATCGGCGTAGCGCACGTTGACTTCTTCCTGACCGGCGGATGCCTCACCCTTGGTGTTCTCGACAGGGATACCCGCCCCCTGCAGGCCGTTGCGGATCGCCCGCATGACGTCCTCTTCCTTGGTCGTCTGGAAGATGTGGTAATCTTCGTTATAACCGCTGACCAGTTTCAGGTCGCGATAGCCGCTTTCGCGGGCACTGTCGTAGGATTGATCGAACAGGAAGAATTCAAGCTCTGTTGCCATGAAGGCCCTCAGGCCCATGGCCTCCAAGCGTGCGACCTGCTTTTTCAGGATGGCGCGCGGCGAATGCGGCACTTCCTTGTGGGTGTGATGGTCGAGCATGTCGCAGAGAACCAGCGCCGTGCCTTCAAGCCATGGAATGCGGCGAAGCGTCGAAAGATCGGGCTTCATCGTGTAATCGCCGTAGCCAGATTCCCAGCTCGTCGACTTGTAGCCGCTAACCGTTTCCATCTCTAGGTCGGTGGCCAGGAGGTAGTTGCAGCTGTGGGTTTCCTCCCAGGCGCCATCGACGAAAAACTGCGCGTGAAAGCGCTTGCCCATCAGGCGTCCCTGCATATCGACCTGGCAGGCCAGAACCGTATCGATGCGGCCTTCGGCAACATCCTTCTTTAACTCTTCAAACGAATAGCTCGCGCTCATTGCAAAAATCCCGTGCTTGATCGTAACGCTGCCTTGCGCGGCTGCGTCTGCGGACGTCTGGCAGAAGCCGCATATGCGGCTTCTGCCTTGTCTTTATTGGATCACTTCTGTCCAACGGCCTTTTCGGCCGCTGCGATTTCAGCGGAGCGGCGCGCAACTTCGTCGCCGATCGGCGGCCCCTTGAAACGGCGGCGTTCAAAGCCGAACCAGACGATACCGGTCAGGATCAGGAAGCCGACGGTCACGTAGAGGGCGGGCGTGTTCGGCGGCTGGACGCCGAGCACGAAGATCAGGATCATGGCCAGGATCGTCAGCACGGCAAACAGCTTGAAGACGCCTTCGCCGAGGTTCCACGGACCCATCTTGTCCCATTTCGACGTACCCCAGGCAAACAGGCCCAGCGTGATCGGGATCGCGAAGGAGAAGAACAGGAAGATGACCGTGCAGGAAACGACGATGGTGTAAACCGGAGTCTCGCCGATTGTGACAAGCGACGAGCCCCAGACGAACAGCACCGACAGGATCGATCCGGTCCAGATGGCGGCAACCGGCGTGCGATAGGTCGGGCTGACCTTGGCCAGAGCCTTGGAAGCCGGCAGGCCGCCATCGCGCGAGAAGGCGAAGATCATGCGCGATACCGACGTCACAGTTGCCAGGCCGCACAGCCATTGGCTGACCAGGATGGCGAAGTAGAGGATATCCTTGATGGTCGCATTGACCTGCGTGTCCATTGCCCAGAAGAATACGTTCCAGCCCTGCTTGGCGGCCTCGTCCATGCTGGGAAGCAGCAGAACGAAGCTGCACAGCATGATGTAGCCGAACAGCGCCGACCATAGAACCGACGAGATCATGCCGCGCGGAACCGAGGTTGCCGCCTTGACGGTTTCTTCCGACGTATGGGCGGAAGCGTCATAACCGGTGATCGTGTAGATCGGCAGGAGCAGGCCGAGCAGGAAGACCCAGGTGCCCGAGGTCGCCGGCCAGACATTGCCGCCGGCTTCGCCCGAATAGTTGGAGAAGGTGAACAGCCGGCTGAACTCGTAGGTATCGGCTGCGGCAAGGCACACGACCGAAAGCGCGATCGCCGTTGCAAAGATCAGATAACCGGAAAAATCTGTCAGCTTGGCCGTCAGGCCGATGCCCATATGGTTGACGATCGCCTGCGCGCCGGTGATGACGACCAGGAACAGGATACGGACGGTCGTGGTGTCTTCCAGACCGAAATAAGGTGTGCCGAACGATCCCATGAAGAAGTAATAGGTGCCGACATTGATGGCGCCGAGAACCGTGACGAGACCGAGCAGGTTGAACCAGGCGGTCACCCAGCCTGTGAACCGGTTGCCGAGGATGGAACCCCAGTGATAGAGGCCGCCGGCCGTCGGATAAGCCGAGCTGATCTGCGCCATGGCGACGGCAAAGACGAGGGAAACGAAGCAGCCGAGCGGCCAGCCGATGCCGATCGCGGCACCGCCCGCCCCCGACGTTGCCTGGGCGAGCGAGTTGATGCCGCCGGAAAGGATGCAGATGATCGAGAAGGAAACGGCGAAATTCGAGAAAGAGCTCATGCGCCGTTCGAGTTCCTGCGCATAGCCCATCGAATGGAGGACCTTCATGTCCTCATGTTTATCATTATCTGAATAGTCTGACATGTTTTTCCCCTGTATCAGCCAGCCTCCGGCGGTATTGCCGGATGCCGAAATGCCAGTGTGCCCATGGAAGCCCATGGACCAGTCTCCGCGGACATGCCGCTCCCCAGGTCTTTTTATTGCGACAGTGCAGTAAGGCTTTCGCCCAAAATGCCTGTCAGATAATCGGCCATGACCTTTTGGCCGATTTCATTTGAAACGAGATCGTTGCGGATCTCGATCATTACGTTGAGCAGGCCGTTCTTCAAGCCATGCTGGATCAGAGTATGCGTCACGCCGTCCGCCGGTCCATAGGGCTCGTTGCGGCGCACCACGTAAGCAGACGTTTCGCCCGCGGCAGCCAGAATCGCATCTGCCAGCCGGCTATCCTCGTCATGCAGGATACCGATTTCGACGTCGCGCTGCTTGCCGTGATAGACGGGCGTAAACGTGTGCATTGTGATCAGCACCGGCGGCCGTCCGGCGGCCTTGCGCGTGGTGATGAAATTCGAAAGCTGATCACGGAACGGCACATACAGCGCATCCGTCCGGGCCAGTCGCTCGGCAGCGGAAATGGATGCGTTGCCGGGTATTTCAAAAACTTCGCTGACCGGCGGCATGGCGGCTTCAGCCTCCGGCGGCCGGTTGCAATCATAGATCAAGCGCGAAAAGCGCTGATAGATCAACGCGGCATCGAGGCTTTTGACCAAAAGCTGTGAGACGGCAAGCGCGCCGGGATCCCAGGCAATATGGCTTTTGAGTGCGTCTTCAGAAAGACCAAGCGACCCCATCTTTTCCGGAAGGCGGCGCGAGGCGTGTTCGCAGACCAGCAGCACCGGGCTCAGCGCCTCCAGGTTTTCCACTGCGACTGGCGATCCATCCGCCTCTGTCAAAAGTCCCGTCAACTCCGGTCCCCTTCCGGTTGCCTCATCGGCGCCACGCATTTCCAGGATGGGCTGGAAGCCCCTGAAATCACGCATGGAAACAAGAATCGGTCAGCCAGTCATTTTTTTCAACTCATGCGTGACTGCCGATACTGAAAAGAATTCTTCACGTTTTGACCTGTGTCAATCGGAATCTGAAACGATCTCTTCAAAAAATCAATTGACTCGAATTGTGACAGCGATGTTTACTCTGTCACAAAGCTGGCAGAGACCGGTTTAGGGGATGAATTTTGACCAATACCGCAGGCACCATGACGGTGTCGGATGTGATCAACGCCCATTTTGCCGTGCTCACCCGCGCGGAAAAACAGTTGGCTGCGACGCTTCTCGACAACTATCCGGTTTCCGGACTCGGCAGCATCACGACTGTGGCCGAGAATGCCGGCGTGTCGACGCCGACGGTCGCCCGCATGGTGCAGAAAATCGGCTTTCGCGGCTTCCCGGATTTCCAATCGCGGCTGCATCAGGAACTCGAAGCAACCATTTCCAACCCGATCAGCAAGCACGACCGCTGGGCGGCCAATGCGCCGGGCACGCATATCCTCAACCGTTTCGCCGATGCAACGATGAACAATATGCGCGCAACGCTGGCGCAGCTGGAAACCGCCGAGTTCGATGGCGCTGCGGCGATGATCGCCGACCGCAAGCGAAATATCTATCTCGTCGGCGGCCGCATCACCCGTGCCCTTGCCGACTATTTCTTCACCCATCTCCAGGTCATTCGCTCCGGCGTCACCCAGATCGCCTCCAATTCCAGCTCCTGGCCGCATTACGTGCTCGACATGAAGAAGGGCGACGTCCTGATCATGTTCGATATTCGCCGCTACGAGCAGGAGATGGAAACGCTGTCGCGCATCGCCCGCGATCGCGGCGTCGAAATCATCCTGTTCACCGACCAGTGGAGCTCGCCCATCGCCAAATCGGCGCGGCGCGTCTTCCGCATCCAGATCGAAGCACCTTCGGCCTGGGATAGCTCGGTTGTCACCCTGTTTGCCGTCGAAGCGCTGATCGAGGCCGTGCAGAGTTCCATCTGGGACGAGACGCATGACCGCATGAAAACGCTCGAAGGCCTGTTCGATTCAACGAGGCTTTTTCGAAAGCCGCTTTAAGAGGAGGAAGCGGTACGGAACGTGGCGCCGGGTTGACCGGCGCGGGGATGCCATGGTCCGCGATTTGGAATGCAATACAAAACGCCAGCACCCGGACGGATGTAAATTTTGAAAATGAAATGAAGGTGTTCCGCCTGCGAACCTCTGGTCGCAAAGGAGACAACACCTGTCACATAAGCTTCATAGGACCCCAGTATCAGCTTCATCGAAGTTGACTGATATAACCACAAGGAGAAGACCAGTGATTTCACACATGCGCCGCCTGCTTTCGCTTTCGACCGCCATGGTCATGGCATCGACCGCCATCGCCGCTGCCGAACCGAGCGCCGAACTGATCGCCGCTGCCAAGGCAGAAGGCACCCTGACGACCATCGCCCTGCCCCACGACTGGTGCGGCTACGGCGGCGTCATCGAAGGCTTCAAGGCCAAGTACGGCCTGACCGTCAACGAACTCAACCCGGACGCCGGCTCGGGCGACGAAATCGAAGCCATCAAGGCCAACAAGGACAACAAGGGCGACCAGGCTCCTGACGTGATCGACGTCGGCCTCTCTTTCGGCCCGTCCGCCAAGGCCGAAGGCCTGATCCAGCCGTATAAGGTCGAAACCTGGGATTCGATCCCGGACACCGCCAAGGACGCTGACGGCTACTGGTACGGCGACTATTACGGCGTCATGGCCTTCGAAGTGAACAAGGACCTCGTCAAGGAAAGCCCGAAGGATTGGGCCGACCTGTTGAAGCCAGAATATGCCAACATGGTGGCTCTTGCCGGTGATCCGCGCACTGCCAACCAGGCGATTTCGGGCGTTTTCGCAGCTGGCCTTTCCGGCGCTGGCGGTGACGTTGCCAAGTCCGGCGAAGCTGGCCTAGCCTTCTTCAAGGAACTGAATGCCAAGGGCAATTTCGTTCCGGTCATCGGCAAGTCGGCTCCGCTCGCACAAGGCACGACCCCGATCATCCTGCGTTGGGACTACAATGCGCTGTCCGACCGTGACACGCTGGCCGGCAACCCGCCGATCGACGTCGTCATCCCGGCTACGGGCGTTGTTGCCGGCGTCTACGTCCAGGCAATTTCGGCCTACGCTCCGCATCCGAACGCTGCAAAGCTGTGGATGGAATACCTCTATTCCGACGAAGGTCAGCTCGGCTGGCTGAAGGGCTATTGCCATCCGATCCGCTTCAATGATCTTGCCAAGAACAACAAGATCCCGAAGGAACTGCTCGACAAGCTGCCGCCGGCTGCTGCCTATGAAAAGGCCGTGTTCCCGACGCTCGCCGAACAGGAAGCCTACAAGGAAGTCATCACCAAGGGCTGGGATACGGTCGTTGGCGCCAACGTACAGTAAGGCTGTCGCAACAAGGCCTTCCCGCGATCGCGCGGGAAGGCTATTTTTCAATTTTCAAAACACGGTTTCCGGATGAGCGCCAACAGGGCCATTGATTTGAAGAAGACGGCCATCGACTGGCTCGGGATCACACCGTTTCTGCTGTTTGCAGTGATGTTCCTGATCGCCCCGACGCTCTATCTGGTCACCGGCGCCTTCCTCAATCCGGCGGGCGAATTCACCTTCGAGAACATTGGCGGGCTCTTCACCGACAAGATTCTCGCCTCCTACTGGATCTCCATTAAAATCAGCCTGGCCTCCTCGATCGGCGGTGCCCTGATCGGCTTTTGGCTCGCCTGGGCCGTGGTGCTCGGCGGCCTGCCCTCCTGGATCCGTTCATCGCTTCTGACCTTTTCCGGCGTCGCATCCAATTTTGCCGGCGTGCCGCTCGCCTTCGCCTTTCTGGCAACGCTTGGCCGCACCGGTCTCGTGACGATGATCCTGCGCGACTGGTTCGGCATCAATCTCTATGCCTCCGGCTTCAATCTGTTGAGCTTCATCGGCCTGACGCTGACATACATGTATTTCCAGATCCCACTGATGGTGCTGATCATCACCCCGGCGCTTGACGGTCTGAAAAAGGAATGGCGCGAAGCTGCCGAAATTCTCGGCGCGACCAACACGCAATACTGGACCAAGGTCGCCCTGCCGATCCTGTTCCCGAGCATCCTCGGCACGACGCTGCTCCTGTTCGCCAATGCTTTCGGCGCGATTGCGACGGCCTACTCGCTGACCGGCTCCACCTTCAACATCGTGCCGATCCAGCTCTATGCCCAGATCCGCGGCGACGTTCTGCACAATCCCAATCTCGGTTATGCTCTGGCGCTCGGCATGATCGTCATCACCGGCATTTCAAACCTCATCTACATCTGGCTGCGCATGCGTGCCGAACGGTGGCAGAAATGAAGACACAAAAAATCGGCGCCTGGCTCGCGATTTTCTTCGGTGCATCCTATTTTGTCGTGCCGCTGATCGCCACGTTCGAATTCTCGCTGCGCATGCGCCGTGGCGAATATTCCTTCGATGCCTATCGTTCGGTCTTTTCCGACGTCCAGTTCCGCGAATCCTTCAGCTACTCGATCGTGATGGCAATCCTGACGATCGTCTTTGGGGTGCTTCTGGTCGTGCCGACTGCCTACTGGGTTCGCTTGCGGCTGCCGCAGATGCGGCCGGTGGTCGAGTTCATCACCCTGATGCCGCTGGTCATTCCGGCCATCGTCATCGTCTTCGGCTATCTGCGGATCTACAATTCGTCCTCGTTCATTCCGTTCACCGGCTCGACGCGCGGCACCGATGCGCTTTTGATGTTCTCCTTCATGACGCTGTCGCTGCCCTACATGTACCGCTCGGTCGATACCGCGATGCGCACCATCGACGTCGGCACCTTGACGGAAGCGGCACAAAGCCTTGGCGCCTCCTGGCCGACCATCATGTTCAAATGCATTCTCCCCAATGTCATGAGCGGCGTTCTCTCCGGCGCCTTCATCACCTTTGCCATCGTCATCGGCGAGTTCACAATGCCGTCGCTGCTCAACCGCCCGGCCTTCGGTCCCTACCTGCAGCTGATCGGCGCCAACCGCGCCTATGAGCCGCCGGCACTCGCCGTCATCGCGTTCGCCATCACCTGGGGGTGCATGGTTCTTCTGCAGCTCGTTTCCCGTTTCAGCAAATCGGCTCCTTCCAAGCCCTGAGGTATTGATCGTCCATGTCCTTTCTCGAACTCGCCGGCATTCAGAAGAGCTTTGGCCCCGTACAGGTGGTCAAGGATTTCGACATGACCATCGAAAAGGGAGAATTCGTCTCCTTTCTCGGACCGTCAGGCTGTGGCAAGACGACAATTCTCAGAATGATCGCCGGCTTCGAGACGCCGTCGGCCGGAACGGTCATCATCAACGGCCGCAACCAGAATGAGCTGAAACCGAACCAGCGCAATATCGGCATGGTCTTCCAGGCCTATGCTTTGTTTCCGAACATGACCGTGCACGACAATGTCGCCTTCGGCCTGAAAATCGCAGGCATGGAAAAATCGGCTGTCGATGCCCGCGTCAAGGAAATGCTGGGCCTCATCCATCTCGACCATCTGGCCGACCGCTATCCCTACCAGATGTCCGGCGGCCAGCAGCAGCGTGTAGCGCTTGCCCGCGCCCTGGCACCCAAGCCGCAGGTGCTGTTGCTCGACGAGCCGCTATCGGCGCTCGACGCCAAGATTCGCGTGTCGCTGCGCGAAGAAATCCGGGCGATCCAGCAGAAGCTCGGCATCACCACGGTTTTCGTCACCCATGACCAGGAAGAAGCGCTGTCGATCTCCGACCGTATCGTCGTGATGAACGGCGGACGCGCCGACCAGATCGGCACGCCGTTCGACATCTACAACAAACCGGCCACACGCTTCGTTGCCTCCTTCGTTGGAACGCTGAACCTGATCGAAGCCAAGGTCGTCGATCCCGCCACCAACCGGATCATCATCGGTGACCAGGAGATCACGCTGCGCGAGCCGCTCGGCGCGATTGCCAAGGCCGGCGACAAGGTTTCGCTGGCACTGCGCCCGGAGGCGGGCTCGATCGCCGAAGGTGCCAAGGGCGATACCGCGCTCACCGGCGCAGTCGTCTCCTCGAACTTCCTCGGCTCGGTCATCCGCACCCGCATGAAGGTCGGCGACGCCGTCATTTCCTTCGACATGTTCAACGCGCCAGGCCTGATGCCGCCGGCTGTCGGCGAGATCGCCACATTGCGGTTCACCGCAAGCGACCTGCTGATCATCCGCGAGTAGCGCGATACTCGAAAAAATATGTTTCAGCAGATGGATTTTCAGGAAAAATCTGTCGCCTTTGTCGTTGTACGCGTCGCTCAGCGCATTTGACGCCCGCCTGCCGATCCTTATAGTTGACGCTGCACGTTCTCAGGGCGGGGTGAAACTCCCCACCGGCGGTAACGGGAAGCAATTCCCGGAGCCCGCGAGCGCTTCCCACCCGGATGCACGCATCCAGGTAGGAAGGTCAGCAGATCCGGTTGAATTCCGGAGCCGACGGTTAAAGTCCGGATGAAAGAGAGCAAGCAGACCAAGTGGCACCTTGTCAAAAGGGGTCGCTGCGCCTGCGTGTTCGCCCAAGGGGATCATTGAAAAATGGCAACCTTGAAAGGCCAGACCGACATGACAATCGCTTCCCACCCGACCCAGAAAATCGCCATCATCCGCGCGCGCTGGCACGCCGATATCGTCGATCAATGCGTCAATTCCTTTGTTGCCCACTGGCAGAAGCTTGGCGGCAACGCATCCGATGTCGAAATCTTCGACGTCCCCGGCGCGCTTGAAATTCCGCTGCACGCCCAAACGCTGGCCAGAACCGACCGCTTCTCGGCGATCATCGGCTCCGCCTTCGTCGTCGATGGCGGCATCTATCGTCACGATTTTGTTGCCGCAACCGTGCTCGATGGCATGATGCGCGTCCAGCTCGACACTGGTGTGCCGGTGCTCTCGACCGTCCTCACCCCGCATCACTTCCAAGAATCCGAACAGCATATCCGATTCTTTACCGACCATTTCGTCGTCAAGGGCGTGGAAGCGGCCAATGCCTGCTCGCAGATTCTGGCTGCACGCGCGCAGTTGGCGTTGGTCAACGCCTGATACCAGGCGCTGTGGAAGGGCAGCTTGACCTGCCCTTCTCACTATCGGCGATCATCCAGCCAATATTGCCGGTCACACCCAAACCGGCGCGCAACGCGGTCATCGGCAATGGCCGTCGATGCCTGATATTCCCTGTGGCCGTCCCTGACCGCTCGGCCGGGAACGATGATGTAACCATTATTGACAAGCTGCAATTTGAATTCGGTGAAATGGCGCTTGAAGCCGCTTTTCACACGGCTGAGGGGATATCGCCATCCGTTTCGGCAGGCTTTCACCAGGATGGCCGAGTAAAGCCGCCCGCTGATAATCCGCGCGTCGTCCTCGGAGATGATTTTTCCAGGGGAGAGTTCGTCGCCAGGCGAACTCGGCGGCACGCTCGAGAAAACCAGAGCAAGCGCGATGCATCCCCCCAGTGTCGCTTTCACGGCAACCTCCCTCGCAGCCTCAAGCCAGCCCGTCCCCTCCGCCTTTCAGGCCGGGGACAGGATGACACGTGGAGGGCAGAGTACAAGAGTTTATTTTAGAGAAACTAAATATATAAATCCGCAATGGCTCGCTTGCCGGCCATCAGGAAGACGGCGCTGGTCTCCGGCGCAAAAGGCGGCAACGGCGCGATCACCGTTAGTCGAGCGCGATGTACCCGATTCCTTTCTTGCCGATCTCGTCCACCGATTCCTCATAGCCCGCATCGGCGTAGCGGATGACGCCGAGCGACGTGTCGTTGGTCAGCGCGTGGCTGAGCCGTTCTGCGCCCGCCTCCGTTCCATCGGCAATCACAGTCACGCCGCAGCTGGTCATATAGCCGGCATAACCGCCGCCGCCGGAATGGACGACGACAAGGTCGGCCATCGACGAGCAGAGCAGCATCGCATCGAGCAATGGCCAGTCGGCTATGGCGTCGGAGCCGTCCTTCATCCGCTCGGTCATGATGTTCGGATGCGCCATGGCACCCGCGTCGAGATGATCGCGCGAAAAGGCAATCGGCCCCTTGAGCTCTCCGGATGCGACCAGTGCATTGACAGCCACCGCAAGCTGCGTCCGCTCGCCATGACCGAGCCAGGCAATGCGGGCGGGCAGTCCTTCGAACGGCACGTTTTCGCGCGCAAGGCGGATCCAGTTGGTGACGATCTTGTTGTCCGGGAACATCTCCAGCAACAGGTCGTCGATGCGGGCGATATCGCTCTCCTCACCCGACAGCGCCATCCAGCGGAAGGGGCCGATGGCGCGGGCAAACAGCGGCCGCAGATAGGCCTCGGTAAAGATGCGGATATCGAAGGCATTGGTCACGCCGCCCTCGCGCGCCTGGGTGCGGATCAGGTTGCCATTGTCGAAGACTTCCGAGCCCTTGGCCTGAAATTCCAGCATGGCTTTCACATGATCGACGATCGAAGCGCGGCTGGCGGCCATCAGTTGCCCCTGCCCGTCGATGCGCAGCCGCTTGACCTCCTCGATGCTCATGCCTTTCGGTACATAGCCATAGACGAGATCATGCGCCGAGGTCTGGTCGGTGACGATATCCGGCACGATGCCGCGCCTGGCTATTTCCGGGTAAAGCGCAGCCGCATTGCCGACAAGGCCGATGGAGGTAGCGCGCTTCTCCTTGACCGCCTGATCGATCATCGCCAACGCCGTGTCGAGATCGGGCGCCACATGTTCGAGATAGCCGATTGCCTTGCGCTTCTCCGCACGGACGGGATCGATATCGATGCACAAGATCGCCGCGCCCGCCATGCGGCCCGCCAGCGGCTGCGCACCACCCATGCCGCCAAGGCCCGCCGTCAGAATGAACCGCCCGGCCAGATCGCCACCGAACCGGTTTTCGGCAATGCGCATGAAGATTTCATAGGTGCCCTGAATGACCCCCTGGCTGCCGATATATTGCCAGGCGCCGGCCGTCAGCCCACCCCAGCAGATCAGCCCCTGCTTTTCCAGCTCGTAGAACACCTCGGCCTTCGCCCACTGGCCGACGATGTTGCAATTGGCCATGATCACCAGCGGCGCCTTGGCATGGGTCTTGAGCAGGCCCACCGGCTTCCCCGACTGGATGACCAGCGTCTGGTCCTCGTCCATCTCCAGCAGCGTCCTGACGATTGCCTTGTGGGACGCCCAGTTGCGCGCAGCCTTGCCGAGCGCTGCATAAACGATCAGATTGTCCGGATCCTCGCCGACCGACAGCACATTCTCCAGAAGCCGCAGCAAAGCCTCCTGCCGCCACCCCTTGGCACGCAGCTCCGGGCCACCGGGGATGGGGAAGTTGGGGTGACGGGGGTTTGGTTTGGGCATGGTGTTGTCCTTGATCGCTTCGTTGCACGAGCCGTTGCGGCAGTCTCCCACCTCCCCTTGAGGGGGAGGTCGCGCGGAACGCGCGGGTGGGGTGATCGTTAGGTGAGCAAAAAATCACCCCACCCCGGCGCTACGCGCCGACCCTCCCCCTCAAGGGGAGGGTGAAAGTGCATACTTCGCCAGCTCGATCCCCATGGCCTTTTCTACCGAAGGATAGACGGTTGGATCAAGCACGCTGGAGGCCAGCGGAATGACGGTCTTCGGCACATGTAGAACGAAGATTTTCATGCCAACCTGCAACTGACCGACACTCAGCGGCTCGCCCTCCGGCGACAACGTGGTGATGACGTCGGGGAAGGTCGCAAGCCGCGTGCCGCCGGCGTTCTCGACGGCCATGTATTCATTCATGACGTGGAGTACCGTCGAGTCATCGCCCTTCCCGAGCGTCACCGTGCCGATGTCGAAAGCTTCCTTAGTGTAGATGACAGATTTGCCGGTGATGACGCCTTCCGCAAGGATCGTGCCGTTGGTGGTCTTGGCGATGGTATCGATGATGGCGCTGCCGCCCTTGCCTTCCGCCGCGATGATTGCCTCACCCAGAGTCAAGGCCAGCGAAATGCCGCCGAGCGCTGCATTCTTGCGGACATAGGACGCGCGCAGCGGATTGCGGCACGACGCGATGAAGCCGCCGGACATGTCGGATGCGGTGCGCAGGATCGGCGAAACCTTTGCGGTTGCGCCGCGCACGACAAGCTCGATATAGCGGTTCTCGTCGCGATTGCCGCCGACCGCCGTCTGGATCATTTGCTCGGGCGAACCCGCCATGCCGATCGACCCCATGTCGCCGGTCGGATGCGCTCGCATGTCGCCGACGGCATCCAAGACCTTGGTGCCGAGGATGGCCGATGGCAGCCAGCCGTTCAGCGTCGAGGACTTGCCGTTCTGCCCGACCATCAGCGCCGCAACCTTTTCGCCAAGCGCCTCCTGCAGCAGTTCGACCGCCTTGACGTAATCGACGCCCCGCATCTCCCAGGCCGTCGTCGAGGCTGGCGCACCGATGGCAGCGGCCGTTGCCACCCAGTCATCGGCGTCGAGTTCATCAATGGAGACCAGCTCCGGCTTGCCGATCGACACGGCAGCGTAGCCCAGCATGCGGCCATGATCGGCCCAGCCGCCCCCACCGGCGGCATAGACCGAACCGCCCTTGACGGCCGCCTCGACGTCCTTTTCCGTGAGTATCCGGCCCATCATTGCTCTCCCTGTAAATCGCTATCGAGCTTGCGCACGGCCTCGAACAGAACCGCCGTGCCCAGCGCCACATCGTCGTTTTCAGCCCATTCGTCCGGCGTATGCGAGCGGCCCTCGCGGCAGGCGATGAAGATCATCGCCGACTTTGAAATCCGGGCCATCCAGGCGGTGTCGTGCCCGGCACCGGACGCCATGCGCCGCCGCTTGGCGCCGACACGGTCACAGGCCTGTTCGAGATTGGCCATCACAAGCGGATCGGCGGGCGTTGGAAAATTATCCGAAATCAGCTTTGGCGAGGCGATCGACACGCCGGTTTCCCGCTGGATATCGACGGCGAGCTGATCGATCTCGGCAATGAACCGCTCCATGTCCGGCCGCAATTCCGCCCGTGCATCGATCAGGATGCGGGCACGCGACGGCACGACATTGGCGGCATTCGGCTCGATCGAGAATTCCCCAACTGTCGCTGTAAAATGCCCCTCGCCCCTGGCAAAATCCAAGGCCAGACGCTCAACCTCTCCGACCATCCGCGCCGCCGCCACGAGCGCATCACGCCTTTGGCCCATCGGCGTGGTACCGGCATGATCCGCCTGGCCATCGAAAAGGATCTCGATACGGGTAATACCCGAAATCGCCGTGACGATGCCGATATCGCAGCGCTCTGTTTCAAGGACTGGGCCCTGCTCGATATGCAGCTCCAGAAATGCCTTGATATCCGATCGCTTCTGCCGCGCCAGCCGCGACGGGTCGCCACCGGCATCGATCATGCCTTGCCGCAGCGTTAGTTCCCCTTGCGTCCGGCTCAGCCAGCCGTCCGGGATCAACCCCGCCAGACCACGGCTGCCGATGCAGGAGACGCCAAAGATCGACACCTCCTCGGCCAGGAAATCCACGACCTCCAGATCATGATCAAGCCGGAAGCCGGCATCGTTCAGGGCCTGCGCGACTTCAAGGGCTGCGGCAACCCCTGCAATACCGTCGAAACGCCCGCCTTCCGGCACCGTATCGGAATGCGAGCCGAGCATGATCGTGCCGAGCGCCGACTTGCGCCCCTTGCGACGGCCAATCAGGTTTCCGGACGCATCGATCCGGGTTTCCAGTCCGGCCGCCTTGAAGCGCTGTTCCAGAAAGGCGCGGCCGTCGAGAAACAGCGGCGTGAAGGCGCGCCGCGTGTAGGGCTTGTCCGGCTCGGTGATACGGGCAAGGCCCTTGATGATATCGGCGATACGCCCGGCATTGACGGGAAGATTGGTTTCGACTGCAGCCATCAGACGGCCTCGCGCAGCGGCAGGCTGGCGAGCGGCCGGACGAACTGACCGGCGCCCGGCGCTGCCAGCACCGTCTTGCCGTCGAAAACCTGTGCGCCCCGCTTATAAGTGGCTGCCACCCGCCAGGGCAGACGAATGCCGTTATAGGGCGACCAGCCGACGACATTGTTGCCACTTGCCGCTGCGTCATAGGTGTAGGGTTCCGGTATCAGCACGGCGATATCCGCGTCCTTGCCCACCTCCAGCGCGCCCTTCTGATGATCAAGCCGGAAATGCCGGGCGGGATTGAGCGACATCAGTTCGGCCGCGCGCGTCAACGAAATGCCGCGCTCGAGCAGACCTTTGATGAACAACGGGATCATCACCTCAAGCCCCGGAACGCCCGACGCGTTGGCGAGCATATCCGGATTGGTCTTGCGGTTTTCCGACCAGCTGACATGATCGGTCGAAACCATCGTCACCTTGCCATCGGCCACATGGCGCCAGAGCTTTTCCACCTCGGCGCGCGGCCGGATCGGCGGATTGATCTTGGCCTTGCCGCCCAGCCGCTTCACGTCGTTCTCCTCATCGAGGACAAGGTAGTGGATGCAGCATTCGATGGTGGCGCGAAAACCTTGAGCCCGATAGGCGGCCGCGATATCGTAGCCGCGCCCGACCGAGCAATGCACGACATGGGCCGGGCAGCCGGTCGCGGCTCCCGTTTCGTAAATCTGGTTGGTGGCAAGCAGTTCCGTCAGCGGCGGACGCGACAGCCCGTGTGCGCGATAATCGGTAATACCAGCCGCCTTGACCTTGCCGATCGCGGCCCGCACCGCCTCGTCGTCCTCGTTGTGCACACCGGCCGTCAGCCCGGTCGGCGCTATCGCCGCAAAACAATCCTCCAGCAGGCCGGCCGGAATGCGGGGAAACCGTTTCGGATCCGTACCGAACGTCGAGAACTTGAACGCGGCAACGCCGGCCTCGACCATTTCGCCGATCCGCGCCGGGCCTTCCTCCGGGTCGATCGTGCCGTAGAGCGCGAAATCGACGCGTGCCTGTTTTCCGGCATGATCGATCTTGCGCTTTACTGCGTCGGCCGAGCAGACCAGATCGCCTTCGTCATAGGGCATATCGACGATGGTGGTGACGCCGCCTGCTGCCGCCGAGCGCGTCGACCAGATGAAATCCTCCTGGTCCTTCTGCGAGAGCGAATGCACCTGCGCATCGATGGCGCCGGGCAGGATCAGCGCGCTGCCGAGATCGTGGCGCTCGCGAGCTCCCGGCATGGCGCCCTGCCCGACGAACGCGACTTTGCCATCGCGCACGGCGACAAATCCGCCTTCGACGACACGATCGGCAAGAACCACGGTGCCTTTCAGAACCAGATCGAAGTCAGACATGTTTGTCTCCCTTACTGTCCGAGCGCGAAGAAATCGTCGAATTCGGGCATCGGCGCCGCGGCCACGATCGCCTCCAGCAGACGCCCGCAGGCAAATTCATGGTGCAGAAGTTCAATCTCTTTGGAGAGCGGCCGGTCCCTGAGATAGATCGGGCAGACGGCCCGCACCCGGTCATAGGCAATCTGGGTTACGCCCTGCGGCATATCGCCCAGGAGATCGACGGCCTGTGCCGACAGCATGGCCTCAATCGCCGCCATCTGCCGGAGGTCGCGCACCTGCGTTTCCATGCGCTCCACGATCAAGGGCAGGAAGGTCGCCTCTTCTTCCAATCCGCCGGCAACGACGATCGATTGCGCCGACAGGGGAACTGCCAGCGACTGGACGCGCATATAAAGCTCGACCACCAGCTTCATCACCGGGCCAAGGCCGCTGGCGACCTCGCCGGGTGCGACCAGATTGATCGGCAGGTTTCGCCGGACGCCATTGGACAAGAGAATGCAGCGGTTGAGCACGTTGCGGGCCACATGCGAAAAGGCGATCTGCGCCGTCTCGATATAGAGCGTCGTCGTCAGAGGCAGCGATGCCCCGGACGCATGCACCTGTCCGCCGAGCACCACCGGATTGTCGTCGGACAGATAGGTCGCATCGACCAGCCGTTCGGCAGCAACCAGCAGCGTATCGACGGCAGCACCAAAAACCTGGGCGGTCATCCGCAGGCTGAGCGGATCATGGATCGCCGTCGCCAACGGCCAGTCGACACAATCGGACTGGCCATAAAGCCACGAGCCGACAAGCGCTTCGCCGCGTGTTCCCAGGGTTGCCGCAACACGCCAGGGATCGGCCGATGCGCCGAGCGCCAGCGACGACATCAGCCCGGTGGTCATCAGCACACGCACCGCAGAGGCCGCCTCGCGCAGCACGTCGGCTGCGGCAGCAAACGCCGTCGCGTTGACGCTGAGGGCGGCCAGCGCATCGCGCGGCAGCATGACGAAAGGTTCGAGCCCGGCGCGGCGCAACGCTTCGCCCGCATCGAGCAACTCATCCTCGAAAAAAGCCTGGCCTGTGCCGGTCAGTACCGAGGCGACCTGCCCCATCAGGCCGATATCGGCGCAACCGATCGAGCCATGGCGATGGACGGCCGGAACGACGCCGCGCTCCAACAGCGCCAGGAACGCCTTGACGAGATCGACGCTGCAGCCGGTATGACCGCCGAGAGCCGTGTTGATGCGGATGGCAATGGCCTTGCGCACGATGGCCTTGGAAAACAGCGGACCGGTGCCAAAATGATGGGCCTTGACCAGCGCCGTGTTGAATTCCGCGAGATCATCGACCGTCCACAACCGATCCTTCATCGAGCCGACCCCGGTGTTGGCGCCATAGACCGGCAGGCCCATGGCGATACGATCGGCGATGATTTTGTGCGCGGCCTCCACCCGGTCGAACGACTGGTTGGCGACAACGGGCACGAACAGGCCGGAGCCGATTTTCTCCAATGCGGAGAAATCCAGCGGATTGCCGTTGAGAAGGATGGTTTTCATCGATGCATGCATGCTTTGACTCACCTTGTTGGCGACATGCTATGCCCAATATCCCGGTTCGTGTTATATCCCAAAAATGAAACGCGAGATGCCGATAACGGTACAGACTGGCAGCAGCCTTTAATTTCACTTTGAGGATCAAGATCGCCGATGGACATCGCCACCCTTGCCCTAGTCCACGCGGTCCTTGAAGAGCGCGGAATCCGCCGGGCGGCAAAGGTGAGCGGCAGGCCACCCGCAAGCGTTAGCGCAGCCTTGAAACGCTTCGAAGCCGCCATCGCCGTCCCACTTGTCCGGCGCGAACGCGGCAATCTCGTGCCGACGCTGGAGGCGCAGAGCCGGATGGCCGACCTTGCGGCCGCAAACGAGGCGATCCAATCCCTCTTACGGCCTGCAACGACCTCAGATCCCCGGCCAGAACCACCACGATCGAATAGTTTTCAGTCGCCTCCCTCTTCTCCCCAGCGGGGAGAAGGTGGCCCGAAGGGCCGGATGAGGGGGCGACAAGCTGTGAATGTGCCGAACCGCCCCCTCATCGCCTCACTGCGTTCGGCACTTCTCCCCGCCGGGGAGAAGAGGGAGAGCATCGCCAACGCTCACATTCTTTGTTCAATACCCTCGATCAGCCTGACCGCGCTGGAACGCTTTGTCAGCGTCGCCCGTAGCGGCAGCATTCGCGGCGCCGCCAAGACGTCGGCAACCGGCCAACCGCAGCTGACGCGGCAGATGAACGATCTGGAACGGGACCTCGGCTATACGCTCATGATCCGTTCGCCATCCGGTATCACCTGCACGGCCGAAGGGTTGGCGGCAATCCCGGTCATCGAAAACCTGCTCGACATCTGGCGCAGGCTGTCGCGGGCCTCAGGCGACCGGTTCCGCCGGGCAGCGGCGACCTGGCGGTTTGGCTCCGTGATGCCGCTGGGGCCTGAAAGCGAGATCGCCCGCATGCTGGCCGCACTGACTGCCAAGTGGCATCGCGCCCGCCCGCGCCAGCCGCTGTTCGTTTCCAGTACGACCGCCGACGAACTGATTGCCGGTTTGAAGAACCGCCGCTTCGACGTGGTGCTGCTTGATCTGGAAACATTCCCGTCCGAGTTCGAAGGCGGTCTGATCTCGCGCACGCCGCTGGCGCTCGCCGGCCACCCGTCGCTGTTTGCCAAACACGGCGACGATATCGCCGCATTGCTGCAGGCCAATCCGATCGCAGTGCCCAGCCTCAAGAGCGGACTACGCCAACAGGCGGCCCATTTCATCGAGGCGGCGCTCACCGAACAGGAGCGCAACCGGCTGACCTTGACCGAAGTCGATTCGATCCCCGTCATCCTCAATCTGGTGATGGACCACGGCTATCTTTCGGTGCTGCCGGAAAGCTCCGCCGCCCGCTTCCGAAATCCCCCGGCGATGCATAGGCTCGGCCCAGACTACATGCAAAGCCTGTCGCTGGCCTGGCAGAAAAACGCGCTCTCCCGGCAGGTTGCGGAAGCGATGCTCGGCATGATGCTGGCAGAGCAGACATCCGGCATCGCGGTTGATCCAGATTGAATCACTTCCTGCACGACGGGCGGCAAACCCCTGATCAGACTCGCGAATCTGCCACCCGTTGAATCACTGCATGAACTCGCCGTCTCAGCTCTTCAGCTTGACCCGCCTGCGCGTCTCGCTCGGGCTTTCGCGGTAGTGGGCGCGATAACTGCGGGAAAAAGCCGAGGAGGAATTGAAGCCGGTGGCAGCGGCGATATCGGCGAAATCGGCCCGGGTTTCGATCACATTGCGCCGCGCCGCATTTAGCCGCAGTGCCAGGTAATGGGCATGCGGCGCCACCCCCATCGTCTCCTGAAACAGGTCCTGCAGATGGCGGGCGCTGACCCCCGTCCGTCGGGCGAGACGGGCAAGCGTCAAGGGCGCATCGACGGTCTCCTCCATCAGCTTGACGGCCGACCCGACCCGGGCATCGAGGATGCGCATATTGCCGATGGCAGGCATCTGCAAAAGGTCTCCTCGCGTGCGCTCCTGTTCGTAGATGAACAGGCGCGACACTTCGAGCGCCAGGGAATAGCTGTGCTGGCGGCGGATCAGTTCCAGCATCAGGTCGAGCGTCGGCAACGATCCGCCGGTGGTGATCCGCTTGCCGTCGATGACGAAACGCTCGCGCACCATATTGATCTGCGGATAGGCGGCGGCAAAATCCTCAAAATCCTCCCAGTGATTGGTGGCCGAGAAATTGTCGAGCAGGCTGGTCTCGGCCAGAAACCAGCTGCCGGCCTCGATGCCCGCCATGACCTCGCGATGCCGTGCGGTTCTCGACAGAAGCATCTTCAGCTGCGTCGTCGCATAGGCCCGCCAATTGTAACTTGAGAGTACGAACAGCGGCGCCGTCTCGTTTTGCGGCCGGAACGGCCCGGAAACGGGGATCGGGATGCCGCTTTTGGTCTCGATCGTCTGGCCGTCCGGGCTGAAAATCTCCCAGTCGTAGAGCGCTTTTCCGGCAATGCGGTTTGCCGCGCGAAGCGGCTCGATCACCGATGCAACGAGGATCAGATTGGTCTCCGGCAACACCAGCAAGTCGAGGTGTTGGGTTCCATCGCTTGGAACGAGCATTCGTTCATCTCCGGATTTTTCTTCCGAAAATGTATAACAAACATCCACAAATGAAAAGCAGAGCCGTCATTCTTGGCTCGTAATGTACGCCAAGAACAAGGGGAGGCCTTTTATGCCATTGAGCATGAACCGCGACGTTTTCATCACCTGTGCAGTCACCGGATCCGGCGATACCGCCGGCAAGTCACCGCATGTGCCAAGATCGCCAAAGGAAATCGCCGCATCGGCCATCGATGCTGCCAAGGCGGGCGCTGCGATCGTCCATTGTCACGTCCGCGATCCCGAGACCGGTGCGCCGAGCCGCCGCAACGACCTCTACAAGGAAGTGACCGATCTCATCCGATCCGCCGATGTCGATGTGGTCTTGAACCTGACGGCCGGCATGGGCGGCGACATGATTTTCGGCAATGTCGAAAGCCCGCTGCCGCTCAACCCCAATGGCACGGACATGGCCGGGGCCACAGAGCGCGTTTCCCACGTCGCCGAATGCCTGCCGGAAATCTGCACGCTCGATTGCGGCACGATGAACTTCTCGCTCGGCGATTATGTCATGACCAACACGCCGTCGATGCTGCGCGCCATGGCCAAGATGATGACCGATCTGGGCGTGCGCCCGGAAATCGAGGCGTTCGACACCGGTCACCTCTGGTTTGCCAAGCAGCTCGTCGAAGAAGGCCTGATCGAGGACCCGGTGCTCATCCAGCTCTGCATGGGCATTCCGTGGGGCGCGCCCGACGACCTCAACACCTTCATGGCGATGGTCAACAACGTGCCGTCCAGCTGGACCTTCTCGGCCTTTTCGATCGGCCGCAACGCGCTCGCCTATCCGGCCGCAGCCGTTCTCGCCGGGGGCAATGTCCGCGTCGGGCTGGAAGACAATCTCTATGCCGGCAAGGGCCAGCTCGCCACCAATGCCCAGCTCGTCGAAAAAGCCGTCGGCGTCATCGAAGGCATGGGCGCGAAGATCATCGGCCCGGCGGAAGTGCGTGAGAAGCTGAAGCTGACGAAACGGTAGGAGCAAACCCCCTCCCAACCCTCCCCACAAGGGGGAGGGCTACATATGCGGCACCGTCCGCGCCAGAAAATTGAGCGCAGAGCAAGCTGAAACGTTGATGTGGATTGATGTTGGAGCGGCGAGTTAAGCCCCTCCCCCTTGTGGGGAGGGGTTTGGGGCGGGGCCTTAAAACAACAAAGGTGGAATACCAATGACCAAAATCACCAAGGCGGCCTGCATCGGCGGCGGCGTTATCGGCGGGGCCTGGGCGGCGCGCTTTATCCTTGCCGGCATCGACGTCAACATGTTCGATCCGCATCCGGAAGCCGAACGCATCGTCGGCGAAGTGCTGGCCAATGCCGAGCGCGCCTATGCCATGCTGACCATGGCGCCGCTGCCTCCGAAAGGAAAGCTGACCTTCGTCAAGAGCGTTGAAGAAGCGGTGCAAGGCGCTGACTGGATTCAGGAAAGCGTTCCCGAACGGGTGGATCTGAAGCGCAACGTCATCACCCAGATCGATGCCGCCGCCTCGCCGACAGCCCTGATCGGCTCGTCCACATCCGGCATCATGCCGACCGACCTGCAGCGCGACATGAAACATCCCGAGCGAATGTTCGTCGCTCACCCCTATAATCCCGTCTACCTGCTGCCGCTTGCCGAACTGGTCGGCGGCGAAAAGACCAGCAGAGCCACGTTGCAGGATGCGAAAGCCAAGCTTGCACCGATCGGCATGAAGGGCGTCATCATCAACAAGGAGATCGAAGCCTTCGTCGGCGACCGTCTTCTCGAAGCCGTCTGGCGTGAAGGCCTGTGGCTGATCAAGGACGATATCTGCGACACCGAAACGCTCGACGACGTCATCCGCTATTCGTTCGGCATGCGCTGGGCGCAGATGGGCATGTTCGAGACCTACCGAATTGCCGGTGGTGAAGCCGGCATGCGCCACTTCCTCGCCCAGTTCGGCCCCTGCCTGTCCTGGCCGTGGACCAAGCTGATGGATGTCGTCGATCTCGACGATGAACTGGTGAACAAGATCGCCGGCCAGTCCGATGCGCAGTCCGGCGCCCGTGGCATCCGCGATCTTGAGCGCATCCGCGACGAAAACCTCGTCGGCATCATGCATGCGCTGAAAAGCGGCGATGGCGGCAAGGGCTGGGGTGCGGGCAAGCTGCTCGCCGATTTCGAAGACAGCCTCTGGGCCAGCGCCGAAAAGCCGCAGACCGATCTCGGCCAAGCTAAGGCGATCCGCATCCTCGACACCAAGGTCAACGCCGCCTGGGTCGATTACAACGGCCACATGACCGAGCACCGCTACCTGCAGGTGTTCGGCGATACGTCCGACGGCATCCTGCGCCTGATCGGCGTCGATCTGGATTACGTCAGAAACGGTCACAGCTACTATACGGTCGAGACCCATATCCGCAATCTCGGCGAAGCCAAGCTCGGCGATGCGCTGTACTCGACCTGCCAGGTCCTGTCCTACGACGAGAAACGCCTGCACATCTTCTCGACCATCTACAACGCGACCACCCATGAGGCGGTGGCGACAGCCGAACAGATGATGCTGCACGTCGCCTCCAAGGAGAGCAAGGCCGTACCGGCCCCAGCTGCCGTGCTGGACCGGGTGAAGGCGATTGCGCAGGCACATGCGGCATTGCCGAAGCCGGAGGGTGCGGGACGGAGTGTTGGGCAGAAAAGGTAGTGATTTTCCCTCCCCCTTGTGGGGAGGGTGGCCCGCAGGGCCGGGAGGGGTTCTTTCTTTAAAAAATCCCCTCCCCAACCCTCCCCACAGGGGGAGGGAGCGCCTCGGAGCATGCCGCGCCCGAAGCACATAAAAAAGGAGGGATTTGATATGGATTTCGCACTGAACGAAGAACAGCAGATGATCGTCGATACCGTGCGAGGCTTCGTCGAGACGGAAATCTATCCGCACGAGAACGAGGTGGAGCGCACCGGTATCGTGCCGAAGGAACTTGGCCAGGAGATTGCGCGAAAGTGCAAGGATCTCGGCTTCTTCGCCTGCAACATGCCGGAAGAGGTCGGTGGTGCCGGCCTTGATCACCAGACGTTTACGCTGGTCGAGCGCGAGCTTGGCCGAGGCTCGATGGGCCTTACCGTGTTCTTCGGCCGCCCCTCCGGCATCCTCATGGCCTGCAACGACGAGCAGCGCGAAAAATACCTGATCCCCGCCGTCAAGGGCGAGAAATTCGATGCGCTCGCCATGACCGAGCCGGATGCCGGTTCCGACGTGCGCGGCATGAAATGTTTTGCCAAGCCCGATGGCGGCGACTGGATCGTCAACGGCACCAAGCATTTCATTTCGCATGCCAACATCGCCGATTTCGTCATCGTCTTCATCGCCACCGGCGAAGAGGAAACCCCGCGCGGCCCAAAAAAGAAGATCACCTGTTTTCTCGTCGATCGCGGCACACCGGGCTTTGAAATCCGCAACGGCTACGATTCGGTCTCGCATCGTGGCTACAAGAACTGTATCCTGTCGTTCGACGATTGCCGCCTGCCCTCGTCCGCCATTCTCGGCGAAGTCCACAAGGGTTTCGACATCGCCAATGACTGGCTCTACGCCACCCGCATCACCGTTGCCGCCACCTGCGTCGGCCGCGCCCGCCGGGTGTTTGACTATGCCCTACCCTATGCCGCCGAGCGCAAGCAGTTCGGCAAGCCGATCGGCGCCAACCAGGGCGTTTCCTTCAAGCTTGCCGACATGATCACCGAGATCGATGCGGCCGATTACCTGACGCTGGCGGCTGCCTGGCGGCTCGACCAGAAACTTCCGGCCAACCGCGAAATCGCCTCGGCCAAGCTCTACGCCTCGGAAATGCTGTCGCGCGTCACCGACGAGGCGATCCAGATCTATGGCGGCATGGGCTTGATGGACGACCTGCCGCTCGCCCGTTTCTGGCGCGACGCCCGTGTCGAACGCATCTGGGACGGCACCTCGGAAATCCAGCGTCACATCATCAGCCGCGACCTCCTGCGGCCGCTCGGAGCGTGAGGATGATCGACTCCGTGAAAAAGACCCCTCCCCAACCCCTCCCCACAAGGGGGAGGGACTTACCTGCGGCAAGCTCTCGCAAAACGGCGCCACTTGAATTTCTGCTGCCCATTTCCACTCCCAAGGGGTTCGGCTGGTTAAGCCCCTCCCCCTTGTGGGGAGGGGTTTTCCCTTCAGGAGTACCGCTATGACGCGATCCCTTGACCGCCTGATCCGGCCCCAATCCATCGCCGTCTTCGGTGGCAAGGAGGCGCGCCGGGTCATCGAACAATGCGACAAGATGGGGTTCACCGGCGATATCTGGCCCGTGCATCCGAAACAGGACGAAATTCTCGGCCGCCGCTGCTATCGCTCGGTGGCCGAACTGCCGGCAGCGCCCGACGCTTCCTTTGTCGGCGTCAACCGCCAGCTGACCATCGAGATCATCCGCGATCTGTCCGCAAGGGGTGCCGGGGGCGCCATCTGCTACGCATCCGGTTTTCGCGAAGCCGTTAGCGAGCTTGCCGATGGCAGCGACCTGCAGGAAGCGCTGGTCGCAGCCGCCGGTGACATGCCGATCGTCGGTCCCAATTGCTACGGCTTCATCAATGCGCTCGACGGCGCCCTGCTCTGGCCGGACCAGCACGGCATGCAGCGCGTCGAGCGCGGCGTTGCCGTTCTCACCCAGTCGTCAAACATCGCCTGCAATATCTCCATGCAGATGCGCGGCCTGCCGCTCGCCTATATCATGACGGCCGGAAATCAGGCGCAGACCGGCCTTTCCGAACTCGCCATCGCAGCACTCGAAGATCCGCGCGTGACCGCCGTCGGCCTGCATATCGAGGGCTTCGACAGCATCGAGGCCCTGCAGCGGCTGGCAACGCGGGCGCGCGAACTGAAAAAGCCTGTGGTCACCCTGAAGGTCGGAAAATCCGAAGCCGCCCAGCTGGCGACGGTCTCGCATACCGCATCTCTTGCGGGCAACGACGCCGTTTCAAGCGCCGTGCTCGAACGTCTCGGCATCGGCCGGGTCGATACATTGCCGGAACTGCTGGAAACCCTGAAACTGCTCCATCTGCACCCGCCGCTGAAAAACTATGACGTCTCCTCGATGAGCTGCTCCGGCGGCGAGGCTTCGTTGATGGCCGATGCAGGCGTGAAACGAAAAACCATGTTCCGGGCGCTGAAGGACGAGCAGCGCCAGCCCTTGCGCGAAAGCCTTGGCGAAATGGTCACCATCGCCAATCCGCTCGACTACCACACTTTTGTCTGGGGCAATCTGGAGAAGCAGACGATAGCGTTTACAGCGATGATGAAGGGCGATTATGCGCTGAATCTCATCGTGCTCGATTTCCCCCGACAGGACCGTTGCGACGCGGCCGACTGGAACACCACCTGCGATGCCGTGATTGCCGCCGAAAAGGCGACTGGCGCCGTTGCCGGTATCGTCGCCAGCCTTGGCGAAAATATGCCGGAAGACACGGCATTGTCGCTGATGGCTGCCGGTGTCGTTGCCTTCTCCGGCATCGACGAGGCGCTGGCTGCTGCCGAGATCTCGGCCGGCATCGGCGGCATCTGGGCGAAGCCGGCTCCGCCGCCGCTCCTGTCCGCACACGCGGAAGACGGAGAGATCATCACGATCAGCGAGAGCGAGGCTAAGGCCGAACTGGCGAAATTCGGTCTCGTGGTGCCGATAGGCAAAACTGCCTCCACGGCAGACGAAGCTGCTGACGCAGCCGAAACTCTTGGATTTCCCGTGGTACTCAAAGGTCTAGGCGTCGCCCACAAGACCGAAGCGGGAGCCGTCAAACTCAATCTGGCCGACCGCCAGTCGGTTCTGGACGCGGCAGACGCCATGAAAAGCGTCGCGTCCGGCTATCTCGTTGAAAAAATGATCGCAAAACCCGTCGCTGAAATCATCGTCGGGGCACTGCGAGATCCCGTCGCCGGACTGGTTCTCACCATTGGTGCGGGCGGCATTCTGGTCGAATTGCTGGAGGATTCGGCGATTTTGACCCTTCCAACCACGCCGGAAGCCATTACCGAGGCGATTTCCGGCCTGAAAATCAAAAAACTGCTCAATGGCTATCGCGGCGGCCCGAAGGGCGACATTCAAGCGCTCGCAACCGCTGTCGCTGCCGTCGCATCCTATGTCGCAGCAAACGCTACAATACTCGAGGAACTCGATATCAATCCTATCATGGTGTTGCCGCAAGGGTCTGGAACCGTTGCAGCCGATGCCCTGATCCGTCGAAGGAAATGACGCCTATGACCGGACCTATCAGAACCCGCCGCGAAGGCGGCATTCTCGAAGTCACCATCGATCGGCCGAAGGCCAACGCGATCGATCTGGTGACCAGCCGCATCATGGGCGAAATCTTTGCCGGTTTTCGCGATGACGAAACGTTGCGCGTCGCGATCATCACCGGCGCCGGTGAAAAATTCTTCTGTCCGGGATGGGACTTAAAGGCCGCTGCCGGCGGCGATGCGGTCGATGGCGACTACGGCATCGGCGGCTTCGGCGGCATGCAGGAACTGCGCGACCTCAACAAGCCGGTCATCGCTGCCATCAACGGCATCTGCTGCGGTGGCGGCCTCGAAATCGCCCTGTCGGCCGACATGATCCTCGCCGCCGAACACGCGACCTTCGCGCTACCGGAAATCCGCTCCGGGACCGTCGCCGATGCCGCCTCGATCAAGCTGCCCAAGCGCATCCCCTATCACATCGCCATGGATATGCTGTTCACCGGCCGCTGGCTGGATGTGACCGAGGCGCACCGCTGGGGCTTCGTCAACGAGATCCTGCCCGCGACCACGCTGATGGAGCGTGCCTGGGAACTCGCCCGCCTGCTCGAAAGCGGTCCGCCGCTGGTCTACGCCGCCATCAAGGAAGTGGTGCGCGCTGCCGAGGGCGAGGATTTCCAAACGACGATGAACAAGATCACCAAGCGCCAGTTCAAGACGGTCGACATCCTTTATTCGAGCGACGATCAGCTGGAAGGCGCGCGGGCCTTTTCGGAAAAACGCGATCCGGTGTGGAAGGGAAAATAACTGCCGCGCCGCATAAAGGACAACGGGGTGACAGGGCTTTCTGTGTCCCACTATCATAAGCCTAGCTTATGATAACTGCAAAATTTTTACGTGAATACAGAGTATCTCTCAGCAGATACCATTAATTTTAACGGGGTTTTCGGCGTCGAAACTCCCATTTCACGAAAGGCTCGATCGCGGCAAACCAACCGCAAAAGTGACTGGCCTACCTGCCCCCGGGCAAGCATTCTAGGAACACACGATCGGTAACAATTGCAGAAAACAATAAACGGCGAAAAGCCATACAACAAAAAGGAACAGGGGAATGAGTGACTACAAGAACTATCTCGCCAATCAGGTCATGCTGGGCAAGATGAACCGCCGCGAATTCATCGGTCGCACCGTGGCTGCCGGTGTGGCGCTCTCCAGCGCCGGCATTTTGTTTGCCTCCAGCGCTGAGGCACAGGAGCCGAAAAAGGGCGGCCACCTGAAGCTCGGCCTGGAAGGTGGTTCGGCCACCGATGCGCTTGATCCGGCCAAGGCGCTGTCCCAGGTGCTGTTCTGCGTCGGCCGCAACTGGGGCGATATGCTCGTCGAATCCCATCCGTTGACGGGTGCAGCCGTACCGGCACTGGCTGAAAGCTGGGAACCCTCGCCGGATGCCGCCGTCTGGACATTCAAGATCCGCAAGGGCGTGATGTTCCACGACGGCAAGGAACTGACCATCGCCGACGTCGTCAAGACGTTGCAGCGCCATACCGACGAGAAGTCGGAATCCGGAGCGCTCGGCGTCATGAAGTCGATCAAGACGATCGAGGAAAACGGCGGAGATCTCGTCCTGACCCTGACCGAGGGCAATGCCGACCTGCCGTTGCTTCTGTCCGACTACCATCTGATCATCCAGCCGGGCGGCGGTTATGACAATCCGAACGCTGCTATCGGCACCGGTCCCTACAAGCTGACCAGCTTCGAGCCCGGCGTACGTGCCACATTCGAGAAGAACCAGAACGACTGGAACCCGAACCGCGGCTATGTCGACAGTGTCGAAATCATCAACATGAACGATGCGACGGCGCGTATTGCGGCGCTCTCCTCGGGCCAGGTTCACTATATCAACCGTGTCGATCCGAAGACCGTGGCGCTCTTGAAGCGCGCGCCGACCGTCGAAATCCTTTCGACTGCCGGCCGTGGCCATTACGTCTTCATCATGCATTGCAACACCGCGCCGTTCGACAATAACGACCTGCGTATGGCGTTGAAATACTCGATGGACCGCGAGAACATGGTGCAAACCATCCTCGGCGGCTACGGCAAGGTCGGAAACGACTTCCCGATCAACTCGACCTATGCCCTCTTCCCGGAAGGCATCGAGCAGCGCGCCTACGATCCGGACAAGGCGGCTTTCCACTACAAGAAGTCCGGCCACAGCGGCCCGGTCCTTCTGCGCACGTCGGATGTCGCCTTCCCGGGTGCGGTCGATGCGGCGGTGCTCTATCAGGAGAGTGCCAAGAAGGCCGGCATCGAAATCGAAGTGAAGCGCGAACCCGGCGACGGCTACTGGTCGAACGTCTGGAACGTGCAGCCCTTCTCGACATCCTACTGGGGCGGCCGCCCGACCCAGGACCAGATGTACTCGACGGCTTACCTTTCGACTGCCGACTGGAACGACACGCGCTTCCTGCGTCCCGACTTCGACAAGGTGCTGCTTGAAGCCCGCTCGGAGCTGGATGAAACCAAGCGCAAGGACATGTACCGCTCGATGGCCATGATGGTCCGCGACGAAGGCGGCCTGATCCTGCCGATGTTCAACGACTTCGTAAACGCCTCCACCAAGCAGGTGAAGGGCTATGTCCACGATATCGGCAACGACATGTCGAACGGTTACGTCGCAACCCGCGTCTGGCTTGACGCTTGATGACGGGGGACGGACCGATCAAGGGTCCGGCGTTGATAACGGGTACTGCTACTGCGGGGGGCGAAAGCCTCTCGCAGCCTGCGCCCGTTTCCGGAGCAATGGTGACGCCCGAATCGGCCGTCACCGGTACGTTCTGGCGCCGTTTCACCCTTCGCCGCCCCTTGGCGGCTCTCATCGTCCAGCGTCTTGGTTTGAGCGTTGGTCTCCTTTTCGCCGTGTCGCTGATGATCTTCGGCGGCGTGGAAGCCTTGCCGGGTGATTTCGCCACCACCTATCTCGGCCAGTCGGCCACTCCGCAAGCGGTGGAAAACATCCGCAAGGATCTTGGCCTAGACAAGCCGCTTGCCGAACGCTACCTCACCTGGCTTGGCGGCGCGGTGAAGGGCGACTTCGGAAAATCCTGGGCCAGCAAGAACTCCGTCAGCGAGCAAATCGGCAAGCGGCTTGGAAACTCCCTGTTCCTGGCCTTCTTCGCCGCAATCGTGTCAGTTCCCCTCGCCGTCGCCCTCGGCATGCTCGCCGTGCAATATCGGAACCGGCTACCGGACAAGATCATCAACGTGATCTCCCTGGCCGCCATCTCGCTGCCGGAATTCTTCGTCGGCTATCTCTTGATCCTGTTCTTTGCCGTTCAGATGGGGGTCGCGACCTTCCCTTCCACCGTCTACGACAGCATGGGCTTTGGTGAACGGCTCTCCGCCATCGCGCTGCCGGTGGCAACTCTGGTGCTGGTGGTTCTTGCCCATATGATGCGCATGACCCGTGCGGCCATCCTCAACGTCATGGCATCTGCCTATGTCGAGACGGCGGAACTCAAGGGCCTCAGCGCCTTCCGCATCATTGCCAGGCACGCCGCTCCCAACGCCGTCGCCCCGGTCATCAATGTTATCGCGCTCAATCTCGCCTATCTCGTGGTCGGCGTCGTCGTGGTGGAAGTGGTGTTCGTCTATCCGGGCATGGGCCAATACATGGTCGATGCGGTCACGGTGCGCGACATGCCGGTGGTGCAGGCTTGCGGCCTGATCTTTGCCGCCTTCTACATTTTCCTCAACATGGCGGCGGATATTCTCGCCATCCTCGCCAATCCGAGATTGAGGCACCCACGATGAGATTGAGCTCCATTCCCCTTAGCGCCTGGGTCGGCCTCATCGGTATCGCCTTGTCCCTGTTCTGCGCCATCTTCGCACCCTGGATCGCGCCGTTCGGCGAACGCGATGTCGTCGGCGATATATGGCTGCCGATGGGCGGCGACTTCCTGCTCGGCACCGACAACCTTGGCCGGGACCTCTTGTCCCGCCTGATCTTCGGGGCGAGAACGACGATCTTCGTGGCGCTTGCCGCAACGGTCATCTCGTTTTCGCTCGGCATGCTCCTGTCGTTCACGGCGGCCGTCACCGGCGGCCTGATCGATCAGCTGTTCTCGCGCTTCAACGATCTGATGATGGCCATCCCGACGCTGATTTTCGCGCTGGTCGTGCTGGCCGTCCTGCCGCAGCAGCTGTGGATCCTGATCCTAGTCATGGCCATCCTCGACAGTACCCGCGTCTTCCGCATCGGCCGTGCCGTGGCGCTGGATGTGGCCGTCATGGAGTTCGTCGAGGCAGCACGCCTTCGCGGCGAAGGCACCGGATGGATCATTTTTCGGGAAATCCTGCCCAATACCCTATCGCCGCTTCTGGCCGAGTTCGGCCTGCGCTTTGCCTTCTCCATCCTGTTCCTCTCCACCCTGTCCTTTCTCGGCCTCGGCATTCAGCCCCCAGCCGCCGACTGGGGCGGCATGGTCAAGGACAACAAGGACGGCATCATCTTCGGCATCTCGGCGGCACTTGTGCCGGGTGGTGCGATTGCCGGCCTTGCGATCTGCGTCAACCTCGTCGTCGACTGGCTGATGAAGCGTACCTCGAGCCTCAAGGGAGGGCGCGGCGATGCCTGAATCTTTGCCTAACAAAAGTCTTTTGTCCGTCAGGAACTTGAAGATCGAAGCCACCAGCTATCCGCCGGGCGAGCCGCCGAAAACGGTGACCCTGGTGGAAAATGTCTCTTTCGACGTCCAGAAGGGCAAGGTGCTTGGCCTGATCGGCGAAAGCGGTGCGGGCAAATCGACGATCGGCCTCTCTGCCCTCGCCTACGGCCGTGGTGGCGCCGCGATCACCGGCGGTCAGGTCCTGCTCAACGGCAAGGACATCCTGACGCTCGGCCGCGACGGTGTCCGCACCATCCGCGGCTGCAGGGTCTGCTATGTCGCCCAATCGGCAGCCGCAGCCTTCAACCCGGCCCACAAGCTCGGCGAACAGGTGATCGAGGCGGCACTGCGCCACAAGATCATGACCCGGCCGGAAGCCGAAAAGCGGGCCTTGTATCTGTTCCAGGTGCTCGGCCTGCCCAACCCGGAAACGTTTGGCGACCGTTATCCCCACCAGGTCTCCGGCGGCCAGTTGCAACGCGCCATGACGGCCATGGCGCTCTGCCCCAATCCGGAACTGATCGTCTTCGACGAGCCGACCACAGCGCTTGACGTTACCACGCAGATCGATGTGCTGGCGGCGATCAAGCATGCGATCGAGGAGACGCATACGGCGGCCCTCTACATCACCCACGACCTTGCCGTCGTCGCCCAGATTTCCGACGACATCATGGTGCTGCGCCACGGCAAGACCGTCGAATACGGCACGACCAGGCAGATCATCGAGGCGCCGAACGAGGACTACACGCGAGCGCTGGTCAGCGTCCGCCAGGCGCGGCGCGAGGAAGCCAGGGATCAGAGCAACACGCTGCTGAAGATCGACCATATCAGCGCCGGATACGCCAATGGCTTCAAGGTGCTGCACAATGTGTCCATGCACCTGCCGAAGGGCCAGACGCTGGCGATTGTCGGCGAAAGCGGTTCCGGCAAGTCGACGCTCGCCCGCGTCATCACCGGGCTCCTGCCGCCCTCCGAAGGCACGATCACCTTTGACGGCAAGGTGCTGCCGAAGGCGCTGAGCGGGCGCAGCAAGGAAGAGCTGCGCCGCGTGCAGATGATCTACCAGATGGCCGATACGGCGATGAACCCGCGCCAGACGGTGCGTGACATCATCGGCCGCCCTATCTCCTTCTACTACGGCCTGCATGGGGCAAAGAAGACGGAGCGGGTCAAGCAACTGCTCGACCAGATCGAGATGGGCGACCGTTTCCTCGACCGCTACCCGGCCGAACTGTCGGGTGGCCAGAAGCAGCGTGTGGCGATCGCAAGGGCGCTGGCGGCAAAGCCGGAACTGATCCTTTGCGACGAGCCGACCTCGGCGCTCGACCCGCTGGTGGCCGAAGGCATCCTGAATCTGCTTCTCAGGCTTCAGGAGGAAACCGCTGTTTCCTATGTCTTTATCACCCACGACATCGCCATCGTCCGCGCCATCGCCGACTCGGTCGCCGTCATGCATCGCGGCAAGCTGGTGCGCTTCGGGCCGAAGTCGAAAGTGCTCTCGCCACCGTTCGACGACTATACCGACCTGCTCTTGAAGTCGGTTCCGGAGATGGAAATCGGCTGGCTGGAAAAGGTTCTGACCACCCGCCGGATGGAAAGCGCCGGCAACTGAACCCCACAAAAATGGCCTTCCCTTCACGCATTTATTGAAGGGAGGAACGCCGTCAGCTGTCTATTTGGTGTTACAACTGACATCGCCCAGCCGCTGCATGGGCTGGTTGTTTGCGGTGACCGTCGTTTCGCCCTTGGTGGCGCAATCGGCTTTTTCGGATAATCCGGAACGCACCCGGACAAGCGGCTGACCTTCGATCATGATGCCTGGAACGATTTCGTAGAGATCGGCGGGGCAATTGACGACATCCGACAGCCTGAGCGCCGGCGCGCCGCCGATGAAAACACTCGACGCGCCGGACATGGCGCAGCCGGCAAGCGGCGAAGGCGCGGTATCGCCGGCAAGAGCAGGCGGGGCGGAAAAGCCGATCAGCATCAATCCGGCAACAACCACCTTCAACATGACAATATCCTTCCCGCTTGCGTCGCCCGAACCTTATGACGAAACGGACAGCAGCGCGACGGGCTGCCTAGAAATTCTCCGGAACGGACAGGATGCCGGATGACGGCGTATCAAAATAGCCGCGCACGGTTGCCGGCAATTGCCGCGAGTTTTCCGGCAACACGCCGCAGCGCGACAAAACTTGGCGCTTGTCCGGATTGGTGCCGAGATGGCGCCAAATGACGCGCGAGGCGTAAGGCAGGTTTTCCTTGCGCCAGGAAACCCCCATGGTGACGCCGCGCAGATAGACCCTCTGATGCACCTCGAACGGGATCAAAATCGTCTGCGACATCATCGGCTGCCGGCTGACGCTGCGCTCGGTGATGAAAATGCGGTTTCTCAGGAACGCCGCCAGCCCCACATATTTCGAATACTGCCGGATCTCGTGGGCCGCATCACGGATGCGTTCGATCGATTTGACGTGGACGGAACCGTTTTCCTCCAGAAGCCGGGCACAGGAACAGACGACAAGGCCCGGCCAGGAGGGTGATAGATGATAGGTCTGGAAATAGCCCAGATGGCGGCGAAGAGACGGCAGATCGCCCGGAAGTCCTTCCAGCAAAAGGCCGCCATCCACCCTGCGCTGATCCGGGCGCATCATGCGTGTCTGGAATACCGACGAGGCAAGGGAAAAGTCCTGAGCCCCCACCCCGAAGAATGCCGCGATCCGGGCAAGGTTGTGCGCCGACGGCCGGGCTTCACCGGAAATATAACGGTTGAACTGCTGGCGATTGATGCCTATCTCCCGGCAGATCTGCGATATCGACGGCCGCGTGGCGCAGGCAAAGCGCAGATTTTCCGTAAAAGCATCGATACCGGACACGGACAATTCCCTTCGCAGTTTTTCATAGCGTAAAGTCGCGTCAATCAGCGTCAAGTCGCGAAATTGTGCCAATCGCTTTTACCGTTACGTTTCCTGATGAAAAACAACGATAAAGGGAACAGCGAATGCGTGATTTCACCCACAAGCCCGACGGCCTGATTGCCAGCGGCGACGTCAATCGCCGGACTTTCCTCGGCGGCACGGTTGTGCTCGGTCTTGGGGCAGCTTTCTCCGGCACATTGATCGCCGGCAAGGCGAGCGCGGAAGAGCCCAAGCGTGGCGGCCACCTCAAGCTCGGCCTCAAGGGCGGCGCCACGACCGACTCACTCGATCCGGCCACCTATAGCGGTTCCGTCCTGTTCACCATCGGCCATCTCTGGGGCGATACGCTGGTTGAGTCCGACCCCAAGACCGGCGCAGCCCTGCCTTCCCTTGCCGAGTCCTGGGCGCCTTCTCCCGATGCCTCAGTCTGGACATTCAAACTGCGCAGCGGCGTGACGTTCCACGATGGCAGCCCGCTGACCATGGCCGATGTCATCGCCACCCTGAAGCGCCATGCCGACGAAGGCTCCAAGTCCGGAGCACTCGGCCTGATGCGCTCGATCAAGACGATCGAGGACAAGGGCGGCGAGCTTGTCCTGACGCTGACCGAAGGCAATGCCGACCTGCCGCTGATTCTCACCGACTACCACCTGATCATCCAGCCAGGCGGGGGCGTCAGCAATCCTACCTCGACGATCGGAACCGGCCCTTACAAGCTTTCGAGCTATGAAGCAGGACTGCGCGCCATCTTCGAAAAAAACGCCGCCGACTGGCGCTCGGATCGCGGTTTCGTCGACAGTGTCGAGATCATCGTGATGAACGACAACACGGCACGCGTCGCAGCGCTTGCCTCCGGCCAAGTGCATTTCATCAACAATATCGATCCGAAGACAGTCCCGATGCTGAAGCGCGCGCCAAAAGTCGAGATCCTGAAAACTGCAGGCAAAGGATTCTACAGTTTCCTGATGCATTGCGACACCGCGCCCTTCGACAATACCGACCTGCGGCTGGCGCTGAAATACGCCATCGACCGCCAGGCCATTCTCGACCGTATCCTGGGCGGCTACGGCAAGATCGGCAATGACTATCCGGTCAACGAGAACTATGCGCTGGCCCCAGAGGAGATTGAACAGCGCACTTATGATCCGGACAAGGCGGCGTTTCATTACAAGAAATCCGGCCACGACCGGCCGATCCCGCTGCGCACCTCGGACGCCGCCTTTGCCGGCGCCGTCGATGCCGCCGTGCTGTTTCAGGAAAGCGCCGGCAAGGCCGGCATCCAGATCGAAGTCCAGCGCGAGCCGGAAGACGGCTACTGGACCAATGTCTGGAACGTCCAGCCGTTCTGCGCCTCCTACTGGGGCGGCCGCCCGACGCAGGATTCGCGCTATTCGACATCCTATCTGTCGACGGCCGAATGGAACGACACCCGCTTCAAGCGCGACGATTTCGACAAGCTTCTGCTGCAGGCACGCTCCGAGCTCGACGAGACCAAGCGCAAGGACCTCTATCGCACCATGGCGCTGACGGTCCGGGATGAAGGTGGCCTCATCCTGCCGGTCTTCAACGACTATGTGAATGCCGCCTCGACATCGCTGAAGGGCTTTGTCCACGATATCGGCAATGACCTTTCGAACGGCTATGTGGCAAGCCGCGTCTGGTTCGACAATTGAAACGGAATGACGAAGATGGATAGCATGTCGAAACGCAGTTTCACCCTGATCGAGAACGAGTGGATCATTCTCGCCGACGGCACCCGGCTTTCCGCCCGCATCTGGATGCCGGACGGCGCTGACGCCAGCCCCGTTCCGGCGGTGCTCGAATATCTGCCCTACCGCAAGCGCGGCGGCACCAATGCCCGCGACGAGTCCACCTATCCGGTCCTTGCGGCGGCCGGCATTGCCGGCGTCCGTGTCGATATCCGCGGCTCCGGCGAAAGTGACGGCGTCATCGACGGCGAATACACGCCGCGCGAACTGAGCGACGGCTGTGAACTGATCGCCTGGATCGCCGCCCAGCCCTGGTCGAACGGCAATGTCGGCATGATGGGCATTTCCTGGGGCGGCTTCAACTGCCTGCAGGTCGCAGCCCTCAAACCGCCGGCGCTGAAGGCGGTGATCTCGATCGCCTCCACCGTCGATCGCTACAATGATGACATCCACTACAAGAACGGCACCCATCTTTCCGCCCAGCTCTCCTGGGCCGCAACCATGCTTGCCTATCAGTCGCGCTCGCCCGATCCGGCCTTGGTCGGCGACAAGTGGAAGGACATGTGGCTGGAGCGGCTGGAAAACGAACCCTATTTCATGGAGGAGTGGCTCGAGCACCAGCGCCGGGACGCATTCTGGGAGCACGGCTCGATCTGCGAGGATTTCGAAGGCTTTCCGGTTCCGGCCATGGTCATTGCCGGCTGGGCCGACGGCTACCGCAACACGCCGATGAAGGCAGCTGAAGGTCTGGGCGACAAGGTGAAAGCCCTGATCGGTCCATGGGTACACAAATATCCGCATTTCGCCTGGCCAAAACCGCGTGCCGATTTCCATGGCGAGGCGATTGCCTGGTGGAACCACTGGCTGCGCGGCGAAGAAACCGGCGTCGAAGCGCTGCCGCAGATGCGCGCCTTCATCCTTGACGGCCCGAAACCGGCATTGCGCCGCAATGTCGAGCCCGGTTTCTGGGTGGCCAAGGACGAGTGGCATCCGCCCGAAATGCAGACCTTCTATATCGACCAGTTCGGCAGCCTTAACGAGGGCATGCCGATTGCCGGCGCCCATGATCACAACGCCTACCTGAAATCGCCGCTCGACACCGGCACGGCGTCCGGCGAATGGTTCACCCTGAAACCCGACGCCGAAATGGCCGGCGACCAGCGCATCGACGATGCCGGTTCGCTGACCTTCGAAACGGCGCCGTTGACAGAGGCCGTCGATTATCTCGGACAGCCGGTGCTGACGGTTGAGCTGACCTGCGATGACGATTGGGCCAATCTTGTTGTCCGTGTCGTCGATATCCATCCCGACGGCAGCGCCACCCGCGTCACATTCGGCGTGCTGAACCTTGCCCACCGCGATGGCAATGCCGAGCCGAAGCCGATGGAAAACGGCAAGAAGACCAGGGTGCAGCTGGTGCTCGACGCCTGCGGCTACCGGTTTGGCGTGGGGCATCGCATCCGGCTGTCGCTCTCCACCGCCTATTGGCCGATGATCCTGCCCGCCCCGTCCGATCCCGGCCTGACGCTCGATCTCGCCACGCTGGGACTGGCTATGCCAAAGCTCGGCGAACATCAGGTCATCACCATGCCGGAGCCAACCAATCCCGATCCATTGCCGAAATATATCGAGCATACGGCCGGCAGCACCCGCCGCCGGGTCGAGCGCGATATGACGACAGGCCGGACGCACTATTACATCTACGAGGATGGCGGCCTGACCGAGCATCCCGATACCGGCCTTGCCACCCAGGATATCCGCGACGAAACCTGGACGATCGCTGCGGACGATCCGCTGTCGATGACGGGTGTCTCGACCTGGACCTGTATCGCGAAACGCGAAAACTGGTCGGTCAAGACCGTTTCGGTCTCGCGGATCGCCTGCACGGCGACCGAATGGCTGACGTCTGCTTCCGTGGTTGCATTCGAGGGGGAGACGCAGATCTTCGAAAAAACTTTCGACGAAACGCGCGTGCCACGCGATTTCATGTGAGAACGGGGGTGGCCTCTGCCAGGGCCGCAAGTGCCCGTTCCGCATCGTCAGCAGGCACGAAAATGTGGTCGTGGTGATAGGCCGCGACCACATTGGCGCTGATGCCATGCCGCGTCAGCGCCACCGCGACCGCCGCCGTCAGTCCGACAGCCTCCAGAGCGGAATGCACCGTCAGGGTGATGCACCGCATCACCGGGCCATAGCTCAGCCCGGCCTTGTCGGCATCAGCCTTTTCGACAATCAGGGTCAGCCCCTCGTCCTCGCGAAAGAAGCCCAGCGGCTTCAGCGAAAGCCATTCATCCGCATCTGCCGGAACGCTGCAATAGACATAGTCGCCCGGCCGCAAGTCCGGCCGCATCTCGCGCAACAGCGTTTCGAGATCGGTAATGCCGCTCATTTCTCTCCCCTTGCCTTAACCCTGCTGGATCACGCCGACGTGTATCCGGCTCGGAGGCTTGTCACTTTGGCGTTACGCACGCAATTGCGATTTGACCAGCCTGCCTCTGTTGGCCAGAGTTTGCTCATAAAGCAAGGGCGCATGTCGCTGCAATCGGTAGCGGGTGCCCGTGCCAAAGCCATCGAAGGAGGATTATCATGCCGCAGCTTGGAAAAGACAGGATTTCGAACGCAACCAAACGCCCGCTCATTTTCGGGCTTGCCGGCGTGACGGCCATTGCCGCTGCGGTGTTTTCGATGTCCTCGACGTTCAGCAACGCGGCCGAAGAGGCCGTGGTCATTCCGCCTCCGGCCATCGACGAGGCAGCGACTGCCACCACGGAGAAGGCTGTGTTCGCCGGCGGCTGCTTCTGGGGCGTGCAGGGCGTTTTCCAGCATGTGAAGGGTGTCAAGAACGCCGTCTCCGGCTATTCCGGCGGCGCCAAGGATACTGCCACCTATGAAACCGTCAGCGGCGGCGATACCGGCCATGCCGAGGCCGTCGAAGTCACCTATAATCCGAAGATGGTCACCTACGGCCAATTGCTGCAGATCTATTTCTCGGTGGCGCATAACCCGACCCAGCTGAACTACCAGGGCCCGGACCACGGCACGCAATATCGCTCGGAAATTTTTGCGACCAACAGCGAGCAGAAGAAAATCGCGCAAAGCTATATCGCCCAGCTCGACAAGGCGAAGGTATACGGCGAACCGGTGGTCACCAAGGTGTCCGAGATGAGCGCCTTCTATCCGGCCGAGGAATATCACCAGGATTTCTTGACGCTCAACCCGACCTATCCCTACATCGTCTACAATGACATGCCGAAGATCGAAAACCTCAAAGCGTTGTTCCCGACGGAATTCAGCGCCACTCCGGTTCTTGTTCTGAAAGCCAAGGGCTGATCAGAGCGTCCCGACGAGATTGCTGACACCCCTGCACAACCACATGAAACCGTCGCGCGCGCCCTCGCTCATGTGACGGGCGCGCAGCCACGCATGGATCATCTGCGGTTCGTCACGGTAGGTGACGTTGACGCCCGCAGCGATCAGCCGCTGCGCATAAAGAGCGGCATCATCGCGCAGCGGATCGAAATGCGCCGCGGTAATATAGGCAGGCGGCAGGCCGGAAAAATCGGCCGCTTTCAAAGGGTTGGCAAAGGCATTATCTGCAGGTGCCTTCAGGACGTCACGGTAATAGGCGACATCGGCGCTCGTCAGGCCCGGCGCCTCAGCCATCTCGGCATAGGAACCCGAGACAAGGTCACCACCGAGCCCCGGATAGATCAGCACCTGCCCAACGATACCATTGATTGCCTCGGCCTTGGCCTTCAGCACCATTCCAGCCGCCAGATTGCCGCCGGCACTGTCACCCGCCACGACCAGCGGCCGCCCATCGGCCAACAGCCATCGCAGCACCTCGAAACAATCGTCAAACGCGGCCGGCCAGACATGCTCCGGTGCCAGCCGGTAGTCGATGGACACCAGTTCCGCCTTTGCCGCATGCGCAATCTCGGCGCAGATGGCATCATGGCTATCCAGCGATCCGACGACGAAACCGCCGCCATGAATATAGAAGATACGGGTCTGGGTCGCGATTTCTGCTGGCTGATACCGGCGAACCGGAATACGCCCGCCAACCGCCTCGTCCTGCCGCGTCAGCCCTTCCGGCGACGGTGCATCGAACTCGGCGCACAGCGCGTCATACCATGCGCGCTGTTGCTGGATGGAGGCATCGACGGCATCGGCCGGATAGAAATCCTGGCAGCGCTTGTGGAAGGCAAGAATGCCCGGTTCGGTGGGGATTGGGCGATCTTTGGTCATGAAGAAACGATCCTGATTTGATACCCGAACATACCCGGATTTTTGGACCGTTGTGTCCTCAATCCCACATCCTGCAATCCCCAGCTGTCTGGGTATGACAATGTCATGCACCCATGTTAATATCTGCGCATGCGAACCAGCAAACCCATCACCGTCACGCTTGGAAAACAGCAGGCTCTGCTGGAGGATCGCCTGAAGTCAGGTGCCTACGAATCCGCCAGCGAAGTTATCCGCGCCGGTTTGCGTGCGCTTGACCGCGAAGAGGCTGCTTTGAGCGAGATCATGCGCGCGAAAATCCGGGAAGCAATCGACGATCCCCGGCCTGATGTAACGGCCGCCGATGTCTTTGCGCGCCTTCGCGCCCGTCATGCCGAAGGGCAGTGAGCATGGCCTACAAGATCGTCTTCCGTCCCTTTTCGGAACACGATCTTGTCGCACTCTATGAGTACATCGCCGAAAACAGCAGCCATGATCGGGCCGGAGCCTATATTGGCCGTATCGAACATGCATGCATCTCCCTTGCTGAATTTCCCTTTCGTGGCGCAAAGCGCGACGACCTTTATCCGGGTCTGCGGATCATTGGCTTTGAACGGCGCGCATCGATCGCGTTCGTCGTGGATAGCGAGACTGTTCGCATCCTGCGCATTTTCTACGGAGGCCGGGATTTTCCCGAGGACTGGGAAGACAGTTGATCGAGAGAGTTACGCCAAACCTTTGTGAGCCTTGCCATCTCCCCCCGCAACCGTGTTAGCTAGGCCATGGCCTTCACGCTCCGTCAGCTCCAGTATTTCATCGCCGTCGCCGAGCAGGGTTCCGTCACCCGGGCGGCGCAGAACATGTCGATCTCGCAGTCGTCGATCACCGAAGCGATCAAGGAGCTGGAGACCGATCTTGGCGTCGAGCTGTTCGAGCGCCATCCACGCGGGCTGCACATCACCCATAATGGCCATCAGTTCCTGCGTCATGCGACCAAGATCCTCGCCGGCGTCTCCGATGCCCGCCGCTCGTTTTCGCAGGAGCCGGAGGAGCGCACCGGCGGCAAGCTCAATCTCGGCGTTACCTCGCTGGTGGCCGGTTATGTGCTGTCCGATCTGCTCGCCCGCTACCGCCGCGCCTGCCCCGGCGTAGAGGTCAGCGCCATCGAGGATAACGGCTCCTATCTCGAACATCTTCTGGTCGGTGGCGAACTCGATGTTGCCGTCATGGTCATCTCCAACCTGCGTGACCGCATGGCGCTGCAGGCAGAAATCATCGAGACCTCGCCCTACCGGCTCTGGCTGCCGCTCGGTCATCCGCTGGTTTCGGCCGATATCATCTCGGTTGCCGATATCGCCAAGGAACCTTTGATCATGCTGACGGTCGATGAAATCGAAGAAAATACCGGCAAGCTTTTGACGGCGCTCGGCGCCCGCCCGCATGTGGCCTTTCGCACACGCTCTGTAGAAGCGGTGCGCAGCCTTGTCGCCACCGGCGCCGGCATTGCGCTGCTGCCCGATCTGGTCTACCGGCCCTGGTCGCTGGAAGGCGACCGGATCGAAAGCCGCGACGTCTCCGGTGCCCTGCCCGTCGTCCAGGTCGGCATGGTCTGGCGCAAGGGCTCCGGCCTGCCGCAATCGGCCAAGGATTTTATCGGGGTGGCGGAAGCTCTGCGCAGCGGCCGGGCAAGATAAAATCGATCGATATCGGAAAAACCGATAGCGACATTCTGATTAATGGATTTGCGAAAGCGGCGAAATAGAGGCACCTTTCGTTTTGGGAACAAGACCGAAAAATTCGGACACCAAAACGGGAGACTGAAGATGAAGCAGATTCTGAAATCCTGCACCGCGCTCACCCTTTCGCTTAGCTTCGCCACCCATGCTTTCGCCACTGAGCCCTTGAAGGAACTCGGCAAGGGCGAAGGCGAACTGTCGATCGTTGCCTGGGCCGGCTATATCGAGCGCGGCGAGACCGACAAGGCCTATGACTGGGTCACCGGCTTCGAAAAGCAGACCGGTTGCAAGGTCAGCGTCAAGACGGCGGCAACATCCGATGAAATGGTCGCGCTGATGAACGAAGGCGGTTTCGACCTCGTCACTGCATCGGGCGACGCCTCGCTGCGGCTGGTGGCCGGCAAGCGCGTCCAGCCGATCAACACCGACCTGATCCCGAGCTTCAAGACCGTCGACGAGCGCATGCAGTCGTCCCCCTGGTACACCGTCAACGGCGTGCATTACGGCGTTCCCTATGTCTGGGGTCCGAACGTGCTGATGTACAACACCGAGGCCTTCAAGGGTGAGGCGCCGAAGAGCTGGGACGTCGTCTTCAAGGAAATGACCCTGCCGGACGGCAAGTCCAACAAGGGCCGCGTCCAGGCCTATGACGGCCCGATCCATGTGGCCGATGCCGCCAACTACCTGATGTTCCACAACAAGGAACTCGGCATCAAGGACCCGTACGAACTCAACGAAGACCAGTACAAGGCAGCGCTCGACGTGCTGCGCACCCAGCGCACGCTCGCCAGCCGCTACTGGCATGACGCGATGATCCAGATCGACGACTTCAAGAACGAAGGCGTGGTCGCATCCGGTTCCTGGCCGTTCCAGGTCAATCTGCTGCAATCGGAAAAGCTGCCGATCGCCTCGACCATTCCGGAAGAAGGCGTCACCGGCTGGGCCGACACGACCATGCTGCACGCCGAAAGCGCCCATCCGAACTGCGCCTATATGTGGATGGAACACTCGCTGTCGCCGAAGGTGCAAGGCGATGTCTCCGCGTGGTTCGGCGCCAACCCATCGGTGGGAGCGGCCTGCAAGGGCAATGAACTCCTGACCGATGGCGGCTGCAAGGCCAATGGCTATGACGATTTCGCCAAGGTGAAGTTCTGGAAAACGCCGACCTCGAAATGCGCCAGCGAAACAGAGTGCGTCCCCTATCATCGCTGGGTCTCCGACTATATCGGCGTCATCGGCGGGCGTTGATTTTACCTCCCCCTTGAGGGGGGAGGTCGCGCGAATGCGCGGGTGGGGGTGACCCACCGTATCAAACAAGAGGTCACCCCACCCCGGAGCTACGCTCCGACCCTCCCCCTCAAGGGGAGGGTATTAAACCGCCATGCCGGTTCGCAAACACCCATTTCCGGAGTACCCCATGACCGCCGCCGTCCTATTCGAAAACGTCTCGCGCCATTTCGGTGCCGTCAAAGCCGTCGATGCGGTCGATCTTGAAATCGTAGCCGGCGAGTTCTTTGCCATGCTCGGCCCTTCCGGTTCCGGCAAGACCACCTGCCTGCGGCTGATGGCCGGCTTCGAGCAGCCAACCGGCGGCCATATCGAAATCTTTGGCGAGACAGCAGAGGGCGTGCCGCCCTATCGCCGCAGCGTCAACACGGTGTTTCAGGACTATGCCCTGTTCCCGCATCTCTCCATCCTCGACAATGTCGCCTACGGCCTGATGGTCAAGGGCGTCGGCAAGGAGGAGCGGCGCAAGGCAGCCGAAGACGCGCTCGCCATGGTCAAGCTTCCCGGCTACGGCCAGCGCCGCCCGGGCCAGCTCTCCGGTGGCCAGCGCCAGCGTGTGGCGCTGGCCCGCGCCCTCGTCAACAAGCCCAAGGTGCTGCTGCTCGACGAACCGCTCGGCGCGCTGGACCTGAAGTTGCGCGAGCAGATGCAGGAAGAACTGAAGACCCTGCAGAAATCGCTGGGCATCACCTTCGTCTTCGTCACCCATGACCAGGGCGAGGCCCTGTCGATGGCCGACCGCATCGCCGTCTTCAATGACGGCAAGATCCAGCAGCTCGGCACGCCGGAAGATATCTACAAGCGGCCGCAGACCCGTTTCGTCGCCGATTTCGTCGGTTCCTCGAATGTGCTGTCCAGCGCCACCTGCGCCAGGCTCGGCGTTCCCGCAAAAGCCGCCAGCCTGCGGCCTGAAGCCATCGCCATCGGCACCTCCTGGGCTGAACAGCTCAGCCTGCCCGGCACCGTCACCGCCCGCAGTTTTTTGGGCGCGACCAACCGTGTCAGCGTCGATTGCAGCGGCGAAAAGATCATCGTCGCCAGCCCCGCCGCCATGCCGGTTCCCGAGATCGGCGCCGAGGTGCAGCTCGCATTTTCGCGCAACGACCTTCACCTGATGGAGGAAGCATGAGCGCGCTCGCCACTCCCGCGACAATCCTGCCGAACAGGCCAAGCCTGACGGGACGGCTGTCGGACTTCCTGTGGAAGCATCCACATGTTCTTCTGGCCATCCTGCTCGGCCCGCCGGTTCTCTGGCTCGGCATCATCTATCTCGGCTCGCTGTTTGCGCTTTTGCTGCAGAGCTTCTTTTCGATCGATGATTTCTCCGGCCTGATCAATTACGAGTTCACGTTCGCGACCTACAGGCAGCTGCTATCGGATGCCAATTTCGACATCATCGTCCGCACCGTGACGATGGCGGCCGTCGTAACGATCTTCTCGGCACTGATCGCCTTTCCGATCGCCTATTATGCGGCGCGTTACGCCAAGGGAAAATGGAAGGCGGTGTTCTATCTCGGCATCATGCTGCCGCTCTGGTCGAGTTATCTGGTCAAGATCTACGCCTGGAAGCTGATCCTCGCCAAGGAGGGCATCCTCACCTGGGCCTTCACCAAGCTTCACCTGCTCTGGCTGCTCGACGGCTGGCTGTCGCTCCCCATCATCGGCGGCAATTCGCTCTCGGTCAGCTACACCGGCACCTTCCTCGTCTTCGTCTATGTCTGGATGCCCTTCATGATCCTGCCGATCCAGGCAGCGCTGGAGCGCGTACCCGGCAACCTGATCGAAGCCTCGTCCGATCTCGGCGGCACGCCGCAACAGACGTTTCGCCACGTGCTGTTTCCGCTCGCCCTTCCCGGCATCGTCGCCGGCTCGATCTTCACCTTTTCGCTGACGCTCGGCGATTACATCATTCCGCAGATCGTCGGCTCTTCGCGGCTGTTCATCGGCCAGGCCGTCTATGCCCAGCAGGGTACCGCCGGCAATATCCCGCTTGCCGCCGCCTTCACCGTCGTGCCGATCGTCATCATGGGCCTCTATCTCTGGATGGCCAAACGCTTGGGGGCCTTCGATGCGCTCTGACCGCTCCACCTCCGCCCCGCTGTCCTTGAAGATCGCCGCCATCGGTGGCCTCGCCTTCCTGCATATCCCGATCCTCCTGATCTTCCTCTATGCCTTCACCACAGAGGAAAAGAGCTACCAGTTCCCGCCGCCCGGCCTGACGCTGCAATGGTTCGCCGTCACCTGGAATCGGCCGGATGTCTGGGCAGCCCTGACCCTGTCGGTCAAGGTCGCGACCGTCGCCACGGCGATCGCTCTCGTCCTCGGCACGCTGTGCGCTGCCGCCGTCAGCCAGACGCGCTTCTTCGGCCGTGAGACCATTTCGCTGCTGGTCATTCTGCCGATTGCCCTTCCCGGCATCATCACCGGCATCGCGCTGCGCTCGGCCTTCTCGTTTGCCGATATCCCCTTCTCGTTCTGGACCATCGTGCTCGGCCACGCCACCTTCTGCGTCGTCGTCGTCTACAACAATGCCGTCGCCCGCTTCCGCCGGGTGTCCGGCTCGCTGATCGAGGCCTCGATGGATCTCGGCGCCGACGGTTTCCAGACCTTCCGCCATATCATCCTGCCGAATATCGGCACCGCACTTCTGGCCGGCGGCATGCTCGCCTTCGCGCTGTCCTTCGATGAGGTGATCGTCACCACCTTTACCGGCGGCCAGCAATCGACCCTGCCGATCTGGATGCTCGAAGAACTCATCCGCCCGCGCCAGCGGCCGGTCACCAATGTCGTCGCCATGGTGGTGATGCTGGTCACCTTCCTGCCGATCCTGGCCGCCTATTACCTGACGCGCGACGGCGACCAGATCGCCGGTGCCGGAAAATGAATTTGAGCGAATAGGGGGTAGCGAGTAGCGAATAGGGTGTTACGTCCACGAGCGGTTTTAAGACCTTGTTCGCTACTCGCTACTCCTATTCGCTCCGTCAAAACAACGGAGAACTTCTATGGACACGCAATTGCTGATCGGATCGACATTTGAAGCCGGAACCGAGGCCGAGGAACTGATCCTCAACCCGCGCACCGGCGGCAAGATCATCGACCTCGCCGAGGCCTCGCAATCGCAGATCGAGCGCGCCGTCGAGGCAGCCGAAAAGGCTTTCGTTACATGGTCGATGACCACGCCCGGCGAACGCTCCGGCTATCTCCTGAAAATCGCCGATGCGATCGAGAAGGATGCGGATGCCTTTGCAGCACTTGAAGCCTTGAACTGCGGCAAGCCGATCAATGCCGTTCGCAACGACGAACTGCCTGCCATCGTCGACTGCTGGCGCTTTTTCGCCGGTGCCATCCGCACGCTGCATGCCACCGTCGCCGGTGAATACCTGCCCGGTCATACCTCGATGATCCGCCGCGATCCCGTTGGGATCATCGGCTCGATCGCGCCGTGGAACTACCCATTGATGATGATGGCCTGGAAGCTGGCGCCTGCCATTGCCGGCGGCAACACCGTCGTCTTCAAGCCATCCGAACAGACGCCGCTAACCGCGCTGAAGATGGCCCGCCTGCTCGCCGATATCCTGCCGGAAGGTGTCGTCAACGTCATTCTCGGCCGCGGCGACACGGTCGGCAATACGCTGATCAACCATCCGAAGATCGGCATGGTGTCGATCACAGGCGATATCGCCACCGGCAAGAAAGTGCTGCAGGCGGCCGCCAAAACCGTCAAGCGCACCCATCTCGAACTCGGCGGCAAGGCGCCGGTCATCGTCTACGACGACGCCGACCTCGAAGCCGTCGTCAACGGCATCCGCACCTTCGGCTATTACAATGCCGGCCAGGACTGCACCGCCGCCTGCCGCATCTACGCGCAGAACGGCATCTATGAAAAGCTGGTCGCCGACCTCACCTCCGCCGTCTCGACGATCAAGTACAATCTGGCCGACGATACTGAAAACGAGATCGGCCCGCTGATCTCAAAGCGCCAGCGCGACCGGGTCGCAAGCTTCGTCGAGCGCGCCACCGAGCAGAAACATATCGAGATCACCACCGGCGGCGCAATCGGCAGCAAGGACGGCTTCTTCTTCCAGCCGACCGTCGTTGCCGGCGCCACCCAGGAAGACGAGATCGTCCGCCGCGAAGTCTTCGGCCCCGTCGTCTCCATCACCCGCTTCACCGAAAACGACCAGGCCGTGAAATGGGCGAACGACAGCGACTACGGCCTCGCCTCCTCCGTCTGGACCAAGGACATCTCCAAGGCGATGAAAGCCGCATCCCGCCTGCAATATGGCTGCACTTGGATCAACACCCACTTCATGCTGACCAACGAAATGCCCCACGGCGGCGTCAAGCAATCGGGCTACGGCAAGGATATGTCGATCTACGCGCTGGAGGACTACACAGCCGTCAGGCATGTGATGATCAATCACGGATAGGCTGTCAGGCCACCAGGATCACCGGCCACGGGCCTCGCTCTATCAATGCGCGAGGCCTTTCCTGTATCTCGTGCAGCAATACGAACTGGTTTCAAGCAGCTGAGCCCTCTGCCACAGGGATCGGGAAATTTTCACTCGGTTGAATAGTTTTGCTTTTCCGGCCGAATAAACTTGATAGAAGAAGTCACCTTACAAGGCGATTTGAAGCCCTTGCCATGTCCCCGCTATTGGTGCCGGGAGGCATCAAATCATTGAAGACGACTGGTGATCCTTTGAAAAACGCGACTGCCTCCACTCACGACACAAACACCTCCTTCAGGCCATCCTGCCTGAAGGAGGTGTTTGCCGGCGAGCATGCCTGGTGCGGCGAAAAGATGATGTTGGCGTCGGAGCTGGAAGGTGGCGTTCCGCTTGCCGAATTTTTCGGCTCCGGCGGCTTTACCGCTGCCCTTGATACCTATGCCAGCACCCATGGCAAACCCGACCGGCGCGCCGTTGCGTCCATGTGGTCGCTCTACTATTTATCGATGCTGACGATCCCCTATATCGTTGCGCGCCGCGCTGACCATGTTCTGCCGGTCGCAGCCAGCGGCATGACCATCGCGCTTGCCGAAGACGGGCTGCCGCGCGCGCTCGGTCTCGCCCGTGAAGGCGATTGGAGCGAAGGCAAGGACGCGAGCCTTTTGTCCTTCGTCATGCCACTGGTCAGCCAGCATCTCGCCGAAATTGTTGTGCAATTGAAGTCACTTGGCGGCATTGCGCCAAAACTCGCCTGGAACAATGCGGCTGTCTATATCGACTACGCCTTCAACGCCACGGAGCGGGAGCGCCCGGCCGATGGCGACGCCTGGGCGTCGCGCGCTCTGTTTTCGCAGCCGCACCTGCCGGACGGCAGCGCCAACCCCTTCCTCGGCTGCCTGCGCCACGAAGTGGAAGGCGAAGAAACCCTCTGCCGCCGCAAGGTCTGCTGCCTGCGCTACCTTCTGCCGGGCATACCAAGCTGCGGCGAACTCTGCGCTCTGCCCGCCCAAAGAAAGCAATGCCAAAGAAAGCAATGATGGTGAAACGCCTCCTCCTCCTGACCCTCTGTCTGTTTCTGACTTGTACCGCCATGCCGAACGCGCAGGAACGCTGGCCGCTGACGCTGACCGACGCGATTGGCCGGCAGGTGACGATCAGGGAAAAACCCAAGGCGATCCTGCTCGGCAGCGGCTTCAATCTGGTGGCGCTGTCGCTGATCCATCCCGATCCCGTCAGCCTGCTTGCCGGATGGTCGGGAGACCTGAAGGGCGACAATCCGGAAATCTACAGGGATTTCGTCGAGAAGTTTCCGAGCCTCGCGGGCGTCCCGATCATCGGCAATGGCACCGGCGACGGCCTGTCCTTCGAAACCATCCTGTCGCTCAAGGCCGATCTTGCTATCCTGGCCAACTGGCAGGCCGATACCGATCTCGGCAAGCGGGCGATCGACTATCTCGAAAGCACCGGCGTTCCCGTCTTCGTCGTCGATTTCAACAGCGATCCCTTGAAGAACACGCCTGACAACATGCGGCTGCTTGGCAAGATCCTGGAGCGCGAAGACCAGGCCAACGCCTTTGCCGATTTCTACGAGGAACACCTGAAGCGCATTACCGACCGGGTCGCCGCCAATCCGGCGCCCGGCCCGACCGTGCTGATGGATGCTTTCCCCAATCCGGATCGCTGCTGCTATGCCTATGGCACAGGCGGCCTTGGCGAATTTATCGGCATTACCGGCAGCCGCAACATTGCGGATAAGAACCTGCCGCGCCAAGGCGGCATCGTCAGCAGCGAGTACCTGATCGAGGCCGACCCGGAGGTCTATATCGCCACCGCTTCGCCGGGCGGTACCTATAGCGTCTTTTCAATCGGCCCCGGCGTTCCGGCCGACGAGGCCCGCCGGACGCTCGGCGAAGCGGTGAAGAATCCGGTTCTGGCCAACCTGGCGGGCGTGCAAAAAGGCCGCGTGCATGGGGTGTGGAATTTTTTCAACGCAGTGCCGCTGAATATTCTGGCAGCGGAGGCTTTTGCCCGCTGGCTGCGGCCGCAGATCTTTGGGGATATCGATCCGGACCAGTCGCTCAAGGAAATCAACGAGCGCTTTGCCGCAGTTCCGTTCCGTGGTTCGTACTGGATCAGCTTGAAATAGAAAATTGGCCGGAGATGGGTCTCCGGCCAATGTGGTGCAGCCCCGTTAAGCGGCTTTTTTCATCGCCGTTGCGTTGACTGAAGCTTCCGCCAGTGCGGTCAGCGCGTGATCGGTAGCGCCTTCCTGCTGCAAAGTCTCGTCCAGCAGCTTGACCGCATCTGTGAGGCCGAGCATACCGGCCCAGGTCTTCAGGGTGCCGTAACGGGCCATTTCATAATGTTCGACAGCTTGGGCTGTTGCCAAAAGGCCGGCGTCGAGCGCTGGCGAGCCCTTGAATTCTTCGAGGATTTCCTCGCCTTCCTCGACGATACCGTCGATCGCCGGGCAGGTCTTGCCGACAGCGCGCTTGCCGAAGATTTCAAACACCTGCTGCAGGCGCTCGATCTGGCCTTCGGTTTCATCACGATGCTTTTCAAACGCCGCCTTCAGCTTCGGGCTCTGTGCGCCCTTGGCCATTTTCGGCAAGGTTTTGAGGATCTTGCGCTCGGCGTAGTAGACATCCTTGAGCATATCATAGAACAGGTCTTCCAGGGCTTTCTCGGCCATTGTTCTCTTCCTTTTCCGCAATTGAAACATGTCGGGGGCGACGAGCAAGTAACGGTCGATCCCGTACTTTGTTCCGCTGGCGCCTACGATCGCCGGTTCGTGCCACAGCCGCTTCCATCGCGGCGTCGCCCCGCCTATATAGGAGGCTGGAGGACTTTGATGATCTGGATTTTCCCTGCGATAGCAGGCCTTTTAATCGTATATTTCGCCATGCGCTCGTCGCGCTTCCGGCGTTTTGCAGAACCGGTGCTGAGCATTCTTGTCGCTTTGGGGCTTGTGTCGGCTTTCGTCGTCTGGATGAGAGACGGTGCTGGCGAGAGCAACGACAGCGATCCGCCCCCCTTCACCCAGAACCGTCCTGTCATCCTGCCGGAAGAGATTGCGCTGGAAGGCCTGCAGTTCACCCGCAACCGGCCGGATACGAGCTACCGGGTCACCGGTACGGTCGTGAACAAAAGCGCCGCCAATCTCACCAATTTCAATCTGACCGTCACGCTTCAGGATTGCCCGAACGGCGATTGCAAGACGGTCGGCGAAGACACGGCCCTGATCCTTGCCCGCGTTCCCGCCGGAAGGGAACAGACGTTCGAAACCTTCTTCACCTTCCCCTCCCGCTTCGGCGTTGAGCCCGCAGCGCCGAAATGGACGGCGCAGATTTCCAACATCCGCGGTGTGGCAGTGCAATAACGCACCCGCTCTTGGTCAGGGCCGGCTGATCTCATCGAGATACCAGTTGATATAGCGCAACTCGTTCTGCTCCATCGGCGCGATCGGACCGGGCACGAAATAATGCGAGCGGACGCCGCGCGAGGTGTGCTCGATGATCGACTTGTCCTCGTCGGTGGTCACTGTCCATAGCCATTTCAGCTTTTCAAGATCGTAATCGACACCTTCTTGCGCCTCGCCATTGACCAGCCAGATCAGCTCCATCTCGCAGGCTTCCGGTCCTTTGGGAATGAACCGGTAGATCATGCCGTGATCCGGATAGCAGACGAGGAACGATGTGCCGCCGAGATGGACGGAGGTGACGCCACCGTCGAATTCGGTGAAGCGGCCCATCAGGGTGCTGAGCGGCGAACCGTCCTGGCTACCGGTCTTGACGCCATCATAGAGCGCATAGCGGAAGGCATGGATGGTTTCCTTGCCGTTTTCCGAGGTCTGCCAGTGATCGCCGGAACCGACCTGGATGCCGAGCGCGCAGGTGCGCTCCTCCATCGCCGCGTTCAGCGCCTCGATCATGTGCAGCGGCTGTTCGAGCGCGTGGGTCTGCGAATATTCCGGATGCGCCGGACCGCAATGATAACACTCGACATAATTCTCGACCGCCAGCTTCCAGTTGGCATCGACCGGATAGCTCTGCCGATAGGCGACCTTCGCCTGCCCCCAGCCATACTGGCCGCAGGTGGCATGCAGGAGGTTTTCGACCTCGGTGAAATCAAGCGGATTGTCGGCAAAGGAAATGAACACCAGGCCTTCGACGACGCGGACATGCAGCTTTTTCAGCCCGTGATCTTCCCGCCTGAAATCCTTCGGCATCAACCGGGCTGCCCGCAAGGATCCGTCATTGCCATAGGTCCAGGCATGATAGGGACAGACGAAAACACGGGCATTGCCCTTGTCCTTGGTGCAGACCTCGGCGCCGCGATGGCGGCAGACATTGAGGATGGCATGAATGGTCCCGTCCGCATGCCGCGTCAGGATTACCTGCTCGGAGGCCATCCGAAAAACTTCGAAATCGTTCGGCCTCGGAATGACGCTCTCATGCGCGACGCAATGCCAGTGGCGACGGAACACACGCTCCAGATCGCGCTCATAGATATCTACGTCCCGGTAGAACGGCCGGGCGAGACCATGGCCAGGCTTGTGGGCGGCGACGAGCTGGTCGATGCGGTCGGTCGATGGGGCTGCCGTGGTCTTAGTATCAGGTGCGATCATGGGACTTCCTCCAGGCTGAAGAGCGTGTGGCGCACCCCCCTCTGTCACTGCGTGACATCTCCCCCTCAAGGGGGGAGATCGGGCGATCGCGGATAATTCTCTGTCCAACAAAAATGAACTGAACGGGGGTGGAGTGAAGAAAAGTGAGGTGAACCGTAGCGGATGCGGCCAATCTCCCCCCTTGAGGGGGAGATGTCACGGAGTGACAGAGGGGGGTGGCACCGAAAGACGCTTTCGTGTCCTGCATCATGTCCGCACCCGCTCCGACTTCGGATCGTACATCGGCGCAAGCGACGCCTCCGCCTTCACCCGCGTCCCGGCAATTTCGATCTCGTAAGCCGAGCCCAGCACATCCGCCTCGCTCTCGCCCTTGCACGGCACGTAGCCAAGGCCAATCGCGCCGCCGAGATGGTGGCCGTAATTGCCGGAGGTGATCGTGCCGACGATCTTGCCATCGCGCACCACCGCCTCGTTGTGGAATAGAAGCGGCTCCGGATCGGTGAGGCGGAACTGCACGAGACGGCGCGACAGCCCTTTGTCCTGCTTTTTCAACACGGCATCCCGGCCGATGAAATCGCCCTTCCCTGTCTTCACCGCGAAACCGAGACCGGCTTCCAGCACGTGGTCTTCGTCGGTAATGTCATGGCCGAAATGGCGGAAGGCCTTTTCGATACGACAACTATCGAGCGTATGGATACCGCAAAGCTTCAGGCCGATATCCGCGCCCGCTGCTTCCAGCGTCTCGAAGACATGCGCCGTCTGGTCGGTCGAGACGTACAGCTCCCAGCCGAGTTCGCCGACATAGGTGACGCGGTGGGCGCGGGCGAGGCCCATGCCGATCTCGATCTCGCGTGCCGCCCCGAACGGATGGACCGCATTGGAAAAATCGTTGGAGCTCACCTTTTGCATCAGGTCGCGCGCCTTCGGCCCCATGACGCAGAGCACCGATTCTGCGGCGGTGACATCGGTGACAACGACGAATTCATCGGCCAAATGCTTGCGCAACCAGGCAAGATCGCGTTGCAGCGTGGCGCCGGGGACGACCAGCAGGAACGCGGTTTCCGAAAGCCGCGTGACGGTCAGATCGCTTTCGATACCGCCACGGGCATTGAGCATCTGGGTGTAGACGATGCGGTTCGTGGCGACATCCAGCTGATTGGCGCAGAGCTTCTGCAGGAAAGTCAGCGCATCGCGGCCCTCGACGCGGATTTTGCCGAACGACGTCATGTCGATCAGGCCGACGCCATTCCGGATCGCCAGATGTTCGTCGCGCTGGTTATCGAACCAGTTCTGCCGCTTCCAGCTGTATTTGTAGTCCCGCTCCTGGCCTTCTCTGGCAAACCAGTTGGCCCGCTCCCAGCCCGCCACTTCGCCGAACACGGCGCCACGTGCCTTCAGGTGCTCGTGGATAGGCGTGCGGCGAACACCGCGTGCCGTGGCCATCTGGCGATAGGGGAAATGATCGGCATAGAGCAGGCCAAGTGTTTCGGTGACGCGTTCCCTAAGATAGGTGCGGTTCTTCTGGAACGGCTGCGCCCGGCGGATATCGACCTCCCAGAGATCGAACGGCGGCTCCCCGTCGTTCATCCATTGCGCCAGCGCCATGCCCGCGCCGCCCGAAGAAACGATGCCGATGGAATTGTAGCCGGCCGCCACCCAGTAGCCCTTCAGCTCCGGCGCTTCGCCGAGATAGTAGCGGTCATCCGGCGTGAAGCTTTCGGGGCCGTTGAAGAAGGTGTGTATCCCGGCGGTTTCCAGCATCGGCAGCCGGTTGACCGCTTTTTCCAGGATCGGCGCGAAGTGATCGAAATCCTCCGGCAGCTGGTCGAAACAGAAATCCTCGCTGATGCCGTTCATGCCCCAGGGCTTGGCCTTGAGTTCGAAGGCGCCGACCAGCATCTTGCCGGCATCCTCTTTGTAGTAGGTGCATTCGTCCGGCACACGCAAGACCGGCAGGCGCTGAAGCCCGGCGACCGGTTCGGTGACGATGTAGAAATGCTCGCAGGCATGCAGCGGCACGGTGACGCCGGACATGTTGGCGAGCTCCCTGCCCCACATGCCAGCGGCGTTGACGACGTTCTCGGTCTCGATCGTGAACGTCTCGCCATTCTGCTCGCAGGTGACGCCGGATACCCGGCCGTCCTTCTTGTGGACAGCCGTCACCTTGACGCCTTCGAGAATGGTCGCGCCGTTCTGCCGGGCGCCCTTGGCCAAGGCCATGGCGATATTGGCCGGATCGCACTGGCCATCGAGCGGCAGGTGCACGGCGGCGGTGACATCCGAAATATTCAGATGCGGATACATCGCCTTGACCTCGTCCGGCGAAATTTCCCGCACATCGACATCGAAAGCCCGGGCAAGCGAGGCCTGCCGGTAGATTTCCTGCTTGCGTTCTTCCGTCAGCGCCACGGTGATCGAACCGCATTGGCGCATGCCCGTGCCAATGCCGGTCTCAGCCTCCAGCTTGGTGTAAAGATCGGCCGAATATTTGGCGAGCCGGGTCATGTTCTGCGAGGCGCGCAGTTGGCCGATCAGGCCGGCCGCATGCCAGGTGGTGCCCGAGGTCAGCTGCTTGCGTTCGAGCAGGACGACGTCCGTCCAGCCGAGTTTCGCCAGGTGATAGGCGACCGAACAGCCCGACACGCCGCCGCCGATGATGACCGCGCGTGCTTTGGTGGGGATGGCCTTGCTCATGCGCGCAGTCTCTCATTCTTGGGATCAAACAGCGGCTCATCGGCCTGCACGATTGCCTTGAAGCGGTCGCCGTAGATTTCGATCTCAATCTCGGTCCCGGGCTCAGCCAAATCGGCGCGCAGCATGCCGAGCGCCACCGATTTGCCGATGCGGTAACCCCAGTTGCCGGATGTCGTCTCGCCGACAACGTTGCCGCCATGCCAAAGCGTCGACATATAGGGCGCGTCGCAATCTCCGGCATCGACAACCAGCGTCACGAACCGCTTGGTCACACCCTGCTGCTTCTCACGCTCCAGCGCCGCCTTGCCCTTGAAATCAGGCTTGGCCCAATCGATAAAGCGCTCAAGACCGCCCTGCAGGATGGTGTAATCGGTCGAAAGATCGCCCTTCCAGGCGCGATAGCCCTTCTCGATGCGCAGACTGTCCAGCGCCTCCATGCCAAAAGGCTTTAGCCCATGCTTTTGCCCGGCAGCCCAAACGGCGTCGAAGATCGCAGCGGTATCATCGATTTTGGTGTGGATTTCCCAGCCGAGTTCGCCGGCAAAGGACACCCGCACCAGCTGGCACCACCGCCCGGCGATCTGCACCGACTGATGCGTCAGCCAGCCTTTCGCCAAATCGGCATTCGAAACCTCAGCCAAGATGTCACGCGACTTCGGACCTGACAAAATCTGGCAGGTGAAGCTTTCGGTCACATCGTCCAGCGTAAAAGCCGCATCCTTCGGCAAGTGTTTTTTCAGCCACTCGAAATCGTGCCACTGCGCCGTCGCTGCCGTGATCAGGAAGAAGAAATCCTCCTCCAGCGCCATGACCGACATCTCGGTGACGATGCGGCCCTTGTCGTCGGAGAAATAGGCAAGGCCGATCCGGCCAGGCTTCGGCACCTTGCCGGTGGTGAGGCCAAGCAGCCAGTCGCGGGCGCCCTCGCCCTTCAGGCGGAAACGGGAAAAGCCCGGCAGATCGAGAATACCGGCCGCATCGCGTACCGCAAGGCACTCTTCCTCGATGCGCTTTTGCCATGGCCCCGCCCGGTTCCAGGTCTGGGTGGCGCCCTCCGACAGATCGTCGCCCGGCTTGGCGTACCAGTTGGCGCGCTCCCAGCCGTTATAGGGTTTGAACTGGGCGCCGAGGGCAGCGATCCGGTCATGGATCGGCGACAGCTTCTTGTTGCGGCCGGCCGGCCAGGCGTGTTTCGGAAAGTGCATGGCATATTCATGGCCATAGATTTCCATGCCCTTGGCGACGCAATAATCCTGGTCGGTAAAACTGGTAAAGCGGCGCGGATCGCAGGACCACATGTCCCACTCCGTCTGGCCCTCGGTCACCCATTCGGCCAGAACCTTGCCCGCGCCACCTGCCTGGCAGATGCCGAAGGTGAAGACGCAGGCCTCAAATGCATTCGGCACGCCCGGCATCGGCCCGATCAGCGGATTGCCATCCGGCGCATAGGGGATCGGGCCGTTGATCATCCGCGACAGGCCGGCAGTGCCGAGGATCGGCACGCGCTCGACGGCGTCATTCAGATACCATTCCAGCCGCTCCAGATCGTCGGGGAAAAGCTGGAATGAAAAATCCTCCGGCATCGGATCGTCGGGGGTGATCCAGTGTGCCTTGCAGTTCTTCTCGTAGGGACCGAGGTTCATCCCGGTCTTTTCCTGACGCAGGTAATAGGAGCTATCGACATCGCGTAGCAGCGGCAGCTTGTGCCCGGCCTCCTTCGACCACGCGGCCAGCTCCGGAATTTCCTCGAACAGCATGTACTGGTGGCTCATCACCATCATCGGCACATCGCGGCCGAACCATTTGCCGACCTCGCGGGCATAGTAGCCGGCGGCGTTGACAACCTTCTCACAGCGAATCTCGCCCTGTGGCGTCGAGATCACCCACTCGTCGTTCTCCCGGCGCGCACCGGTGGCGGGACAGAAGCGGAAAATCTTTGCGCCCATGTCCCGGGCGCCCTTTGCCAAGGCCTGCGTCAGTTGCGCCGGATCGATGTCGCCGTCATAGGGATCGTAGAGTGCGCCGGTGAGATCATGGGTTTCGAGAAAGGGATATTTCGACTTGATCTGATCGGGCGACAGGATGTCGAGGTCCATGCCCTGATAACGGCCCATGCCGACGACACGCTTGAACTCCTGCAACCGCTCCTTCGAATGGCCAAGCCGTATCGAGCCGGTGACATGGTAGTTCATCGGATAATCTACGAGATCGCCGAGTTCACGGTAAAGCGACGCCGAATAGCGCTGCATGTTCATGATCGACCAGGACGACGAGAATGTCGGCACATTGCCGGCCGCATGCCAGGTCGATCCGGCCGTCAGTTCGTTCTTTTCCAGAAGCACGCAATCGGTCCACCCGGCCTTGGCCAGATGGTAGAGACAGGATGCCCCGACAGCACCTCCCCCGATGATTACGACGCGCGCATAAGACGGCAAATTCGACATGTATGTTCCCTTGTTTGGGATCAGTTTTCGCAACGAAGCACGATGGCATCAAGCAGCCAGAATTCGCTTTATTGATCGAAGAATTCGATTAGATTGGGGGATGAAGAAAAACCCCTCCCCAACCCTCCCCACAAGGGGGAGGGAGCGACAGTGCTCCGTCTCGCCTTCTGTACTTCTTGCAAAAAGCGGACGTTGCAAAGAGCGGACGGCATTCTCGGTAAACTCCCTCCCCCTTGTGGGGAGGGTTGGGGAGGGGTCTGAACCACAACGCACGGGACACATCCATGCAGATCGACCTCATCGAAACCTTCCTCGACCTGATGGAAACCCGCAGCTTCAACCGCACGGCGGACCGGTTGAACATCACGCAATCCACGGTTTCCCATCGCGTCAAGGCGCTGGAAGCGCAGTTCGACCGCAAGCTCTTCATCCGCAACAAGGGCGGCACGGCGCCGACGGCATCCGGCCTGCGCTTCCTCGATCATGCCAAGGCGCTGCAACATCAGTGGCATGAAGCAACGCGGGCGGTGGAAAACGCCGGCACCTACGAGCGCTCGATGCGGCTGGGAATCCAGCATGATCTGGCCGAAGCCTTTGCCGGACAATGGCTATCGGCCGTCCGCACCGAACTGCCGACGACCTCGATCTATATGGAAGCCGATTACTCCAATCAGATGAACCGTGATCTGGCGGCCGGCGATCTCGATCTCGCCATCCTCTATACGCCACACTATCTGCCTGACCTTCACTATGAGCGGATCGGTGACATGACCTATACGCTGGTCGGCACCACGGCGCGGACGGTCAGTGAGTTACTGCCCGAAAAATACATCCAGGCCGTCTATTCACCGGCATTCGACCGGGCACATCGTCTGGCCCTGCCGCAGCTGTCCTCGGCTCCCCTGGCCTCTGGACAGAATATCGCTATTACCGGTCTGCTTAAAACGCTGGGCGGCGCTGCCTATGTCACCTGTAGCACCGCCTTGCGGCTCGAACGCGAAGGCGCCGCCTTTCCGATCACAGACGCTCCCCATATTCAACAGGCAGTCTACGCCGCTACCAGCATCCGCACACGCCACGCACACCAGCACCGCCGCATCATTGGCGCCATGCAGGACCTGTTGATATAATGGGAAGCAGGAAACGTTTTACGCCGTCAGGACTGCGCAACGAGGCTCTGTTCCTGGTCCTGCATCAACCGAGCCAGCATATCGTCCGCCGGAACGGGATAGGCGATCGCATAGCCTTGCAGGATATCGCATCCAAGGCGCGTCAAAAGTTTGGCGTGCTCCAGCGTCTCGACGCCCTCGGCGATGACTTCGATGTGCAGCGCTTTGGCGATGTCGATGATGGAACGCAACAAACGCGTCTGTTCGCGTGATGTCGTGGTCGGCATCACCAGTTGCCGGTCGATTTTCATTCTTCGCGGTTTCAGCTTCACCAGCCCGATGATCGACGCGTGGCCGGAGCCGAAATCATCGATCTCGATGTCGATGCCCATGGCCTTCAAACCGGCCACATTGGAAAACACCTCATCCTCGCTATCGTCCAGAAAAATAGTTTCCAGCAATTCGAATGACAGCATATCCGGCTGAATATCCAGATGTTTTAATTGATCCATCAAAAGCGGATCCGACAGACGGGCGGCAGAAACGTTCACCGCGATACGCGGAACCTGCACACCCTGCCGCATCCAGGCCTGCCGATCCTTCAGCGCCGCTTTCAAAATTGCGGCGTCCAGATCGTCCAGCCGGCCAAGGCTGCCCGCAACCGTGATGAATTCGCCCGGCAGAATCATTCCGCGCTTTGGATGGCGCCACCGTGCCAGAACTTCCATTCCGACAATGCGCCGGGTCCGCGCATCGACCTGAGCCTGATAGTAGGGAATGAACTCCCCTTTCTCCAGTCCATGCGCCAATTGCCGGCCGACGCGCTGCTCGTTGTTGAGCTGCGCCTTCAAGTGCGCCGAAAACACCTCTACCCTACCCCGTCCCAATTTTTTGGCCCGTTGCAGCGCGATGTCGGATTCCGCCAGCAGGCTGGCGATATTACGGCCGCTGGCAGCCGCCACCCCCATCGACGCGCCGGTACGCAACACGTCGTCATTATGCCAGACAGATTGCTTCAATTGCTGCGCCAGTTGCTCAGCGCGGTGTTTAAGATCATCCAGGGCGGTAAAGTTTGCGATCAGAACCGCAAATTCGTCGCCGCTGACACGCGCGATGAACGAGTTCTTCGGCACGCCGGCTTCGATCCGCCTCGCACAGGATTTCAAAACGTCGTCTCCGGCTGCGTGGCCGGCGGTGTCGTTGATCTGCTTGAACCGGTCGAGACCGATATGCAGGATCGCCAGCTTCTCAAGGCCGGGCTCCCCGGCGAGTTCCGCCAATCGCCGGTCGAAGAACCGGCGATTGGGAAGTCCCGTTAGGTAATCGTGCTCGGCTGCATATTCGATCCGCTCCGTGGTTGCTTCCAGCGCGACAGCGCGCGCCTCGGCGATCGCCTTCTGCCGCCGCAGTTCGCGATTGAGCAGCACGTCAGCTGTGACATCCCATTCGGCTCCGATGAAGGTGATATGGCCGTCTTCCTCGAAACAATAGGCACGCGAACGCAGGTAGCGTGTTTCGCCATCTGGCAGAATGATCCGGTATTCCGAAGAGTAGACGTCCTTGGTCAAAATCGCCCGATCGAAGTCGGCTTGGGCTTGAGCAAAATCCTCGGGATGGATCGCGTTCATCCAGACTTCCGCCTTGACCCGCTTTTTGGTCTTGCCAGTCGCGTAGAGCCGGTGCATCTGCAGATCCCAGACGACTTCGTCTTTCTGGGTGTCGTGCTCCCACACACCGATCTGAGAAGCGTCAAGCGCAATTCCCAAGCGGCGAAGAATATTCTGGAATTCCTGTTCGGACCTCGCCGCGTTCATGGTTTTCTCTGTGGAGGATTCTTCGCGTATCAGCGCGGTTTTACCCTATGCCAAGGTTCCTAAAGAACTATTGTTCCATCATTTGAGAAGAGTATTTCCCATAAAAAACAACCACGGAGTGTTACCGCAAGGCAACCAGTTGCAACCAGGGAGAATTCGGCAATCCATTACATATCAGATTTAGATATTGTACTAAAAAAACAAGACAGACAATGCGTCATTGTAGGTCGCAGCGCTGAATTGACATGACCGGGGCGACGGCATAATCATCGTTGGATCAATTGGTTCCCTGGCGGCGAGGTGCTTTCGGGGAGTAAATGGGAACGTGACGGATGGACCCATTCTGGGCATCTTTATCACGGCCGACCCCGCGACTGTAGAGCGGTCAGAGTTTGTCATGCCGGTATGTGCAACCGGTAGAAACCACTGCGGCGACGGGCCCTTGGCCCCTGCCCCGGGAAGGTGAGACAAGCTCCTTGGCGCGAAAGCGCCTGACGCCGCGAGCCAGGAAACCTGCCGGTTGATGAGGGGCATGGTGCCCAATTGGTGGGATATTTCCCACGCGCCATCACGGAGGTTGTCATGGCTACGACTACAGTTTCAAGCGTTCCGCTTTCGCTCAACGACCGCATTACCACGGCTATTCTCGCCCTGTTGATCGGTGGCTTCCTGGTTTTCGGCGCCGGCCTTGCCAATTCGGCCGTGCTGCATGACACCGCCCACGACGTCCGCCATTCCTACGGCTTCCCGTGCCATTGATGTGAGCAGTGGAAGGCTTGAGGGCTTTCCACGCTCTATCGGTGAAACGGATGGTGGATTTCCTTTTGGAAATCGCGCGGCTGCGGGCTGCGCCCATGCTCTGGCATCGGGCGGTTTTTGCCGTGAGGAATTGAAACACGACAAGCGTTGAGCACTGACGAGAAATCGGCTCCGCTTGAATTTGGGGGTACAAATGATTGTCAAAACACTTCTGGCCGCATTGGTGGCTGGATTGATCGCGGGCGTCTTCATGACGGCGGCGCAGGAATTGCGGGTGGTCCCGCTCATCCTTCATGCCGAAGAATATGAGGTCAAGGAACCCGCTGCCGAACCGCCGGCGGCGACGGAAGGCCAGCAGCAGCATTCGTCGCTCAACCGCTCATCCGTGATCGGCGAGATGCTGTCGGCACTGTCGCCGGTCACGCCGGCCTATGCCCATGAGGGCGAGCATGAAGACGAGGGCGGCATCATGTTCGGCATGAGCCGGTTCTCCGGCACGCTTCTTGCCAATCTGGTGGCTGGCGCCGGCTTCGGCCTGTTGCTCGCGGGTGCCAGTCTCGTCTTCAACTATCCGATTACCTTGCGCAACGGCGCAGTGTGGGGCGCGTGCGGCTGGTTGACGGTTCATCTTCTGCCCGCCATCGGCCTGCCGCCGGAGTTGCCGGGCTTTCCGGCCGCCGATCTGCATGACCGGCAGATCTGGTGGATCGCAACCATCGTTCTCGCTGTCGCCGGGGTCTATCTCATCGTCCTGCGCGATGAAATCCTTGCAAAGATCATCGGGCTTGTCCTGATCGCCGCACCGCATGCCTATGGTGCGCCGCAGCCGTCTGATATTTCGAGCCCGGTTCCGGCCGTTCTCGGAGCGGAATTCGCGGTCGCCGCCTTGGCAACGACACTGGCATTCTGGATCGTGCTCGGCGTGATCTCCGGCTACCTGAACGACAAGCTTCTGAAATCGGCCTGAGCCTAAATCTTTGCCGCGCCGGCATTGCTTGCGCGGCAACGGCAATCAGAGGCCGCCGGTACGCTCGATATGGGCGTGCAGGCGGTCTCTTTGCGTCTTCGTATCGAGAAGAACGCAAACATCGCAGAAATCCCCGCCCTCTGTTCGATAGTAGAGACAGCAGCCGCTTCGCAGGCGGAACACGCGCTCGACCGCAACGCCATCGCAAACAGCCTCAACTCGCTGATAGCGCACGGCATTAGAGAAAAGCGGCGATCCCGTCCTATTGATGATGGCAAGTGCCGCAGCCATGGCGCGCTCCGCGTCGCCCAAGGCTGTACCAACCTCTAGGAAAGCGCCCGCAATGCCATCGGCCGCCAGCCGCCATTGTGCGACAGGAGAGAGGCCAGTGCATGCCTGGAGCGCGTCGATCACCGGAAGGACGCTTTCGACAAATAGATCGTGAAACAGTAGTGCCCGGTCGTCGCCACGCACAAAACGCTCGAAGCGAAAATGAAGACGGCTGATATCGGATGGACGCGTTTCCATCGGTGGAATGTGATCGTGCGGAACGACGGGCTCGAAACGGAACGCCAGGCGATCCGGGCTGAGGTCAGGAACGAGCACCGTCCGCAGATAGACCGCTGCAGCCGCGATGCTGAGATGATGGCTGTAGAAGGAAATGAGATGGGCGGCTCTGACGCGGTCATCCATGCCGGTGGCAAAACGGTTCTGATAGTCCAGCAGGCCGGCGACCATATCGCCATCACGACGCCATGCCTCGGTGACCGGCAGAAAATCGCCACCTTCTACCCCCAGCGATACGGCAACCTGCGGAAAATGCTCCGCCTGCCAGGCGATGGCGGCCTCCGCCTGCCCTCCATCGCCCTCGCAAAAACTGCTTGATTTTCGATTTTCATCCAAAGGGGCCACCCGTCATCGCATGGCAGCCCGTTTACCTTAAAGCCAGCCGCCAGAAAAGCCTGCCCGTCTGAGGCCGCGCCGTATAACCGGTGTTTCGCGCAGCATGTTCCAGTAAAGGCCTGTGCGATGGTTCTCGATCATCATCACCAACAGCCCGTGGTCAAGACCGACGCAACGGTTGTTCATCCACCCTTCCGCCGTCTTGCCAGGAACGCTGGGATTGAAACTGCCGATAAAACGGCCCTCGTCAACGACGTCGGGATAGCTCGAAAGGATATGCCGTGTCGCCGACATCGCCGCCTGCGGTTCGAACGGCAAGCATGCCAGCGGTGCCCAGGGTGCAAGCGTGCCATCGTCCGGCCCGAGCGGTGCACCGCGCGCAGCGTAGCCTGCAAATTGCTGGCGCCGTCCATCCTGCAAACGGCGCGGACGCTGCGGGCCGTCACAGGATGTCAGCCCCCAAGTGTCGGCGCCATAGCCGGTAAAATTGCCGGGATTGGCGATCGCATAATCGCGCTGAACGGCAATGGCACGACGGGTGTTTTCAAAATAATCCGTATCATGCGCCGCGACAGCCCCATCGCGGATGCCCCGGAAATCGATCCATGCATGTGAAAACAGATGAATGAACAGCGGCCCGGCGTAGAGGAACGGCTTGCCCTTGACCGTCATCCAATCGAATTTCCCGGCAAAGGCATCATAGCTTTCCTTGCCGATCGGATAGGATGGCGAGGCCAGAGCCAGCGTATACAGAATGATCGCCTCGCTGTAGGATTCCCAGCGATAGGGCATAAAGCCCGTCCGGGGCTTCCATCCGAGCCACAAGGCGCCCTTGCCGTCGAGTGCCCAGGCCCAGTTCGCCCGGGCATAGAGCATATCGACGTGAGACCGGATCTCCGTCTCGACCTCATTGTCCTGATTGAAATAGGTAGCCGCGGTGATCATGCCGGCGATCAGAAGCGCGCTGTCGATCAGCGAAAGCTCGCTGCGCCATGTCCGCAGACCGGTCTTCATATCGAGAAAGTGGTAGTAGAGCCCCTTGTAGCCGGTCGCATCCTTGTTGCGACTTTGCGGGCTTTGCGCAAAGAATCGCAAGGTGACCAGCGTCCTGGCAGCAGCATCCTGCCTGCTCATCCAGCCTCTCTCAACGCCGGTGGGATAGGCGGAAAGGCCAAAGCCGGTCGCAGCAATACTCGAGGGAGCATCCGGCAGTGAGGTATCTGCAATCAAGCCGTTTTCGGGATTGACGAACTCCAGAAAATATCCGAACGCCGCTTTCTGCAACCGGTCGATAATAACCGTGTCGGTATCGTTTTTCAGAAGCATTGCAGGCTTACTCCAGTCGATCGAAAGTTCACTAAAAATGACAGCCGGTACAAATCACCGATTGTTGAAGTCGCCCGCATCCGGAACGGTCGCCTCACCTACGATTTGTGTTACATTTTAGTTTCATACGATCCTTAGCAGTGATTGGATGACCTTATGTTCACAACACTTGCACTGTTTCTCACGATTTCGGGTACCCCAAGTGCAACACCTGTCGCCGACGTCGCTCAGGTGGATGTTGCATTGGTGCTCGCCGTCGATATGTCGGGGTCGATGGATCTTGAAGAGGCGCAAGTGCAGCGCAGGGGCTATGTCGAGGCCCTGCGTCACCCGGATTTCATCAATGCGGTCACCGCCGGCCTCAACGGCCGCATCGCCGTCAGCTATTTCGAATGGGCAGGCAGCGTCAACGAAACCTCTGTCATCAACTGGCAATTGATTGACGACGCACAGGATGCCGCAGACCTGGCAGAACATCTTGCATCCCGGCCGGTTTTCACCCGCCGCGGCACATCGATCTCCAACGCCATCACCGTCGCATCGAAACTGATATCAGCCAGCCCCTACGATGCGATGCGCCGGGTAGTCGATATCTCCGGCGATGGGCCGAACAATCTGGGCCCCCCGGTCGATCCGGCGCGCAACGCAGCCGTTGCCAGCGGCATCGTCATCAACGGCCTTGCCATCATCATTCGCCCGTCCGGCGGCACGGTTTCGCTGGACAGGTACTATGCCGATTGCGTCATCGGCGGCCCCGGATCCTTCGTTCTGCCGGTTCACCGGCCGGAAGATTTCGCCGTCGCAATCCGCCAGAAACTGGTCATGGAGGTCAGCCGCAAGGGTTCGGGCATGCGGATTATCCCCGTGCAGATGACGCCGCCCACCGATTGCATGATGGGTGAGAAGCTGCGTCCCGGCTTTCTCGACCGGATTTATCCGGAACTGGAAAAGTAGACTTTGTAGCGAGCACGCTCGTCTCGCGGCATGACAATATCAGGCTTTGGCATACGCCCTTCGCACAACAGCGCGAACCAGTAACCTCCCCAACGTCGCCATCAATTGGCAAACTTCAAGGATCGATGATGCCTCAACCTATTCCTTTGGATAGAAAAATGTGATTATATTGAATGAACGTTCAGCAAGATATGGGGAAATTCATGAACGAAATGACCCGGAACATCGGTATTCCCAATGACTGGGACCGGCGCGGCCTGCCCGGCTGGTGCTATCATAGCGACGCCCTGCTTGAGCTTGAAAAACAACATGTTTTCCGCGAACACTGGCAGATCGCCTGCCACATCTCCGACATCCCCGAGGCCGGCAATTACATCACCATGGACGTCGTCGGCGAGCGCGCGCTGATCCTGCGCGACCAGGACGGCACGGTGCGCGGATTCCACAATATCTGCCGCCATCGCGGCTCGCGCGTCGTCGCCGACGACAAGGGGACCTGCCGCAATGCGCTGGTCTGTCCGTTCCATGGCTGGGTCTACAATCTAGACGGCACGCTCCGCGGCGCCGCCCGCCCCCGCTCCTTCCCGCCGCTCGACAAGCAGGAATTTGGGCTGATCGCACTCGATCTCGAAGTCTGGATGGGCTTCGTCTTCATCCGTTTCGTGCCCGGCCCGCAACCTTCCGTCACCGAACTGATGCAGCCCTTCGCCGCCGAACTCGGCGAGTACAAGACGCAGGACATGGTTCCCGCCGCCGATATCTGGACCCAGGCCTCGCCGGTCAACTGGAAATCGGTGCGCGATGTCGACAATGAGGGCTATCACGTGGCGATGGCGCATCCGGCGCTGCAGGATCTCTACGGCTCGACATATTACGACGAGCCGTTCGTCAACGGCCTCTGCCGATCGTTCGCCACCTACAATCCGCATGCCGGCCGCCGCTGGAGCGTGCGCAACTATGTCAAGATCGCCCCGGAAGCAACACACCTGCCGGAGCATTTGCGCAAGGCTTGGATCTATTACGGCATCTTCGCCAATGCGGTGATTGCGGTGACGCCGGAGGCCGTGCAGTTCTATCAGGAGTTTCCGCTCTCGACGGGCGAAACGATATTGCGGGGCGGCGTCTACCGGCACCTCGACGAGACACGGCATCAACGTGCCGCCCGCTATCTCGCCTACCGCATCGACCGCGACACCCAGGCCGAGGACGTGCAACTGACGATCTGGTCGAATGAATCCATGACCTCGAAGGCCTTCAGCGGCTTCTACCTGTCCGATCTCGAATACGGCGTGCGCACCCATCACGACCACCTGCGGGCCATCCTGCCAGTGATGAACCTTCCCGCAGCCCCGGACGAACGGGAAATGGCCGGCATGAACAGCCGGTTGCACTCTGCAACTCTCTAATAAGCCAAAAGAAAGGGCCGGAAAAACCGGCCCTTTTAAAATTGAGCATGGCGGGAAATGAATGCCCTGCTCAAGACAACGCTCAGCCGTGCCAGAGCCCTTCGCGCACCAGCTCATCCATGGTGCGACGGATGCTTGAGCGCAGGATCGCCGTCATCTCGTCGATCTGCGGCACGGTGATCGTCAGCGGCGGCGACATCACGCACATGTTGATCAGCGGCCGCACCAGAAGACCCAGTTCCTGGCAATGCTTGTCGATGCGTTTTCCGACCTCAAGATCAAGCGTCAGCGGATTGTTGTGCACGCGGTCGGCGACACATTCGACGCACGCCATCAGGCCTACGCCGCGCACTTCGCCGACCAGCGGCAGGTCTTCGAGCATCTTCAGGCTCGCCTGGAAATGGCCGGAAATGACGCGAGCATGTTCGAGCAGTCCCTCCTCCAGGATATCAAGGTTCTTCAACGCCACGGCGCAGCCGATCGGGTGGCTGGAATAGGTTAGCCCATGCGCGAACATCGCATCCGGATGGTTGGACCGGCGCAGCTCTTCGAACAGGCGCGACGCGATCATCACCCCGCCGAGCGGGAAATAACCGGAGGTGACCCCTTTGGCGAAGGTGATCATATCAGGCTCGATGCCGAAGACATCGCTGGACGCAAAGACATGCCCCAACCGCCCGAAGGCAGTCACCACCTCGTCGGCGATGAAAAGGATTTCATTCTCGGCGCAGAGCTGCCGCATCCGCCGCAGATAGCCACCCGGTGGCACGATGACACCGCCGGATGCCATCACCGGCTCGGCAATGAACGCGCCGATGCGATCGGCCCCCCTTGCCTCGATGACCACGCGGAATTCCTCGACAAGAAAATCGCAAAAAGCTGCCTCGCTCGTCCCCTCCGGCCGGCGGAAGGGATTGGGGCAGGTCAGTTTCACCACCTGCTCACCGGCGCTGTCCATCCAGTCGTGATCGCGCGGACGGCCGTTCAGCGAGGCCGACAGATAGGTCGAGCCGTGATAGCCGCCTTGGCGCGAGACGATCAGCTTCTTTTCCGGGCGGCCTTTCACATTGTTGGCGAACTGCATGAAGCGCAGCGCAGTCTCGACAGCGGAGGAACCGCCCGTCGTGTAGAAAACATGATTAAGGTCACCCGGCGCATGCCCGGCAAGCCGCGCCGACAGCGTCACCGACGGTTCGTTCATCGTGTACCATGGCGAATTGTAGGCGAGGTCCATCGCCTGCTGGTAGAGCACATCGGCCAGCTCCTTGCGCCGATGCCCGGCATTGACGCACCACATGCCGGCAGGGCCATCGATCAGCTTTCGCCCCTCGCCATCGACAACATAGATGCCATCGCCGCTGACGATGCCGCCGCGTGCCTCGGCACCGATTTCGCCTGCCGTCGGCCAGGGTTGAACAAGATGGTCTTTCGCCAGCGCCACCATGCTCTCCGAGGCTTCGAAAGAACCGGTCGCATCGTCACGTTTCGCCGCCATATGCCGTCTCCACAGGTAATTTCACGGAAACTTTTCCAATCAAATATCTGAATTAAATTAGTAATTCTGATTATTTTGAATGTTCGTTCAATCAATACTGGCAGAAAAAACACTTGCGTTCAATCCCGTTTTGCGCTCATTCTGCATCCGGGAACCAAGAATGGCGGAAAACCGCCCGGGACGGACGAAATGATACCATCCCTGTATTTTCACTGTTGTACCGGCATGCCGCCGGAAAGGCGGCGCTGATGGTGGCGTTGCCGGGCGCCGTTGAAACGGAGAACAGACGGCCACTTGATAGCGGCCGCCGATGGACGTCCAGCGACGAGGCAAAAGGTCTGACGCTGATCTCGCCAACCTTGCTTTATGCACTGGCGCTGCTGTTCCTGCCGGTCCTCATCGTCATCGCCTACAGCTTCTGGTCCCAGGACTACCTGACCATCGACCGCAGTTTTACGCTTGAGAATTACCGCGTCGCCCTGACCGAACCGATCTACCGCGACCTGCTGTGGCGCTCCCTCACCATCTCGCTCGTCGTCAGCGTCATCACCGTTTGCTTTTCCTATCCCGTCGCATGGTTCATTTCCTTCCACGGCGGGGTGCACAAAAACCTCTGGCTGTTCCTGATCACCGTGCCCTGCTGGACGAGCTACCTGCTGCGCGTGATGTCGTGGAAGGTTATTCTCGGCTATCAGGGCGTGCTCAATACCGGGCTGATGTCCACGGGCCTGATCGACACGCCGGTGACCTCGCTGCTCTACAATTCCAACGCTGTGATCATCACGCTGGTGCACAGCTGGGCCGCCTTTGCCATCCTGCCGATCTATGTTTCGCTGGAAAAGATCGACCGCTCGCTGATTGAGGCGGCACATGATCTCGGCGACAACAAGCTCTGGAGTTTCTTGCGCGTCACGCTGCCTTTGTCGTTGCCGGGGGTGATTTCGGCCTTCCTGATCGTGATGATCCCGACCGTCGGCGATTACGTCACGCCGAAACTGGTCGGTGGCAAGGACGGCGTGATGATCGCCACCGCCATCCAGGCGCAATTCGGCAAGGGCGCCAACTGGCCGCTGGGCGCTGCTCTCTCCGTCACCACCATGGTGATCGTTTCGGCCATGGCAGGCCTTATGGTTCTGGCGCTGAAACTGTTTGTGAGGCGGATCAGATGAGCGGTCGTCACGGCATTCGAAAATCCCGCTGGCTGCCTGTCTACGTGACGGCTTACCTTGCCTTTCTCTACCTGCCGATCCTGCTCCTGCCGATCTTCTCGTTCAACAACGCGGCTTCCACCACCTTCCCGCTCGCCGGCTTCACCACCAAATGGTATGCCGCACTCTGGGGCAACACGGTGATGCTGGAGGCGGCGCGCAACAGCCTGATCGTCGGCATCTGCGTATCCGTCCTCTCCACCGGCCTTGCCATCTGCGCCGCCCGCGCCGTCACCCGCTACAAGTTTCGCGGACAGCGCGCCGCCACCGGATTGCTGATGGCACCGCTGTTCCTGCCGGAAATCATCGTCGCTGTGTCGCTGCTGATGATCGTGCTGCAGCTCGGCATCGAGCTGTCGCTGGCAACCGTCATTCTCGGTCAGACGGTGTTCTGTCTGCCCTATGCGCTGTCGGTGCTGATCTCCGGCTTTGATGGTTTCGACCGCTCACTGGAAGAGGCCTCACTCGATCTCGGCGAAACCGCGATCGGCACCTTCCGCCGGGTAACGTTGCCGGTTGTGGCGCCGGCGATCATATCCAGCCTTTTGGTCTCCTTCACCATTTCGCTCGACGAATTCATCCTCGCCTTTTTTCTGTCGGGAACCGAACCGACGCTGCCGGTCTATATCTGGGGGCAGTTGCGCTTTGCCGCCAAGCTGCCGAGTGTGCTGGCGCTTGGAACCTTGATGATCGCGCTTTCGATCGTCCTGGTCACCACCGCCGAAATCCTGCGCCGCCGTGCCGAAAACCGCCTCAAAGCTGGAGCCGCTGCCCATGGCTGACACCCCGATGATCGAAATCGATGCCGTCAGCCGCTATTACGGCATCTACCGCGCGCTCGACGATGTCAGTCTCGATATCGCCGCTGGCGAATTCTTCTCGCTGCTCGGCCCATCCGGCTGCGGCAAGACGACCCTTTTGCGTTCGATCGCCGGCTTCGACACGCCGACATCCGGCGATATCCGCATCGATGGCCAGTCCGCCATCGACCTGCCGCCCAACAAGCGGCCGACCAACATGGTCTTCCAGAACTACGCGATCTTCCCGCATCTGAATGTCGAGGAAAACGTCGCCTATGGCCTGAAGCGCCTCAAACTGGACGCGAGCGCCGAACGCCAGCGTGTCGGCAATGCGCTCGAACAGGTACGGCTCGCCCACTTGAGCAAACGCAAGGCGCATGAATTGTCCGGCGGCCAGCGCCAGCGTGTCGCCCTTGCCCGGGCACTGGTGATGCGGCCGAAGGTACTTCTGCTCGACGAACCACTCTCGGCGCTCGACAAGAAACTGCGCGAGGAAATGCAGGTCGAGCTGCGCACCCTGCAAAAGGCCGTCGGCATTACCTTCGTGCTGGTCACCCACGATCAGTACGAGGCCCTTGCCATGTCGGACCGGATCGCCGTGATGTTCGGTGGCAGGATCGCCCAGGTAGCGACGCCAAAAGAGATCTACCAGCACCCCCTCACCCGGCAGGTGGCGGATTTTCTCGGCGGCATGAATTTCATGCAGGCAAAGATCACCAGCGAGAGCGCCGTCAATCTGTGCGTCGAAACCACCCGCTTCGGCAATGTCACCATCGCCAAGCCCAAGGGATTTACCGCGCATAACGGCCAGGCCACCATCGGCATCCGGCCGGAACGGCTGCGGGTGCTCTGGGACGATGCCAAGGCCGATTGCGAGGTGACCGGCCATGTGGTCGACCGGCACTATTTCGGCGAGATCACCCACCTGATCGTCGATGTTCCGGGCCTGGAAAAACCATTGTCGGTATCGGAAACCAACAATTTCGGCGCCGACGATATTCCGGTCGGCGCACCGATCCGGCTGGCCTATGATCCGGATGCGCTGGTGGCGATGGCCGATTGATGCGCCGCGATCACCCTTACGGCCGCCTCACGGCCGGCAACGATCGCGCCTTCGATATAGGCGGGAAACGACGAGGCCAGTTCCGATGAGGCGAAATGGACCGGTGGTGCACCGGCGCGAAGAATGTCCTCGGCATCATAGGCCTGAAGGTCGGTGATCACATCGCTGTAGCCGCCACCACTCCAAGGGTCCCCGACCCAGTCGCGGATCAGGAGGCCCGTGACACCGGCGGCAGCTTCTCCCAGCGCTTCCACCAGCCGCCGGCGAATTTCGGCTTCGATGAACGCCCGCCCCTTCGCACTCCATTCGACGGCAAGCGGACCGCCTGCGAAGACGACCAAAGCCGTTGCCTGCACGCTGCTGACATCACAGGCGAACAGCCCCAGGGTATCGCGCCACAGGATCATGCCGCTCAAACCGCGATCGCGCCAGAACGGCCGTTCAAAGCGCACCAGCGCCTTGATCACCGTACCACTTTTCCAGGCGCCGAGCGCCCCGGCCAGAGACGCCGGCAAGCCCGGCTCATGGACAATGCGCGAGGCCATCACCGGCGGCACGGCAATGATCACCTGCCGCGCAGTTAAAACGTCGCCGTTGCCCGTCCTCACCGATACCGAATCACCCGCACGGGTTATGCGAACGACAGGCGTTCCGAGCCGCAGGCGCCGACCCAGCGTTGCCGCCAAAGCTTCGGCTGCGGCATGGATCGTGCCTTCGACGAAATACTGCAGTTCGTTGCCGTCGCTGGTCGTGCGCCGGTCGTTATCGATCAGATACCAGAGTGGGATTTCCCCCACCGGACGGCACCAAAGCCCCTCAACCATGGCCTGATAGCCGGCTTTCGCATCCGGTGGATCGTTCTGCCGGGCAAGCCACTCACCCGCCGTGAGCCCGGTAATCTTTGGATCGCGTGGATCTATCCCCCCGGCCCGGGCATGGATTCGGTCGGTTTCGGCAAAGACAACCTCCGGGTTGGCCGACGCTTGTGGTCGAAACACGAATTCCCCATCCAACGGCGTTTCCGCCAGCCTCAAGCCGAAGCGCCGCGCCAGTGCCGTGACATTCGGCATCTCGTCGCAGACGAACTGCCCGCCGGTATCCATCGCCACGCCATCGCCAAAAGCCGTGCGCTCGACCCGTCCGCCAACACGGTCGCGCGCTTCGAGCACGATCACGTCTAGACCGGCCGAAACCAGGGCATCAGCCGCCGAAAGGCCGGTAAAACCGGCCCCGGCGACGATCACATCTGCATCATATCCGCTCAATAGCCCGCCTTTATCTTCTCGAATTCTGCAATCATCTTCTGGCGTAATTCGGTCGGCATCGGCGACTGGAACAACGTCTTGTCGATAAACTTATCAACATCGGCATAACCTTTTTCGGCGAGGATCTTCGCATCCACCGCAGCCATCCCTTTGCCGTTGGAATGGCCGTAACCCCAGTCGTTGACCAGATAGGTGGTGATGGCCGGATCGCTGATCGAATTCAGGAAATCGTACTGCTTTGCCGTGTCGCCTTCGGCGCCCTTCAACCGGACATAGCCGCAGACCCAGGTGGAAAGCCCCTCCGTCGTATCCCGCTTGACGTCGGCCGGCACGCCGTCCTTCTGCAGCGTCGTCACAGTCTCGTTCCAGGCCCAGGCGAGATCGACCTCGCCGCTCGCCATCGCCTGACTGACTTCGGTATTGTCAGTCCAGTAGAGGCGGACATTCTTGTGCACCTCGCGCAGGAACGCGGACGCTTGCGCAAACTGCGCATCGGTCATTTTCGTCCAGTCCTTCACGCCGACGACAAGGCTGGCCAGCGCATAGGCATCATCGACATTGTCGCCGATCGAGACACGGTCCTTGAATTTCGGGTCAGCAAAGGCCTTCAGCGACTGAACCTCTTCCGGCTTCACCGTGTCGGTGCGATAGGTCAGCACCGTATTGCCCCATTCGAACGGCAGGAACCAGGCGGTGCCGTCATCGGACGTCATCAGCCCCTTCATCGCCTTGATACCCGGCAGGATGTCATTCCAGCCGGTGAGCTTGGAAGTATCGAGCGGCTCCAGCAGGCCAGCCTCGCGCCACTTGTTGACGCTCTGCGAACAGGGGTGGGCAAGATCCGCCTTGAAGCCGGAACGCAGCTTTTGGAACGCCTCTTCCTCATCGCCAAAGAAGCTGAAATCCGGCTCGGTTCCATATTTCGCAGTATAGGCCGGATGAAAGGCCGGGTCCTCATAGCCGGACCAGTCAAAGACGGTAATATTATCGGCGGCGCGAGCCGTAAAAGCCGCGCCGGACAGCAGCAAGGCCAGCAACGCGGCCTTGCTCGAATGTCTGAGCATTCCCATTATCCGCATTCCGGTCTCCTTCGCTGTTTCAGCTTTTCCCTATTTCGGACCCTTGTGGGTCATATGGCCCGGAAAAACCGAGACCAGATATTCGATCGCGGCCGCATGGGCCTTTTCGCGCGTCAGCCCGTCGCCCATCATCAGCCGGAACCACAGGCCTTCCATCATGGCGCTCAGCGCCAGCGCGATGGTTTCGGCGTCGTATGTATAGGATGCTTCGGCCTTCATCTGGGCGCAGAGCGCCACGAACAGCTCCTGGTATTTGGTGTCGCGGGCGCCGCACAGCGCCTGATAGGTCGGTCGCGATTTCGCCTCGCCCCAGAAGGCGCACCAAGCGGCCAGCTTGCGCTTGGTACAGATTTTTCGGTCGAAATCGGCCGCCACCAGCGCCCAGAGCTGCGACGATGCCGCCTCGCCTGCCTTGTCCAGTGCCACGCCCCAATGGGCAGCATATTCATCGGCCATGAACTGCAGCGTGGCGATCAGCAGCTTTTCCTTGCTCTCGAAATGAAAGTTGACGATGCCGCGTGATAGACCGGCGCCATCGGCAACATCGGCGAGCGTCGTCTCGGAATAGCCGCGCTTGGCGAGCGAATCGATCGTCGCCTCGACCAGCTGCTGGCGCCGCGTTTCCTTGGACGCCTTGCGGCCCCGCTTTTCGCTTTCGCCGGCTTGCACCGCCGCAGACACTGCCTTCATTCTCAACGTTACCTTCTTGTCCTTCAGGCTCAGAACAACGCTCATCACGCGCTCCCGCCCGGTTTTTCACCGCGCAGATGAGTGGGACAATGTTCACCAGTGTCAAGAACCTTCTGCATGCCCGCTTTTCCGCCGCCTGACCTCTGACACGAAATCCTATCGCATTATCAGAGGATTGCAACATACTTGCTGAATACTCATTCAATATAACTGGACAACATTCTGCTTTTCATGCCAGATTTTTCGCATTGAGGGAGACGGCATCATGAAAAAATACGACGTGGTGATGATCGGAGGTGGCCATAACGGCCTTGTCGCGGCCTGCTATCTGCAGCGCGCCGGGCTTGATGTGCTGGTGCTTGAAAAGAACGACTGGGTCGGTGGCGCTGCCACCAGCCGCGAGCTGACACCGGGCTTCCTATACTCCAACTGTTCCTATGTCTGCTCGCTGTTCCGGCCGGAAATCATGCGCGACCTCGAACTGCCCAAACACGGCCTGCAGGTCATCGCCTATGAAGGCGGCGCGGTGTTCACCCGCGACGGCGACTACATCGCCTCCTACCGCGACCATGACAGCCACCGCCGCGAATTTGCCCGTTATTCGAAGCGCGACGCCGAGGCCTATGACCGCTACGCCCGCGACGTCACACGCCAATGCCGCTTCATCCAGCCGCTGTTGATGCGGACCGCCCCCGATCCGTTCTCGTTCAAGCCGCGCGACATTTCCGAACTGCTTTACCTCGGCAAAAAATTCGGCGAGTTCTCCGCCCATGACATGGCGCAGACGCTGCGGTTCTGGACCATGTCGATCTCCGATTTTCTCGACGAGTATTTCGAGACCGACGTCATCAAGGCCTACTTAGCGCTGTCCGGCATCATCGGCACCGCCCTCGGGCCGATGTCCCCCGGCACGGCTTACGTGCTGTTGCATCACTACATGGGCGAAGTCGATGGCTCCGTCGGCGCCTGGGGCTATGCCCGCGGTGGCATGGGCGCGGTGACGCAGGCGCTTGCCTCCTCCTTCAAGGCATCGGGCGGCACGATCCGCACCGGCGCCGATGTGGCAAGGGTGATGACCCGCAGCCGCCGTGCCACTGGCGTCGTGCTGGCCGATGGCGAAGAGGTGCGCGGCAACCTCGTGGTCTCCAATGCCGACGTCAAGCGCACCTTTCTCCAGCTCGTCGAAGAAGACGCCCTGCCCGAAACCTTCGTCCACCGGGTCAAGCACTTCAAGATGCGCGGCTCGTCCGGCAAGCTCAACATTGCGCTCGATAGCCTGCCGGAATTCCCCGCACTGCCGAAGGGTTCCTCCTGCATTCGCGGCGACCTGCATTTCACCGATTCGATGGAGCGGATGGAGCGCGCCTATGATGACTGGAAGGGTGGGCGCTATTCCGCCGATCCCTTCGTTGATATGGTGATCCCCACGACGCTCGATCCGACCATGGCGCCGCCGGGCAAACATTTCATGAGCTGTTTCGTGCAATATTGCCCGCCGCAATTGGACGGCCGCGACTGGACGGATGCCGACCGCGACGCCTTTGCCGACACCGTCGTCAGCCAGATCGCCGATTATTCCCCCGGTTTCCGTGACCGCATCCTGCATATGGAAGTGCGCACGCCGCGCGAGATCGAAGCGGAAGTGGGCCTGACGGAAGGCAATATTTTCCAGGGCGAACTGACCTTCGATCAGTTGCTGTTCAACCGCCCGGTGCCCGGTTACGCGCAATACCGCACGCCGGTGCCCGGCCTCTATCTCTGCGGCTCCTCTACACATCCCGGCGGTGGCGTCATGGGGGCGCCCGGCCGCAATGCCGCCGCCGAAATCCTGCGCGACCTGAAACTGAAACCCGCTGAAATGAGCCCGGCCCATGACGTCATCTGATCTCGCCCGGACCAAAGACTTCGATGCCGCAGACTTCGACGCCATCGTCATCGGCGGCGGCCATAACGGCCTGACGGCCGCGACCCTGCTCGCCCAGAACGGCCGAAAGGTGATTGTGCTCGAGGCAGCCGAAAGCACCGGCGGCGCGATGCGCGGTTTCGAATTCCACCCCGGATACCGCTCTGCCGGTCTCGCCCATATCGTCAACCGGCTCGACCCGGAGGTCGCCAGACTGCTGAAGCTGGATGCCGGAACCGCATCCGGAGCGCCGCTGCCAACTGCCGCGCTCTCCGCAGACGGCAAGCACGCCGTCCTGCGCGGCGCCTATGGCGCGACCATCGACGGCGTCAGCCCGGCCGAAGCCAAGGCCTTTGCCGCCATGCGCAAGAAGCTGATGTTCCAGGCCGGCATTCTCAAACGTTTCCTCAAGCGCCGGCCGCCGGAAATCGGCAAGGTCGGGATGCGTGACCTCGGCACCTTTGCCGGCGCGGGCCTCAGCCTCATCACCAAAGGCCGGGAGGAAGGCCGCGACTTCCTGCGCATGCTGTTGATGAATGTCGCCGATGTCGCCGACGAATATCTGAGCGACGACCGCCTCAAGGGCCTCATCGCCTTCGACGCCACGCTCGGCATTCATCTCGGGCCGAGATCGCCGACATCGCTGCTCGGCCTCTATTATCGCCTGACCGGAGAAACCGGTGGCGAGACGGGTGCGCAATACATACCTCAGGGTGGCATGAACCCCCTTGCCCCGGCTTTCGAAAAGGCAGCAACGGCCGCCGGAGTTTCCGTCCGTACCGGCACCGCCGTCGCCCGTATCGTCGCCAATCGCGGCGTGGCAACCGGCGTCATTCTTGGCAATGGCGAGCAGCTGAACGCACCCATCATCGTCTCCGCCATCCATCCGCAGGCGACATTTCTCACACTCTGCGACACCGCCGAACTCGGCACCGGCTTCGTCCGCGCCATCAGCAATATCCGCTCGAAAGGCAATGTCGCCAAGCTCGATCTGGCGCTCGACAAGCCGCCCACATTCACCGGCGTTTCACCTGAAGACCATCGCGGCCGGTTGGTCATCTCCCGCTCCATCGCCCATGTCGAAAATGCCTTCAACCCGGCAAAATATGGCGAATTCTCCGCCGATCCGGTGATGGAAATCACTTTGCCAAGCCTCGCGGATGCGGCGCTCGCGCCTTCCGGTGGCGCGACGCTCTCGGCTCTGGTCGAGTTCGCGCCCTACGACCTCAAGGGCGGCTGGGCAAGCGGCAAGGTGGCCTTCGAAAGGATCATCCTCGAAACACTCGAGGGCTACGCACCGGGCTTGAGCAAGGATATTATCGCCAGCAACCTGATGACACCGGCCGATATGGAAATGCACTACAATCTGCCCGGCGGCCACTGGCATCATGGCGAGCTGCAGGCGGATCAACTGCTGGTCAACCGCCCTGTTAATGCAGCCGCCGGCTATGCGACGCCGCTTTCCGGTCTCTACCTTGCCAGCGCCGGTTCGCATCCGGGCGGCGGCATTTGCGGCCTGCCGGGGCTTCTCGCCGCGCGCCACATTCTTTCGGAGAGATCATGATGCTGGAGGTAATCAGCCGCCGCGCCCAACAAAGCCATATCGCCACGCCTCGCTTCGAGACCCCGTTTCATCCGCGTATCGCCGCCCTCAGCGAAACCAGCGACTGGTACACCTGGGCCGGCTACAAGGCGCCGCATTCGGTCTTTGACGAGGAACTCGAATATTTCGCTATTCGCTCGACGGCGGCGCTGTTCGATATTTCACCGATGGTCAAATATCGTATCGCCGGACCGGACGCCGAGCGCTATCTCAACCGCCTCACCGTGCGCGATGTCGCCAAGCTCGGCACCTACCGCGTCCACTATACCGCATGGTGCGACGACCACGGTCATGTGCTGGACGATGGCACGCTGTTCCGGCTTGCGCCCGACACGTTTCGCCTCTGCTGCCAGGAACACCACCTGCCCTGGTTGCTCGACAGCGCCATCGGTTTCGATGTCGGGATTGAGGAAGAAACGATGCAGATCGCCGGGCTTGCCCTGCAGGGACCCACATCATTCGCCGTGCTCTCCAAAGCCGGCTTTGAGGGCATCGAACGGCTGAAACCGTTCCAGCTTGCAGATTTCCCGCACGAGGGCGGCACGGTCACCATCTCGCGCACTGGTTTTACCGGCGATCTCGGCTACGAACTTTTCGTCCCCACTGATGCTGCGCTCAGCCTCTGGGATCGCCTGTGGACGGCCGGTCAGCTTCACGGCATCCGCGCCATCGGCTATGCCGCCCTCAACCGCGCCCGCATCGAAGCCGGCTTCATCGTCGCCAATGCCGATTTCATGACGGCGGAGACGACGCTACGCGCCGACCGTGCCCGTATGCCGGATGAGATCGGGCTCGATTGGCTGGTCGATACCGAAAAAGTGAACTTCAACGGACGTAAAGCGATACTTGAAGCAAGGCGGAATCAAACTCTCAAGCACGTGCTCGTCGGCCTTGAAATTGAAGGCAATATTCCAGCCGACGGCGCGATCATCTATCATCGGAAAAAACACGAAGCCGGCCTCGTCAGCGCCGCGATCTGGTCGCCGCTTGCCAAGCGCAACATCGCCATCGCCAGCCTGACGCGGCCCTATGGCACGCGCCTCACCGAAGACCTTTGGGTGGAAATCTACGCGTTGCGCGAACTGCAATACGAGAAGATGATGAAACGCGCCCGCATCGTGCCGCGCCCCTTCATCAAGCTCGACCGGCGTGCCGCCTCCCCGCCCGGCCTGTTCTGACCGTATCGGGATGGACGAAGAAACGCGCCAGAACTGGGAGCTGATCAAAACACCGCCGGGCATCGAATGGTCCGGCCGCACCCGCTATGCCGCCGCCACCTTCCTCTATCATCAGGGAGAGATGAGCGCCGAAGTGCTGGAGGTCTACCGCATCTGTTCGCGGCTTGATGCGGAAGACCCGCTGGATGTCCTGCGGCGATGGAAGATCGGCGCGGAATGGGTGGAGCGGATGTCGGCTACCGATTGATCTCACGCCCACGAAGATCCTATCGGCTGTTGTTCAGAATATCGTTTCACAAGCAGATTTCGAAATGAATCCCGCGCAGGAACCTTCTCGAATCCCGGACGTTCCAGTGCTGCAATTTCAAGAAGAGGCATGAGGACGACGTGAGCTACAAACGCTTTCCAACCCCCGTCAGAGTGATCATCCAGCAGAGCCAGGAAAATGTCATCGCGACCGCCTGGGACGCGGTCGAGTTCCTGCGCCGCTGGCCCGGCAACCGTGGCCTCGCCTATCGCCGTGCCCTGCAGCATTGCCTTGATGCCCTCGATGGCATCCGCAGCCCGCAGAAGGCTTGGGCCTCGTTTACCGCTGCCATGAAGGAAGAAGGCATGCTCGCCTGATTCCCCGCCTCACAATTGACCCCGATGCCCGGACCTTCGATCCGGGCATTTTTGTTTTCGGCTCCCTCCAATATTTGCCGCTTGAAAATGCCGCCTGCCCGGCGTTGAATGCCTGCCGAAGCACAAATGCGGCATGGTTTTCGCCGTTCGCGACACCGCACTTTCCGGCGAGAAATCCGCATCCCGGGCTTGCCGTTCCCAAAAACGCGAATATACTCAGGAATAATTATTTCCACAGAGTGAAATAAATAAGGGAACAAATCATGGCACTTAGCTGGCGTTTCTCCGCCTTGGGCGATCGGCATCGGGCACTGGGGTCCAATCTGGAAGACTGGAGCGGCATGGGAACCGCCTGGACCTACGACAAGGATATCTCCGAAGAGCACATCGCCGTGCGCACCAAGGCCGGCATCATGGACGTCTCCGGCCTGAAAAAGGTCCATCTGGTCGGCCCGCATGCGATTGCCGTCCTGGAATACATCACCACCCGCGACATGACGAAGGTCTATCCCGGCAAGTCGGTCTATGCCTGCATGCTGAACGATCGCGGTCATTTCACCGACGATTGCATCGTCTATCGCACCGGCCCGAATTCCTGGATGCTGGTGCACGGCTCGGGCTCTGGCTTCGAGGAAATCGTCAAGCAGGCACAGGGCCGCAATTGCGCCGTGCTGTTCGACGACGACCTGCACGACCTGTCGCTGCAGGGTCCGCTCGCCGTTGACTATCTCGAAAAATACGTGCCGGGCATCCGCGACCTCAAGTATTTCCATCACATGCAGACGACCCTGTTCGGCGCCCCGGTGATGATCTCGCGCACCGGCTATACCGGCGAACGCGGCTACGAAATCTTCGTGCGCGGCCAGGATGCCGGCATGCTCTGGGACCGGATCGTCGATGAAGGCAAGGCGATGGGCATCATCCCCGTCTGCTTCAGCGTTCTCGACATGCTGCGTGTCGAAAGCTACCTGCTGTTCTATCCTTACGACAATTCGCAGATGTATCCCTTTGCCAACGAGCAGCCCGGCGACAGCCTGTGGGAACTCGGTCTCGATTTCACCGTCAGCCCCGGCAAGACCGGTTTTCGCGGCGCCGAGGAACATGCCCGTCTCAAAGGCAAGGAACGCTTCAAGATCTTCGGGCTCCTGGTCGAGGCCGATGGCCCGGCCGATCTCGGCGACGAGGTCTGGGATGGCGACAAAAAGGTGGGCGTCATCACCTGCCCGTCCTATTCCAAGCTGACCAACCGCTCGATGGCGATCATGCGCGTTGAGGTTCCCTATGCCGTCCAGGGCACAAGGCTCCAGGTGAAGGGCAAGACGGTCAACGCACCGGCGATCGCCCACACGATCACCTTCGATGATCCGAAAAAGACGAAACGGACGGCGCAAGGCTGACGGCATGCTCGTACAAGGGATCAAAAGCAGGCCGGAATATAAGGGGCTCGACATCGATCCCCACGCAAAGCGCCACCTCTTCGTCCTCGAGGGCGAAGGGGCGGCTGCCCTCACCGATCAGGTGGCAGTGAAGGGCAAGGATTTCCTGGCGAAATCGGAAATCCTTTATCTCGCCGCTGGGGCAGCGCCCAAAGCCTATGACGTGGTGCTGTCGGCTCTGTCGCCGGACATCTTCTGGCAGGCGCCGACACTTCAGCCGCTGTTGTTCCGCCTGCGCGCCTGTCTTGAGCAGGCCCGGATGGGAACGCGGCTCTACATCGCCGGCACCGAAGGCTTCATCGGCCAGATCATGCAGGTGGCGCTCGAATTCGGCATCGATTTCAACTCGATCCACACCGAACATCGTGGCTCCACGGCGCGCCGGGTGCAATGCGTGCACTGCAAGGGCATCACCGACAATGTGACCACCAGCCCCTTTGCCTGCAGCCATTGCGGCTTGCCGCTGTTGGTGCGCGATCATTACTCCAGACGCCTCGGCGCCTTCCAGGGCGTCAACATCGATGCGGAAGAACCGGGTACTGCGCCTGCCCCTGAGGAGATGTTCCCGTGAGCCTCAATACCGACATGCCTGTCCGGGTCGCAGCGGTGACGCAGGTGACCGATCTGGTCAAACGCTTCCGCTTCGAGCGGCTGGACGGCCATCCCATGCCGTTCTTTTCCGGCGGCGCCCATGTCGTCGTCTCGATGAACGACAATGGCCTTTTGCGCCGCAACCCCTATTCGCTGATGTCCAATCCCGACGACAACAGCGCTTATGAAATTAGCGTGCTCAGGGTTCCGAATTCCCGTGGCGGCTCGATCTTCATGCACGAACAGGTGCGTCCCGGAGATCGGCTGACCGTCAGCCAGCCGGTCAATCTGTTTGCACCTGATCATCGCGGCCGCAAGCATATCCTGATTGCCGGCGGCATCGGCATCACCCCGTTCATCGCCATGATGGAACAGTTCAGCCGCGACAACATCGCCTTTGAACTGCACTATGCCATTCGCTCGCGTTCGCACGGCGCCTATTGGCAGCAACTGCTCGACCGCTACGGCCCGCGCCGCATCAAGATCTATGTCGACGAGGAAAAGACCTACATTCCCGTTGCCGAAATCGCCGACAACCAGCCGCTCGGCACGCATCTCTATGTCTGCGGCCCGGCCGGCATGATCGACGGCGTGCTGATGACGGCGCTGAAAGCCGGGTGGCCGAAGGAAAACCTGCACTCGGAACGCTTCCTGGCGCCACCGGCCGGCCTGCCGTTCCAGGTCTTCCTCGAAAAATCCAACATCCACATGACCGTCGGCGAACACCAGAGCATTCTGGAAGCGGCCGAAGCCCATGGCTGCGATGCTCCGTATATGTGCCGCGGCGGCGCCTGCGGCCAGTGCGAAACCGCGGTCTCGTCCTGCGATGGAACGCTTGAGCACAACGATATCTACCTGTCGGACGAGGAAAAGGCGTCCGACAACAAAGTCATGATCTGCGTCTCGCGGTTCAAGGGCCAGCAACTCGTTCTTCAACTCTAGATCAAGGGGACCGGACAGATGACCATCACGTTCAGGAGCGAAACGTTCCGCGACGACTTCACCTTCCGCAACAGCCTCACCAATATCAGGCGCTTTCCCTTCCCGTTCGACCGCGACGAATACATGTATTCGGTCAACATGGAGCCGCATATCCGCGGCAAGGCCGACAGCGTCTTTGAAAACCTGATCGATGTTGACGAGCACTATGTCGCCGAGATGCAGGACCGGGCGATGGTGCTGAAAGAGGATCCGCTCCGCTGCCAGGCCCTGCCGCACATGATGGCGGCGCAGTGGGATGTGCTGGAACTGCTGATGGAGCATCAGGCGCAGGACTATCCCGAGCATTTCACGCTGACGAAGAACGGCGACCGCTGGCGCTGGATCAACCGGCCGATGGGTATCGACGACACCTTCACCTTCGGCGACCCGTCCACCCTGCCCTATCCGCCGATGGAATATATCACCCGCCAGGCCCAGGGCGATTTCTGCATCGTCGACCAGCGCGACAACAACCTCTGGATGGACGCCGGCATGGTCACCACCCAAGCCGATTGGTCGCTCGATTTCGACATCGGCATGAATTTCATGGAATGGCACGGTCCCGTGCCGCTCGCCCACCAGATCGGCGTGTTCGACCGGGCGTTGAAATTCCTGCTCAACCTGCAGCAGGGCAAGCCGACGCGGCGCCTCAACTGGACGATGACTGTCAATCCGCGGCTCGATACCTCCCCGGAAAACTATCACAAATGGGGTCCCGACCGCCTGACCGTGACGCCGGAGAATGTCGGCGAGAAGATGCACCTGCGCGTCGAGTTGCAGAGCCTGTGGCGCCTGCCGCGCTCCAACGCCATCCTCTTCGTCATCCGCTGCTACCTGATCAGCCTGGATGAGCTCGTCACCGTCCCCAAATGGGCCCGCCGCCTGCCGCGCGTGCTGAAAACCCTGCCGCCGGAGATCATCGACTACAAGGGCCTGACCCGCAACCGGCCGATCATGATCGATTGGCTGGCGAAATACGACGACGGGGCGCCGACAAGTGCGGGGATCTATCCGGATTAAGGGTGTTTAAGGCCCCTCCCCAACCCTCCCCACAAGGGGGAGGGAGCGACCTCTTTCTGGGCTCCGCCGATGTTCTTTTCGGCAGTCACAAGGACTAGCGGCGCTGGAATGCGCTGGCGAGAGGGTCCGGCAGGTTAGCCCTCCCCCTTGTGGGGAGGGTTGGGAGGGGTCTTCTCCACAAGCAATGCACGTACGAACAAAAACAAAGGGAACAGACAGACATGAGCAGAGTAGCCGTGATCGGCGCGGGACCCTCGGGCCTCGCTCAATTGAGAGCCTTCCAGTCCGCTGCCCAGAAGGGCGCCGATATCCCCGAAGTGGTCTGCTTCGAAAAACAGGCCGACTGGGGTGGTCTGTGGAACTACACATGGCGCACAGGCCTCGACGAATATGGCGAACCGGTCCATGGCAGCATGTACCGTTACCTCTGGTCGAACGGACCGAAGGAATGCCTGGAATTCGCCGACTATTCCTTTGAAGAACACTTTGGAAAACCGATCGGCTCCTACCCGCCCCGCGCCGTGCTCTGGGACTATATCAAGGGCCGGGTCGAAAAGGCCGACGTGCGAAAATGGGTGCGCTTCTCGACGCCGGTGCGCATGGTCCGCTTCGATGAGGAATCCAAGACCTTCACGGTCACCGCCCACGACCGCGTCAACGACGTCATGTATGACGAAATCTTCGATTATGTCGTCGTCGCCTCCGGCCATTTCTCGACCCCGCACGTCCCCTATTTCGAAGGTGTGAAAACCTTCGGCGGCCGCGTCCTGCATGCCCATGATTTCCGCGATGCGCTGGAGTTCAAGGACAAGGATGTGCTGATCGTCGGCCGCAGCTATTCGGCCGAGGACATCGGCTCGCAATGCTGGAAATACGGTGCCAAGTCGGTGACCACCACCTACCGCTCCAAGCCGATGGGTTTCAAATGGCCGGAGCGTTTTGAGGAACGCCCGCTCTTGCAGAAGCTCGTCAACAAGACGGCGCATTTCGCCGATGGATCGACCAAGGAAGTCGATGCGCTGATCCTGTGCACCGGCTATCTCCACCACTTCCCGTTCCTGCCGGACGACCTGCGCCTGAAGACCGCCAACCGCCTGTGGTCCGACAATCTCTACAAGGGCGTGGTTTACGAGGACAATCCGCAGCTGATGTACATCGGCATGCAGGATCAGTTCTACACGTTCAACATGTTCGACGCGCAGGCCTGGTTTGCCCGCGACGTGATCATGGACCGCATCAAGCTCCCCTCGAAGGAGGAGATGAAGGCACATTTCGACGCGTGGCGCGCCCGCGAGGAAACGCTTGAGGATGCCGAGCAGATGATCTGGTTCCAGGGCGATTACGTCATCGAATTGCTCGAGGATACCGACTATCCGAAGTTCGACGTCGAAGGTACCAACAAGACCTTCATGGAATGGGAGCACCACAAGGGCGAAAACATCATGGGCTTCCGCGACAATGCCTACAAATCGCTGATGACCGGCACGATGGCGCCCAAGCACCATACGCCGTGGCTCGAAGCGATGGACGATACGCTGGAAGTCTATCTAAAGAACTGATCGCGCTTTGCCTATAATACAGCCGAAGGCCAGTTCTGCGGCCTTCGGCGCTGCGTTTTTAGAGTGCCGACATATTCCAAGATAAATTCATTCGTCTTTTTGCCCACCCTCCAGCCATGACCGGATTAGCCATGGACTTTCTGAGCAGCGTTCTCGGCCGCATGAACGGGTTTCTCTACCGGTGCAGAGCTGACGAACATTACACTATGCTCGACATGACCGACGGCATCCAGCGGATCTTCGGCTACCGGGTGGACGAGATCGTCGGCAATCGCGTGCGCACCTTCACCTCGATCATGTGCGAAGACGACGTGCCCGCCATGGACGCGGTGGTCGGCAAGGCGCTGGAAAGCCGCACCGATTGGACGCTCGAATACCGCATCCGCCACAACAGCGGTCATTTCATCTGGGTGACGGAAACAGGCGGTGGTGTCTGGGACGAGAACGGCGAGCTGCTCTATCTCGAAGGCAGCATCGTCAATATTGAATCCCTCTACCAGCGCATAGACGAACAGACCGCCGACATGCGCGCCACGGCCTCGCGTACCGCCGAAATCCTCCATTCCCTGCGCTACCTGAAACTGCTTGCCGTCAACGCGGGCATCGAAGCAGCCCGGGCCGGAACAGCCGGCGCCGGCTTTGCCGTGCTTGCTTCGGAAATGCGCACGCTGGCCAACGATTCAGAAGCGGTCGCGCGGCAGATCGCCACTGCGCAGGGTAAATAGGCTGATGACGTTCGGCATCCGGGAGGCATGCACCGACGGGTGACGGAACGCATAATAAGCGTTTTTGTGATTTGTTCTTATCCATGATAGAACGGCAGAAAGGAGTTCTATCATGGCAACCATGACCATATCCCTGCCCGACCCCATGAAGGAATGGATCGAAGCCCAGATCAGCAAGGGCGAATACGCAAGCACCAGCGACTATGTCCGCGATCTCGTGCGCCGCGACCGATCCCGCCGGGACCAGGAACTGACGATCGAAGACTTGCGCCAGATCGTGACAGAATCCCGGTCGAGTGGCCCGGGCAAGCAGAGCATCGACGAAATTTTCCAGAATGCCGAACGTCTTGCCAAAGCAAGGGGCGTCGTGCGTGACTAGCTACACCCTGACAGAGCGGGCGGAAGATGACTTGCTCGCTCTGTTTCTCGATGGCATCGAGATGTTCGGCCTGTCCCAAGCGCGTCGCTACAAGGACGAACTTGGACATTGTTTCCGGCTGATCGCATCGCGTCCAAAGATGGGAAGGCTCGCCCTATCAATAGGCGAAGGGGTACGGCGGCACGAGCATCAGAGCCATATCATTCTCTATGAGGAGACCAACGGTACCGTCGTGATCCTCGCAGTCGTTCCGGCAAGAAGCGTACGCCTCCTGAAACTTTAAGAACGTTGTCACGGTTCACCGACAATCAGCCGCCAACTCACGACCGAGGCTTCAGCTTCTGCGGATCGTAATGGGCAAACGGCACGATCCTTGCGGGTAGACGTTTCTGCTGACCATCAAGCTTGCCGATTTCAACCTCGGTCCCGACCTCTGAATGCAGCACATCCATCCGCGCCAACGCGATCATCTTCTTGAGAAGCGGCGAGCGGGTTGCGCTGGTGACGACGCCGACCTGGGCGCGTCCGATATGCACGGTGTCACCATGGCCGACGGCGTCGTTGGCGTCGATATCGAGCCCGACCAGCTTGTAGCGCGGGTTTTCCTTACGCTTGATCAGCGCCTCGCGGCCGATGAAATCCTCGGTCTTCGATTTCAACGGCACGGTGAAGCCGATACCGGCTTCGAACGGGTCGGTCTGGTCTGAGAAGTCATAATGCGCAAAGACAAGCCCCGCCTCGATGCGCACCATGTCGAGCGCCTCCAGCCCCATCGGTTTCAATCCGTGCTTCTGGCCCGCTTCCCAGACCGCATCGAAGACGGCGAGCGCATCCTTCGGATGACAGAAGATTTCATAGCCGAGTTCGCCGGTATAACCCGTGCGCGAGACGACAACCGGTGCACCTTCGAAATGGCCAATTCGGCCGATGGCGAAGCGGAACCATTCGAGCTCGCCGATCGACGGCTGCGATGGTGCGGTCCAGATGATCTCCTTGATGATCTCGCGGCTCATCGGTCCCTGGACCGCCAGATTGTGCATCTGGTCGGTGGAGGAGCGCACCCAGGCCTTGTAGCCCATCTTTTCCGCTTGCTCGCGCAGCCAGATGCCGCTGACATCGTCGCCGCCGATCCAGCGGAAATTGTTCTCGCCCAGGCGGAATACCGTGCCGTCATCGATCATGCCGCCATTCTCGTAGCACATCGCCGTATAGACCACCTGCCCCGGCGACAGCTTGCGGATATCGCGTGTGCAGCAGTATTGCAGCAGCGCTTCGGCGTCCGGCCCGGTCACCTCGAATTTCCTGAGCGGCGACAGGTCCATCACCACCGCCTTTTCCCGGCACGCCCAGTATTCCTCGATCGGCCCTTCGTTGTTGAAGCGGTTGGGTAGCCAATAGCCGCGATATTCGGTGTGGTTGCGCGTCAGTGCCGATAAGCGCGGATGGAAGGCGGTTTCCTGGGTCATTTCGGGCTCTGCATCAGGGGTCATTCGGATAGCGACGGCGCGCGAGAATTTTTCCGTGTCCGAATAGGTGCGGACATGAATGTCGGTCGGGTTCCAGGCATTGGCCGCATCGATATCGTCGGGGCAGGACGACGACACGCAGACCAGATCGGTCAGCGCCCGCATCAGCACATAATCGCCCGGCCGCGACCAGGGCTCGTCGAGATAGAGCTGATTGTGATGATCGACATTGGTGTTGTAGAAATAATTGAGCGCTTCCCAACCCTTGCGCGGCGCAATGCCGTAGGGGGCCAGCGCATGGTTGAAGTTATCGGTGCAGTTGACATGCCCCGGATAGCCCATGTCGTCGTAGTAACGCGAATTGCAGGCGGTGGCGAAGGCGTCGTGTCTCCCGACCGTATCCTGAACGATCTCCACCAGCGGCTCGAAATCGCGGTCGAACGCCTTTGACGGCAATCCGGGCGTCGGGTAGCTGCGCCCGAGAAGCGTGCGCGTCACCGTCGCATCGAGCGCCAAATCCAGCCCCTTGTCGACCTTGCGGGCCGAAAAAGCCTGAAAATCCGTGCATTGCCGGCCCGAGACGTCGATGACCTGAATGAACTCACCCGCCCGCACGAAATAAGCCGAAGCCCGCGCAGCCTTGATGCGCAGCTCCTGCACCGGATCGGCCATCGGTTCCGGCAGCATTTCCTCGTAGGTGCGTTCAATTCGAGAGCGGGTCACCCGCAGTTCCAGCGCCGTCGCGGTATTCTGCGCCGCCGCATCCATCGGTGGCGCCGGTGCCGCGACGATCAGCAGCCCGTCAAGTCCGATGGTCAATTCGGCCGAAACACCCGGCGACGAACTTTCACCGAACAATACCAGTGCTTGGGCTCCAGCCGGATCGACGTTTCGCCGTTTCAAAGCGCTGAGCGTTCGCCGCGCGCTGTCCTCATCGCGGGCAAGAATTTCCTGTAGCCCAAAGGCAGGCCGTGAGAACCCGACACCAAGGCCGGCCGCATTGAAACGGCCTCCCGCATCGATGAAGCTCACCTCGCAAAGCTGGCCGCCCTCGACATCCTTGATGCTGATCCGATCGCCGGCCATCACCTTGACGACCGTCGTGCCGCGCCCCTTGACGCGGTAACGCTCGACGCCCGGGGCAAGCGCCGGGATACCCGGCCGCAGAATCGTGCTGGGCCGCGGCGGCATCAAGGTGCCGGCAAATTGTCCGGAATCGCTCATCTCAGCTCCCACCCGAAGGCACAGTCGGCTCAGTGGTCTATAAGCACCACTTTATGCACCGGCAATATGGCCAAACTATCCTATGGGAGGCCGTCGAAAGTAAAGAGAGACTTGACCGAGAAGAAAAAAAATTCACTATGAAGATAAGTTGCGGCCGCGAAATACAAACGGGAACAGGTGGTGACACTGCGAAAACGCAGGCGCCATCCAGCGAAGAAGCCGCAGCGATAACCATCCTTAAGGGAACGCGCGGCAACGCGCTTCAAGACAAAACTGGTCGAGGAGACTGTTTATGGCATCTATCGTTGAGACCGACGGGTCGACCGCTGCGCCCAGCACCGGCCTGATCCGCGCGCTGGACTGGAAAGGGGCATTCTGGGTCGCTGCCGGCGTACCGCCGCTGGTGCTCTTCTCCATCGGCGGCATTGCCGGCACGACAGGCAAGCTTGCCTTCGTGGTCTGGATCATTTCCATGGTCATGGGCTTCCTGCAATCCTTCACCTACGCTGAAATCGCCGGCATGTTCGGCAACAAATCCGGCGGCGCATCGATCTATGGCGCCACCGCCTGGCTGCGCTATTCGAAATTCATCGCGCCATTGTCTGTATGGTGCAACTGGTTCGCCTGGTCGCCGGTCCTGTCGCTCGGCTGCGCCATCGCGGCGGGTTATATCCTCAACGCCCTGTTCCCCATTCCCGGTGCCGATAGCCCGGTAGTGATGGAATGGATCAACGCCAATATGGCCACATTGACGGCCGAAAGCCCGCGCGTTGCGGAATGGCTTGCTGCCAATGCCGGCAAGGCTCCACAGGATGCGATTTCCGCTCTGCTCTCGACCGATGCGATCGCGGCATTGACCCCGGCGATCCGCAGCTGGTCGCTGATCACCTTCGACATTCCCTTCCTCGCCAAGGCCAATCTCAACGCCACCTTCGTCATCGGCGGCATCCTGATGCTGGTGATCTTCGCGATCCAACATCGGGGCATCCAGGGAACGGCCAGCGTCCAGAAATGGCTCGCCATCATCGTTCTCCTGCCGCTGCTGATCATCGGCCTCTATCCGATCTTCTCCGGCCAGATCGACAGCGCCAACATCACCAATCTGGTTCCGCCGACCGCCGGCTATTCCGGCATTGACGGCGTGTGGAGCAATGGCGGCTGGACGCTGTTCCTCGGCGGCCTCTATATCGCCGCCTGGTCGACCTACGGCTTTGAAACCGCGGTCTGCTACACTCGCGAGCTGAAGAACCCAAAAACCGATACGTTCAAGGCGATCTTCTATTCCGGCCTGCTCTGCTGCCTGTTCTTCTTCCTCATCCCCTTCACCTTCCAGGGCGTTCTCGGCCATGCCGGCATGCTCGCACCCGGCATCGTCGATGGAACGGGTGTTGCGGAAGCACTGGCAAGCCTCGTCCATGGCGGCCGGATCGTCACCCAGATCCTCGTCATCCTGATGATCATGGCGCTGTTCCTGGCTATCATGACCGCCATGGCCGGTTCGTCGCGCACCCTCTACCAGGGCTCGAAGGATGGCTGGCTGCCGAAATATCTCGACCACGTCAACGAACACGGCGCACCAACCCGCGCCATGTGGACCGACTTCGCCTTCAACCTGATCCTGCTTGCCATCGCCTCCGACGTGGCCGGCTACTTCTTCGTGCTGGCTGTCTCCAATGTCGGCTACATCATCTTCAACTTCCTCAACCTCAATGCCGGCTGGATCCACCGGATGGACTCCAGCCACATCCAGCGCCCCTGGAAGGCACCGACCTGGCTGATCGGCCTCAACACCGTTCTTGCCTTTGTCAACGCGCTGTTCCTCGGCGCCGGTGCCAAGGTCTGGGGCTATTCCAACGCACTCTGGGTCGGCTTCATTTTCGCCGCCCTCATCCTGCCGGTCTTTGCCTATCGCCACTATGTGCGTGACGGCGGAAAATTCCCGGCAGGCGCAATGGAAGACCTTGGCCTCGTCGGCCAAGACCTCGGCGTCAAGAAAGCCGGTATCCTGCCCTATGTAGCGCTCGCCGGCGGCCTCGCCGTCGTTCTCGCCGCAAACGCCTACTTCCAGCTGCCGGTCTGATCTGATCGGAGCAAGATAATACAAGGCCGCGCATCGAAAGCTGTGCGGCCTTGTTCATTTCAGAAGTGCGGCTGGCTTTGCGGGATGCCTTGACACATCAGGCCATTAAACCTGTAATTCGGCTGCCCATCGACAGGCAAGTTACAAGCAGCGAGTTCCCATCATGACCGATGAAAGCCCGGAAACGAAACTGACGCTGTCCAAACGCCGCTGGGCCGAGCAAGGCAAGTTCCTGACGGGAAAAATCTCACGCCCGGAAACCGACCGCCTGCCGCCCGGCCAGCATCTGGTCACCAACTGGCCGGTGCTTGACCTCGGCCAGTAGCCGCTCATCCCACAGGCGGAGTGGACGCTGCAGATCGTCGGCGGTGTCGAAAATCCTGTCAAACTCGACTGGGATGCGTTCCACCGGCTGCCGCAAAGCCGCAAGCTGTCCGACATCCATTGTGTGACGACATGGTCGCGCTACGACAATCGCTGGCAGGGCGTTTCGACCCACGATCTGCTCGATCTGGTCATGCCAAGACCAGAGGCCAATTTCGTCATGCTGACCAGCTATGACGGCTACACCACCAACCTGCCGCTCGCCGATTTCGCCTCCGAAGACGGCATTCTCGCAACAGCCTGGGAAGATGAACCGCTGACGCGCGACCATGGCGGCCCGATGCGCCTCGTCATCCCGCATCTCTACTTCTGGAAAAGCGCCAAATGGCTGCGCCGCATCGAATTCCTTGCCGGTGACCAGGCCGGGTTCTGGGAAAAGAACGGCTATCACATGCTCGGCGATCCCTGGCGCGAGCAGCGCTACTCGGACGACTGATCGTCAGGTTTGGAGTGCAGCTTGCGTCTGCGAACAGTCCGCTTCGGTCTTTTCACCGACAACCTCGAATAGTTGCAACGCCGTCGCCCGGCCCTTGACCTGCGCCTCCCCGAGCGGACGAAAGGCGATTGCGTCACCACACAGTGCAACTACGGCACTGCTGGCGAGAATCGCCGTGCCATAGACCTTGTTCATTCCCTCGAGCCGCGACGCCACGTTCACGGTGTCGCCCATCGCGGTATATTGCAGCCGATCTCTGGCGCCGACGCTGCCGACCACCGCCGTGCCTGTGTGAATGCCGAAGCGGGTGCGCAATTCCGGCAGCCCCTGCGCCTTCAGATCGGCATTGAATACTTTAAGTTTTCTCTCGACCGCCAGAGCGCAGCGGCAGGCGTTTTCCGCATGGTGCTCATCGGCCACCGGCGCATTCCACATGGCAAACACCGAATCCCCGAGAAACTGGATGATCTCGCCGCCATGGGCGCCGACGGTCTCGTTGAAGATATCGAAATAGTCCGACAGCAGCGCCACCACCTCTTCCGGTGTCCGCTGCTCGCTGAGCGTGGTGAAATCGTAGATATCGGTAAACCAGGCCGTCACCTCTTGGCGCCGCGCGCCGCGCCCGGCAAATTGCCCGGATTCGATACCCTTGCGCACCAGTTCCTTCGGCACATAGAGCGCGAAGGTGAAGATCGCATCGCGCGCCCGGTTCATCGCCCGCCCCAGCGTCGATATCTCGGTGACATGCGAGGACACGTGGCTCGGCGCGGTGAAATCCAGATCCTGCAGCCGGTTGGCATTGGCGGTCAGCTGGCTCAGCGACTGCGTGATCAGCCGCGCCAGGAACAGCGCTGCGAGCAGTCCGAGAATGACGATGGCAGCGGCGATGGCAAGCCCCTGATAGAGGTTGCGATTGGCAGTGGCCGTCAATTCGTCAAGGGGGGCTGCCACCACGGTCCGGTGTCCTGCAAGCAAAAGCACGGATTTTACCGACGTCGCCAGGATGATGTAGGTGCGGCCCTCGATATCGGCGAAACTCACACCGTTGCCAGCCGGAAGATTGGCCTTGATGCCGGTCAGCAGCGGATCGACGGGCTTTGAAACATCCAGCTCCCCCTTTTCCTTCTGCGTCGCCATATGCGCCATAAGCCCGCGATCGGAATGCATGATCGGTTTTCCGGCGGCGTCCATGACAAAAGCGACCGTTTCGGCGGTCAGGCGTTCGCGCGCCATGAATTCGGTAATCGTTCCAAGGTCGATATCGGCACCAATGACGATGCCGCCATTGCCGCTATGCGCCTGGGAAATGCTCATGCCCAACGCGCCGGTCGTCACCATCGTATAGGGACCGATCGCTGCCGGCATCGTGCCGTTGACTGCAGCCTGATACCAGGGACGTTTCCTCGGATCGAATCCGGTTGAAAGGAGACGCCGCTCCAATATCTGATTGCCGTCCTTGTCGAGGAAGATCAGCCGGTTGCTGCGGTCGCCCGTCTGTTCCATTTGCATCGAGCGAACCGCAATCACCGCCATGTCCGGCGCCTCAAGAGCTGTGCGCCAGGCCGGCGCTCTCAGATCGACCGCCTGGATGAACTCGCCATCCGGGTAGCCGGCGTAAATGCCGTCCAGATTGGAGGATTGAGCAATGATCTCGCGCAGCAGCTTGATCTTGTCGGTCATACGTTCTGGTGGCGGCACCAGAAAGGAATTGGCGATCGACGCCGTGAACCCGACCAGCGCCGTCGTGCGCCCGGAAAGAATGCCCAACCGGTCGATCAGCCGCTCGGAAAAGGCCCGCATGTCGGCCTCGGCATTGGTCAGCGCCGCGTCGCGCGCCCGCACATAGCCCAGACTGATCAGCGTTCCCGATACGGCGATCAGCAGAGCCGCCATGGCAAGCCCCAGAAGCGATCTCAGCGGCTTTGTCCAGACCGTCGGCCGGCCGTTTGCGGCAGGCTCACCCATTGCTTCTGACATGCTTTTCCTTTGACCCCTAAACGCCAATGAAATCCAAAACTTGGAGTTGAATGCAGATTATCAGCCGGTGGCGTTTTCGTACAGGCAAACCATCCGGCTGCTGGCAGCCTTGGGGCAGCCTACCGGCGCTCAACCGGAGCAGCCGAAACGTCGGCCGCAGCCTCGCGGATCGTCTGCATCAGGATCGCCAGCGGCATCGAGGGAATGGCATTGGCCCGCATCGTCAGTCCGACCGGACCCTTGGTCTCGCTGGTATCGATCGGCAAGGCCGCCAGCACTCCATCCTCGATATCGCCGGCCACGACGCCAGCCGAAATGATCCAGATGGCATCGCTCGCCCGCACGAAAGCCCGGCCGAAGGAATCCGACACGGTTTCGATCTGGTTGGGCAGGCTGGCGATACCGTTGGTGATCAGGAACCGTTCGACGAACGGCCGGATGATCGAGGCGCGTGTCGGCATCAGCACCGGATAGACGCTGAGATTGTCGAAAACCGATTGTTTGGCCGACAGCAGCGGGTGGCCGGTCCGCACGACGAAGACGACCTGCTCGGAATAGAGATGCTCGAAGGAAAACCCGGTCATCTGCTCCGGTGCCGCAAGCCGCCCGACAACCAGATCGAGATCACCGACCCGCAACTGTTCCAGAAGCACGGCATTCTCGCCGGTGACGATCTTGATACGGCTGCCGGTTTCCTCTTTAAGAAAATTCGCCATGGCGCGCGGCATAATCCGGGTCGAGACAGTCGGAAGCGCACCGATCCGAACCGGCGGCCCATCGCCGGAGCGCACCTGCGACACCGAATCCAGCCCTTGCCTGAGCGCCGTCAGCGCCGCCCCCGCATGCCGCAGAAAGGCTTCGCCGTAGCGGGTGATCTTGATACCGCGGCCGTCTCGTTCGAAGACGGAAACGCCCAAAACCTCTTCCAGCTCGCGGATGGTCTTGGTCACCGCCGGCTGGCTGACATGCAGGAGACCAGCGGCTTTCATCACGCTCTTCTGGCGGGCGACCTCGACAAAGGTCTGCAGATGGCGGAATTTCACGCGAGCGTCGATCATGGAAACTCATAACTCACAAGTTAATGATAGGCAATAAAATGTCATTTTACCGAACCAGATTAAAGTTCCAATCTGTTTCCCGAGGAGAGTTCCCGTGCAGTTTGCCCGCATCAACGACGTCACGCTTCACTATCAGGTCATCGGCGCTGCCAATGGCAAGCCGGTGCTGGTTTTTGCCAATTCGCTCGGCACGGATTTCCGCATCTGGCGCGACGTGATCGTGCGGTTCGCCGGCGACTTTGCCATGGTTCTCTATGACAAGCGCGGCCATGGCCTCTCCGATGTCGGCGACATGCCCTATTCGATGGACCTGCACGTCGCCGATCTCGCCGGCCTGCTCGATCTCCTAGCCGTTAAGCAGGCGATCATCTGCGGCCTTTCGGTCGGCGGCCTGATCGCGCAGGGCCTTTATGCCGTCCGGCCCGACCTCGTACGGGCGCTGGCACTCTGCGATACCGCCCACAAGATCGGCACGGCGGATCTGTGGAACACCCGCATCGCCGCCATCGAACAGAATGGCATAGCCAGCATTACCGACAGCATTCTCGAACGCTGGTTCACGCCCGCCTTCCGCCGGCCGGAAAATAACGCCCTGCGCGGCTATCGCAACATGCTGATCCGCCAGCCCGTCACCGGTTATACCGGCACCTGCGCTGCGATCCGCGATGCCGACTTTACCGACGCAGCCAAGCGCATCGCCGTTCCGGCGATCTGCATCGTCGGCGATCAGGATGGCTCGACGCCGCCCGATCTCGTTCTGTCGACCGCAAAACTCATTACCGGCGCGCACTACGAAGTTATCAAGGATGCCGGCCATATCCCTTGCGTCGAGCAACCGGAGGCGCTGACCGCCGTGCTGCGCGCTTTCATCGATACCGTCCTGTCTGGAGAAAAAGCCCATGAGTGAGGCCGCAGTTCCCACCGAACGTTACCGTCAGGGCCTGGTCACCCGCCGTGCCGTGCTGGGCGACCGTCATGTCGATAGGGCACAGTCGGCGACCACCGATTTCGACCAGCCGTTTCAGGAGTTGATCACCGAGGCCGCCTGGGGCAACCTTTGGTCGCGGCCGAACTGGACGAAACGCGAGCGCTCGATGGTCACCATCGCCCTGCTGGCTGCCCTTGGCCATGACGAGGAGGTGGCGATGCACGTGCGTGCCACCGCCAATACCGGCGCCAGCCGCGAGGATATCGGCGAAGCGCTGCTGCATGTGGCGATCTATGCCGGCGTTCCCGCCGCCAACCGGGCGATCAAGATCGCCAAGCAGGTTTTCGAACAGATGGACGCCGAACAGGCGGCATGAGGCAGAATGACATGTCCGATCTTTCCAACAACAAGCCTGAGACCGGCGCATTCTTCCAGCGCGACCGCGCCTGGCATGCCCCTGCCCTGACCCCGGGCTACAAAACCTCGGTGCTGCGCTCGCCGCAAAAGGCGCTGCTGTCGCTTGATGGCACGCTGTCCGAGATCACCGGCCCGGTCTTCGGCCATTCGCTGCTCGGCGAACTCGACAATGATCTCATCCACAATTTCGCCAAGCCCGGCGAGAGCGCCATCGGCGAACGCATCATCGTCCATGGCCGTGTGCTCGACGAACGCGGCAAACCCGTTCCCGGCGCGCTGCTGGAATTCTGGCAGGCCAATGCCGGCGGACGATACCGTCATAAGAAGGAAAGCTATCTCGCCGCGCTCGACCCGAATTTCGGCGGCTGCGGCCGTGCGATCACCGACGAGGACGGCAGCTACCGGTTCCGCACCATCCGGCCCGGCGCCTATCCCTGGCCAAACGGCGTCAACGACTGGCGTCCGGCCCATATCCATTTCTCGATCTTCGGTCATGGCTTTGCTCAGCGGCTGATCACCCAGATGTATTTCGAAGGCGATCCCATGATCTGGAAGTGTCCGATCGTCACCACCATCCCGGACAGACGCGCCATCGAACAGCTGATCGCGCCGCTCGACTGGGCCAATACCATCCCGATGGACGCGCGCGCCTACAAGTTCGACATCGTTCTGCGCGGCCGCCGTTCGACGCTGTTTGAAAACCGGATGGAGGGAAACTGATGGTCCAGGATCTCGGCTACCTAAAAGAATCGCCGTCGCAGACCGCCGGCCCCTATGTCCATATCGGCTGCACCCCGAATTTCGCCGGCATTACCGGTGTCTATGAGGCCGATCTCGGCATCACGATGGTCAACGACCGGACGCTGGGAGAACGCATCACCGTGCGCGGCCGCGTCATCGACGGCGCCGGTGTGCCGCTGAAGGACGCGCTCGTCGAAATCTGGCAGGCAGACGCTGCCGGGTTCTACAACAGCCCGTCGGACCTGCGCGGCACCGCCGATCCCAATTTCACCGGCTGGGGCCGCTGCCCGACCGGCACTGAGGACGGTGTCTTCACGTTCGAAACCATCAAGCCCGGACGCGCGCCCTACAAGGACGGGCGCAAGATGGCGCCGCACATCACCGTCTGGATCGTCGCCCGCGGCATCAATATCGGCCTGCACACCCGCATGTATTTTGCCGATGAGCCGGAAGCCAATGCCGAAGATCCGCTGCTTGCCCGCATCGAACACCGCCACCGCGTGTCGACCCTGGTCGCGCCGCGCGACGGATCGGTCTATACGTTCGATATCCATTTGCAGGGCGACAAGGAAACCGTGTTCCTCGACATCTAGTCCCGGAACCAAGCCCGGGAATAAGGAACAGACATGACCGCCTCGGCCTTCGACCATCCCTATCTCTCGGGCCTTCTCGGCGACGCGGAAATTTCCGCCTTGTTCTCGGCGGACGCGGATATCCGCGCCATGCTGTCCTTCGAGGCGGCCTTGGCACAGGCGCAAGCGGATCACGGTGTCGTTTCAAAGGAAGCGGCTGTTCGTATCACTGAGGCCTGCGGCACGTTTCAGCCCGACGTCCTTGCTTTGCGCCACGCCGTCGCGACGGATGGCGTGGTGATCCCCGAGCTTGTCCGGCAATTGCGCAAGGCAATTAGTGGTGAAGCTGCGGAAAAAATCCATTTCGGCGCCACCAGCCAGGATGTCCTCGATACCAGCCTGATGCTGCGGCTAAAGGCGGCCTGCGCCATCCTTTCCGATCGATTGTCGCAACTGCTATGTTCGTTCGACGGTCTGGGTCACGATTGGGGCAAAAGCCAGCTGATCGGCCACACGCGCATGCAGGCCGCGATCCCGATCACCGTCGCCGATCGCATCGCCGCATGGTCATCGCCGCTTGCCGATTATGGCGACAGGCTGCAAAAAACGTCGTTCCCGGTACAATTCGGCGGAGCCGCAGGAACACTCGATAAATTGGGCGACAAGGCGTCCGCCGTTCGGGCGACGCTGGCCGAAACCCTCGGCCTTTCCGATCGCCCGCAATGGCAAAGCCAGCGCGCTATCATCGGCGATCTCGCCCACCTCCTGTCGCTGATCTCAGGCAGCCTTGGCAAATTCGGCCAGGATATCGCCCTGCTCGCTCAATCGGGAACCGAAATTACGCTTTCGGGCGGCGGCGGCTCGTCGGCCATGCCGCACAAGCAGAACCCGGTCAATGCCGAAACGCTTGTGTCGCTGGCCCGCTTCAATGCCGTCCAGCTTTCCGGCATTCACCAGTCGATGGTGCATGAACAGGAACGGTCGGGGGCCGCCTGGACCCTGGAATGGATGATCCTGCCGCAGATGGTCATCGCCTGCGGCGCCAGCACACGGCTCGCCTCCACGCTTGCCGGCAAGATCAAGCGGCTTGGCACAGCAAGCGCATAGAGCACGCATTCTCTTCCAACGAAAAACCCGCGCATCTTTCGATACGCGGATTTTTCAGTCTCTGGCGAGCAGGCTGTACCTACTCGCCAGATAATTCAATCAGTTCGTCTTGTTCTTGAACGGCTTGCGCTTGACGCCCTCGGTCGCAGGCTTGTCAAACTTCGGCTTGTCGAATTTCGGTTTATCGAATTTCGGCTTATCCAAAGCAGGCTTGCCGGCCTTCTTGGTCCAGGGCTTGCTGTCGGTCTTTTCGGCCGGGCGGTTCTCGGCCTTCGCAAAATCGGGCTTGCCCTCGAACTTGCGCTTGGGCTTTTCGCCGTTCCAGTCGGCCTGCTTGGCCGGATATGGCTTCTTGCCGGCAAACGGTGCGCCGCGCGAGCCGCCGGACAGGTCTGGCATGCCGTCGAGCTGCGTCACGGTGATGCCCTTTTCGAGCGCCCGCTTCGGCCCGATCGCCTCGACGAAACGATCCACCCAGTCGCGCGCGATCTCGATATAGGTTTCTTCGGTCTGCATCTTGATGGCGCCGATTTCCTGCTTGGTGATCTTACCGATGCGGCACAGCATCGGGATCAGCCAGCGCGGTTCGACACTCTGCTTGCGGCCAGCCGACAGAGAAAACCAGACGCTGTCGCCAAAATCGCCACGCGGAGCACGCGGTTCGCTGCGTTCCGGACGGTCGCCACGGTCCGGACGATCGCCGGATGGGGTGTAGGATGGCGTATCCATCAGATCTTCCGGTGCCGAACGGCCCGCACGCGCCTGTCGCAGGAAAGCCGCAGCCACCTGGTCGGCACCATGCTTTTCCAGCAGTTCGCGGATGAAATCGGCCTCGTCGGGCGTGATTGCTTCGGTCAGCGCCGGATCGGCAAGAACCCGCTCGTCATCGCGGCGGCTGACTTCGTCGGCCGATGGTGGACGGCCCCATTCGGCATTGATATTGGCATCGCGCAGCAGGCGTTCAGCCTTGCGGCGGGCGCTGTTGGGCACGATCAGCGCGCTGACACCCTTGCGTCCGGCACGGCCCGTGCGGCCACTCCGGTGCAGCAGCGTATCGGGGTTGGTCGGCAGATCGGCATGAACCACCAGTTCGAGGCCCGGCAGATCGATACCGCGGGCAGCGACGTCGGTGGCGATGCAGACGCGGGCGCGTCCGTCGCGCATCGCCTGTAGCGCATGGGTGCGCTCGTTCTGGCTGAGTTCGCCGGACATGGCAACAACAGCGAAACCGCGATTGTTGAAGCGCGCGGTCAGATGGTTGACGGCAGCACGGGTCGAGCAGAACACCAGCGCATTCTTTGCCTCATAGAAGCGCAGCACGTTGATGATCGCATTTTCGCGGTCGGACGGCGCAACGGTTAGCGCCCGGTATTCAATGTCGAGATGCTGCTTCTGCTCGGCCTGGGTCGAGATGCGAATGGCATCTTTCTGGTAGCTCTTCGCCAGATTGGCGATCGAGCGTGGCACGGTTGCCGAAAACATCAGCGTCCGGCGGTCGGCAGGCGCTGCCTCAAGAATGAATTCGAGGTCTTCGCGGAAGCCCAGATCGAGCATCTCGTCGGCTTCGTCGAGAACGACGGCCTTCAGGCTCGACATGTCGAGGCCGTTGCGGCGGATATGGTCGCAGAGACGGCCAGGCGTGCCGACGACGATATGGGCGCCGCGATCGAGCGCGCGCCGTTCGCTGCGCATATCCATGCCGCCGACGCAGGAGACGACGGTCGCGCCGGTCAGTTCATAGAGCCATTCCAGTTCGCGCTTGACCTGCAGCGCCAGTTCCCGGGTCGGAGCGACGGCGAGCGCCAAAGGCGCGCCTGGCTGGCCGAACCGGTCCTTGCCTTCAAGCAGCGTCGAGGCAAGCGCCAGACCGAAGGCCACGGTCTTTCCCGAACCGGTCTGCGCCGAGACCAGGGCGTCCCTGCCTTCGAGTTCAGGGCCCAAAACAGCCTTCTGAACCGGCGTCAACTCTGAATAACCGCGCTTGCTCAATGCCTGAGCGATCGCCGGAGCGATGCCGTCTAACTCTACCATATGTTTATCTTTCGGAATTCGGATGTCATGCGTTCCTCGGTCGATGAGGGTAATCGCAGTCCCCGCAGCCGGCACGTCGCCAGCCAATACATGCGCGCCTCTTACTGCGCCTGAGCGCAATTGTACAGAGCGTCACGATGCTGCGCTGCAAAAACGCCAGAGAATACCATCAGGCAAGCGGTTTGATAGACGAGAAAACGGCCATATCTCCGTCATTGAAGGCATGGCCGTTCAGTTTTAAGGATCTCGTCGGTGCAGGCGCTGCTCAGCTCGTCAGACGCGGTGTATGCACCACCTTGTTGAACAGTGTCTTCATCGCACCCTCGAGATTCTGCGACGGCGGCACCTCGAAATAGAAGCCGGGAGACGCACATTCCTGCATCTTCGTACCGATCGTGGGCTGGAAGGGCTTGATCCACGAATTGTACCAGTCATTGGTCGGCAGCGGCAGGTAGGTGGTATAAAGCACCGCGATCTTGATACCCCGCGCTTTCAAGGCGGTACAATTTTTCGTATCGATCGGCTCCTGACAGCGGCTGCCGCTCAATTTCGCCGTGCATCCTTTCGGCTTATAGCTATCGCCGACACCATCGGACACGAAGAATACGATTTTTTCCGGAGTTGCGGCTGCCAGACCATTGCCCGGCGTGCCGATTTCGTCGCCGATCTTGCTCAGTGCATTGTCGAAGTCGGTCTGCTGGTCGTTGTTGTAACCCTGCTTCGGTATGCTCATCAATTTGATACCCTCCGCAGTCTTCTGTACCTTTGAAAGATCGCCGCTCAGGCCGGCCACCTTGAGCAGTTTGGTATCCATCGCAGTCTCGCCAAACGTATAGGTGGCCATGCGGAATTGATCGGGATAGCTCTGCTGTCTGGTGGCTTCCTTGGTGAGTTCCACCACCGCTTTTGCCACCGCATCGATGCGAATCGAGATGCCGTTGAGCTTGGCGACGGCATAGTTGCTGCCGCCGTCGATCACGCCCTTCTCCGATACGATATGACACGCGAAAGCACAGTTCCTCGAACCCGAGTCCGCGACGTTCTTCGTCGCCTTGATCATCTTGTCGATATCGGCCGTTGTCGAAGCCACGCCCATGGATGGGGTATTGTCGAGCAGCAGGTAGAAATCCATGAAGGACTGCGATTGAAAGACAGCGTTGGCGCTGCCTGAAATCGTAATACTTTCCTTTCCGAGAATGCGCAGGAAAGATGTCTTCAAGGTTGCCTGATAGGTCAGCTTGGCTTTGATATCCTTGCCGTCCTTGGTGACCGACACCTTGACGACATCGAGATTCATATCCTGCGACTCGACTTTTTCTTTCTTTAGACCGTCCTCTTGCACCGAGCTCGCATTGGTTGCGGCTTGAGCTTTGAAAAAAGCCTCCGCTTCCGCCTCGCTGATGGATACGTGACCGTCCATGGTCATGCCGACGGCCTGGGTGACACCTGCCGATCTTTCGGCGATCGATCCCAGCACTGCCGCATCGGCAGCATCCTGCAGCCTCGATTTCAGCTCCATGGCGCGGCTGATATCCACCGCCATGCCGGCAGAGCCCAGAATGGGAACGATGGCGATGGCGCCTAGGATGGCGAAATTGCCAGCCCGGTCGGCAAGGAGCTTCTTCAAGATGCGCACTGTGATCCCCCGTCTCCGCACCAGGCGTCGCCTGGCGTAGATGCATTCCTCAGACGATGGACAGTAATTGCGAAACTCTAAATGGTGGTAAAAAGCGGTAGTTAATCGAAACGTAATTGAGCAGAACGTGTTTTTAATAAATTACCGCAAGGGCCGGTCGATTTGGCAGAAAAACGCAACGCTTAACCTGCGCCGCAAGGATATCAGGGCACTCAGGCAGAAAAGAATACAAGGTAGTGGAAGAGCGCATCAAATAATACATATATTATTTGATGTACAACCTGGGATGTATTTAAGTTGACTGGAGCCTCTGCATATCGATGAGCCACGACCCGGATGCCTCTGGGCCGTCGCCGCAACACCTTAGAGAGAGAGATCTTACGGACTTGGTGTTTGCCATCCGGCCAGTTCTGCGGCGCTCCCGGTGGCAAGGAGACGCGACAAAACGCCGATAAGCGCGCCCCGGAAACCGGCATCGCGCCCGAGATCGTCGGCGAAGACGTCTTCCAGACCGAGAAACGCCGCGACGATCTCTCCCGGATCGTCCAGACCTTGCGTCATTGCCGCGATACGCCGGGCGAGCGGATCGCGAACGTCAATCGCCTGCCCCGCCTCGTCAAGGCCGCGTGCGTAATACATCCATGCGGCAACCCCAAGCACCAGCCGGTCATAGGAAGCTCCTGCCCGGATGCGGTCGCGGATCGTGCCGAGCAGCCGCTGCGGCAGCTTTTGCGATCCATCCATGGCGATCTGCCAGGTGCGATGGCGCAACGCCGGGTTTTTGAACCGCGCAATCAGCGCCAGACGATAGGCAACCAGATCGAAGCCGGTAAGCTGCGGCAGCGTCGGGGAAACCTCTTCGCGCATCAGTCCCTCGATCAGCGGCTGCATGCCCGGCAGGGCCATCGCCTCCGCTACCGTTTCAGCGCCGGCCAGATAACCCAGATAGGCAAGGGTCGAATGACTGCCGTTGAGAAGCCGCAGTTTCATCGTCTCGAAAACCGAAACCTCGGGCACGAAGACGGCGCCCGCCGCCTCCCAAGCCGGCCGGCCCAGCGGAAAATGATCCTCTATAACCCATTGCCGGAATGGCTCGGTCACCACCGGCCAGGCATCCCCGACACCAAGAGCACCCGCAATCACGTTACGATCGGCATCCGTCGTTGCCGGCACGATCCGGTCTATCATGGTGGATGGGCAAGCGACCCCGGCGACGAAAGCGGCAAGCTGCGGATCCCTGAGCTCGGCAAAACGGCTGACGACACGCTTCAGCACATGGCCGTTCGACGGAAGATTGTCGCAAGACAGAAGCGTGAACGCTGCCACGCCTGCCTCTTGCCTTCGGGCCAGAGCCTCGACGATGAAGCCGATGGCAGATCTCGGATCTCCCGGATTTTGCAGGTCGTGGAGAACATCCGGATGATTGTCGTCCAGCATGCCGGTCGCCGGATTGTGACAATAGCCCTTTTCGGTCACCGTCAGGGAGACGATGCGGGTCGCCGGATCGGCCATCCGCGCCAGAACGGCTTGCGGGTCCTCCGGCGCAACGAGGGTTTCGACAACGCTGCCGATGATCCGCAGCGTCTCGCCCCCGCCATCCTGAACCTTCAGCGTATAGAGCCCGTCCTGAGGTTCAAGCGCATCACGGGTGTCGGCGCTGCGCAGCGAAACCCCGCAAATGCCCCAGGAAGGATCGCGCGCCAAGACCTCATCGGTAAACACCGCCTGATGCGCCCGGTGGAAGGCGCCGATCCCGAGATGGACGATGCCGACCGTCACCTTGGTCCGGTCATAATCCGGCGTTGCGATCGTCTTTGGCAGATGTGGCAGGGTGTCGTTGGATAATCTGGTCATGATGCGGGCTGCTGTTTGGCGCGGGCGACGATCTGCGAGGGGTTGACGAATTGCAGGGCAAGGATCAGCCAGAACAGCGTCGTCACCATATAGATCACCGCCATGGCGTCGATCGACTGTCCGGCCCGCACGCCTGACGCAAAGACGGCGTAGTAGAGCGAAACGACCAGCGTCTGGCTTGTCGGCCCGGCAATCAGGAAGGTCAGCTCGAACATCGCGATCGTGCGCACCAGCACCAGAAGCAACGCCGCCAGCATGCCGGGCAGCAGAAGCGGCAACAGGATGCGCAGGAACAGGCTGCCGGTACCGGCCCCGAAGACGCGCGCCGCCGCTTCGATGCGCGGATCGATCTGCTCGATGAAGGGGATCATCACCAGAACGACGAAAGGCAGCGAGGGCACGAGATTGATCAGCACGACGCCCCAGAAGGAGCCGCCGAGACCGAGCTGGTAGAGCACCGTCGCCAGCGGAATGCCATAGGTCAGCGGCGGAATGAGCAGGGGCAAGAGGAAAAGGAGAACGACGAGGCGCTTGCCCGGAAAATCCCGCCGCGCCAGCGCATAGGCCGCGGTCACGCCAAGCGCCCCGGAAATGAGAACCACGGTAAAGACGATCTGGAAGGTCACGAACACGACGCTCGACAGCTGGAATTCCTTCCAGGCGCTGAAATACCATTTTGTCGTCAGGCCGATCGGCAGCCAGGTGCCGAGCCAGCGGGTGGCAAAGGAATTGACCACCACGGCGGCAATCACGCCGATGAGATTGAGAATGAACAGGCCGGCAACCGCCCAGACGGCAAAACGCCAGATTTTCGATACGAGGCCCTGATCACGGATCATAGCGGCATCTCCCGGAGGAATGAGTGGTCGGGCGCAGGATTTCTAAGGTTCGTCATCCTTTCGTCCCCCCGGTCGGACCGCGATAGAACAGCGAGCGTGCACCAAGAACGGCCAGCACCACGATCAGCTCCACCGCACCCATGACCATGGCGATCGCGGTTCCCAGCGAATGGTCATATTGTTCGAAGGCTGCCTGATAGGCCGCAATCGAGATCACCCGCGTCGGACCCGCCGGCGCCCCGAGCAGGACGGCGGATGGAAAGACGGCAAAGGCCTGGACGAAAGCAAGACAGAAGGTGACAGCAAGCCCCGGCACCAGCAGCGGCAGGAAGACTTTCGTGAACCGCTGACGCGCGTTGGCGCCAAGCGTGGCGGCGGCCTGTTCTATCGCCGGATCGATGCCGGTCACGTAAGACAGCGTCAACAGGAAAGCGAAGGGAAACCCGGTGATCACCAGCGAGGCGAACACGCCCCAATAATTGTTGGTCAGCTTCATCGGCGCATCCAGCAGACCGACAAGGACCAGCACCCGGTTGAACCACCCCTGCGGCCCGAGAAACGTCAAAAGCCCGTCTGCCACGAAAACCGTGCCGAGCGTGATGGGCAGGACCAGGATCGTCGTCAGCAACCGTTGCCGCGTCATCAGCCGGACGCGGAAGGCAATCGGCACGGCGAAGGCGAGATTGACGATCGTCACCGGCAGCGCCAGCCAGAGCGTCGAAGCAATCGTTCGGTATTGAAAGGGATCGCTGAAGAACGTCACATAATTGGCATACCAGGCCCCCTCCTTCGGCATCACCGAATCGGCAAGCCCGTAGAAGAACGGATAGATGAACAGTCCGAGCATGACCGCGAGCCCCGGCAGAACCAGCAACGTCGTGCCATCGAAACCGCGCGCGGCAAGCCGGGTGCGAAGCGACGGCGTGCTCATGCGCCCGTCCCCTTGAACAGCAGCGCCCGGCCTGCAGCCGGCTGCAGCGTTGCCGATGCGCCGCGTGGCAGAGCCTGTTCGGCGCGGAAATAGAGATCGGAACCATCAGCCGACTTGGCCAGCCCGAAAAAGGCACGGCCGCGATATTCCATATTGACCACCGTGGCGGGCATGCCGTTGCCATCCTCGACGGCGACGAGATCTTCGGGCCGCACCGACAGCACCGCTAAATCGCCGACCTCAAGCGGCTCCCGCATCGTGCCCGTCAACTGCGCCCCCGCCACCTCGATCCGGGCTTCATCACCGGATATGCCGGTCACCCGCCCGGCGATGCGGGTGCGAAAACCCATGAAATCGGCAACGTCGATATGATTGGGCCGCTGGTAGAGATCCTGCGGCGAGCCGATCTGCATGATCCGGCCCTGGTTCATCACGACGATCCGGTCGGCCAGCGACAGCGCCTCGTCCTGATCATGCGTCACGTAAATGGTTGTCGAGCCGATCTGGTCATGGATGCCGCGGATTTCGGCGCGCATCTCCAGCCGCAGCTTGGCATCGAGATTGGACAGCGGCTCGTCCATCAGCACGACCGGCGGCCGGATGACGATGGCGCGGGCAATCGCCACACGCTGCTGTTGTCCGCCGGACAGTTGCCCCGGCAACTTGTCGATCTGGCTTTCGAGCCTTACCAGCGCCAAGGCCTGCTCAATGCGGCGGTCGGCATCCGAGCCGCGAATGCCCTGCATGGTCAGCCCGAAGCCGACATTGCGGCGCACGCTCATATGCGGAAACAGCGCATAGCTCTGGAACACCATGCCGAACCCGCGCTTTTCCGGCTCCAGCTGGTCGATGCGCTCGCCGCCCAGCCGGATTTCGCCGCCCGACAGGGCCAGCAACCCAGCAACGCAGTTGAGAGCCGTCGACTTGCCGCAACCGGAGGGGCCGAGCAGTGCTATGAATTCGCCGGGCTCGATGGCAAGATCGATGCCGTCGAGCGCGGTATAGGCGCCGAACGAGCGGCGCAGGCCATCCAGTTCAAGACGAGCCGTCTGTTTGGGCGAAAGTACCGCCGCTGCGGTCTGAACCGGCAAATTCAAGGTCGTCTCCTTCAAGTCTTGTGCAACGGCAAGGGGCATGCGTGAATGATTCAGAGGCTCGGATTTCTCCTCCTCTGTCACTCCGTGACATCTCCCCCACAAGGGGGGAGATCATTCCTTCGTTGATGTGCTCGAAGGATTGGGGGTGATCTCCCCCCTTGCGAGGGAGATGTTGGCGTCGCCGACAGAGGGGGGTAATCCACCTCGATCGCCCAATCGTCAAAGCTCGTACCAGCGGAGCCAGGGCTCAGCCCTTGGAGGCGCCGATCTGTTCGTCCCAGATGCGGAATGCCTCAACGATCCGGGCAGGCTCCAGCGGCACTTCCAGCGGATTGTTGGCGATCCAATCGGCATATTCCGGACGGCCGAATTCCTTGATGGCGTCCTGGCTCTCCTGCGGCGCCATCTCGATCGTCACGTCCTTGACGGCCGGGCCCGGGTAGAAATAGCCCTGGTCATAGGCGATCGCCTGCTGCTGCGGCTGCAGCATGAAGTTGATGATATCGAGCAGAACGGCGACCTTCTCGTCGGAAACGCCTTTCGGAATGACCGCGTAATGCGCATCCGTCACCCAGTGAAAGCCTTCGAGCTTGCCGACCTTGGCCTCAGTCGGAACGATGCCGAGTGCACGCGGGTTGATATCCCACCCCGTCGTTGAAACGACGATGTCGCGGGTGCCTTCGCCGAGTTCCTTCATCGTCTGGGTCGTGCCGGTGCCGTAATATTCGACGTTTTCACCCAGAGCCTTCAGGTATTCCCAGGTCTTTGCCCAGCCTTTGACCGGATCGCGCGGATCGCTGTCGCCAAGAATATAGGGAAGCCCCATCAGGAAGGTGCGGCCGGGGCCGGAATTGGCCGGGCGGGCATACATGAACTTCTTCGGATTGGCCTTTGACCATTCCAAGAGTTCCTGAGCCGTCTTTGGCGGTGTCGCAACCCTGTCAGGCATGTATTCGATCAGCGGCCCGGATGGGTAATAGGTGACGACGACACCCTGTTCCTTGGCCAGCGCCTGCATCTTGAAGGCCTGCGGCAAAAGGATGCTTTCCAGATTGGGCAGGTCGCCCTTATGAGCAGCAAGATCGATCCACAGCCCCTGGTCGAGACCGGCGGCGAGCACATCGGTTCCGGTCAGGACAAGGTCGATATCGACCTTGCCGGCGGCCTGCTGTGCCTTGAGCTTGGCGGGCAGTTCGGGTGCCGGGGCTTTGGTGAAGGCGAAACTCGATACCCATTCCGGCTTTGCCGCCGCATAGGCCTCGAGCATGCCCTGTGTCAAAGCCAGATTGCCGGCAACATCAACCACGGTGATGGCGACCGGGCTGGCGGGCGCCTTGAGCTGTGCAAAAAGCCGGCCGGGCAAAAAGCCCAGACCGGTCAAGCCGGCAACTCCGCCGACAAAAGTCCTGCGCGTAACGTTCATGTCGTTCTCCTCCCTTGTTGTGCAGCGGGCGCCTCCTGCGCCCGTCTGCCAGATAGTCACAGTCGATAGGCCCTCTTTGCCAGCCCGTAGGCGAGTGCGCGCGCCAGACCGGAAGCCTCTTCCTCGTCGAGGCGGTGGTCTGCCACGAGCCTCGCGAGATAGGCGCAGTCCACCCGCCGCGCCATGTCGTGGCGGGCCGGGATCGACAGATAGGCGCGGGTGTCGTCGTTGAAGCCGACCGTATTGTAGAACCCGGCGGTTTCCGTGGTCGTCTCGCGGTAGCGGCGCATGCCTTCAGGGCTATCGAAGAACCACCAGGCAGGCCCAAGCTTCAGGGCGGGGTAATGCCCGGCAAGCGGCGCCAATTCGCGCGAATAGGCGGTTTCATCGAGCGTAAAGAGGATCACCGTCAGCGCCGGGTCGTTGCCGACAGCGTCGAGCAGCGGCTTCAACGCCTGCACGTAATCGGTTGCCGCCGGGATATCCGCCCCCTTGTCGGGGCCGAAATCCGCAAACAGCGAGGGATTGTGGTTGCGATAGGAACCCGGATGGATCTGCATCACCAGCCCGTCATCCCGGCTCATCCGCGCCATTTCCGTCAGCATCTGGCCGCGGAAGGCAGCGGCTTCTGCCGCATCCGTTCGGCCGGAAAGCACTTTGTCGAAGAGTGCCGCCGCATCGCCGGACGACAGGTTTTCCGTCCGGGCGCTGGCATGACCGTGGTCTGTGGCTGTTGCACCGCGCTGTTTGAAAAAGCTGCGGCGCGCCCGGTGTGCATTCAGATAACCATCCCATGTCGCCGCCTCACCGGTCATGGCAAGGAAACGGTCAAGGTTTCCCGCAAATCCGGGCATCTGCGGATCCACCACCGCATCCGGCCGGTATGTCGGTACCACGCGGCCATGCCACCCCGAATTGTGCACCGCATCGTGATGCCTGAGATCGTCAAGCGCGCCATCCGTCGTGGCGATCACTTCAATGCCGAAGCGGTCGAACAGAGCGCGCGGCCGCATCGCCGGCGTCGGGATCGCCGCCTCGATCCGGTCGAACAGGGCGTCCGCCGTTTTTGGCGACAGGCGCTCGGTAATCCCGAACACCGTTTCCATCGAATGCTCGAACCAGATGCGGGTCGGCGTTCCGGCAAACAGATGGAAATGCTTGGCAAACAGCCGCCATATCGCACGCGGATCGGCTTCGACCGGTGCGCCGTCCCGCCGCGCAACACCCAGATCCTCCAACCGCACGCCCTGCGAATAGAGCATGCGCGTCGCATAGTGATCGGGGGTGATGAACAGCGCGGCAGGATCGGGAAACGGCTTGTCTTCCGCATACCAGGACGGATCCGTATGGCCGTGCGGCGATATGATCGGCAGTCCCTGAACGGTATCGTAAAGCTGCCTAGCGATCGCCCGCGTGCCGGGGTCGGCAGGAAACAGCCTGTCGGGGTGCAATGCCATTCCTTGTCGCTCCTCCGCTTCACGTCTTGGCAACGTTGTGAAACTGATATACTAGTATTCACAACAGTGTCAACGCTTCGAGAGACCTCATGCCGTCATCACCCCCAAGCCCCGTCGTCGTGTCCCTCCTTGCAGAGCCGGCGACAGCAAAGCTTCGGCGTGTCACGGCCGGGTCGGCGATCTACGACAGGCTGCATTCGGCCATCTCCTCGCTGCAGATGCCGCCCGGCATGCCGCTGCAGGAAAAACGGATCGCCGAGGAATTCGGCGTCAGCCGGACGCCGGTGCGCGAGGCGCTGTTGCGGCTGGCGGAGGCCGGGCTTGTCGATATCTTTCCCCAGTCCGGCACCTTCGTATCGCTGGTGCCGGTCGCCGCCATTCCCGAAGCCGTGGTGATCCGCAAGTCGCTGGAGGGAACGACGGTGGAATCGGCAAGCGCGATCGCCACACAAGCCGACATCGCCAGGCTGGACGCGATCATCGCCCGCCAGCGCCTCCATGCCGCCCATAACGAGACCTCGCTGTTCCACGAACAGGACGAGGCCTTCCACGAGACGATCGCCGGCATCGCCGGCTATCCCGGTATCTGGGCCATTCTGAAAACCGTCAAGATCCAGATCGACCGCGCCCGGCGCCTGACCCTGCCAGCGCTTGGACGCATGGAGAGCGTGATCGAAGAGCATGTGACGATCCGCAATGCCATCGCGGCCCATGATGTCGCAGGCGCCCGCACTGCCATGATGCACCATCTGGGCGCCGTCATTCCCGACGTTGCCGAATTGCGGATCATGCATCCCGATTATTTTTGCTGAATAAGAACAAAACTGAACGAACCGGAGGAAGAAGCAGGCATGCGTCAGGGATGGAGATGGTTTGGGCCGGATGCGCCGGTGACGCTGGACGATGTGCGCCAGACCGGAGCAACCAATATCGTTTCGGCGCTGCATCAGGTGCCGATCGGCCGCGCCTGGACGGAAAGCGAAGTGCGCGAGCGCCAAAACCTGATCGAAACCACGCCCACTGGGCGCTCGCCGCTCACCTGGTCCGTGGTCGAAAGCATCCCCATCCCCGATGCCGTCAAGCGCACGGGCGGCAAGGCGAGGGCCGAGATCGAAGCCTGGATTGCCAGCCTTGCGGCCGTCGCGGCCTGCGGCATCAAGATCATCTGCTACAATTTCATGCCGGTGGTCGACTGGACGCGCACCGAGCTGGACTTCGTCACCCCGACCGGCGCCACCGCCATGCGCTTCGACCACGAGCGCTTTGCCGCCTTCGATCTTTTCGTGCTCAAGCGCCCCGGCGCCGAAAACGGCTATTCGGCCGGAGATCGCGAACGTGCCAAAGCCGTTTTCGAGGCGATGCCGGAAGCCGAGATGGCGGAGATCACCCGCATCATCACCTCCGCCCTGCCCGGCTCGACCACCGAACCGATGACGGTCCCCGGCTTTCGCGAACGCCTCGCCGCCTATGGCGGCATCGACGCCAGCCGTTTTCGCCAGAACCTGATCGAATTCCTGGAGGCCGTCACCCCAGCGGCAGAGGCGCTCGGCGTAAAACTGACCCTGCATCCGGACGATCCGCCACGCCCGCTGTTCGGCCTGCCGCGCATCGCCTCGACCGCAGACGACTATGCCGCCCTGTTCGACGCGGTCCCCTCGCCCGCCAACGGCATGTGCTTTTGCACCGGCAGTCTTGGCGTCCGCGAAGGCAACGATCTGCCGGCGATTGCCCGCCGCTTTGCCGCGCGCATCCATTTCGCCCATCTGCGCGCCACCACAAGAGAAGGCGATGGCCGCAGCTTCCACGAAAGCGCACATCTCGACGGCGATGTCGACATGGTCGCAGTGCTGAAGGAACTGGTCACCGAAGACCGCCGCCGCTCGGCCGAAAACACCATCGTCTTCCGCTCCGACCACGGCCACCGCATGCTCGACGACCTGGAAAAGACCGTCACCCCCGGCTACCCCGCCATCGGCCGCCTGCGCGGCCTCGCCGAACTGCGCGGCATTTTGCACGCGCTCGGTGCCAAGCCGAACTGAGCGTGAGGCACCGGCAGGGTGGATCAGGGGGAAAATGGTGGGCCCGGAGGGACTCGAACCCCCAACCAAGCGGTTATGAGCCGCCAGTTTTACTCGAAACTGAGGCTAACTGAGATCAACACCTCTCTCCGAAAGCCCATAAATACTGGGGTTTCACCCTTCCTTATGGCTTGACTTTACCAACTGGATGTAACTGATATCAACAGTGAAATGTTGCCCCATGTTGCCCGGAGAAAACAGATGCCGACCGACAAGAAGCGGCTGACCGACAATCTGATTGCAGGCCTGAAACCCGCGGCGGCTGGTTCGCGAACCGAGATCCGGGATGAATTGGTTTCCGGCCTCTCCATCCGAGTTTCGGAGAAAGGGAAGAAAACGTTCGTCTTGATCGCACGTTTCCCCGGAAGCTCGAACCCGACCCGCAGAGCGATCGGCGAGTATCCTGCGATCAGTCTTCAGGCTGCACGCGAAGAAGCCAAGACATGGCTCCTTTTGTTGAAGCGAGGAATAGACCCACGAGACGAACTTGCTCGCGCGCGGACAGAACAGGCGCGGAAGCGAGAGAACACATTTTCCGCGGTTGTCGAGGACTATCTCAAAGACATACCAACTCGAAAACGTAACCGGCACGCTGAGCAAGACGCGCGTGAAATCCGGCGCGAGCTGCTCGTGCGAAAGGATAAGGATGACAAAGTTATTTGGGCCAACAGCTGGGCAAAGAAACCAGTCGTCGATGTCACCGACGCCGACATCGCAGAGTTGATTGGGGCAATCCGTGATCGCCCGGCACCGGGGATGGCTTACAACGTTTGGGGACACATCAAGGCGATCTTCGCCTGGGCGATGTGGCCGGAGCGGCGCCAGGGCTACGGGTTAACGGTGAACCCCACACAGCACCTGCAGCCAAAACATTTCAAGCTCTCGAAAACGTCGAGCGTGCGGGTTCTGTCCAATGATGAGATCAAAGCTTATTGGGCTGCTGCCGACGCAACGCCGTACCCTCTCGGGCCGTTCTACAAACTGCTAATGCTGTCGGGCCAGCGAAAATCTGAGGTTTCGGAAGCAACGTGGTCGGAGTTCGACCTCAAGACCCGGATGTTGTGGACTGTCCCAGAGGAACGTTTCAAATCCGGGCAATCTCATATTGTGCCGCTATCGGTTGATGCTCTTGCTCTGCTCAACGATCTGCCAGAGTTTTCAGGCGACGATGCCGGCGATTTTCTGTTCAGCTCAACCGAGGGGAGAAAGCCTATCAATGGCTTCAGCCGCGCTAAGAGCGCTCTCGATGCATCGATGCTCGAAATCCTGAAAAAGGATGATCCCGAAGCGAAGCTTCCCGCATGGGTGTTTCATGATGTTCGTCGAACCGTTCGCACTCGGCTCTCTTCGCTGCGAGTGAACGCGGACATAGCCGAGATGGTGATTGGCCATGGTAAGACTGGTCTTCGCCGAGTTTACGACCACTATGAATTTGAGCCAGAGATGCGAGAAGCTCTTGACCGATGGGCGGCCGCACTAAAGAAAATCGTGTCTCCGTCAGCGGATGATAATGTCTTGGTATTTACAAAAGAAAGCGCTTGACGAATCCCCTAAGCGAGAACAAATCAATAAGTGTTGGCTCACGTAGGTAATCTAGTGCCAACTTAAAACAACGGAGACGCCATCGATTTTCCCTCTGGACAACAAGGTCCAAAAGTCATCGCCAGCTACCCACGGCAGCATAAGTAAGTCCGAGAATCCTGCGCGCGACTAGGTATCTACGCTCTTTCGGAGCATTAGATCCTGCGCGTCTAGTTCGGACAGAAAGGGCAATGGCGGTCAAATAGAGGTGAAAAATGCGACTCCTATCGTTCAAAGACCTTAATGTGCGCGGAATCCCGTTCTCGCGCCAATGGCTCGACAAGCTCATCAAAGCTGGAAGATTTCCGCAGCCCGTAAAGGTAGGATCTCGTCGCGTGATGTGGGTCGAGGCTGAAATCAATCAGTACCTCGAAGAGTTGGCCTCACATCGCGATGGTGCCGCCGCATGACCGGCGCCGATCACGAGCATAACGAAGCTGTGATCCTCGCGGCACAATGGCTAGCTGACCAGCGAGAGCCGCCGCATCCGATCATTCCGCACCTGAGGCGCCAATTCGGCCTGACGGCGCTTGAGGCGTGCGAGGCTTCAGCGCTGGCGACTAACTTCCGAGTCTGCAGGCAGGATTTCGCATGACCCGGCGCGATTTTTCGAAAGACAGATCTCGCCAGGTCATTGCCGGCCGCGGCTATGAGCCGATCGATGGCGGGTATATCGCCACCGGTCCACGTCGGCCGAAAGTCTCAAAAGAGGCGATTCGAGCCGATTTGGATAAGGCCATGTTGGCCGATACAATGATCACAAAAATCATCAGGTGCCAGTGCGGGCACCAAGGTAAAGTTAGAATTGCACTGTCCCGCCGCGACGGTCCCTTCACCTGCCGATGCGGGAGGAAAACACGATGAGCGCCGGATGGCCCTTTAACCAAGTCCACCATGTAATCTGGCGCTCCAAGCGCTTCCGATCAATCAAAACGAGCGACGATAAGCTCCTGCTATTCTGGTACATGACCAGTGAGAACCAGAACTCTCTGGGCTTCTTTCGTTGCCCGGATCATTGGCCCGCCGCGGATCTGCAATGGGAAGTCGCCCGCGTCACAGAGAGCAGGCACCGCCTGCAGGAAGTCGGCCTTATCCACTACGACGAGGACTCTGAGGAGCTTTATGTCGACCAGTGGCTGCGGTTTGCAACGAAGCCCGCTCCAAAGGTGTTCCAAGGCTACGTTCGCCAGGTCGAGAGCATGGAGAGCGAAACACTCAGGCTCGATGTTATCGGCCCTGCCCTACAGGCGGCAGAAGCACGTTGGGCGGGCGATTCCGGCAAGTCGTCCAAGCCGAAAGAGGAAACGGACCAGCCACCCAACCAAGCGGCTTCACCCCGATTGCAGGCATCGTTGGCGAGAAATGGCAGGGGGTATTAGACCCCCTCTCGACCCCATCGCAATACTGTCTTTGTCACTGTGATTGATCCCATAAGGAGAGAGGGAGAGAGAGAAGGAGAGTTGATATCGACAAGGATATCGAGACCGAGACCGACATCGATAAGAAAATCGAGAAGATAAATTGACATCCACATCCGCGCACAGCGCGGGAGAGCGCCACCTTACCGGCCATAACCAACTCAATGCCTTTCGAAAGGTGAGGATCGAACAGCGGAATGAGGTGTTGTGAACGGTCCCGCCAGCCCCTGCAGAAATCCGCGGTGTCGGAAAAGGGCACGATCAGAAACCAAGCGGTTTATATCCGCCTGCAAAAACGCGGCCAGTATTGCGAAAAAGCTTACGAAACAGTATCTTCGTGAAGTCCTGAGGTGATAGACGGGATAGAGAGTCGCGCTTCGGGCAACCCACGGGCAACATGAAGCGCGACTTTCAGCTACGTTATTCGTCCGCCGGCGCATTCGTTACTATCGAAAACCGCAAACGGAGACACCCCAATGCCCGTACAAGTAACCATCCACCGCATCAACGGCGAAGCCGCAACGATGACTGGGCTCGACGCCCGGCAGGCAGTGCAGAACCATCCCAAAGAGTGGTCCTACGAGCCCTTCCCGCCTGAAGCCCGCAAGGCGGCGCTGAACGACCCGCTCTTCGTTCCCTACAACAAGCCTGAGGCTTACACCTCTGGTCACAGCGCCATGCAGCATCCGTTCACAGTTGCCGCCGAAAGCTGACGCACCCAATGGCTACCCGGCACGATCACGATCCGAAAGCCCTTATGACAGCTCGCCGCCGCGAGTTGTCGAAGCCCGGCCGGACTAAACCCAGCGGCCGCGGATCAGGTCTTACGCCTCGTGTGAAGAAGGCTATCGAGATCCTCGTGCACGGCCTCGACGAAGACCGCGCGGCACCGGTCACCCTTGAAGCGGCTGCGGAGCGTGCGGGAATTACCGATCGAGCCCTTAGGGCTGCACGGCTCAAGCCGGCGGTCGAAGGCTACTTCCAACAGCAAATGGCAGCGATGCGCAACGGTGAACGTCCAGCCAGCATTCGTGCGATTGCTGCGATCAGAGACGATGCCAAGTTGAAATCGAATGCCGCCGGCGCCCGGGTCATACTGGAAGCGGCGAAGACCTTGGCGTTCGATCCACCCGGTCAGCAGGTCAATGTGCAGGTGAACAACACGGTGAACGTGACGCCTGGCTACGTGCTGGACCTCAGACCTGATGACCACGCGCGCGATCGGCACATTGATCATACCGTGATCGACTTACCAGTTGAGCAGCATGGTGTTGACGGCGGGTAACGGTTTCATCCCCCTCCCCCCCTTGCTCCTGGGGAGGTCTCTCTTCCGAGGGTGGGGGGCAAAAATGGCCGCCATATTCCCAGTCCACCCTTGTACGATGAATTTCCCCGCTGAGAAATTTTCCACTCTCAGCAAACGTCGATCAGTTGCTGGCTCGACGGTTGAAACTTCGAACAGCCTCGTTGAATTCAGAGACAGCGCGTTTATTTTCGGCGACCAGGCATTCACTGAAGCCTTCTACTTTGCGTTGATATTCTTCCATGTTGCGTTTGCAGGTTTCGAAGGAAAACTCGTCGAACGGGCCGAACGATGTCGCACAGTATGGCGTCTCTGGTCGCTCGATGGTTTTGCTGTTTATGCTCATGCGCTCGCGGTAATCTCTGCATTCGGTATCCAGGAGCGTTTGAGCGCCGGCGTCTGTGGTTATCAATGCAGCCAAAGCCGCCACGATTGCAGTTGATTTCATGAGCCCCTCCGTTTCGGGCAACTATTCACGGCTTCGACTGCTGGTCAATTGCCCCAGTGCGTTTGCCGGCCTCTCCTCGCACGACGATAATTGTCAAATATTTGTTCACCTCTGAAAGATCGAGGAAAATCATGGAAATCGCCAGCAAGCGTGACACAGGTAGCCCCAACTATCGGCCCTCTTCATTCGAGCCAGATTTTGTCAACACAGCAACGGCGTTGGCCGACCTTAACGACGGCAAAGGCCGCCGCCGGCTGGACGAGATTTTCTTGGAGGCGAACGAGGAAATCGACGCGGCACGGCTTATCGAGGCGACGGTTGCGGCGATGATGGAATCTGCTGCCGGGGAGGTGAAATAGTATGAGCATTGCCAACTGCCTTGCGCGCCTTGTTCAAGCCAACCGGATCAGCCAAAAGGCGGCTGATGATGCCTTGGCACTGCATGAGGGCATACAGGGGCGTCTCTATCCCACGATGGGGCCAGCGTCGGCTGAAGCCGCCGGAGCGCTTGAGGCGGCCCGCGTGATGGCGCAGGCGGCGCAAGAGCGCAAGCTAATGGCGGCGAAACAAGCCATTGCCTACTCCAATGCATTGAATCGTATGCAGCAGCACCCGAATGGGCTCACAGTCGGGCTGCACAGTCTTCTCGTCCGTGACAACCTCGAAGGCGGCGCAGCGATGGGAAATGCGATCCATATCGACGGCCACAGCGAGAACGTGACAAAGCGCCTGCTTGGCATGATGAACGGCGCGATGGAGCCCTATGCTTCTCGGATGGCCGGTCTCAGCCAAGACACCGAATCCATTTGGAACATCGTGCGTGAGCTATTCGGCAAGGATACCGGCGATCAGGCCGCGAAGTCGGCAACGGCTGGATGGAAGCAGGCGACGGAATACGCAGTGGCCCGGGTGAAGCGCGCCGGCAAACCTCTGTCAGTGCTGGAGGACTGGCGCCTGCCACAGAATTGGGACAGCAGCCGGGTGAAGAAATTCCCGCAAGCCCAGTTCGTCAACGATCTGGGACTGAATATGAGGCGGGAAATATCCGCGTCATGGACAAGGCTGGTCAGGGCGATGCACCACGCGGGGCAGTCAGCGGCATCATCGCCAACGCCTATAAAGACATCACCCTCGGCAAGGCGAACAGCGGTACCGGGGGCTTTTCCAATCAGCTCCGCGTGTTCCGGTTCCAAGATCCGGAGTCTTACATCCGGATGATGCAGAAATATGGCATTGGCGACGGCGGCCTCTACAACACCATGATGGGCCACCTCGGCGGCATGGGTAAGGAGATTGCCACCGTCGAACTACTCGGCCCGAATTATGAGCACACGTTCAAAAAACTGCTCGAAGCCGCAAAAGAGGATGACGCGGTGAGAAATAGGTCGGCTGGCAAGGCATTCCGCCGATCCGTCACGCTGAACAGCCCGGCAGCGGTCCAGCGGACGTTCGACGCTCTCACGGGCAAGCTCGGCGTGGCTCAAAGCGAGTTGATTGCAGGCATCGGCGGCGGCATCCGAAACCTTCAAACCGCTGCGCGCCTTGGATCGGCTGTGGTAGCCGCCCTTCCGGGTGACAGCGTCACAGCGACCCTTACCGCCAGCCACAACGGTATTCCTGCAACTGCCGTCCTCGCCCGCTTGGTGAAGGATCTCACGATTAACCGCGAAGGCTCGGAAGCCATTGCCAGACAGATCAACCTGACCGCTGCCTCGATCATGGATCATGCCATCGGCTCGAAGCGGTTCGCGGACGAGGTTGTCGGCCAAGGGGCAACCGGGCGCGTTGCCGACTTGATTATGCGGGTTTCCGGCATCAACGTGTGGACTGAAGGCCTGAAGCGGGCATGGGGCATGGAGTTCAACGGCTTCATTGCTCGGCAGGCTGATCACACATTCGACAAGCTGGAGCCTGCTTTCCAGAGCTTCCTCAAGCGCTACGGCTTCACGCCGGAGCAGTGGGACAAGCTGCGCGTGACGCCGCAACTGGAAGCCGACGGCGCGAAATTCTTCGACGTGAACGGGGTAGAGGATCAGGAGTTAGGCGACCGGCTGATGTCGGCCATACTCGACGAGCGGCGTTTCGCTGTCATCGAGCCGGACTCGCGTATCCGCGGGGCGATGTCCGGTGGCCAGCAGCGCGGCACCTTCATGGGCGAGATCGTTCGTTCCGCCGCGCAGTTCAAAAGCTTTCCAATCACCTACATGATGACGCACCTTACCCGCGCCGCCATGCAAGACGGTACCTGGAATAAGATTGGCTACGGCACAAAGCTGGTTGTTCTCCTGACCATGGCAGGCGCCGTCACGACACAGATGCAGTCCATCATTGCTGGGCGTGATCTGCAAAATATGAATCCCATGGAAAGCCCCGAATTCTGGACTACAGCTTTTCTGCGCGGCGGCGGTGCCGGCATGCTCGCGGATATCGTGGCAACGGGCACCGCAAAAGGCGGCGAAGGTCTGACCGAATATTTTCTCGGCCCAGGTCCCGGCACAATCTTGTCGGTCGCAGATTTCATGAAAAATGGATTTACCGGGAGGTCGCTCGCCCAATATATGAAAGCTTGGACGCCGGGTTCCTCGCTCTGGTTCTCGAAGATCGCCACGGATCGCATCATCTTCGACCAGCTGCAGACCATGATCGACCCGAATTACAGGCAGACGTTCGGCCGGTATGAAAAGCGGATGAAGAAGGAATTCGGGCAATCGTTCTGGTGGGCACCGGGTGACGCGCTCCCGTCGCGCAGCCCGAATGTCAGTAAAGCAATCGACCTGAAGTGAAAAAACTACCGCCTCAAACTGGTGCAAGCCATTGATTTTATGAAGGATGGCAGTGTGCTTTGCGGCGAGGGTTTTGCACGACGATTATCGTGCGCATGTCCATCACATCGCCCGACGATCGCATCTCCGAATATAATCCCGTAGTCGCGACAACCGACTTCCCGGCGGGATTTCCTGTGTTCGACAACGATGACATCGCCGTCTACCTTGACGGGGTCGAACGTGTCGATTTTACGATTTCGGCCACCTATGTCGAAGGGGTCTCCATTAACGCGAGAGCCGTTTTCGCCGTCGGCATAACAGGCAAGGTCGAAGTCGTTGGTTCGCGCGACCCGCGCCGGACAAATTTGTTTCAAGCAGGAGGGGCTCTTCCCATCCGTGATCAAAATTTGGCCCTCAACACTATTGTTGCGGAGATACAGGAAGCTCGGCGGGACATCGAGCGCTCCTTCAAAGTGCCGTATGGGGTTACGCCTCCTGCCGTCCCCCAGCCGTCAGATCAGATGGTACTTGGGTGGGTAGGTAACAATCTGCAGAATTTAGACCCGGCGCAATTTGTGAACATGGCAGGCACGGCGACTGCAGCGCAGGGAGCAAAGGCGGACAATGCAGTTCAGCGCGCTGGCAATGAAGTAAAAACCGGCGATCTTCGCATCTCAGACGGCTTGCTTAAGACGTTCAAGAACCTGCAGACAATCCCGACGACAGCCGACAATATCGGCATGATCGTTTCGCACAATCGTTCCAATGCTGATGGCGAGACAAACATTCGGAACATGTACGTCAACGGCGTCGGCATGAACAAAGCTTTTGTCTGGTCTCAAATTACGACCGCTGGCAGCGCTGAAGTTGACCTCCTGACCTTATACAGAAACGGTCGCGCCGCAGTTGGCTCGATCGGGTGGCTGGAGGCAATTGCAGGGCAAGCTGAAACCGTTAGCATGTTCACCTCGCTTAGCAAGCCTGGCACCGCTCTTGCGGTAACAGGCGCATCCCGCACCTCAGACGCGGTTGCCCCGGCTTACTTCAGTGGCATTGGTGTCTGGGGGTTCAGCCACAACAACCGCGCGCGGACGGGCGATTTTAACACCACCTTCATGGGGTGGGGCGGCTATTTCGAAAACCGTCGCGACAACGGGTCCGGGCGCTCTCATGGTGTGGAAATCGGCTCTGTCAATATGGGTGCTGCAGGCGTTGATCCTGAAGTTTCGTTGATGACGCCTTACGACTATGCGCAGGTTAACTCAATCAACGGTCTGTTGTTGAGCGCCGGCCGTCCCGATGTGGGTGCAGGACAGCACGACATTTCCAACGCGATGAACGTCATCGCCAATGGAGCTAAATACCGGACAGGTATAGTCTTCGGGAACGGCTCGGTGGCGGCGGACGGCCCTACGGTGCCTGCAATCCTGATGCCAACGCTTTACGGCTTCCGATGGTACACAGCTGAGGGGTTACGCGCATATTTTCACGCGGACCAGTCCGCAGGCTCGCAGACCACGCTCCGTTTGAAAACCAATGAGATCCGCGCGCTTAACACAAATGGCGGCTTCGACGCGGGTGCCACATATATCGGCAACACCACCGCATCCCGTCAATTTCGGCTCGCCACGTTCGATGCGTCTTTCCCAAACCTCTACCTTGAGATCAACACAAACACGACAGCATCCCCGACCTGGACAAACCGTGGGCAGTTCAACGCCGCGACCGGGGTATATTCGTCCGTCTCTGATGAGCGGCTCAAGGAAAACTTCCGCCCATTTGGCCGCAGCGCTCTCGACACAGTCTCCGGATTGGCGAGCGCATCCAGCCATTACAGCATGATTGGAGATGACCGCGAACACTTCGGCTACCTGGCCGGACGGGTTTTGTCGGTGTTCCCCGAGGGCGTCGATGCCACAGGGGAAAATCTGATGGTCAGTGATCGCCCGATTTCCGCCCTCCATAGTCTGGCCATAGACGAACTAAAACAACGAATTGAGATACTGGAGAAAGCCGCATGCCCAAGATCAGCTTAGAGGCACTCGAAGCGCGGCGAAACAAGGTTGAACGCGAAGTTGCGAGCCTTGTTGAAGACGATATCAATGCCGTGCTTGCTGGCCAGTCGATCGCGCATAGCGCCACCATCGCCAATTATGGGCAAGACCTCAACATACTCAGCGCCGCGATCGAGCGCCACCGAAATGCCGGATGATGATATCCACCTCAATGTGAAACATCACCCGCAGCTGAACGGCCTTCGCCACGACGGCAAGCGGTGGGTTGATGCCACGCGGCCGGATCGGCCGTTGCTTGAGGTTCTCACCCATATTGACCCAGGGAAAGACATATTCGGGGGCAGTGGTATGCGCCATCCCTCCCGCAAACCTGCGCTTGCAGCTAAGAGCCGGCGGCTTCTAATCCAGAGCACTAAATTTGTTGTTTTTACAGCGTTTTTTGTTGTGCTTTGTGCGCTCGCTTTTCTCTTGTCACCTTATGGCACATTTAAATGGCACCTAAGGATCAAGAAAAATGAACACGACGAACCGCGAACGCCTCAACTCACTTACCGCACAGAAGCAGCAGCTTGCAGCTCAGCTTGAAGGGCTGAAGGCGCAGCGAGCCGAAGCCCTTATGGCCGGGGTCAAGTTCACCAAGACATCTCGCATCGTTGAACTGACGGATGAACTTGGAGCGATCGACGACGCGCTCGTATTGGCTGGACGGTTGGCAGAACAGGACGACGCGCGTGCTCGTGCCGCCTGGCAAGCCGACCAAAAGGAAGCTGTGGCGGCAGCGATCCGGGCCAAGGTCAAATCGTTCGTCGATAAGACGGCTGACGTCGAAGCTCTGGCAAACTCCCTCGCCGCCGGCCTCAGCATGCTGAACTCGATCTCCTCCGAGATGAACGACTTGGCGATGTCTGTCTCCGAGGAAAAACACATCTCACATCTTCAGGTCCCAAATGTCATCATGCGCATTTCGGGCCGGCTTGGGCGAGCCCTCTCCAAGATCGACGGCGTGCCCGCTGGAATGTACGGTCAGTTTCAGTGGACCCCGGAGCAAGTCCGCGACGAAGACTGGGCCGCTGAGGAGCATGCGGGCTTCGAGCATCTCTTCGCACATATCTTCAGAAACCTGGACGTTACCATCGCGGACCTCCGCTCCAAAGCCTCCGCTGCTTAAGGTCAGTCATGAAGACGAAGATGCAGACGATCCATTTTGACAGTATCGCTGTGATGGAGCGTTACCGCATTTCAAGGCGGACGCTTTGTCGCTGGCTCAAAGATGAGCATCTGGGCTTTCCGAAGCCCTCTCGCATCAATCGCCGATACTATTTCAAAGCCACTGATCTGGACCACTGGGACGGGCTGCAGGGATTGAACACCGTCGAGCCGGCCGAAACCGCGCTCGGCTTCCCTATCGTTTCTCAGGTCATCCAGAGCTACGGCGATTTCGTTGAGACGATGGTGCGTCGGCGCCACGCCCTCGGCATGACATGTATCGAGCTGGACGCGCGAGCGGGACTACAGGAGAGCTACTCCAACAAGCTTGAGAATTTCGGGCGCCCACACGGTCGCGGCATGGGGCCTGAAGCCTTTCCGCTGTGGTTGGGCGGTTTACGCGTTGGCATAATCCTCGTCGACCTTCCTCGTAGGGCGACAAAGCCGGGAGAACTCCAAGACCCACTTGAAGTCGTTGACATCTGCGCGGTGGCCTGAATGATCCTCCCGTCAAAAGGAGGACACAATGGCAAAATCAGATGCACTCTTCGTTACCGAGGGCCAATGCGCCGAGCGGCTGGGCCTCACCACCGAGCAATTCAAGATCGCGCTTCCTGGCGCGACGAAGTCTGGACTTCCGACGCCAGACCCGCTTTTCGCCAATCGTCGATACTGGCCCGCTGTGAAAGCGTGGCTGGATGGCCGCTATGGCATGGGTCCGGAAGGCTCAGCGCCTCCCGGTCTCGACGGCAAAGAGAACTGGAAATGATCAGGCCTACCGTGCGTCTTGACGCCTGATGGCGAATTCTTGGAGGCTCAACCTAACCATGTTTGTAGGCTGAAAAATCGTGATCTAACAAGAGGATGTGAAATGTCCGGCCATCGCGATAGCCGATCATCGCCTTTTTTCCGTTAAAGCGCAGAATCAAAAAGGTTACATCTTCGGTGATGGATTTGGGCAACGGAGCATCTATGCTCGCCCTGTCCATTTTCTCCGTCCCGAGTCCGTGGCGAGGTGCAGATTTGATATCCCGCCACGTCAATCGAGATAGGGTGAAAAGCTGTCGCGAAAGAGCAGCTTGATCGTCATTTTGGCAGCATGTCACGCTGTAGCCGGTATCGGCAGCCATTTTTTCGAATGAGAAGATGGGCGGCTGAGCATCCGCATTATCACTCGCGGCCGAGCCCATAGCAGAGTTAAACGGGCTTTTGGAATCCTGCTTACGCTGCTTCATGATAGGATTTCACATAATCCTCATTGACCTCATTCAAGAAGAATTCCGTCAACTCATTGGTTGTGATGATTTTGTTTTCGCGGGCGAATGCGGTTTTCCACGGCGCTTCGTCATGCGTCATGTTGCGAAGCTTCCAAGCCGAATACTGGCCATAAAAATCATACACATTGTCCAGGACTGCGCGATCACGAGCAGTTAGCTGCTCGGCATCAAAATTGTCGATCGGTGGGATTTCGCTCGATCCGAAGTGCTTGAACCGTCCATATTGGGCGGGAACTACAGGCCCATGCGTCCAAGCCTCGATCCTATCGGAGAACAGCGGGCGTGAGTCATCCTGGCGGACTGCCGCCATAATGCCGGCACCGTAGTAACAAAGCTTCTGCAACTTCAGATTGGAGAGGATATCTCCAACATCGGGATTTGCCCGCGACCGGAAGAAGTCAGCTATAATGTCTGAGTGGTAAACTTGCATTCCTATCCCCATAGAACGCGATTGTGGTGATCGTATAGCGCGAGTCTTTCAAAAGGCATAATCACTTTAACGAAGTTTTGGTCCCGGGTGTCTTGCTCATCTCTGCTTGGCGTCGGCGTAGCTGAGGCGGATGCGGTTACGCTCGGCGATCCATTCACTGAACGAGGCTTTCTTCTGGTGCATGTTCATGTAGGGCTCCAGCTTTTTGAGAACTCTATCGTACGTGCGATGCATTTCCATGAATGCCGTCTGCGATCCAACGTCCACCTCACCGCAAATGCGATGGATTTCCACAAGCTCGTCGACAACATCCCTTCCGAATAAGAAGCGACCCCGCGCTAAGACCTCGTTCGCGAGACCCAGATCGGTGAAGAGCTTTCGATTGCCGCCCTTGCTGACTATTTCTCTGACCGACATAAACACTTCAAACCTCTTCTCGAAAAGATCGAGCACGACTTTCTCATGTGCAGTGCGCCATTGACGATACGCGATAACGCCAGCAGCCAGGGCGATTGCTGGCGTTGCGAGCGCTTGCATTGCTTGTATCCACGCCGGCACGTCGCTCATCGCTTCAGCCTCACGCCTGCGCCGCCTTCGGTCATGGCTCCAGCATCAAGAAACAGGACGCCGGCCGTCACGAAGGCGGCTTCTATAGCATCCACCGTGCGGTCTTGCGCCGCGAGAGGGCCGGGCTGTCCTTCCAGTCGCTTGATAGATGGCAGCGAAACCTTAGAGGTCTCGGCTAAGTCCTTTTGCTCCCACCGCAACAGCGCGCGCGCCGCTCGAACCTGTTCACTCGTGATCATGAATCCTCGCTTAAATAATACCTCAGGTATTGACGAAACCTGAGGTATCAGATAATACCTTAAGCATTGATTAACGCAAGCACCGGAGAAATCAAATGCCGAACAAATTCGTTCTGGCCGACGCCGAAGGCGTGCCGAGTAGCCACCAAGTTTCACTTTCCGCCGCCATTTTCCGTTATCGGTCGGATTGGAATGCTTTCTTGGCTGCGAGCCTAGAAGAGCCGAAGAGCGGCGAGGACCTGGCGGACATGTTCAAACCCTCGATGAAGGTCATCGAGAAATGGAGCCGTCCGGCGGAGAGCCAGCAAGAGGCGGCGCTGGCGTTGCAGCTTGCGTTGGAGGATTATGAGATGGGAGATACTCCCCGCATCCCTGCCATGATCAAAGCAGCCCTGGGCTTTCTCGATCGCGATCAAGGCGTCGCGGACAGAGCAGCATGTGCCGAAGCCGTGTCAAAGACCATTCCGGCTCTCTTCGCACAATGGAAAGCGTTGTACGACGTGGCAAGCAACATGAGCTATCCCGACATAGTCGCGGAAAAAGCCTTCGATTCAGCCGTACAAATCGAAAAGATGATCGTGCCCATCCTTCCAGAGACCGCCCAAGAATTCGCCATGAAACTACTGGTCGTGACCTCCAACGGTGACTTCCAGCCTGGCGACAGCCTGATTGCCGAGGCTGTTGCCCTCACGGCAGGACTGAAGGAGGGTTCCGATGTCTGACAAAACCACCGTGGGACGTGATGCCAGAGCCGGAGCGCGCGCCCAACGCGCACCGGATTGCTATTCATAGCCCCGGGGAAGGAGTAGACCGAATTTAGCTTCCGGGGCTCTTCATCATGAAGGAAATGGGTTCACCGGAAGTTCAAAGAGGTTGTGGAGAAAATTGCTGACGTCCCGTTCCACATAAGCCAAATCAATCGCGCGAATCTGATCGAGATGACCTTCGGAGCTCGACGCGGCAGTTCTCGTATGGGCGTAAGTCTTTAACCGCAGGGATCCGCCTTCGCCATCCAGCGAATATGTGAGTGCAAAAGGCATAGGGCTGGTATTGGCCGGCTGGCCTTTCAGCGCGACCCTCATCTGGATGAATGAAGCCGAGGGACTTACTGATGCGCTTCCGGGGTCGGTTTCTGTGATGATGGAGACTGCGTGCCCAATTTCTTCCAAGGTAACTTTCGCAGCCTCTATTGCCGGCCGAATGAAGTCCGTCCGCGCCTTATTGAAGCTCTGGACGATTGCAGCAGCCCGCGCGTTAGCGGCCGCCGTCTCCGTTTCGCGGTCACCGCTTTTCGCGTCGTAGGTTGAAGCCATTTCTCTGATCGAGTTCGCAAAGTTTTCAGTCATTAGCACCCTCCAATTAATTAAGAATTATCTAACCTACAAGCGGATCGGCCCCGCGAATGTTGCCCAGAATGTTGCCCCAGCGACCGCCGCAACATTGAAAATCGGCTGTAACGCCTAGAAAATATGGTGGGCCCGGAGGGACTCGAACCCCCAACCAAGCGGTTATGAGCCGCCGGCTCTAACCATTGAGCTACAGGCCCTTCCGGACGGATCCGGTGCGCCGCGGGCCAATGGCAGTCCGCGGGTGGGACTGGCTCTAGCGGAAAACTGGTTTTCCCACAAGACGTTGCCGCAATCCCTACACAATCAATCCGCAATAAGGTGGCAGGGACGAAACACAACTGGAGAGAAACCATCCATGACATCCACCTATTTCCCCCGCCGGCTGAAAACCGCCGTTCTGGCCGCCGCTTTTGCGGGGATTGCCGGCACGTCGGCCTTTGCGCAGGACACCGCGCCGCGTGAAGCCGTGATCACCGTTTCGGGCGAAGGCCGCGCCAGCGTTGCGCCGGACCTGGCGATCCTGTCGTTCAGCGTCGTCAAGGATGCCAAGACCGCCAAGGAAGCGCTCGACGCCAACAACAAGGCGATGGCCGACGTGCTCAACGCGCTGAAGGCCGGTGGCATTGCCGATCGCGATCTGCAGACATCCGGTTTCGCCGTCAACCCGCAGTACCAGTATCCCGACAACAGCGACGGCGGCAATCGCCAGCCGGTGCTGACCGGTTACCAGGTGGCCAATTCGCTGACCATCAAGGTGCGCGACCTGGCCAAGCTCGGCGCGATCATCGACCAGGCAGTGACGCTCGGCGTCAACCAGGGCGGCTCGATCCAGTTTTCCAACGACAAGCCGGAAGCAACGGTCACCGAAGCCCGCAAGTCGGCGGTGACGGATGCCGTTGCCAAGGCCAAGGTGCTGTCGGAAGCCGCCGGCGTTTCGATTGGCCGTATCGTCGAGATTTCAGAGAATTCATCCCGGCCCGAACCGATACCGATGATGCGCACCATGGCTAAGGAATATGCCGCGGATGCCGTACCGATCGCCACGGGAGAAAACAGCTATAACGTCACCGTCAACGTCACCTTCGCGATCAAGCAATAATACCGCATCGCCAAGCGCCGTGGACGATCGAACCCCGCTCCGGCGGGGTTTTTTCATGGGAATGATCTGGACGATGGCAGATGCAGCATCCCGGCACGGGGCGTGATCAACCCGGCAGGCTTGACGGTGCCCAAAACGAAAACACCCCCCGCAGAAAACCGCGAGGGGCGACACTTTCCGCCGGCCGGGGGAGACAAGGCGGAAAGAATTGAAAGGACCGGGCCTTGTTAGCGGCCGATCACCGGGCAACCGCGGGCATTGGCGAACACGATGCTGCGATAGTCGCCGCGGCGCACGCCTTCGACGACCACCCGGCGGGGCGTCACATCGACCACGCGGGCCCGGCGCATGCCGAAATCACGGGCCTTTTCCTGGGCAAGCCAAGGGTCGCAGCGGCCGCGGCGATTCTCGCCCCAGCCCGGGCGATGACGGCGGTCGCCATCCCAATCGCGCTCATCGCCATATCCGTCGCGGTCGCGGTCACGATCGCGATACTGAACGTCCACGACGCCGCCGGAATGAATGCCGAAGGTCAGCGTTTCGGCTGCTACCGGTGCAAGGCTGGCACCAAAGCCGGTCAGACCGATCATGCCGGCAAGGGCCAGCTTTGCAAAAATCTGTTTCATGACTGTTTCTCCTTATGGTCCAAAACTTTGAGATGTCCGCCCGCCGTCTGTTCCGGGGCATTGAAGACACCCTAATCCGGCGTGGCTGAACGGAACCCGAATCGGCCGTTCATCCGGGGTTCAGCCGGAGCAAGACCGTGTTCGAATGGCAGGAACAAGGCGGCCGGCGCGGTCAGCGGGCGAGCATCTGCTCAAACACGCGGATATTGCGGTAATGACTGAGACGGGTGACAGCGCCGTTTTCGAATTCGAACACCAGCACGCTCGGGATCGAATAGGACTGGCCGTTGGCCTCCGGCAGGCCCGGCATGGTTTCGCGATAATGGCCACGCGCGGTGACATCGACGGCGACGCGCTGGCCGAAGGCATCGTGCATCAGCACCATGTCGCTGAAGCTTTCGTCGAAATGGCGGAAATAGCTCATCACCGCCATGCGCAACGGACCGGAACCGATGGTGCGCTGGCCGGTCAGGGTATCGAGCGCCACGTCCTCGTCGAGGAATGTGCCGATCGTGTCGAAATCGCGTTCGTTGAGCGCCTGCATGAAGCGGCTGGCAATGGTCTGCGCGTCGGTCACTGTTTCTGTCCTTTGCCTGTAAAATTTAATGGGTTCGCTCCTTCTCTCCCCGTCATTCCTGTGCTCGTCACAGGAATCCCGTCACGCGACGTCCGTCGCGTGGAAGAGTCTTCTCACGGCGCGGACGCGCCGTGACTGGATCCCCGCCACAAGGGCGAGGATGACGGAGGACGTGGGTATGCTTGAACGCAATCACCCCAGAAGAAACCACGTAGCGCCCAAACAACTGTTTTGTTCCTGTAATTTCAATTCCTCCCCCACTCTCATCCCCCCAGATGCAGCACCACCTCGCGGCGGTGGGGGCGGTCGCGGTGTTCGAACAGGTAGAGACCCTGCCAGGTGCCGAGCAGCAGGCGCCGCTCTCCGACCGGAATGCCGATCGAGACCTGGGTCAGCGCTGCCTTGATATGGGCGGGCATGTCGTCGGGGCCTTCTGCGGCGTGGATGACCCAGCCCATCGACGGATCGCTGGACGGTGGCACGAGGCGTTTGAAGAACTGGTCGAGATCGCGCCTGACATCGGGATCGGCATTTTCCTGGATCAACAGGGAACAGGAGGTGTGGCGCACGAAGACGGTCAACAGGCCCTCCTCCACACCGGCCCTGCGGACGAAGGCCTGCGCCTCGTCTGTGAACTCGTAGAGACCGGCGCCGCGGGTCGGCAGGCTGATGATCGTCTGGGGCATAAAATCCTTTCGGGCCGGTGCGGCTTGGCGGCTTGCCGCGTTACAATTCCAGAAAAGTTTTGAAGCCGCCATAGATCATCCGTTTGGCGTCGAAGGGCATGGGCCAGTTGTCCATGCTGAGGCGTGGATCAGCCATGACCTTGGCATTGATGTCGTCGCGCTGCTCGCGCGAGGCATAGGTGATCCACGAAAAAACCACCACTTCGTCGTCGCCGGCCTTCACCGCACGGGGAAAGGACGTCAGCTCGCCGTAAGGCACGTCGTCACCGATACACTCTACATAGGAGAGCGCACCGTATTCCTTCCAGACCTCGCCTGCTGTGCGCGCCAGGTCCTTGTAGGCTTCGATACTGTCTTTCGGGACGGCGACGATGAATCCATCGACATAGGGCATGTCAGTCTCCTCCTCGAGATGCGGCTCTTTCATCGATCCGGGCAATCGTTGCCTCCAGGGAGGCCTGCACCGTATCGAGCAAGTCCCGGCTTAAAGGGTATGAGCATGCGGCAGCCGGCGTTTGCTCTTGCTTATCGACATAGATGGAAACCGGCCACTGCTCGTCAAGGGCAAGCAGGCTGCGAACCGCTTCGGGCGGCCGGACGCGGCCGAAATAATCTTCCCTGCACAGGATCCATTGAATGACGAATTCATGGAACCAGGCATCGCCGGCAGCAAGGCATCGGCATCCGCAAGGCCGCGAAAGTGCGGCGGAATTTCCCGCAGCTTCAACTTGCCCACGCATTCGCCTTGCCGGCCGCAACTGCGGACACGGCAGAAGGAGGGAATATCCATCCGGGTCGCGGCAACACGGCAAAGCATCTCGAACAGAACGGGATGAAGCGGCAGTTCTTCAGGTCCACAGACTGGTGGCATGTTTTTCGCCTTTTCCAGGATAGGGGGTGGAGGGATCGGAATAATGGGTACGGGTTTCCCGTCACGCGGCGGCTGTTTTCGCCCGTGGTTTGCGTCATCTGCATGTCTGCCGGGCTTTTGCCTGGCAGGGTCGGCCGGGGCACATCGGGTGCCGCAGGTAAGTAGGAGTAGGTGACACGCGATGTGCCCCGCTTCAGTGTCTTTTGCCGCGCTTCTCAGGTTTTTCTGCGCTTTCCTCTCTGACAGGAAAGCCTCCAATGCCCCAGCCCGGCCGCTTATCCGCTGGGCTTTTCAATGCGGCGGGGTTTAGCCCTGGACCGTCCAAGGACGGTGTGGCTACCCGGCACGCCCGGCCCGCTTTCACGAACCGGAGGAGAACCGCCTTTCACGCAGCCCCGGGGATTTTGCGCGCGTTTCGCCAAATCGTCCGGGCACCGGCCCCACCTCGCCGGCAACGCTTTCCGGTGTATCCGTGATGGGACGGGAAGAAGTATGGCACGGGTTTTGAGGGCGGGGATTTGCGGGGATAATTTTTTAAGGAGAAAGTGCGCCAAAGGGCGGCAGGGGGCGTGCCGTAGACACCCGCCTGAAGCAATAGCCGCGCCTTCAGAACCGCTTTTTTCGCAACGATGCGGTCACCTCAACTGGCGATCGTCAGTCCACCGTAACGCCTGATTTCATTGCCGATTTCGGTGATGAGCGTATCGAGAGCCGCGTTTCTTGCCTTTCCTGCGCGGCGCACCACATAGGCCAGGGAAGGCGGTGCCGGAAGGCGGTCCGTGATGACCTGCATATCGGGGCGCAGATGGCGCGCGCTGAGAAGCGCTATCCCCATGCCTGCGGTGACCGCCGCAACAATTCCCGCAGCGCTCGAACACTCAAAGACAGTTTCAAGAGCCGCTCCCCCGTCCTGTCCGATATCGAAAGCCCACTTGCGATAGAAACACGCGTCGTCGAAGGACAGAAAAGCGATAGGGCCGTTCTGCGGAACGGGAAAATCAGCGTGCTTCACCCAATGAAGATCCTCGCGGAAAAGCACCAGATCGGTGGGGCGAACCTCATGGGCAAACACCTGTACGATCGCAGCGTCCAGTTCGCCGCGCTCCAGCATGGCCCGCAAAACCAGGCTCATGCGGACCTTGGTGCGGACGGATACATGCGGATGCAGACGCCGAAATCGCCCGAGGATGCGGGCAAGGTCGGTGCAGGTCGTGTCCTCGGTCAAGCCCAGCGCAATGCGGCCGGCGATGGAGGTTTTCGACAGGCTCAAAAGCGCCTCGTCATGCAGGCCGATGATGCGGCCGGCATAGTCGAGCAAATCCTCTCCGGCTGCGGTAAACATCGGCGCTCCCGGCTTGCGGCTGAGGAGGTGACAATCGAGGCTGGTTTCGAGCCTCCTGATCTTGTGGCTGACGGCGGATTGCGACAGGCCGAGGGCTTCGGAGGCGCGGGTGATGCCGCCATGATGGCGGATCGCCCAGAGCGCGCGCAGCGCATCGATTTCCAGACGCCGGGTGGTGAAGTCAGTCATGGACCCTGCCCAAGTTCGATGTTGTTTCCGGAAATTATGCAGCGCCCGGCCGTTTTGAGCAACATTCGATGACGTGGACACATAGAATGTCATGCAGCAATTCATATTTGTCATGTGCAACCTGATCTCTGCGGCCCTATTGGCTGAACGGCAAACACCATGCCTGTGAGACACCGATGACCGATCAAGCCCTATCCCAGCCCGCCCGAAACCAGCGCCGCTTCCTGTGGCCGCTGATGGCGACATTGCTGGTGATCAGCTGGAGCTCCGGCTTCGTCGGCATTCGCTATGCCAGCGAACAGGCGAGCGTCACGCTGGTCCTGTTCTGGCGCACGCTTCTGGCGGGCCTGATCCTGCTGCCCTTCGCATTGGCCATCGGACCGCGCATGCGGCTGCGCGGGATAGGAGAGCAGATGCTGTTCGGCGTGATGTCGGTGTTCCTGTATCTGGGCGGGTTTGCGCTGGCGATCGAACAGCGCGTGCCGACAGGGCTCGTCGCGCTGATTTCCGATCTGGTGCCGCTCGCTATCGCCGCCTTGTCTCAACCGGTTCTGGGGGAGCGATTGAGCCCGCGGCAATGGCTGGGAACGGCTGTCGCAGTAGTGGGCGTGCTGGTCGTCTCGGTCGATAGCCTGAGCTTCGGCACGGCTCCCGTCTGGGCCTACGGGGTGACCATCGGTTCCATGCTGATTTTCGCGCTTGCCTCGGTGCTGTTCCGCTGGCGGCGGGCTGAACATATGCCGGTGCACCAGAGCCTTTGCATCCATACGCTGACGGGGGCCGTGCTGTTTGGCCCGTGTGCGATGATCCAAGGTGATATCGCGCCGCCCCTGACCGTCAATTTCGCCGTCGGAATGGTCTGGCTCGTGGTCTTCGCCACCTTTGCAGCCTATTCCATCTATTATACCAGCCTGCGCATGTTCCCGGTGGCAAAGGTCAGCGCCGCGATCTATCTCAGCCCGCCGGTCACTATGCTCTGGGCCTGGGCGCTGTTTTCCGAACCTCTGACACTGGCGATGTTCATCGGGTTGGCGGTAACGCTTGCCGGCGTCTGGATAACGTCGCGCGGCTGACGGCTTTTCCGCCGCCAGTCGCCGGTCACGTCATGGCGCCACTGGGTCCATCGGAAACAGCGGCGCTCCGGCGGCGATCCTCGCTCCGGCCAAACCCGGAGGCTGGCCGCCATCCGCTTACCGGAACGCCACTTCCAGATTTTGCCGGTCCTGCGCGATCACCTGGCAGCGGGTTTCAAACCCCTCGCCCTTGATCGACAGCAGAAACTCGGCGGGAATGCCGGCGGAATTGGAAACGGACAGGCCGGCACTGTCGCTGCCGAGCGACTTGACGGTGCAGTCGATGCTTGAGCGCCGGTCGTTGAAGACGATCGAGCCCGCCTTCAGCACCCGCCGCCGGGCCCCCGCTGTCTGATCGGTCTGCAACGAACTCCACGCAACACAGCGATTGCGGCCGGTGTTCTTGGCCCTGTACATCGCCGCATCGGCCTGGGCGAGCAGGGTCTCGATATCCTTGCCGACGATCGACAGCGCCGAGATGCCGAAACTCGCCGTGACCTTCAACTGGCGCTCGCCGACGCTATGGGAGGCAATCAGGCTTCTGACCTTTTCGGCGACCGCAACAGCCCCATCCCTGTCCACATGCGGCAACAGGATGGCAAACTCTTCGCCGCCGAGGCGGCCGAACAGGTCACCTGCGCGCAACGCCGCCTTGCAGGTCGCAGCGACGCTCTTCAGCACCGCATCGCCGGCGGCATGGCCATGGGTATCGTTGACCGTCTTGAAATGATCGACATCGAGAACGATGCAGGAGACATCGTGCCGGTGACGCAAGGCCAGCGAAATCAGCTGGTCCGCCTCCTGCTTGAAGGCGCGCCGGGTCAGCGCATCGGTCAGGCCGTCGGTCGCGGCCGATTGCAGCAGAGAAATCCGGTCCATCGCGACGCCGGCGAGTTCCGTGAGAATTTTAAGATCGCGGCGGCCGAACGAGCGCGGCTGGCGATCGATGGCGCAGACCGTTCCGATCGTATGACCCTCCTTGGTTTTCAGCGGCACGCCCGCATAAAACCAGATATGGCTTTCGCCCGTCACGGCCGGATGCTCCGCAAACCGCGGATCCTTGGTGGCATCCTGGACGACAAGCGGTTCTTCGATATCGACGACATAGCGGCAGAACGTGTCTTCGCGCGGAACCTCTTCGGCTGAAAGACCAGAGCATGACTTGTACCATTGCCGGTGGGCGTCGATTAGCGAGACGATGCCGATCTCGACGGTGAAGATTTCCTTGATCAGTCCGACCACGCGGTCCAGCCCCTCGTCGCGGGGCGTATCGAGCAAATCGAAGGCGTCCAGCGCCGCCAGGCGGTCGATTTCCCGCTGGATCATGCCGGTAGATGATTTTCCGAATGCGCGTACGACCGCCATTGGCACATGTCTCCTTGCGTCGGCCCATCATGATCCATTCCACAATCCGCCAAGCACCTGACTATATCGCTGATGATACGGCTGCAAATGGCGAAAAGTTGCCATTGAAATCTGCGGGATTTTCGCAAGCGCCCCACCATGCCGAAGATACAGGACGGCAGCCGCGGACATCGCACATGTCCGCAGGCCGCCGCAGCGTTGCTGTCGAGTTCGTCAGCCCTCGTTGTGGTTCTCGTGGAACCCGGCGCTGCCCTTGCGCCAATAGCCGGCGGCCTTGATCCATGAGCGGTTGTGGCCGCGTTCCTCGACCAGATGCCTGCGCAGGATTTTCACCGTGTCGTTTTCGCCGGCGATCCAGATATAGCCGTCACCTTCTGGAAGTTGCAGCGACGTGACGGCATCGAGCAGGAACGCGGGATCGCTGGCAGTGTCGAGCGGGCGGTGGACCCAGCGGGTGTCGAGGCGGGTGGTCGTTTCGAAGGTCTGCTCCTCCTCAGACCCGGCCACGGTGGCGAGGACGATGACAGGCACGTCTGCCCGCAACTCTTCCAGTCGGCGGCCGATCGCAGGCAGAGCCGTTTCATCGCCGATCAGCAGGTACCAGTCGAAATCATCGGTGACAACGAAGGAGCCGCGCGGTCCGCCGACGCCGAGCTTGGTGCCGGGCCTCGCGGCAGACGCCCATTCGGTGGCCGGGCCAGCGGCATGGATGGCGAAATCGACCACCAGTTCGCCCTTTGCCGGATCATGACGGCGCGGCGTGAAATCCCGCATCGGCGAAGCGACTGTGCCTTCCGGCAAAGCGGGCGCATCCGGCCCTACCGGCCAGACGGGGGCGTCCTGACCTGCGAGCAGCAGGCACAGCTTGACGTGATCGTCGTAACCGGCGCTGACGAAGCCCTTGAGGTCGTCGCCGGTCAGCGTGACGCGAACCATCTGCGGGGTGAGCCGCTCGGCCGTCTTCACGGTGAGAAGACGGCGGCGCAACTCGTGGCGGACGCGCGCGACGGCGTGTCTTTCGGTCATGAAAAATCCTTTAGCTTGGGCGGCGCTAGCCGCGATTGATCTCGTCGACGGCGCGGCGGAGGATATCCGCAAGCCGTGTCGCCTCCTCGGAGGAACAGCCGCGTTTGTGGAACAGCGAGGCCTTGATCGCCTGGCGGGCAATTTCCAGCGCATGGTGACCATGGGCTTCCGGATCTTCGCTCGGCACCTGCCCCCGGCCCTCCATGACATCGCGCACCGCATCCATCTTCGAGCCGATACGGCCAAGGCCTTCGATGATGCGATCGGCTCCTGCCCGGTCGGTCTCCAGGGCGGCGCGGCCGGCCTCGGTGATGGTGAACAGCTTCTTGTTGCCATCGGCTTCCGCCACCGCATGGCCGATTTCATCGAGATAGGTCAAAGCCGGATAGATCATGCCGGGGCTCGGCACATAAAAACCGCCGGAAATTTCCTCGATGGTGCGGATGAGTTCGTAGCCATGGGCGGGCTGGCGGGCGAGCAGCGCCAGGATCAGCAATTGCAGATCGATCGACGACAGCTTGCGGCCGGCGCGAAAACCGTCGCGCGACGCAAAGCCGCCTTCGAAACGGCCGGGACCGTGGCGGCCATGGCCACCATGGGCATGCCGCTCGCGGCAGGATTCCTCGTGAGTGCGGTGCTCATGGCCGCGATGACGTCCAAACATGGGATTTTCCTTCGTAAGATATAACACTAGACATATCTTAAGATATATTTTTCGATAAGCAAGCGGCTCTGTCCGCATTCCGGAGGACTTTGCTACAGTGACGGGCACGGACTGCAGAAAAGCGCTGCAGACCCAAAGGCTTCGGGCGGGAAAAAATTTCGCAGGCCTTGTCGAATTGGCGCCAGGCCGTTCGTCGTTAGAAGGAAATGTCCAAGCTAACAGGAGGAACGCTCATGCAGAAGATCACGCCCTTTCTCTGGTTCGACAACACTCTCGATGAGGCCCTTGCCTTCTATCTGTCGATTTTCCGGCAGGCGAAGGTGACCTATCAGCAGAAGGGGCCGGACGGCAAAACCTTCACCGCCGCCTTCGAACTGGAGGGGCAAGGCTTCATGGGGCTGAACGGCGGGCCGCATTACAAGCTGACGCCCGCCGTCTCCTTCTTCGTCGCCTGCGCCGATCAGACGGAGGTCGATCACTATTGGGACAGGCTACTGGACGGCGGGCAGGCACAGCAATGCGGCTGGCTGACCGACCGCTTCGGCGTCACCTGGCAGATCATTCCGGATGCGTTGATGCAATTGATGAGCGACCCCGACCCCGCCAAGACTGGCAAGGTGCGCGACGCGATGATGCGGATGGTGAAGATCGACGTGGCGGGGCTGGAAAAGGCCGCCGCCGGGTAAACCCCTACCCTTCCAAATCGTCCTTCAACCGGCTGAGCAAATTGACGGCCTGGGCGGCATAGGGGCCGATCCAGCGGTCGTGGATATGCTTGATCGGCAGCGGGTTGAGATAGTTCCAGCGCTCGCGGCCCTCGCGCTTGACGATGACCAGATCCGCCGCCTCCAGAACCTTCAGGTGCTGCATCACCGTACAGCGATCAAGGGCGGGAAACCGTGCGCACAAATCCCCCGTCGTCTGCGGCTGATCCTTCAGCACATCGAGCATGGCGCGCCGGCTGGGCGCCGCCAAGGCCTTGAAGATTCGGTCATTTTCATCATCACTTGACATGTTATGTTTTTATAACATAATGGCTGCCATAACAAGCGAAAAAGGAGGAATGAACATGGAATTGAAATTCAGGGTCGCCGGCCACATCGCCAAGCCGGTCTCGGAGGTTTTCGAAGCGGTGGTCAACCCGGAGCAGCTGTCGCGCTATTTCACCACCGGCGGCGCCAAGGGCAGGCTTGAGACCGGCGCCACCGTCACCTGGGATTTTCACGATTTCCCCGGCGCCTTCCCGGTCAAGGTGATCGAGGTGAACAAGGACGAAAAAATCGTTTTCCAGTGGGCGGCGGATGAAGGCAAAGGCTCGGATGCACCGAAATACGACACCACGGTGACCATGGCCTTCCAACCTGTCGAACCCGGCCGCACGCTGGTGACGATATCAGAAGAAGGCTGGCGCCAGACGCAAACCGGGCTCAAAAGCTCCTACGGAAATTGCGAGGGCTGGACTGGCGCACTGTGCGCCATGAAGGCCTGGCTGGAGCACGGCATCAACCTGCGCGAAGGGTTCTACAAGTAGCGGATTGAGACCGGCGGGCACGGCATGTCAGTTCTTCGGAAACCGCCGCGCCTGCCACTGGCTTTTCGGCACCGCGCTGCCGACCGCGAAACTGAAGGCGGCGATCCCGTTAACATCGCTGTTGACGGAGCATTTGAAGTCGACATCGATCCACCCCTGCGCGGTCTTGTAGGCGGCACCCGTGGCCGTCATCACCTGCCCGGAAATGGGAGAACCGTTGCGCGGATCGAAAAACAGCCCTTGCGGCACGGTATCCGGACGGGCACGGCGCACCTGCTCCAGCGTTTCGATCATGCACATCTGCACGATCCGCCGGTCCTTCGGCAGCTTGCCGAGCGCCTGGCGCACACGCGGATCAGACAGCGTATCGGCGGAATAGAGTTCGCTTGCCTTCTTCAACTCCGATGGCGGGCGGCCGGGTTTGTTATCGGCTGAAAGATTGTCTGCCGATGCGACCTTTTGCGGATCGGACACCGCAACATCCACCGGCCGGTCCTGCGGCTTGGCTCGTGGAATTGGCACGGTCTCGATCAGCGCCTCGCCTTCGTTAAGCACCGGGTTGGCATTGGTGGCCTCGGGAAGATTGAGCTCGGGCAACTTTGCAGCAGCCGGGGTCTCGGCCGGTTTGTCCAGCGGGCTGGGCAGCTGTGGATCGACCTCTTCCGGCGCCTGCTCGCTCGCCACTGCAGCGGCGCGTTCAGCGCGCGGCTCCGGCTCGACCTGTTTTTCCGGCTCCGAAGGACGGTCTCCGCCTGCGTCCTTGCCGCCCTCCTTGGCTGCGGATTCGAGGGCCTGCGGCTGAAGCGGCGGGATATTTGCGGTTTCGCTTTTTTCAGTTTCAGCCTTCTGGGCTGCGGCTTTCTGGTCGTCGGCCTGCCCAGCCTCCGGTTTATCCGCAGGCATCTGCTCAGGCTGTTCTTGCGCCTTCTCCGCCGGTTTTTCGATCGGCGTCTCGATCGGCCTGGCGTCTTCCTGCGGTTTCTTCTCCGGCTCAGGCTTGGCTTCAGGCTTTTCTTCCGGCTCGGGCTTCTTCTCCGGCTCCGGCTTTTTCTCTGGTTCTGGCTTTTTTTCAGGTTCCGGCGTTTTCTCGGGCTCCGGTTTCTTTTCCGGCTCGGGCTTTTTCTCCGGCTCCTGCACCATCTCGACCTTGACCACCTCTTCCTCTGCAGGTTTTGGCGGTGTTACCGGCAGCTGGAAAAGCAGAAATGCGGCAACGGCCACATGCACGGCCACGGACGCGAACAGCCCCGCCCCGAATGTACCCCGCCGTTTTTCCGAATTCTGCTGCATAGGATGGTCGATAGAGCCGGATACTGACCGGATCGTGACCGGCGGACAATGAGACAATCGAAATCGCCAGCCTGAACGGTTGGTGGCTCTTCCTAACACGCGGGCAACGCCGTTCCTAGCACGGCAGACACCACCTCAAGCGTCCGTGATCTCGAAACGATCGGGATAGAAAGCCAGATGGTCCCTGATCACGGCAACCGCATCATAGGGCGCCTCGTAGGACCAGATGGCATTGTCCAGCCGGACGCCTTCGGCAAGCACGCTGAAATAGGACGCATCCCCCTTGTAGGGACAATAGGTGGCGTGATCGGTCGGCAGAAGCAGCGCCATATCGACATCGGTGCGCGGGATGTATTGCACCGCCGGATACGACGCCTCGCGCAATGTCAGCGCGCTCCGGCTGTCGGCAATGATCTTCCCGCCCTGTCTAACGACGACGCGGCCGGGATTGGGTGTGATGACGATCGGATGATCCGGACCGGGTAATTTGACAGGCTTGTCGAGCATGGGAAACTCCAAGCGTTTGAAGCGGCTTTGCCTCTTTCACATTGGGTCGCCACGAGAAAGAATCAAGGTCATGCGCTCTCGCAAGACAGATGCCTGCAAGCCTGCCCGGTTTACCCCGCTCAACCCGATCGAACGCCCTATCCGAGCGAACTGATCAGCTCCCGGTAGGCGGCCTCCGGGAATGCCTTCAAGGTGCGGGTGCGCACATTGCCGCCCATGCCGAGCGACAGTGAAAACCGCGCCATCACCGCATCATCAGGCGCTTCACACACCGCCACCATGTCGTGATCGCCCATGGTCAGGTAGAACTCCTTGAACGAGCCGCCCATATCCTTCAGCAGCTTCTTCGCGGCGTCGAGACGCTTGGGCGAATCGCGCACATTCTTGACACCCTGCTCCGTCCAGTTGATCAGCACGATATACATGGTCATGGCACACCTCCCATGCGGCACGGCCTTGAAGGTAGCGCCGCGATTGATGCCTCCACCCCCGCCTCATCGGACACACCATCCGGCAAAGCGGACGGCCGATCTCAGTCAACAGAACGCGTACGATTGAAGCCCAGAGGTTTTAGCGAGGGCTGAAGTATATTCCTGTCGGCTTAAGTGAACAAGCAAGGGCTGTGACCGCAGAGGGGCGCACGCTGTAAACTCTGCCTGCCCAACGAAAAACCCGGCCAGTTTTCACTGACCGGGTTGCAATTTTTCATCTCGCAAATGCCGCCGCTTAGCTGTCGAGGAACGAGCGCAGCTTGCGGCTTCTCGACGGGTGCTTGAGCTTGCGCAGCGCCTTGGCTTCGATCTGGCGGATACGTTCGCGGGTGACCGAGAACTGCTGGCCGACTTCTTCCAGCGTGTGGTCGGTGTTCATGCCGATGCCGAAGCGCATGCGCAGCACGCGCTCTTCGCGCGGGGTGAGCGAGGCCAGAACACGAGTCGTCGTTTCGCGCAGGTTCGCCTGGATAGCGGCGTCGATCGGCAGAAGCGCGTTCTTGTCCTCGATGAAATCGCCGAGATGCGAATCCTCTTCGTCACCCACCGGGGTTTCGAGCGAAATCGGCTCCTTGGCGATCTTCAGGACCTTGCGGACCTTTTCGAGCGGCATGGCCAGCTTTTCGGCCAGTTCTTCCGGGGTCGGCTCGCGGCCGATCTCGTGCAGCATCTGGCGCGATGTGCGCACGATCTTGTTGATCGTCTCGATCATGTGCACCGGAATACGGATCGTGCGGGCCTGGTCGGCGATCGAGCGGGTGATCGCCTGACGAATCCACCAGGTCGCATAGGTCGAGAACTTGTAACCACGGCGGTATTCGAACTTGTCGACCGCCTTCATCAGGCCGATATTGCCTTCCTGGATGAGGTCGAGGAACTGCAGGCCGCGGTTGGTGTACTTCTTGGCGATCGAGATGACGAGGCGAAGGTTGGCTTCGACCATCTCCTTCTTGGCGATGCGGGCTTCGCGCTCGCCCTTCTGCACCATCGAGACAATGCGGCGGAATTCGAAGATCGAGATGCCGGTTTCCGTGGCGAGATTCTGGATCTCGCCGCGAATGTTGCGGATCATCGTGCCTTCGTTCTTGGCGAATTCCTTCCAGCCCTTGGCGGCCAGATTGGCGATCGACTTCATCCAGTTCGGATCAAGCTCGGCACCGGAATACTGTTCCAGGAAACTATCGCGCTTGACGCCGTAGGATTCCGCCAGACGCAAGAGACGGCCTTCGTTCTGCATCAGGCGCTTGGAGATGTCGTAAAGCTGCTCGACAAGGCTATCGACGCGGTTCTGATTGAGCGACAGCGATTTTACGGCCGTGATCAGCTCGTCCTTCAGCTCCTTGTAGCGGCGCTCCTGGGCGGGCGACAGCGTGCCGGTGGCAGCCAGCCGGGCTTCGACCTGCTGGTCCTGCAGCTTGCGCAGCTTCTTGTAGGTCTCGGCGATGATGTCGAGCGTTTCCATGACCTGCGGACGCAGTTCCGCTTCCATCGCGGCGAGCGAGAGGTTCGATTCGTCGTCGTCCTCTTCCTCTTCCTCAGCCGGCAGGCCCTCGCCGCCGACATTGGTCACGTCGTCGTCGCCGGCGCGCGGCTTGCGGTTCTTTTCCTTTTCCTCGGCAGCCTTGCGGTCGGCCTCGATCTTCTCGGGACTCTGGAACTGCGGCGCGGCCTTGGCTTCCGGACCGGAATAGGTGGTTTCGAGATCGATGATCTCGCGCAGAAGCGTGTTGCCTTCGTTAAGTTCGTCACGCCAGATGATGATGGCCTGGAACGTCAACGGGCTCTCACAGAGGCCGGCGATCATCGTTTCGCGGCCAGCCTCGATGCGCTTGGCAATGGCGATTTCGCCCTCGCGCGACAAAAGCTCCACCGAGCCCATTTCGCGCAGGTACATGCGCACCGGATCATCGGTGCGGTCGGTCGGTTCTTTCTTCTTGGCGGTCGCAAGCGCGGTGCCGCTCGAAGGGGCCAGTTCGCTGCCTTCGCTCTCGCCATCGGAATCGCTGTCTTCTTCCTCGGACGCGGCCGGGCCTTCGTCGGCTTCCTCGTCCTCGACGACATTGATGCCCATTTCGCTGAGCATCGCCATGATATCTTCGATACGATCGGGGTCAACCTGATCGGACGGCAGAACCTCGTTCAGCTCGTCCATGGTCACATAGCCGCGCTTCTTGGCGGCCTTGATCATCTTCTTGACCGCGTCATCCGAGAGATCGAGAAGCGGGCCGTCGGGTGCGCCTTCGCGTTCGGCTTCTGCTTCTTCGTTCTCTTTGACTTTGGTTGCCATTTATATCGTCGCTTTCCTTGGACAGCACTCAACGCGTGCGCGGTGCAAAACTCTTTCGAGGCTCGGGGGCGTCAAGCGCTCCCCACCGCGAATCATTACCCCTGACGTAACGGGATGATCTTTAATTCCTGATTAACCACGACAGTCACCGCGGTTAAACCGGCCAGCTGCGACAGCAGCGCCGTTTTGACATCACTTGCATGATGGATCTGTCCGCCGTACCCATTTCACTCACTGTATCAGAAATGGTGATTCCCACAATTTTCGGTCCCGTCAAGCATTTCCGGTGAAAAACCGTTCAAATCGGCAAAAAAGACCGAATCAAGCAGAGAGCTTCAAAGATTCAGTTCCATGGCCGAAATGTAGGAAGTGTTGATGGAAAGACAAGGGTGAAAAGAATCGCCGCTTGTGGATGAGCCGCCGCTTCTCCGTCAAAACGTTCCTTTCCATCAAAAACTCCGTCCATCGACCTTGGTGATCGTCAAGGTTTCAAGATCGACATCCGGCAGGCAGCGGACATTGACTGCCGCCATCGGCCCGGTCTTACCCTCCCCGTCGGCATAAGGCGCAATTCCACAGTTGGCACAGAAATGATGCTGGATGACGTGCTTGTTGAACTGATAGGTCGATACGGCCGAGACGGGTGTCTTGAGCGTCAGCTTTTCGCGCGGCACGAAGGCCAGAAGGCCGCCCCGCCGACGGCACATCGAACAATTGCAATCCATCGCCTGCGTGATCTCGGCCTCGACCTCGAAGGCGATGGCTCCGCAATGACAGCTTCCCGAATAGATCATCAAACCCTCCCAAGTCGGACAGCTTGAGAGATGATGCCGCAGGTGGCGATGTCAAGGTCTTGCCTGCATCGCCACCCAAAAAGACGCAAATTCCAACGCCGCGTACGGCTAGGCCATCGTGGCGCCGATCACCAGGATTTCGGTTCGGTTGGGCACGCGGTCATGGAGATCGATTACATCCTGGTTGAGCATGCGCACGCAGCCGGACGACACCGATTTGCCGATCGTCCACCATTCCGGCGAACCGTGGATGCGGTAGATCGTATCGATGCCGTCCTTGAAAATATAGAGCGCGCGGGCGCCGAGCGGGTTTTTCAGGCCCGGGTCCATGCCGCCATTGGCAATGCTGTAGGGTTTAAGATCGGGGCGGCGGGCCACCATCTCGTCAGGCGGGGTCCAGCGCGGCCATTTTCGCTTGTACTGGATGACGCCACGGCCTGCCCATTCGAAGCCCGCACGGCCCAACCCGACGCCGTAGCGCATCGCCTTGCCGTTTTCATAGGTCAGGTAGAGGAAATGATTGGCGGTATCGACCACCAGCGTACCGGGCCGTTCGCCGGTGGTGTTGTCGACCCACTGGCGGCGAAAGCGCGGCGGCACCTTCTGGTATGGGATGGCCGGCAGCGGGAACTGCTCGTCGGGCCTCGCGCCGTACATTTCGCTTTCGGCGGTGGGCAGTGCGACGGGTTCGGCTTCGGCGGCGACAGGCCGGGCGGTGGTGGCGCAGCCGGTAAGACCGAGCGCTGCAAAGGCGCCGCCCGCCTGCAGGAAGGTTCGGCGGGACACATTCAAATCAATCAATCGGGGAAACCTCATCTGCTTGTCGAAGGTCCCCCGCTTGCCATGCGCGGGCAGGCATGGGAAGCCACCCAACGCAAACGTGAACGGCTTGTGATGGGGCCGGATGCCCGCCACGGACGCCTCAGGCGGTGCGGCCGCTTCACACATTTTGGGCGAAGCCGCTGCACGGGTTTGACGTGGTGCACCTGGAAACCCGCCCCGCAGCATCACGGGACCGGTTGCGCCCTACCAGTCCATGACGACCTTGCCGGAATTTCCCGAGCGCATGGCCTCGAAACCGTCGCGGAAATCGTCGATGCCGATGCGGTGGGTGATGATCGGCGACAGGTCGAGGCCGCCTTGCACGAAGGCGATCATCTTGTACCAGGTCTCGAACATCTCGCGGCCATAGATACCCTTAAGGTTGAGCATCTTGAAGATCACCTTGTTCCAGTCGATCTCGAAGCCGGTCGGCGCGATGCCGAGAATGGCGATCTTGCCGCCATTGTTCATCTTGTCGATCATGTCACGGAAGGCAGGCGCCGCCCCCGACATTTCCAGCCCGACATCGAACCCCTCGGTCATGCCGATGCGCTTCATCACATCCGAGAGGTTTTCCTTCGACGCATCGACGACATAATCGATGCCCATCTTTTCGGCCAGCGCCAGCCGCACCGGATTGATGTCGGTAATCACCACCTTGCGCGCGCCAGACCGCTTGGCGACCATGGCGCCCATGATGCCGATCGGCCCGGCACCGGTGACCAGCACGTCCTCGCCGACGACATCGAAGGAGAGTGCTGTGTGCACGGCATTGCCGAACGGATCGAAGATCGCGGCGACCTCGTCCGGCACCTCGTCGGGAATGGCAACGACATTGTATTCCGGAATGCAGACATATTCGCCGAAGGAGCCGGGGCGGTGCACGCCGACGCCGAGCGTGTTGCGGCACAGATGCCCCCTGCCCGCGCGGCAGTTGCGGCACTTGCCGCAGACGATATGGCCCTCGCCCGAGACACGCTCGCCGACATGGTATTTGGTAACGGCCGAGCCGACCTCGGCGATGACGCCGACGAATTCGTGGCCGACCACCATCGGCACCGGAATGGTTTTTTGCGCCCACTGGTCCCAGTTCCAGATATGCACGTCGGTGCCGCAGATGGCGGATTTCTTCACCTTGATCAGCACGTCATTGGGGCCGGGCTCCGGCACCGGCACATGCTCCATCCACAGGCCCACTTCAGCTTTGGATTTGACGAGCGCCTTCATCATGTTTGTCATCGGTGGTTCCTCAGAATGTTTTTGTCATCGGCGGCGAATGTCTTCCACCCTCCCCTTGAGGGGGAGGGTCGGCGCGCAGCGACGGGGTGGGGTGATCTGCGGCATATGCAGTTGACCTTGGTGTTCGCGGTGGTCACCCCCACCCGCAGCTTCGCTGCGACCTCCCCCCTCAAGGGGAGGTAAGGGTCTCAAATCACACCCAGCTCTTTGCCAACCTCTTCGAACACCGCAATGGCGCGGCGGACATCGGCCTCGCTATGCGCCGCCGACATCTGGGTGCGGATGCGGGCCTGGCCCTTGGGCACGACCGGGAAGGCAAAGCCGACGACATAGACGCCTTTTTCCAGCATTTTTGCCGCAAAAGCCTGCGCCAGCGACGCATCGCCCAGCATAACCGGGATGATCGGATGACCTTCGCCGGCCAGCGTGAAGCCAAGCTTGCTCATTTCGGTGCGGAACAAAGCGGCGTTGGCTTCGAGCCGGGCGCGCAGCGCGTCGCCGTTGTCGATCAGGTCAAAGACCTTGAGCGAGGCGGCAGCGATGACCGGGGCCAGCGTATTGGAGAACAGATAGGGGCGCGAGCGCTGGCGCAGCCAATCGACCACCTCTGCCTTTGCCGAGGTGTAACCGCCGGATGCGCCGCCGAGCGCCTTGCCGAGCGTGCCGGTGATGATGTCCACCCTGCCCTCGACGCCGCAATATTCGGCCGAACCACGGCCATGTTTGCCGACGAAGCCGACGGCATGGCTGTCATCGACCATGACCATGGCACCGTATTGTTCGGCAAGGTCACACACGCCTTGCAGATTGGCGATGATGCCATCCATCGAAAACACGCCATCGGTGGCGATCAGCTTGAAGCGCGCGCCCTCGGCCTTCTTCAACTCTTCTTCCAGTGCCGCCATGTCATTGTTGGCATAGCGGAAGCGTTTCGCCTTGGAGAGACGCACGCCATCGATGATCGAGGCGTGGTTGAGCGCATCGGAGATGATCGCGTCTTCTTCGTTCAACAACGTCTCGAACAGGCCGCCATTGGCGTCGAAACAGGAGGAATAGAGGATCGTATCCTCAAGCCTCAGAAACGAGGAAATGCGCGCCTCGAGCTGCTTGTGCTCCTCCTGCGTGCCACAGATGAAACGGACGGATGCCATGCCGTAGCCGTACCGGTCCAGCGCCCGTTTACCGGCTTCAGCCAGTTCCTCGTTATTGGCAAGGCCAAGATAGTTGTTGGCGCAGAAGTTCAACACTTTCGCGCCAGAAGCAACCTCGATTTCGCCAGCCTGCTTGGACACGATCACCCGCTCGGACTTGTAAAGCCCGGCGGACTTCAGTCCCTCAAGTTCGGAGGAAAGGTGAGTGATGAAGGCTGACGTCATGAAGGCCGCTTTCCAGGATTTGAGATCGGGTTGCGATAGAGACCTACCATATTCCGATCCACATGACAGCGAAAGACAGCGTCAGGACGCGGCGTTTGCACGACAGGATGATCCATTGCTGTCGTCCATCCGCGACGCGGATTATTTCGACCCCGGCAGGCCTGCAACAGACCGGTCAACATCCCGGAAAGGCTGATGGACGTTTTATGTTGCCGCGCCGTTGCATGCATGCTGAGATTGCGGCACGCGGCACCTGCCGCACCGATACATGGGAGGCCGCCAATGACACGCACTTTCCTGCTTGCCGCTCTGGCAATGCTTGCGACGGGCACCGCACATGCCGCCGACGATTGTGCCAATGCGCAGGATCAGACGACGATGGACGTCTGCGCCAGCGAGTCCTTCAAAAAGTCAGACAAGCAATTGAACGATCTCTATAAACAGATCGGGACGCGGCTGAAGGACGACGCGGACAAGACCAAGCTTCTGGTGGCGGGGCAACGCGCCTGGGTTGCCTTCCGCGATGCCGAATGCGCTTTCTCATCCTCGGGCGTGGCAGGCGCAAGCGCCTATCCGATGATCCATTCCATGTGCCTCGACGGGCTGACACAGACGCGGGCGAAGGATCTGCAGACCTATCTTGCCTGTGAGGAAGGCGATCTGAGCTGCCCCGTTCCATCGGCGCAATGATCGTATGAAGCCAGCCGCAAGCCTCGGCAAAACGTTCACGGGCAGAAAAAATAGTTGACCAAGTCAAGTATCTTGGGGTCGATGGGCAATCTCTTCTCCACGGCGAGGAAGCCATGACAATCTTCGACAGATTTTCCCTGAACGGCCGGGTCGCGCTCGTCACCGGCGGCGGGCGCGGGCTTGGGCTGGAAATTGCCCGGGCCCTGGCCGAGGCCGGAGCGCATGCCGTCATCAATGGGCGCACTGTGGCGACGCTTGATGATGCCGTGACCGCGATCACCAGGGCTGGCGGCAGCGCCGAGGCGGCGGCCTTCGACATCACCGACCGCGAAGCGCAGCGCGACACGCTTGCCGGGATCGAAAAGCGGCATGGACGGCTCGATATTCTCATCAACAATGTCGGCGCCCGCGACCGGCGGCCGCTGGCCGCATTCGACGACGATGCGGTGATCGACCTGATCCAAACAGACCTGATCGCGGCACTCACCCTGTCGCGCGATGCAGCCGCGATCATGAAGAAGAACGCGCACGGACGGCTGATCTCGATCACCTCGATCAACGGCCAGGTGGCGATGCCGGGCGACGGCATCTATCCGGTCGCCAAGCAGGGACTGACCGGCCTGATGCGCTCGATGGCGGTCGAATTTGGTCCGCATGGCATTACCAGCAACGCCATCGCGCCGGGCTGGTTTGCCACAGAAACCAATGCGGCGATGGCCGCCAATGAGGACCTGATGCCCTTCGTTCGCCAGCGCATCCCGGCGCAACGCTGGGGCCGGCCGGACGAGCTCGCCGGCGCGGCCCTGTTCCTCGCCAGCGACGCCGCTTCCTTCGTCAACGGCCATGTGCTGACGGTGGACGGCGGCATGACGGTCAGGATGTAGACGGCGCGATACTGGCATTCGAGGTAGATTTCGCGGCACCAAGCACGTCACCGCTTACGTGCCTTGCGGCTCACCCCCTCTGTCACTCCGTGACATCTCCCCCACAAGGAGGGAGATCATCCTTTTCCCTCAAACGATCATGCAAATTAGGCGATCATATAAAATCGCGAACTCGTTAGGAGGGCGCAGCAGCAAACGGCCAATCTCCCCCCTTGTGGGGGAGATGTCACGGAGTGACAGAGGGGGGTAAGCCGCGCAGCACGTAAGCGGTTGCCAGCAGACACCCAAATCGTCAATCAAATCCGCGAATGACATCGAGAAATGCGTCACCATAGCGTTCCAGCTTGGACTGGCCGACGCCGGAAATGCCAAGCAGGGCGTCGTGATCGTGCGGGCGGGCGGTGGCAAAGGCGATGAGCGTCGTATCCGGGAAGACGACATAGGGCGGCACGCCGAGTTCCTTGGCGATGCCGGAACGGGCCCGGCGCAAGGCCTCGAACAGCTCCGCATCCGAACCGGACAGAGCCGATTTGGCGCCGGACGCGGCCGACTGCCGGGCGTTCTTGCCCTTGCCTGTCGCGGGACGGTCCTTGCGGAACCGGACCTCGCGCTCGCGCTTGAAGACGGTACGGGCGTCCGGTTCCAGCTTCAGTGCGCCAAAGGCTTCATGATCGACGCTGATCAGGCCGGCGGCGAGAAGCTGGCGATAGACCGATTGCCAGGTTTTCGACGGGATGTCCTTGCCGGCTCCAAAGACCGGCATCTTGCTATGGCCGAAGCGCTCGGTCTTTTCGTTTTCGGTGCCCAAGAGCACATCGATCAGATGGCCGGTGCCGAACCGCTCGCCGGTGCGGTAGATCGCCGCCAGCGCCTTGATCGCAGCGTCTGTTCCATCCCAGGTTTCGACCGGATTGATGCAGGTATCGCAATTGCCGCACCTACCGCCATGCGCCTCGCCGAAATGGGCAAGGATCGATTGCCGCCGGCAGCCCGGCGTTTCGCAGATGGCCAGCAGCGCATTCAGCTTGGCGCGCTCGACCCGCTTGATATCGTCGCCCGACGTGCCGCCATCGATCATCCGGCCGCGCTGGATGACATCGGCCATGCCGTAGGCCATCCAGACGTCCGACGGCAGGCCGTCGCGCCCGGCACGGCCGGTTTCCTGGTAATAGGCCTCGACCGAACCCGGCAGATCGAGATGGGCGACATAGCGCACGTTCGGCTTGTCGATGCCCATGCCGAAGGCGACGGTCGCCACCAGGCAGAGGTCTTCTTCCTTCAAAAAGGCATCCTGGTTGGCATCGCGCACGGCGCGGTCCATGCCGGCATGATAGGCGAGCGCGCGAACACCCTGCCCGTTCAGCCATTCGGCCGTATCCTCGACCTTGGCGCGCGACAGGCAATAGACGATGCCGCTGGAGCCCTTGTGGCGCGACAGGAAGCGCAGGAGCTGCTGGCGCGGCTGGTCACGCTCGACGATTTCATAGGCGATGTTCGGCCGGTCGAACGAGGTGGTAAAGACTTCGGCGGAGCGTAGGCCGAGCTTGTCGATAATGTCTTCGCGGGTGTGCGGATCGGCCGTTGCCGTCAGCGCCATGCGCGGCACGCCGGGATAATGTTCGGCAAGCTGACCGAGCTCCCGGTATTCCGGGCGAAAATCATGTCCCCACTGCGAGACGCAGTGCGCTTCATCGATGGCAAACAGCGAAATCCTCGCATTGCCGATCATCTCCTTGAAGCCCGGGGTGACGATACGCTCCGGCGTGACATAGAGAAGTTCGAGTTCGCCATTGGCAATCGCCCGGCGGACATCTACGAATTCTTCGCGCGACAGCGAGGAATTGAGCGCGGCAGCCCTGACCCCAAGCTGCTTCAGCGCCTCCACCTGATCGCGCATCAAGGCAATCAACGGCGACACGACGATGCCGACGCCATCGCGGCACAGCGCCGGGATCTGGAAGCAGAGAGACTTGCCGGCCCCGGTCGGAAACAGCACCACGGCATCGCCGCCGGACACCACCCGCTCCACGACCGCCGCCTGCTTGCCGCGAAAGGCGGGATAACCGTAGACCCTTTTCAACACGGATAGCGGATTTTTCGCACCGTCAGTGTCAAACAGGGGATCGATACGGTCTTTGGTCTGCAGCATGGAATCGCCTTCGTGGGGAAAGCCGACTATGGCACAGATCGCGTGGCGGGTGCGAGGGTTTTGCCACATGTCCGGCCCCGATGCACATTGACGGCACGCCCGCACCGCACGAAAACGGACAGCCGTCCGTCTTGCAAAGCAGCCTTTTGCCGGGCGGGACGGCCAACTCATCCTGCTTGCCTGCCGGTGCCTTGCTATTTCGCCGCCGGGCCCTTCACGCGTTCCGACAGCTCGCCAAAACCGTCGATGATCGCGTCCTGGTTTTCCAGCCGGGTCACTTCCAGCCGTACGTCCTGGAGATTGCGCAGGATCTGGCTGACGGTGTCGTCGTCGCCTTCTTCGGTTGCGTAGGCCCAGGATATCCTGGCTATCCCAAATTCGGATTGTCAGGCGGGCTGCACAGAAGCCGCCGGCTCACTCCGCACCCAGCTGAGCAACCTCCGGCGCCGCGCCATATTTTTCCTTCGTCCGCCGTTGATAGGCAATGAACGCGGCGGCCGGCAGTGCTTTTGAAAAAAGCCACCCTTGCCCGAAATCGACTCCGTGGGCTTTCAGATAACCGGCCTGCTCCTCCACCTCGATGCCTTCAGCGACAGTGTAGAGCCCGAGCGTCTTTGCCATGTCGATGATGTGCGGGGTGACGGAGCTGGTGGCCGTGTCCCTGCCGATCGTGTCGATGAAGGACTTGTCGATCTTCAGCGCGTCCATCGGCAGGCCCTGCAGATATTGCAGGCTGGAATAGCCGGTGCCGAAATCGTCGATGGCGACGGAATGCCCGCGTTCGCGGGCTTTCGTGAGCGTCACGCGCGCTGCGTCTATATCCATGAAGCCGCGCTCGGTCGCCTCCAGCCATATCTGCTCAGGCCGGATGCCGGTGTCGGCAAGTTTGGCCTCGAGAACGTCGAGAATGCGGCCGGATTTGATATCGGCGGCACATAGATTGACGGCGATATGCAGGGTGCGGTCTTGAACGAGGGTGCCGTTCAGATCCATAATGACTGCCTCGATGACCTGGTCGGTGATCGGCATGATGAGGCCGCTCTCTTCGGCAAGCGGGATGAAAAGATCGGGCCTGACAAGCGAACCGTCCGGCCTGCGCCAGCGCACCAGCGCTTCGGCACCGAAGCAGATGCCGGTTTTCAGCTCGACGATCGGCTGGTAGTGGACGATGAATTCGCGGTTGCGGACGGCGATCTCCAGGTCTGCCAGCGGCGAGAAACATTTCGCGACAGCCATATGACGATGCCGACGATGAAGGCCGCGATGAACGCGCCTAACGGCAAGAGGAGTATCTGCTCATTTCGCAGCTGAGAGGCGAGCAAGGATCGCGGCTCGGTAGCAACCGCAATCAGGCCGTCACCACGCACCGCAGCAAACAGGTCGCTGTCCGTCATCCCTTTACGGGGCTCATGGACAAGGGAGCGGACAAGCTTCGGATCAGGTGCGTTCACGGCGTTGAGCAGCGCGCCCTGCCCGTTTGCCAAGGCAATGGACATGCCCTCGTCAAGCAGAGTATCCATAAACCGCGACGGAGCGACAAGAACGTTGTGTGCGCCCTCATGCAGAGCCATCATCTGCTCGCCACCGCTGATAGCGGGCTGAATCCGGATCGTCACCTCCATACCGTCAGGCGTCACATAGTCGACATGCGGCTTGGGGATTTCGCCGACGGATCTGCCCCAGGACGTGCATTTGACCAGACCATCCTCCAAATAATCCATCTCTTCGACGGACATGGTGTTGAAGGTCAGGGCGCGCATACGCGCGATGTGAACGTCGGAACAGGGTATGAAGGATACCGCCGCCATGGCGTCGAGCGCGCCCTTCGCATCGGCGAACGTGTGCGTCGCCCGCAAAAGTGTCCCCCGGGAGAACTGCGCCAGACGATCCTGCCTGCTCTCAACCGCGATGACCCATGACATATAGGCCATCGCGACGATCGGGATCAGCGCGCCGAAAAGACCCAGAAAAACAGCAACCGCGATAATGCGGGAACGCCGCCTATCCATTTTTCACAAACCCCGCGATGAGCTCAGGGAGACTCATGCCAAGGTTGCATTAAAAATCTGTTTCGGCTTTTTGCGGCATTGTATTTATCCGGCAGCAATCCGGAATTTCCGACAGAAATCAAACGTTCGCACGCCCCTGCGGATGGGCGCCTGCAGGCCCAACGACGAAGACCAGACTTTTGCAATTGCCGGGCGCGATGGCACGAGGCTCGCAAACCCCTGCGCCGCCCGTCAGTTGAGGCGGAAAACGCCTGTGCCGGCCAAAGCTCTCCTACTTGCCCGCAGGGCCCTTCACGCGTCCGGACAGGACGCCAAAACCGTCAATGATCGCTTCCTGGTTTTCCAGCCGGGTCACTTCCAGCTGTACTTCCTGGAGATTGCGCAGGATCTGGCTGACGGTGTCGTCGTCGCCTTCTTCGGTTGCGTAGGCCAGTTCGCTTTCCAGTTCACGGCGCTGCCACAGCAGCGCCTTGGTGCGCTGGTGAAGGGCGAGTGCCTGCAGGTAGCCTTCGCGGGCATCTTCGGGCGCTGCGGCCGTGGTGGCGGTCCACAGGCGTGCAAAGCGGATCTGCTGGTCGAGCGATTTCAACAGCGTATCGAAACCTTCGGCCTCCAGCTGCTCGACGAGGATTTCGCGCGACAGGCGCGGGCCTTTGGCGGCGGCGGCGTTGAGCACCGACGACCAGAAGCGCTGCAAATCGCGATTGTCGTATTCGATCGCGGAAATCTCATCATATTCCTCAAACAGCAATTGCGGATGATTGACGATGGTCAGCGCCAGCACGCTTTCGCGCAAGGGCGGCAGCGCCTGATGGCCGCTGACCAGCGACGAGCGGGCAAGCCTATCGGAAATTCCAGAGCGTTCCGACATGCGTCCGCCCTGCTGTCCGCTGCGGCCCTGCCCTTGGCCGCCATTGCGGTTGGCGCCCTGGCGCTGGTTGCGGTCGAAATTGCGCTGGCCGTTCTGCTGGCGCGAGGCACCCTGAAAGAACTGGTTGAGCCGGTCGCGCACATCCTGGCCATAGTGGCGGCGGACGTTTTCATCTGATATCACCGAGACGACCTGTTTCAGGGTTGCTTCCAGCTGGGCGCGGCTTTCCGGCGTATCGAAGGACCCTGCCTGGGCCTCGCGCAGCCAGACCATTTCCGACAAAGACCGGGCCGATGCCATGACCTTGTCGAACGGCGCCCGGCCCTCGTTGCGGACGAGATCGTCGGGATCCTTGCCGTCCGGCAGCATGGCGAAGCGCACCGAGAAACCGGGTTTGAGATGCGGCAGGGCCAGATCGACGGCGCGGTTGGCGGCACGGATACCGGCGCTGTCCCCATCGAAGCAGAGCACCGGCTGCGCGGTGAGTTTCCACAACAGCGCCATCTGGTTTTCGGTGAGCGCGGTACCGAGCGGTGCCACGGCATTTTCGATGCCGGCCTGATGCAGCGCGATCACGTCCATATAGCCTTCGACGGCAATGATGGTCCCTGCGCCGTCGGCGCCACCCATCGCCTTGCGGGCGCGCGAAAAATTGTAAAGGACGTTGCCCTTGTGAAAGAGCTCGGTCTCGTTGGAATTGAGATATTTGGCCGGCGCATCCGGCGACATGGCGCGGCCGCCGAAGGCGATGACCTTTTCGCGCGACGACAAAATGGGAAACATGATGCGGTCGCGGAAGCGGTCGTAGGAGACCGGAATATCGGGGCCGTGGACAACCAGGCCGCAGGCTTCGATCTGGTCTTTCGGTATGCCCTTTCCGGCCAGAAACTCCTTCAGCGCATTGCGGCTTTCGGGCGCGTAACCGAGGCGGAACGTCTCGATGGTGCGGCCGGTCAGACCCCGGTCGCGCAGATAGGCGCGTGCCTTGGCGCCGTTTGCCGTCTGCAGCTGGTCCTGGAAAAACTGCGTCGCCACTTCCATGACGTCCTGCAGGCCGATGCGCTGGCGGTCGCGCTTCTCGGCCTCGACATCCGGCTGCGGCATAGCGACACCGGCGAGATCGGCGATCTGCTGCACGGCCTCGGGAAAGGCCATTCCGTCGAGATCGGTGAGGAAGCGGAAATGATCGCCGGAGACGCCGCAACCGAAGCAGTGATACCGGCCCTTGCGATCCTCGCAGTGAAAGCTCGGCGATTTCTCGCCATGGAACGGGCAGCAGGCCCAATAGTCGCCACGCGAGGCATTGGTCTTCTTGCGATCCCAGGTGACGCGTTTGCCGATCACGTCCGAAATGGGAACGCGGTCGCGGATCTCGTCAAGAAAGGAGTTGGAAAATCGCATGAATACCTCTGGGCTGGCTTCCATATAGGCGGCAAACCGCGCCCGCGCTACAGAGGGGATACGTCATACCCGCAATTCACAGGTTGACGGTTTCCGCAACTGTATATACAATCTGTATTGTTATCGTTGGGTCTGGCGAAGCCAGTGGGGCATTATGATGTTAGACCCGCAACCATTGACGTCTTTTGATTGGAATGACCAAAAGCGCCTCGACAATATCCGAAAGCATGGCATCGACTTTGAAGATGCCATTCTTGCTCTGCAAGCATCCAGGATCGAGTTTCAATCCATCAGAAACGGAGAAGTCCGGACGTTAGCGATTTGCCCAGACACCAACCGCATCATCACTGTCGTCTACACGATGCGAGCGGAAATCTGCAGAATCATCTCCGCCCGTCCGGCACACAAGAATGAGCAAAGAATCTATTACCAGAGTTTCCCTCGATGAAATCCTCGATAAGCGGGCACGCGGCGAAAAAAGCCTGACCGACTGGGCGCGCGTCGCAGCCCTGACCGACGAGGACATCATGGCGGCCATGCGGGACGATCCCGACTGGGCGGAATTCATGGATGTCGACTGGTCAAAAGCGACGATCGTCTACCCGACCCCGAAGAAAGCCGTTTCGATCCGGCTCGACGAGGATGTCATCGACTTCTTCAAGAAGAGCGGCAAGGGGTATCAGACCCGGATGAATGCGGTGCTGCGGCATTTCATGACCGAGCAGAAGAGCCGGAAGAACGGATAGCTTCAGGGCGCTGCGGAAAATCGGCGGCGCCGGCGCGGCCTTTCACGCGCAGGCCGCGCCGGACATCACGGTCAGATCAACCGTCAGGCAGCGGACAGCAGTTCCTTGAGCACGGACGAGGCCTTGGCGAAATCCATCTGCCCGGCATAACGCTCCTTCAACACCGCCATGACCTTGCCCATGTCCTTTACGCCGCTGGCGCCGGCTTCAGCGATCGCTGCGGCGACATTGGCGCGCACGTCGGCTTCGCTCAGCTGCTTGGGCATGAAATCCTGAATGACGACGATTTCGGCGCGTTCCTTGGCGGCGAGTTCCGGGCGGGCATTGTCTTCGTAGATCTTTGCCGATTCGTCGCGCTGCTTGACCATCTTGGCCATCAGCTGCAGGATTTCGTCGTCCGTGGCGTCACCCTTGCCGGTGCCGCGGTTGGCGATATCGCGGGTCTTGATCTCGGCCTGAATGAGACGGACGGTGGAAAGCCGAAGGGCATCCTTGGCTTTCATCGCATCCTTGAGGGCGGCAGCGAGTTGATCGCGCATGATTGTCTTACTCCTGTTTGATGGCGCTTCATAAACCAGCCGGACAGACCGGGGCAAACAAATTGCGTGAATCCGCGGTAAAAGCCGCAGGAAAAGCCCGATCCCGCCGTCTTCAAGATTGACCTTGCCGGGCGCTGCAGGTATTGACCGTCACCTGCACCAACATCGTGACCAGGCCTGACAGCGCGCGCCCATCGCCCGCATCTGCCCGCCTGCAAACCATAACGGCCGGCCGGCGTTCCATTGGAACGTCCGCGACGCGCCGCCTGAACGGGATGAAGACAATGACCGCGACAGCCCCCTGGACCACCGCAAAACCAACCGCCCTGCTCGTTCTGGCCGACGGCACCGTCATCGAAGGCAAGGGCATAGGCGCCACCGGCAAGGTGCAGGCCGAAGTGGTCTTCAACACCTCCCTCACCGGCTACCAGGAGATCATGACCGATCCGTCCTATCTCGGCCAGATCGTCACCTTCACCTTCCCGCATATCGGCAATATCGGCGCCAATGACGAAGACATCGAAGACCTGACGCCGGCAGCACGCCACGGCGCGGTCGGCGTCATCTTCAAGGCCGACATTACCGACCCTTCCAGCTACCGCGCCGCAAGAGATCTCGACACTTGGCTGAAGGCACGCGGCATCATCGGCATGTGCGGCATCGACACCCGCGCGCTGACCGCCTGGATCCGCGAGAACGGCGCGCCGAACGCGGTGATCGCCCATGACCCGAACGGCGTTTTCGACATCGACACCCTGAAGGCGGAAGCCAAGGCCTGGAGCGGCCTTGAAGGTCTCGATCTCGCCAAGGTCGCCTCTTCCGGCCAGACCTCGCGCTGGAGCGAAAAGCCCTGGGTGTGGAACGAAGGCTATGACGAACTGGCGGACGCCGACACGACGTATCATGTCGTGGCGCTCGACTACGGCGTCAAGCGCAACATCCTGCGCCTGTTCACCGGGCTCGGCTGCAAGGTCACCGTCATGCCGGCAACGACGTCGGCCGAAGATGTGCTTGCCCAGAAGCCGGACGGCATCTTCCTGTCGAACGGCCCGGGCGACCCGGCGGCAACCGGCGAGTATGCGGTTCCGGTGATCCAGGAACTGATCAAGAGCGATATCCCGCTGTTCGGCATCTGCCTTGGCCACCAGATGCTCGGCCTGGCACTCGGCGCCACCACCGAGAAGATGCACCAGGGTCATCACGGCGCCAATCATCCGGTCAAGGACCACACGACGGGCAAGGTCGAGATCGTCTCGATGAACCACGGCTTCGCGGTGGATTCGAAGTCCTTGCCGGAAGGCGTTGAAGAGACTCACATTTCGCTGTTCGACGGCACCAATTGCGGCCTGCGCCTGACCGGCAAGCCGGTGTTCTCGGTCCAGCATCACCCGGAAGCCTCGCCCGGCCCGCAGGACAGCCACTATCTCTTCCGCCGCTTCATCAATCTGGTGCGCGAAAAGAAGGGCGAACCGGCGCTGGCCGAACGCTGATATTATACCCTGGTAAAACGCTGAAAGCCCTGGTCTCTCAAAGGAGTACCGGGGCTTTTGCATTCAGCCCTTGACGGCGTTTAACCGTTGAAGACCACGGAAAGCTTGTTGCCGGCCGGATCGCGCAGATAAGCAGAATACCAGTCCGGACCATATTGCGGACGGGCGCCCGGAGCACCTTCGCCAGTGCCGCCATTGGCCAACGCCGCGTGGTAGAAGGCCTCGACCTCATCATGCGACTTCACCATGAAGCCGACCATAGTGCCGTTGCCGGGTGTCGCCGGTTCCTTGTTGAACGGTTCGCAGACCCAGAGCAGGAAACCTTCGCCCGTCCCGCCCAGAGTATAGCCGTGCCAGCCCGGATATTTTACATGCGCGCTCCAGCCGATCGTCGCAAGCACCGCATCGTAGAAGCGCACCGACGCGGCATGATCCAATGTTCCAACAGTTGCATAAGCGGTCATTTTTTACCCTCCATTGATCGCCGTAAACTAAGCAGAAAAACAGAACAAATAAAGAACAAAATGACGTGGCGCAGATGCAATCGGCCGACCGGTTGGATCTTAAGCCTCAGTGCCCCTGCGCGGACTTTACCTCGGCCCAGGCATCGCGGGTCAGCCGGAAGCACATCCAGTTGAGCGGAGAACCGGAAATATCCAGCACCGCATCATAGGCATGCACCGCGCCGAGTTTGGCAGTCGCCTTTTGCGATCGGATGTTTGTCGGGTCGATATGGAACCAGACATCGTCGACGCTCAGGAAGGCATGGTCGAGCATCAGGCGCTTGATCTCGAAATTGGTTGCCCCACCCCAATAGGCATTGTTGAGGAAGGTAAAACCGATCGAGACGGCCTGCGGCTGGTCCGGCGCCACGTAATAGCGCGAGCAGCCGATCAGTTTCCCGGTAGCCCGGTCGATGAAGACCAGCGTGCTCTTGCTCGCCATCTGGGCATCGAAATACTGGCGGAAGACCTCCGGCTTGTAGCGTTCCCTGGCCGGATGCCCGGCCCAAACGGCCGGATCGCTGCCGGCCGCATAGAGCCCGTCGAAATCCTCGGGCTTCAAGGGACGCAGAAGAAGCGTTTCTCCCCTCAATTCCAGCTGAAAGTTCAAAGCGTTTTCCGGCATGGAGCGGGTCATAAAACCGTTCCGGGTGGCAAGGCCAAAAGCTTCCGCTCCCGTTTCAGGAAGATGAAGAAGCGCCAGGTGAGCGAGACGCTGGCGGCGGCAAGGCCGAGCACGAAACCGTACCAGACGCCGACACCGCCGAATCCGAAGTGGAAGGCGAGCAGATAGGCGGCGACAAAGCCGATCGCCCAATAGGAGACTAGCGCCAGAAGCATAGGCACGGTGGTGTCCTTCAGGCCGCGCAGCATGCCGGCGGCCAGCGCCTGCACGCCATCGACCAGCTGGAACGCACCGGCAATGACGATCAGCGGACCGGCAAAGGCCAGGACCTGGGCCGCATCCGGCCGGTTGATATCCAGATACATCGCCGCCAGTTCATGCGAAAACACCGCGAAAACGACGCTGCCGATCAGCGCGAAGCCGCAGCCGACGACGAAAACGGCGATTGCCGCCCGCTTGATGCCCTCGGCATCCCGGCGGCCGTGGGCAAGACCGATGCGCACGGTCGCGACCTGCGCCAGCCCGAGCGGCACCATGAAGGCGACGGAAGCGAACTGCAGCGCAATGCCATGGGCGGCAAGCTCGACGGTGCCGATCATGCCCATCAACAGCGAGGCGACGGTGAATAGGCTGACTTCGGCAAGGATGGTGACGGCGATCGGCAGGCCGAGCTTGACGACGTCCTTGAGCACCGGCCAATCGGGCCGCCAGAAACGCACGAAAATCTCGTAGGAACGGGTCTGCGGCTGCGCCTGGATATAGATATAGAGCAGCACGAAGCTCAGCGTATTGACAATGAGCGCCGAAATACCGGCACCGACGATGCCGAGCGCCGGGGCGCCGAAATGACCGTAGATGAAGATGTAGCAAAGGACGGCATTGGTCAGCAGCACGATGATCGTCACGTAGAGGATGATGCCGGCGCGCTCCAGAGAGCTCAAGAAACCGCGCAGAACCATGAACAGCAGCGCCGGGAACATGCCCCAGAGCGCGATGTGCAGATAGCTTCCGGCAAGGGCTGCGACTTCCGGCTTCTGCCCCAGCAACAACAGCACGTGCTCGGCCTGCCACAGCACCGGCGCCATGACGACGCCGTAGCCGAGCACCGCCCACATGCCCATACGCACGGCACGGCGCACGGCGACGCGGTCGCCCCGGCCTTCGGCCTGCGCCACGATCGGCACGACGGCATTGGCAAAGCCCGACCCGAAAATGAAGATGGTGAAGAACATCTGGGCTGCCAGTACCATCGCCGCAAGCTCGGTCGTGCCGAGACGGCCGACCATCAGCACGTCGGTGGCATGAATGGCGAACTGCGCCAGCTGGGCGCCGACAAAGGGCACGCCAAGCGCGATGGTGGCGCGATAATGCGCCGACCAGGAATTATCGGTGCGGACGCCCGTATCGACTGGGGGTGAAGTCAGCATGGTGAGGATAGGCCTTTGGCTTCGTCACAACCGGTATGGGCCGCAAGACGGAAGATTGGGAAATAGAACAACCGCTTGAAAAGCACCAGCCAGAACGGCGAAAGTGCTTATTTTTTCATCCAAACATCACAAGATTTGATCGTTTTCCAAGCGCCGGCAACAAGGACCGGTTCAGGACGCCTGCACTACGCCGGCGTCGGTTTCCGCTGCCGGGGCTATCGGGCGAACCTTCAGAAGATAGATGGTCACCGCCAGCACGACGAAAACGGCGCCGAGAAGATAGGGCGCGCCGGCAAACGTGATGGGTGCCGATGGCGCGGTGAAGATGCTGAAGATCTGTGCGAACATCAGCGGACCGAGGATCGTCGTGAAGCTGGAAATGCTCGACAAGGCGCCCTGCAACTCGCCCTGCGCCGACGGTGGTACCCTGGCCGAGGCTATGCTGCGCAGGGGCGGATCGGCCAGCGCTTCGAGGCAGGTGACGATGATGACGGCATAGATCATCCAGCCCTGAAAGGCGAAGGCATAACCGGCAAGGCCCAGCCCGGTGAAAATCAGCCCGACCGCGCCTGCCTTCCATTCGCCCAGAAGCGGAATGGCTTTTGGCAGGATAAAACCCATGACGAGCGCACCGCAGATCCCGAAGATACCGAGCGACAGGCCGATCTGCCCCTCGCTCCACTCGTAGCGATAGGAGGCGACGAACGACCAGACCGCGGGATAGACCGCATGCGCCTGCCAGAACAGGAAGAAGACGAGCAGCACCCAGCCGATGCCGGGATAATTGCGCATCTGCTTTATCGCTCCGAGCGGATTGGCGCGCTTCCATTCGAAACGGCGGCGGTTATGGCTTTCCAGCGTTTCGGGCAGCAGAAACCAGGCCAGTACAAAATTGACGAAGGACAGGGCGGCGGCCCCATAGAAGGGAATGCGCGGGCCGAATTCGCCGAGCAGCCCACCAAGGACCGGACCGAGCGCGAAGCCTGTGCCGAAAGCGATGCCGATCAGCCCAAAATTCTTCGCACGATTGGTGTCATCGCTGACATCGGCGATATAGGCGGCGGCGGTGGAAAAGCTGGCACCGCTGATACCGGCCAGGACCCGGCCGACGAACAGCATCCAATAGGTTGCCGCAAGCGCGCAGATCAGATTGTCGAGCGCAAAGGTCAGAACGGAGGCGAGCAGGATCGGCCGGCGGCCGAAACGGTCCGACAGATTGCCGATCAACGGCGCGAAGAGGAACTGCATGCCCGAATAGACCAGCAGCAGCCAGCCGCCATCCACAGCCGCTTCGCTGATCGTATCGCCGGTCAGTTCCTTCAGATAGGCAGGCAGCACCGGTACGATGATGGCGATGCCCATGATATCGAGGAACAGGATGAGGAAAACCAAGAAAAGGCCGCGCCGCGCTGACTTCGGATCGATCATCGAACAACCTCACTGGCATCCGGCGGCACTGCGGATACAGAACGCGAACATGACTGGCAATTCGTCTGTATCGGAAAATTTTCACGGAAACAATACGTGAACATTTCAAAGTTCGTGATGATTGCCTCGGGAACATTGATGACCCGGGCAGGCTCACACCGCGACCGGTTCTTCAGACAGGAGACAAACGACTTACCCGACCAGCGCGGTGCTCAGCATCCGCCAGCGGGAAAAGGCTGATCGTTCGGGGCTAATCGCTTGCTAACAAACACGAAGCCCTGGGTCACATGGGAAGCTCTTCCACACGCGGCGCCTACCGCACGTAAACGATCTTGCCACCATTGAACGCCGTCTGGATGCCGACGACGTTGCGCAGCTGGACGCGTTTGTTTTGCAGGAACCCGCGCAAATAGGCATCGGACCGGATTTCGTTCTGGGCTTTCGCGATGGTCTGTGGAGAGGGGTAGCGATAGGCCCGGGGCACCTGCTGCGTCTGGTCGTCGTCATCGACCTCATCCTTGATGATAATGACGGTGATGCTGACCGTTCCGGAACGCGCGTCCCGGGCGCTGGCGACACTGCCAAGCGACATGGTCCCGATCAGGACGGCAAACGCGAGCATGATGAGTTTGCGCATTGTTTCTTCCTCAAAAAGGCCGGTGCCCGTTTGGTGCAAGCGCCAGGCGGTTACATATCGGTGACGCAACGAATAACGGGCGGGGCCATGCGATAGTTTCACCCGTGCCAAGCTGTTTGATGCAACCGGACGCCGTTGGCATCCCGATCACTTCACATAGACGATCTTGCCGCCGTTGAAGGCGGTCTGGACGCCGTTGACATTGCGCGCCGGAATGCCCCGCCGCTGCAGGGCGGCGCGGATGTTGGGCGTGTTGCGGATTTCCTCCTGCCCCTTGGCATAGGTCTGCGCCGACGGATAGCGATATGTTCGCGGCACCTGCTGAAAGTCGTCCGGGCCGATATAATCGCGGATGATGATCACCGTGACCCGCGGATTGGTATTGGCGGCCTGGCGGGCCGTCTGCGCATGGGCGGTTCCCGTCGCCAGCCCGGCGCCAAGCGGAGCCAGAAGGGCTGCGGCGAGAACAAACATGACGATCTTCTTCACTGTCTTTCTCCTTCAGGAAACACCGTTGCAACGTCTTCGCCGCAACATGCTGATGTCATCTGGCATAAATGATCTTGCTGCCATCCAGCGCCGTTTGAATGGCAAGGACGTTGTGCGGCCGGATATTGCGGCGCTCCAGAGAGGCCTTGATGACCGGATTGGCGGCAATCTCCGCCTGCGCCCGCTCCCGCGTCTCCGCCGACGGATCGCGGTATATGACCGGTGCGCGATCACCGCCGCGATCGCCGGACTTGATCATGATGACGGCTATGCCGGGTTCCATGGGATGACCGAACAGAATGGTGCCGACCGTTTCGGCCGCAGATGCAGGCGGCACGGCCGATAGGGCGAGCGCTGCTGCCGCAAATGTCAGGGGGATGATCTTTCGCATGCTTGTTCTCCTTCACTGGCCGTCCGGCAGATCCGGCTTTTCGCCAGCTTCCGTCCCGATAGGAGAGATATAGGTTGTCCCATTCCTTTTGCGAACGGCGGCATCAAGACGGACGAACTTTTTCGCGCCGGTCATGAAGCAGCGGCGCGTCCGCAAGCGAACGCGCCGCCGTCTGCTCAGATATTGCTGTTAAACGTATCGCAGGCAGACAGCTTGCCGCTGTCGAAGCCGCGCTTGAACCAGGTCGCGCGCTGCGCCGAGGTGCCGTGGTTGAAGCTTTCGGGCACGACATAGCCCTGGGTGCGCTTCTGCAGCGTATCGTCGCCGATCTGTGTGGCGGCGTTCAGCGCCTCTTCAAGGTCGCCCTTCTCCAGAATGCCTTTCTGCTCGGTATACTTGCCCCAGATGCCGGCAAAGCAATCCGCCTGCAGTTCCACCCGGATCGACATCTGGTTGGAATCGGCTTCGCTCATGCGCTGGCGCTGTGCATTCACCTTCGGCAAAATGCCGAGCAGGTTCTGGACGTGGTGGCCAACCTCGTGCGCAATGACATAGGCCTCGGCGAAATCGCCGGACGCGCCGAATTTCTGGGCCAGTTCATCGAAGAAGGCCATGTCGAGATAGACCTTCTGGTCGCCCGGGCAATAGAACGGGCCGCTGGCGGACGAAGCCGAGCCGCAGGCCGAATTGATGCCGTCGCGGAAAAGCACCAGCTTCGGCTCGACATAGGTTTCACCGCTCGCCTGGAAGATGCCGTTCCAAGTATCTTCGGTCTCGGCCAGCACGGTGGAGACGAACGCCTTGGTTTCCTCCTCCTGCGCCGTGCCCTGTGGCGACTGCGACGGTGACTGGGTCTGCTCGTAGCCGGACGGCCCCGTCGACTGGCCGCCATCGAGCACCTGCAAGAGATCGATGCCGACCATCTTGAGGCCGAAATATATTACGACGAGGAAGATGATCGTGCCGATGCTCATGCCGCCGCCGCGACCACCGCCGCCGGTGGGAAGACGGAACCCGCCGCCCCGGCCGAACGGATTGCCGCCCATACCGCCCCGCACCGGACCTGCTCCGCGCTCGTCCTCGACATTGCCCGATTGGCGCCGGCCCTTCCATTCCATGATTTGGTCTCCCCGTCTTAGCCGCTGCGGCTATCAAGCATTTCAAGACCATATAACGCGCCAGACGCGATTTTGTACAAGACCCAAATGACAAAGTTTTTCAGTCGCTAAAATTCAGGCCGGCCGTTGGCAGCCGGTGACGGGGCGTGCCACAATGGCCCTCATTGTTTTGGGAGGAACGAGCCTATGAAAGCCATGCGTCTGGAATCGATCGGCAATCTGTTCGTGCGCGAGATCGAGACGCCGGTTTCCGGGCCTGACGACCTGCTGGTACGCGTCGAGGCCTGCGGCATCTGCGGCACCGACCGCCACCTCCTGCACGGCGAGTTTCCCTCGACGCCGCCCGTCACCCTCGGCCACGAATTCTGCGGCATCGTCGAGGCTGTGGGCACGGACGTGAAAGGCTTCAAACTGGGTGCCCGCATCACCGGCGACCCGAATATTTCCTGCGGCCGCTGCCCGCAATGCCAGGCTGGCCGGATCAATCTCTGCCGCAACCTGAAGGCCATCGGCATCAGCCGCGATGGCGGCTTTGCCGATTATGTCATCGTGCCGCAGAAGCAGGCCTTCGAGATCCCGCTCGACATGCCCGCAGCGCACGGCGCCTTCTGCGAACCGCTGGCCTGCTGCCTGCACGGCATCGACATCGCCCGGATCAAGGCTGGCTCCTCCGTCGTCGTGCTCGGTGGCGGCGTCATCGGCCTGCTGACGGTGCAACGGGCACGGCTGGCCGGTGCAACCACGGTCATTCTCTCCACCCGGCAGGAATCCAAACGAAAACTGGCCGAGGAACTGGGGGCGACCGCCAGCGTCGATCCATCCAGCGGCGACATTCTTGCGCAGATCGCCGGACCGGACGGACTCGTTCCGGGCGGTGCCGATGTGGTGATCGAATGCGCCGGCGTCGCCGAAACGGTCGAGCAATCGACGCGGCTTGCCAAGGCCGGCGGCACCGTCGTCATTCTCGGCGTGATGGCGCAGGGCGAGACCGTTCGGATCGAGCCGTTCGACATTCTCTTTCGAGAGCTGCGCGTGCTCGGCTCCTTCATCAATCCCTTCACCCACCGCCGCGCCGCCGATCTGGTCGCCTCCGGCGTGATCAATGTGGAAAAGCTGATCTCTCGGACAATCACGCTTTCGGAAGCACCGGAGGTGATCCGCAATCCACCGGCCGCTGGAGAGGTCAAGGTGCTGGTGATGGCAACAGCCGGTTAAGGCCTGAGGGACGATAGGCCCGTCTGACTGCGACAGTTCGCCCTGTTGGGCCGGATTTCGAAAAACCGGGCTGCGAACCGTGTTACAATTGCCGATGGGCAATCGATGTCCGGAAGGAATTTATCCGATGATCTTGAAAGAGATGACCAGCGACGACTGCGTTGACGTCCTCTCGCGGGGCCACATTGCCCATCTTGCCTGCGCCAAGGACAATCGCCCGTACGTGGTGCCGATCCAGTACGCATTCGAATCGCCGAGCCTCTACGGCTTTTCGATGCCGGGGCAGAAAATCGACTGGTTGCGGGCCAACCCGCTGGTCTGCATTCAGGTAGGCGAAATCAAGGACAACGAGGCTTGGCGAAGCGTCGTCGTCGAGGGACGATATGAGGAATTCCCGGACGACGAGCAATGGCACAACGAGCGGCTTCACGCCTGGTCGCTGCTGGAAAAGCGCAGCAATTGGTGGGAGCCCGGCTCCTGGAAGCCTGGCGCGGCTGCAGCCGAGGCGAGACACACCACGCCGGTTTTCTTTGCCATTCATATCGACAGCGTCACCGGCCGGCAGTCCGTCGCCGGCGGGAACTGACCCGGACGAAGGCGCCCGCTCCAAGCTGCCGGCGCCAGGCGCGTGATGTGCACGGAGCGCGAGAGAAAAACAGCGAGCCGCTGTCGGCCAGCCGGATTTGGGTGTAAACTGCACGAATGAGCCAAACCCAGCCCCTGTTTGCGGCGCTGCGCCAATCGGCAAAGCCGGATATCGTCGATGCCATCGAGCGGCTCGTCCATGACGCGCCGGACCGCCAGCTCGGCCGGGTGAACGCGCTGGCATTCGCCTCACGGGAGGGATTTGACGAGGAACAGGCGATCAACGGGTTCCTGCACGCCTCGCGGCTCGGACTGTTCGAGATGTCGTGGAACGTCCTTTGTCCCGGATGTGGTGGCGTGTTGGATGCCAACACCTCGCTGAAGACGGTGCAGAGCGACGAATATATCTGTGCGCTCTGTGCCGCCGGTTATGAACCGACGCTGGACGAAATGGTCGAAGTGACCTTCACGGTCAATCCGCGCGTGCGCCATATCGAAGCCCATAATCCCCACGAACTGCCGCCGCTGGAATATTTCCGCCAGATCTACTGGGGCTCGGGGATCGACCTGCCCGAGGACGATTACGAGACAAAGGTCGATGAGTTCATTCTCGAAGCGCTTGAGCTGCCATCAGGCGAAAAGGCCGTCATCTCGCTGCAATTGCCGGAAGGCTTCGTGATGGTCTTCGAACCCGTGACACATGCGGCGCAATTCCTCGACGTGAAAGGCGAGCCGACCAAGGAGCGAACCAGCCTTTCGCTGGTTTTCGACCGCGGATTCCAGCACCGCGAAACGCTGGAGCTACGGCCCGGCCCCGTGCGGATCATGGTGGAAAATCATACCGGAGTTCGCACGTTGCCGTCTGTATGCCTGGCAAACGATGCGCTCCACGATCTGCTCGGGCGCCGCCGCCCGTTCCTGACCGCCAAACGCCTGCTCACCAACCAGACGTTCCGCGACATCTACCGAACCGACACGATCGATGTCGATCAGCGGCTGAAGATCACCAGCCTCACCTTTCTCTTCACCGATCTGCGTGGCTCGACCGAGCTTTACGAACGCGTCGGCGATCTGGCAGCATTCGATCTGGTGAAGACCCATTTCAGCATTCTGAACGAGATCGTCGGAGCCGAGGCCGGTGCCATCGTGAAAACGATCGGCGATGCCGTAATGGCCACCTTCCCGACCCCGGACCGGGCCGTGGCCGCTGCGATGCAAATGCGCGATGCGATGCGCACACTGAACGAAGAGCACGGCAACGAGGATCTGCTCTTGAAGATCGGCATTCATGAGGGACCGTGCATTGCGGTGAGCCTGAACGAGCGGCAGGACTATTTCGGCCAGACCGTGAACATCGCCTCGCGGGTGCAGCATCTCGCCACGTCCCGCGAAATCTTCGCTACGGGCTCCGTCCTTCAGGATTCCCGCGCCTTGCACCTGCTGACACAGCGCGGTGTGACACCGACATCGCACAACGTCGCTCTTCGCGGCATTACCGACCAGATCGACATTTTTACGATTCCGTGAGCCATTCGCCTGCCGGCTTGCGAACTCGCGGCGAAACGAACGTTTAGACTGCCGGTATGGCAGGTAAAACCGCGAACTTTCCTGTCGATTCCCGCATTTTCGGGGTTTCGCTTGGCGCCACATTTCCCTATAAGCCGCTTCTAGCCTGAAAAGACCAAGCCTGCGCGCCCCGACCGGTGATCTCCCACCCTGGCCGGTTTTTTGCGCAGCCGGAAAAAGCGGATAGAGACCATGCCAAAGCGCCAAGACATCAAATCGATCCTCATCATCGGTGCGGGGCCGATCGTCATTGGACAGGCCTGCGAGTTCGACTATTCCGGCACACAGGCCTGCAAGGCGCTGCGAGAGGAAGGTTACCGGGTCATTCTGGTCAACTCCAATCCGGCCACCATCATGACCGACCCGGACATGGCGGATGCGACCTATGTCGAGCCGATCACCCCGGAAGTCGTCGCCAAGATCATTGCCAAGGAACGCCCCGACGCGCTTCTACCGACCATGGGCGGCCAGACGGCGCTGAACACGGCATTGTCCCTGAAGCGCATGGGCGTTCTCGACCGCTACAATGTCGAGATGATCGGCGCCAAGCCCGAAGCCATCGACATGGCCGAAGACCGCGCGCTGTTTCGCGAAGCGATGTCGCGCATCGGGCTGGAAACTCCAAAATCGCTGCTGGCCAATGCCACCGAGATCAAGGATGTCGATCGCAAGCTGCACGTCACTGAGCGCGACAAGCTGAAGGCGCAGCTTTCCGGCGCCGCCCTCGACAAGGCGCTCGACGATCTGGAAAACACCTGGAACCTCGGCGAGACCGACCGCAAACAGCGCTACATGAGCCATGCCATGGCGATCGGTGCGCAGGCGCTTGACACCATTGGTTTGCCGGCAATCATCCGACCGTCCTTCACCATGGGCGGCACCGGCGGCGGCATTGCCTATAACCGCTCGGAATTCTTCGAGATCATCGGCTCCGGCCTCGACGCCTCGCCGACCACCGAAGTGCTGATCGAAGAATCGGTGCTCGGCTGGAAGGAATACGAGATGGAAGTGGTCCGCGACACGGCGGACAACTGCATCATCATCTGCTCGATCGAGAACATCGACCCGATGGGCGTGCACACTGGCGATTCAATCACGGTTGCCCCTGCCCTGACGCTGACCGACAAAGAATACCAGATCATGCGCAACGCCTCGATCGCGGTCCTGCGCGAGATCGGCGTCGAAACCGGCGGCTCGAACGTGCAGTTCGCCGTCAACCCGAAGGACGGCCGCTTGGTCGTCATCGAGATGAACCCGCGCGTGTCGCGCTCGTCTGCTCTCGCGTCGAAGGCCACCGGCTTCCCGATCGCCAAGATCGCCGCCAAGCTCGCGGTCGGTTACACGCTCGACGAACTCGACAACGACATTACCGGCGGTGCGACGCCTGCCTCGTTCGAACCGTCGATCGACTATGTCGTCACCAAGATCCCGCGCTTTGCCTTTGAAAAATTCCCCGGCGCCGGCACGACGCTGACGACCGCGATGAAGTCGGTCGGCGAAGTCATGGCGATTGGCCGCACCTTTGCCGAATCGCTGCAGAAGGCGCTGCGCGGTCTCGAAACCGGCCTCACCGGTCTCGACGAAATCGAAATCCCCGGCCTCGAAGACACCGGCGACAACCACAATGCCATCCGCGCCGCCATCGGCACGCCGACGCCGGACCGGCTGCGCATGGTTGCCCAGGCGCTGCGCATGGGCATGTCGGAAGCCGACGTGCATGACGGCTCGAAGATCGATCCCTGGTTCATTGCCCAGTTCAAGGCGATCGTCGACATGGAAGCCCGCGTGCGCGAGCACGGCCTGCCGGATGACGCTGAAAACCTGCGCATGCTGAAGGCCATGGGCTTTTCCGACGCACGCCTCGCGACGCTCTCCAAGAGCCGCCCGAAGGAAGTCGCCGAGCTGCGCAACCGGCTGAACGTTCGCCCGGTCTACAAGCGCATCGATACCTGCGCTGCCGAATTCGCCTCGCCGACCGCCTACATGTACTCGACCTACGAGACGCCGTTTGATGGGCAAGCACGCTCGGAAGCGCAGATTTCCGACCGCAAGAAGGTCGTCATCCTCGGCGGCGGTCCGAACCGCATCGGCCAGGGCATCGAGTTCGACTATTGCTGCTGCCATGCCGCCTTCGCGCTGAAGGATGCCGGCTACGAAGCGATCATGATCAACTGCAACCCGGAAACAGTATCGACCGACTACGACACGTCGGACCGGCTGTATTTCGAGCCGCTGACGGCCGAAGACGTGATCGAAATCCTGCGGGCCGAGCAGGAAAACGGCGTGCTGCACGGCGTCATCGTCCAGTTCGGCGGCCAGACGCCGCTGAAGCTTGCCGAAGCGCTGGAAAAGAACGGCATCCCGATCCTCGGCACAGCACCGGACATGATCGATCTGGCCGAGGACCGCGACCGCTTCCAGAAGCTTCTGATGAAGCTCGACCTCAACCAGCCGAACAACGGCATCGCTTATTCGGTCGAACAGGCCCGCCTCGTGGCCTCGGAAATCGGCTTCCCGCTGGTCGTGCGCCCGTCCTATGTTCTGGGTGGCCGCGCCATGCAGATCATCCATTCGGAATCGATGCTGCAGACCTATCTGCTCGACACCGTTCCGGGCCTCGTGCCGGAAGACATCAAGCAGCGTTACCCGAACGACAAGACCGGCCAGATCAACACCCTGCTCGGCAAGAACCCGCTTCTGTTCGACAGCTACCTGACCAATGCCGTCGAGGTCGATGTCGATGCACTCTCCGATGGCGAGACGGTGTTCGTCTCCGGTATCATGGAGCATATCGAGGAAGCCGGCATTCACTCCGGCGACAGTGCCTGCTCGCTGCCGGTTTACACGCTGTCCGACGAGATCGTCGATGAACTGGAACGCCAGACCAAGGCGATGGCCAAGGCCTTGAAGGTCGGCGGCCTGATGAACGTGCAGTTCGCCATCAAGGACGGCACGATCTACGTGCTCGAAGTCAATCCGCGCGCTTCGCGCACGGTGCCGTTCGTGGCAAAAACCATCGGCGCGCCGATCGCCAAGATCGCCGCCCGCATCATGGCCGGCGAAAAGCTCGACGACGCGATTGCCGCCTATGGCAAGAAGCCGGATCCGCGCAAGCTGAACCATATCGCCGTCAAGGAAGCCGTGTTCCCGTTCGCTCGCTTCCCCGGCGTCGATATCCTGCTGGGCCCGGAAATGCGCTCGACCGGCGAAGTCATCGGCCTCGACACCGATTTCGCGCTGGCCTTCGCCAAAGCCCAGCTCGGCGCCGGCGTCGATCTGCCGCGCGAAGGCACGGTGTTCGTGTCGGTGCGCGACGAGGACAAGGAACGCGTCCTGCCCGCCATCCGTCATTTGACCGAAATCGGTTTCAAGGTGCTGGCGACCGGCGGCACGGCCCGCTTCCTCGGCGAAAACGGCATCACCGCCACCAAGATCAACAAGGTCCAGGAAGGCCGGCCGCATATCGAGGACGCCATCCGCAACCGCCAGGTCCATCTCGTCATCAACACGACGGACAGTAACAAGGCGATCTCGGATTCGAAGTCGCTGCGCCGCGCGACGCTGATGCAGAAGGTGCCGTATTACACCACGATGGCGGGTGCCGAAGCGGCTGCCCGGGCGATCAAGGCCCTGAAGGCCGGAAGCCTGGAAGTGCGCACGCTGCAGAGCTATTTCCAGGATTGATAAACGTGAGCGGCGCCCGAAAGGGCGCCGCTTCTCTTTTACCCGATCTCAAACCGTCTGCTGACTGCGCGCCAGCCCGGCCGTCCGCATCGCGAAGAAAACCGACACGGCGGCGATGACGCAGCCGCTGCCGAAGACCAGCAGCATGGCGTGGCGCATGGTTTCAGCGGACGCAGCCGCGCCAAAACCCATGACATTGGCCACAAGACCGAAGACCGCAGCGCCGATCGCGTAGCCGGCCGATTGCAGGGTCGGCAGCATGGCCGATGTGCGGTCGCGTTCGTTGTCGGTGGAGACGTCCATCATCAGCTGGCTAAGCGTTCCCCAGGAGATGCCGAACCCGGCGCCGATCATCGCCTGTCCCGGCAGCACGAGCCAGAGCATGTCTGTGGCGATGGCGATCACCACCGCGCCAAGCCCGATCAGCAGCAGCACCGGGCCAAGCAGCATGATCCGGTTGCGCAATGCCAGTGACCGCAGGCTGGCGACGCCGATGGCAGACAGGCTCCAGGATATCGCCATGACGGCGCTGAGCGCACCGGCTGCAGTCGGCCCGAGGTGCCAGAGATGCTGCAGGCTGTAGACGAGGAAGACCGAGCCCGCCGCCTGCGCCAGCGGCATCAAAAGGATCACCCACAATCCCGTGCCGAGCGCCTTGCGGACGGTAAAGGCTGCCCTTGGTAGGACCGGATTGGGCGAGCGCCGGTCGAGGTGAACGACGGTGACCAGAACCACCGCCGCGCCGGTTAGCAGGGCAGCCATCGGCAGGGTGCCACCGGCAATACCGGACAGCGAAATCATCAGGATGCCTGCCCCGGCCGCAATCAGGCGCGCGAAAGGAATGCTTGACGCCTGCTCCGAGCCGGAGACGCCACGCGGGACGATGGCGAGAACGAGGATGATGAAAATCGCCGCAGCCGGAATGCTGACGAAGAAGGCGGCGCGCCAGGAGAAATGCTCGGTCAATCCACCCGCAACCAGCGGTCCGGAAAACGCCGCCATGGCCCAGACAATTGCTTCGGCGCCAAACACTTTCGGCACAAGACGCGAGGGGAAAAGCTCGGGGATCAACGCATAGCACAGCGCTGCAACCACGCCCTCGCCCGCTCCCTGCAGCAGCCGTCCGGCCAAGACTTGGGACATATCGGTGGCGAAGGTCGCAAGGATAGTGCCGGCGATGAAGACGACGGCGGCGGCAAGCAGCGTGTTCCTGGCGCCGAACCGCTGCTTCAGATTGGCAGAGACAAGGCCGCCGATGATCGCAAACACCAGATAGAGGGTGAAGGCCCAGGACAGAAGGGACGCGCCGCCGAGCTCCTCGACGGCCGTCGGCAAGGCCGTGGAGATGAAGAACTCGTTGAAGGCGAACAGGGCGACGCCGAGGCAGAGCGTTATCGTCGATACGAGATAACGCGGCCGCATCAGCTCGCCCCATCCTCCGGCAAGTTCCGCGGGTATGCCGCTCGCCGGCTCTTCGGTGTAGGGTATATTGTCAGTCGTCATGCTTCCGTCTCCAGTCAGAAAGCGTGACTGTTACAACCTCAAGCGCTGTTGAGGTAAAGCCCTATTTTTCGATCGCCAGCGATTTTTCACGCCGTCAGGCGATCTCTGTCACCTGGCTTGACGACGCCCTGAAAAGATCACGGCCAATACTGCGCGCGGTCTCCAGATGCACCGAAACCTCTGCGGCCTCCGATCCGAGCAGGAGTTCGGATGCCACCACCGGTGCGCCACAATAGTCAAAAATACCGTGGTCGATCTGGGTCTTCATGGCGGCGTCGTAACCACGTCGCGCATAGGTTCTCGCGTCGGCACCACCGATACCCACGAGATGCACATTCAGGTGACCCAGCTTCTTGACAATTTTGCCGCCCTGGCTGTCGTCATAGGCCCAGCCGTTGGAAAAGACCCGATCGATCCATCCCTTGAGAAGCCCCGGCATCGACCACCAGTAGACGGGATACACAAGCGCAAGAGCATCGGCCCGATCGATCCGTGCCTGTTCGGCGGCAACATCTGACGGAATAGGCGCCCCCCGGCGGTGAGCAGCGAGATCGGCTAGCTTGAAACCGGGATCAAAACCTTCGGCCGAAAGATCGGCGATTTCGAAGGAATGCGCTTCACCTGGCTGGGCTATCCCCCCGGCGAGATGCCGTGCGACGCTATGGGTGAGTGAACCCTGATCGGGATGGGCGACAACGATGAGTGCGTGCATGTCGAAAACTCCTGCTTGGCCATTGCGGATGAGAGCCGCAGCTTATATACTTTTAGTAAGTTACTTTTAGTATATAGCGATGTCAAGCATGGAACACACCGATCAAATCCCCTCCACCCGCCGCCGCCTGTCGCGCGAGGAACGGCTTCGGCAACTGCTGGATGTCGCATGGCGGGTGGTCCGCACGGAGGGGACGGAGGCGCTGACGCTTGGCTACCTTGCCGAGCAGGCGGGCGTGACGAAGCCCGTGGTTTACGACCATTTTAACACGCGGCCGGGACTGCTGGCGATGCTCTACCGCGAATACGACACGCGCCAGACGGCGCTGATGGACAAGGCGCTTGAGGACAGCGAGCCGACCCTTGCCGGCAAGGCAGGGGTGATTGCTTCCTCCTATATCGAATGCGTGCTTCGGCAGGGCCGTGAAATTCCCGGCGTCAGCGCAGCTTTGGCCGGCTCGCCGGAACTGGAAAAGATCAAGCGGGACTATGAGACGGCTTTCACACAAAAATGCCGGACGGCACTCGCTCCCTTTGCCGGTGCCGGCACGATCGCGTCAGCCGGTCTCTGGGGAATGCTCGGGGCCGCCGAAGCCCTGTCCTATGCCGCCGTGACCGGCGACATCACCGCCGGTCAGGCCGAGGGAGAACTTTACCAGATCATCCTGTCGATGGTTGGCCGCAACAGCAAACCATAGCCTGCGTCGCTCAATATCCGCCGATGATCGGCAGCACTTCGCCGGTGATGTAGCTGGAGCATTGCGGCGATGCCAGGAAAACGTAGGCCGGGGCAATTTCTTCCGGCTGCGCGGGACGCTTCATCGGCGTATCGGCACCGAAGGTGGCGACATCGTCTGCCTCCTTGTCGGAAGGATTGAGCGGCGTCCACACGGGGCCGGGGGCCACGGCGTTGACGCGGATGCCTTTATCGATGAGCTGGCCGGACAGTGCCTTGGTAAAGGCATGAATGCCACCCTTGGTCATTGAGTAATCGACCAGCTGCTTGCTGCCCTGAATGCCGGTCACCGACCCGGTATTGACGATCGCACTGCCCTCTTTCATGTGCGGCACAGCCGCCTGCGCCATGAAGAAATAGCCGTAGAGATTGGTCTTCAGCGTCTCATCGAAATGCTCTTCCGTTAGGTCAAGCAGATCAGCGGTGTGAACCTGGAAAGCCGCGTTGTTGACGAGGATATCGAGCTTTCCAAAAACTTCGACGACTGCCGCAACCGCCTTTTGGCAGAAAGCCCGGTCTTTTACGTCCCCGGAAAAGGTCATGGCTTTGCGCCCTTCCGCCTCGATCGCCTTGACCGTATCGTCGGCATCCTTGCCTTCGGCTAGGTGAAGGATCGCCACGTCGGCCCCTTCGCGGGCAAACAGCACCGCCACCGCACGGCCGATGCCGCTGTCGCCGCCGGTGATCAATGCCACCTTGCCTTCGAGTTTGCCGGAGCCCTTGTAATAGGGCGCTTCATAAAGCGGTGCGGGTTCGAGCTTGTGTTCGGCACCCGGCTTGGGTTGATGCTGTTTGGGAAACGGCGGCACCGGATAAACCCGCGCACCGGCTTGCATGGCTTTCGGCTTGGAAGGCTTATTCTCCTTGTTCCTGGCATCGGCATTGGCGACCTCGTCTTGGATATCGCGCTGCTTTTCCGCCGTGAGGGCGGCTGTATCGAGCCGTTCGGCCATGGTTTCTCTCCTTGGTTCTTCTATGACATCAGCGTTGGATTGGCCGTACCAACCAAAACGATGCCCTCGACGACACCACGCGGGCCGGCTGCCGCAATGCCCAGATGGTCCAGCATCTCGACAACGGCATAGAGCCGCTCGTTGCAAAAGGCGCTGGCGTCGCGGCTGGCATTGGCGTCGGTGGGGGATGCATCGATCTGGGTAACATCGGAGCCTGCTTCCCCCGCCGCGACGCGGGCGTCGGGCGCCGAGAATGCACGTACGATGATCTCACCCGGATTTTCGGCGCCGTCCCAAGTGGGGTCACCGGCCTTTGCAACGGGAACCAGCCGGTAAAGCTTCAGTCTGTCCTGTGGGCGACGGTTTTCCTGCTTCATCAAGTCTCGCTTTCCGGCGCGGTGGCGGTGCGCGCCTGTTCCTGACGTTCAACGGCCTGCACCCGCAAAAGCGCGGCGGCGACAATCGATTCGATCTCGTCGTCAGCGATCCGCTGGGTTGCAAAACTGCCGTTGGGCTCCACTCCTGGATCTTCCTCGTGATCGGAAACGGTTTCGGCATCGCGCCGCAAACGCTCCAGAAACGCCCTGCCCTCGACGCCGCCTGCGACAAATGCAGTCAGGGCGAGCAAGAGCTTTCGATGGGCATTGAGCCGCCCTTCAAGCTGTTCGGGTGATAGGTTCTGCATGGTCTCGTCCTCGTCTTGAGGAACCAACGGGCGCTGCCATGAATTGTTCCGTTGAACCGTTTCCGGTGCGGCATCGGCGTCTGACGGCGCAGGTCCGCATGCGATTAATCTGGCTTTTGCACTCCGCTTTCTGCTATAAGCGATGTTCAAATGTTTCCGACGGTTCCGGAGTTAACGCTCCGGTGACCGTTTTCTTTTGTGCTGAAGCCTGCCTGAGCGGGCACCGCATGGACTATGAAGGACAGTGAAATGGTCGAAAAAGTACCGATGACTCAAAGCGGATTCGCCAAGTTGCAGGAAGAGCTGCGTTGGCGTCAGCAGGAAGAGCGCCCGCGGATCATCGAAGCGATTTCCGAAGCGCGCGCCCATGGCGACCTTTCGGAAAACGCCGAATATCATGCGGCCAAGGAAGCCCAGAGCCACAATGAAGGCCGTATCGGCGAAGTCGAGGACTACGTCGCACGCGCCGAAGTCATCGACCTGTCGAAGATGTCCGGTTCCAAGATCAAGTTCGGCGCCACCGTCAAGCTGATCGACGAGGACACCGAAGAGAACAAGACCTACCAGATCGTCGGCGACCAGGAAGCCGACGTGAAGCAGGGCCGCATCTCGATCTCCTCCCCGATCGCCCGCGCGCTGATCGGCAAGGAAGTCGGCGATTCGATCGAGGTTGTTGCGCCTGGCGGCTCGAAAGCCTACGAAATCCTCGCGATCAACTGGGGCTGATCCCCGGCAAGTGCATTGAAAAGCCCGGACGGCGCGCAAGGCTGCCTCCGGGCTTTTTCCGTTAGATGACGAACAAGGGCTGGCAAGTGGAAGATATCAGCGACGTCGAGATCATTGCGCCGAATTTCAAGCGCCGCCTTTCCGGCGTGACGTCAACCATCATCCAGCTGATCCCGGTGCAGCGGGCGCTTGGCCAGAAGGTCGCAACGCTTGGCCCCGGCCTGCCGGAAAGCCTGCCGCATATCGGCTATTTATCGCTTTTTCGCCTTTGGCGCCGCCCGAACCACCGGGCGCTGCGCGTCTGGCATGCCCGCCGCAACATCGAAATGCTGCCGGCGATCTTTATGCGCGACATCTTGAGGATGAAGTTGAAGATCGTCTTCACCTCCGCCTCGCAGCGCAAGCATTCCGGCTGGACGAAATTCCTCGTCAGCCGGATGGACGCCGTGATTGCCACCAGCAATCGCACCGCCGCCTATCTGGAGGTACCGAGCACGACGATCATGCACGGCATCGACACGCAGCGCTTCTTTCCGGCGGCAGACAAGGCCGCAGCAAAGACGGCGGTCAGCCTTCCCGCAGACAGGAAAATTGCCGGCTGCTTCGGCCGCGTGCGCCATCAAAAGGGCACCGACCTTTTCGTCGACAGCATGATCGGCCTCCTGCCCCAGCGGCCGGACTGGATTGCCATCGTCGCCGGCCGCGCCACGCCAGCGCATCAGGCGTTCGAGACGGAACTGAAGGAAAAGGTCAAAGCTGCCGGCCTTGGCGAACGGATCCTGTTTGTCGGCGAGCATACCAACATTCCCGACTGGTACCGGGCGCTCGACCTGTTTATCGCACCCCAGCGCTGGGAAGGCTTTGGCCTTACCCCCTTAGAGGCGATGGCAACGCAGGTACCGGTCGTGGCGACCGATGTCGGGGCATTTTCCGAACTGCTCGCCACGGGCAAGGACGAAACCGGCATCCTGATCCCTGCCGGGTCTCTGGCGGAAATGACTGAAGCTGCCGCCTTGTTCATGGATGATCCGGAACGGACAAAGCATGCTGGCGCACACGGGCTTTCCCGCGCGATCACCAGCTTCAGCATCGAACGCGAAGCAACAACAATCGGTGAAATCTACGAAAAACTTCTGTCGTCCGCGAACTAGGGCTTGCGCTTGAACAGATCGATATAGGCGTTGGCCACGGCCTCTTCGGAGAACTGGCCGACCAGCGTGTTGCGGCCGGCTTCGGCAATGCTGGCAGCCAGCTGCGGCTGAGCGATCAGCTGGTTGATCGCACGCGTGTAGCCGGCGACGTCATCGATATCGACCAGCAGGCCATTTTCGCCGTCGCGGACAAACCAGGACGGGCCTTCCGAACGTGAGGAAATGACCGGCTTTTTCTGTGCCCAGGCTTCGAAAATGACGTTGCCCAGCGGCTCATGGCTGGACGGCATGACGAAGATATCGGCTGCGGCAACAAAGGGTCGTGTGTCCTTGTGCCAACCGAGCAGGCGCACGCGGTTTTCCATCTTGTGCTCGCGGATGACCGCCTCGATTGCACTGCGTTCTTCGCCGTCGCCAGCGATCCACAAAAACGCGTCCGGGACCGCCGCCATGGCCTTGATCAGCAGGTGAAAGCGCTTGCGCAGGACGAAACGCCCCATGGTCATTACAACAGGTACGCCTTCGGGCGTATTGACGGAGGCGCGGTCGACCGGCGCGACAGGCGTCGTGTCGGTAAAGTTCGAGATCACCTCGACGCCGCGCGTCCAGCCGAGCCTGCGCACGTGATCGCCGATGCCGGGCGTGTTGCACACTAGGATGTCGGTATTCTTGAAATAGCCGAGATGGGTCGGATAGTCGCCGAGCCGCGACAGTTTGATCGCACCATTATAGGCGGGCATCAGCCGGGCGCCGCGGGTCGACCAGGAAATGATCGCATCCACCTTGTCGCGCCGCGCCATCGACAGAACCTTCATCGGCAAGAGCAGGCGATCGACCGAAAGATTGCGGAAATTGCTCTGGATTACCCGCGCATGCGGTTCGACATCCTCGCGCCATCTGCGGTTCCAGCGCATGACGGCGGTCTGCTCGACGCCGCGCCGTGCCAAGGCTCCGACCAGATGGACAAAGAATTTCTCCGCCCCGCCATCCTTGCCGAAAATATACTGATGAACCCGCATTGGTGTTAATCCCGCATTGTGTTTCGCGCCCGTTGCGACACGCAATCCGTGTCTGCAGGCAATTTCGTCTTTATGTTACGCTTGGGGCACCAACACAAGTGCAACGCCTCTGCTGCACTGGAAAACTTGCTTGCGCTGCCGCAGGTCAAACTCCGCGCGCATGTTGCAGCAATGACATCGCCGGGACCTGGATCAGATGGTATCCGCCCTGTGACCAACTGTTCCACCGCGATCTTGCAAGTGGAGAAGCCATGGATTACGTCCTGACGTCGCCGGGAGATATCAACGGATGACGGTTGCGTGCACCGGCAGCCTGGCCTCTCTCCACCGGAAAGGGTAAAATGCAGTCGCTTGAAACCTATGTCATCAATCTGGACGGCAGCAATGACCGTCTGGACGCCATCAGCGCCCGCCTGGCCGCTTTCGGCATCGCCTTCGAGCGTATCCCGGCAGTCGATGGCCGCCCCCTCGACCTTTCGACGGTCGCGGATTACGACCAGGCGCATGCCGAGCGCTACATGGGCCGAGGCTTGGTCGGCGGCGAAATCGGCTGCTATCACAGCCATTTGAAAGTGGCCACCCGCTTCCTGCAATCGGACGCCCACTATGCGCTGGTTCTGGAAGACGACGCGCTGCCGCTCTGCAATCCGGTAGAACTGCTTGAAAAGGCGCTGGGCGATCTCGACGCAACCGACCCTGATTGGCTGCTGATCAATGTCGGCAACAGCAAACTGAAGATCGCCACGCCGCTGTCACGCTACGAGGTCGGCGGGCATCGATGCGAACTCGTTGCGGCCCATTATTTCCCGATGACCACCAGCGCCATCGTCTGGTCGCGCGAAGGCGCGCGGCTGTTCATCGAGCAGCACCGCAAGATATTCGCGCCGGTGGACAATTATTTCCGCCATTGGCTGACCCGCACCGGTCACGGCTATTCCTTCACGCCGCCGCCGGTAACAACGACCGAAGCGACGAGCCAGATCCTTGCAAGTGCTGGACGCGGCAGAAAGACCAACAAGCGAAAATGGTATTACGGCCTGGCCAAACAATACCGCCTGATGCAGGACAAACTGATTGCCTGGCGCCAGAAGCGGCGATTTCGGCCGAGGGCGGGATGACAACGCCTCTGCCAGGAAGTGGCTGCGCACCGTTTCGACGGGTTCGTGCTTCGGCGACGAGGCCTGCGCGATCACGGGCTTTTTGACACGCAGTCGAACGGAAAATTGTTTTCGCTCGAGATTACCCGCTTTACGGCACTCCAGGCGGTGCTGATGCGGAAGGGGCATTGGGGTCTATATCGGACATATACTTAAAAAACCGAAGTTACGGTAAGCAGCCGGAGGGTCGTTGAGTTTCCATGGATTTGCCGACGGCCTTCTTGTAAGGCGGAGACCGATATCAAAAAATCGAGAATAATTCGAAATGACTGCACGAATGAATATCCGCCCGTTGGGAAATATGGGCAACCAGATGCTGCAGTACATGTTTGCTCTCAGCGTGCGCGATCGGGCCGGAGAACTGGAAATCTTCGGTCACGATATTCCCTTCTGGAACATCAAAGCACCTGTGCCCGCTGATTTTTCATCCTCACCCTTGATCTTGCGGGGCCACCAATACATCGATGCCACACAGGTGGCCCATTGGATCCGTGCCGGAAAGATCCGCGACTGCGAACTGCACGGCCTGGGCTTCCAGATGAGCAATTACGGCCACCACGAAAGATACGCGGCCGTGTTCAACGCCGAGACGGTCGATGCCGCCGGGTATGGGCCTGAATATGTGGTCTTCAACGTTCGCGGAGCTGAAATCCTCGACCGTAAACACCGTGACTACGGTCCTGTGCCTCTGTCGTTCATCGACCAGGTTATCGAGACAACCGGCGCAAAGCCGGTGTTCATGGGGCAATTGGGCGATGATTTTTATTCGCAGAAGCTCCGGGAGCGGTATGCGGGCTCGATCTTTCAACAGAGCCGTGGGGCTCTGATCGATTTCGAGGTGCTGCGCCGGTCCCACCAGATCGCTGTTGCCGTCAGCACGTTTTCCTGGGTTGCGGCCTGGCTGTCAAAGGCGCAGGTCATTCATGTGCCGCTCTGCGGCATCCTCAACCCGCAGCAGAGACCGGATATCGATCTTCTGCCGGAAAATGATGAGCGTTATCGTTTCTATGACTGTATCCCGCACCGCTGGACCGCAAGTGCCGAGGATATCGAGTATCTTTGGGCCCCCCGACAGCATCGGCAACTCGACGCAGCACACATTCGGCAGCTGAAGACGGCTGCTCGCCGCAAAACAGCGGTGGCGAGAATGTGGAGAAGCCTGCGAACCAGCGCGCGGGTCGGGCTAGGATTTCGCTAAGCCAGCCCTGTGCGTTTGTTCGCTGGAAACAGGGTGAGATTTCGCCGCTGATTTCGGTTTCCTCAAATCGCCACCAGCCCGACGCTTTTCACCTGGCGGATCGTCAGCATGGTGCGGACGGTATCGACGCGGTCGTTGGCGGTCAGCACCTCGATGACGAAGTCCTGAAAGACGGTCAGGTTCTCCGAGACGCAGTGCAGCAGGAAATCGCTTTCGCCTGAAACCATCCAAGCCTGGCGAACAAGCGGCCAGGCATTCGTCGCCGCCGCAAAAGCCTTGAGATCGGCTTCGGACTGGTGCTTCAAACCGACCATGCAGAACGCCACCAGATCGAAGCCGAGCGAAGGCGCGTTGAGCAGGGCGTGATAGCCCTTGATGACGCCTCCCTCCTCCAGCTTGCGAACGCGCCGCAGGCACGGGGGCGCGGAGATTCCAACCTTCTGCGCAAGTTCGACGTTGGTCATACGCCCATCACCCTGCAATTCACGCAGGATCTTTATGTCGATGGCATCCAGTTCAGTGCGAAACACGTGCGCCCCTTGTTCAAATGAGTCGGTCTTATCTGCCCGAAATCGGGCCTAACTCGCAAGAAAATTTCGCTTTCGCGATAAAAAAGTACGCTCGCTCAGCATGTACTGTTGGTAAAGTGGGACCCGCACTTGAATATGAAGGGCCTCCGTTCATAAATGGAGGCTTCACCGACGACGGATAATCCGTGCGAATGCATGGGAAAGACAGGACCCGGACCATGACTGCCCGACACACCAAAGTTCTCATCATCGGCTCCGGCCCGGCCGGCTATACCGCTGCCATCTATTCGGCGCGTGCGCTGCTCAATCCGGTTCTGATCGCCGGCATGGAACAGGGCGGCCAGCTGATGATCACCACCGATGTTGAGAACTATCCGGGCTATGCCGATCCGGTCCAGGGACCGTGGATGATGGAGCAGATGCTCAAGCAGGCGCAGCATGTCGGCGCCGAAATCGTCAACGACCTCGTCACCGATGTCGACATGTCGGTGCGCCCGTTCCGGCTAAAGACCGACAGCGGCACCGATTGGACGGCCGACGTCTTGATCATCGCGACCGGTGCCAAGGCGAAGTGGCTGGGCATCGAGAGCGAGCCGGTCTTCCAGGGGTTTGGGGTTTCGGCCTGCGCCACCTGCGACGGCTTCTTCTATCGCAACAAGGACGTGATCGTCGTGGGCGGTGGCAATTCTGCCGTCGAGGAAGCGCTCTACCTGTCCAACCTCGCCAAGACCGTGACGGTGGTGCACCGCCGCGATCATTTCCGCGCCGAAAAGATCCTGCAGGAGCGGCTGTTTGCCAAGCCGAACGTCAAGATCATCTGGGATCATGAAGTGACCGAATATACCGGTGCTGCCGCCAAGCCGCCGATGCCTGCCTCGGTCAGCGGCGTCAAGCTGCGCAACACCAGGACGGGCGCAACGAGCGACATGCCGATCGACGGCGTGTTCGTGGCCATCGGCCACGCGCCGGCGGTCGAACTATTCAAGGACAAGCTGCGCCTGAAGCCGAACGGCTATCTCTGGACGGCGCCGGATTCGACGGCCACGGATGTGGCTGGTGTCTACGCGGCCGGCGATGTGACCGACGATATCTACCGTCAGGCGATCACCGCTGCCGGAATGGGCTGCATGGCCGCTCTTGAAGCTGAAAAATATCTGGCGGGCCATATGCCTGTCGCAATTGCGGCCGAATAGAAGCCGCGAAGAATGGGAGCGGTCAAAGGCCGCTCCTGAGTGGGAACAGACAATCAGCCTTATGGCGGAAAACACCAGGCCGTTTTCCGCCACGAGCACCTTTGGGGGACACCATGCCGCTAGACTGGGACAAACTGCGCATTTTCCATGCGGCGGCGGAAGCGGGATCGTTCACCCATGCGGCCGACAAGCTGCACCTGTCCCAATCGGCCATCAGCCGCCAGGTGAGCTCTCTGGAGCAGGATGTCGGCATCAAGCTGTTTCACCGCCATGCCCGCGGCCTGATCCTCACCGAACAGGGCGAAATCCTCTATCGCACCGCCCATGAAGTGCTGATGAAGCTGGAAAGCGTCAAGGTCCAGCTGACCGAGAATACCGACAAGCCGTCCGGCAAGCTGCGCATCACCACGACGGTCGGCCTCGGCCAGGGCTGGCTGACCGACAAGGTGCAGGAATTCCTGGCGCTTTATCCCGATATGCAGGTCCAGCTGATCCTCGACAACGAGGAACTGGATGTGAACATGCGCCATGCCGACTGCGCCATCCGGCTGCGCCAGCCGCAGCAGTCCGACCTCATCCAGCGCAAGCTGTTTACCGTGCACATGCACGTCTATGCGGCGCCCTCCTACATCAACAAGTTTGGCGAGCCGCAGTCGGTCGAGGATCTCGACAACCACCGGATCATCACCTTTGGCGAACCGGCACCGAACTATCTGCTCGACGTCAACTGGCTGGAGATCGCCGGCCGGGATTCGGACAATCCCCGCCCCTCCCACCTGCAGATCAACAGCCAGACCTCGATCAAGCGCGCCTGCCTGCTCGGCATCGGCATCGCCATGATGCCGGACTACATCGTCGGCCGCGACCCGGGCTTGATTCAACTTCCGATCGGTGCCGAGATTCCATCCTTCGATACCTATTTCTGCTATCCGGACGAGATGAAGAACGCTGCCAAGCTGAAAGTCTTCCGTGATTTCATCGTCGCTAAGGCCCGCAACTGGGCCTTCTGATAGGGCCTTCGCACCTGCACAAAAAACGAACTCCACCCTTCCCCTAGACAAACTGTTGTTTTGGCTTGTTTTTCGCCACATCCTGATATTTGCAGGCAGCGCAAGATATTGAAATAGCCCTAAAATTGCGCAGGGCTGCGTCCGGCACATGGCTGTCATGCATATTAAATGATTGCGAACAGCCCAAAAAACCATCATACCGACTGCAGCTGATGCATCTTGGTGGCTTTTTCCTCCCAGTGCCACCGCAGCAGCTGTTCCCCTCTGGAGGTTTAATTACCTTCATAACTATAAAGGGCCCAAGTTTTTCTTGTGGCCCTCTTTTTTTGCCCAGATTTCAACAACATCCCTATGGTTGCAATATTTTCTTGGCATGCGGCATTGAATTTTTCCAATACCCTTCCCACATCCAATTCAGCTGATGCACATGGTGGTCTTTTTCCTCCCAGTGCCACCGCAGCAGCTGTTCCCCTCTGGAGGTTTTACAACCTTCACATCTAAAAGGGCCCTGTCCTCCAGTGGCCCTCTTTTTTTGTCCAAATTCCCCTCGACATGCCCTTCACAAAGACGTGATTTGAATATCGGAAAAGACCGATATACCTATCGCCATATCGGAATTTAGCGATACAGAGTAGACCGATGGACAAAGACGAAATCTTGAAAGCCCTGGCGCATCCCAAGCGCATCGAGATGCTCGGCTGGATGAAGGAGCCGGACGTGCACTTTTCCAGCCAGCATCATCCGCTGGAGATGGGCATCTGCGCCAGCCAGTTCGAGCGCTGCGGCCTGTCGCAATCGACCGTCTCCGGCCATCTGTCGATCCTGCAGCGTGCCGATCTCGTCACCACCAAACGTGTCGGCCAATGGATTTTCTACCGGCGGAACGAAGACACGATCGAGGCATTCCTGAAAGACATCGGCAACACGTTGTGACCGGCATCGTTGCCCAACGTTTTATCCTCCCAAGACAACATTCCCGCAACGAACGAAAAGGACTTCCCATGACTTCCCTCTTCGACCCGATCAAGATCGGCGACATCGAGCTTGCCAACCGCATCGTGATGGCGCCCCTGACCCGCAACCGCTCGCCGGGCGCCGTGCCGAACACGCTGAACGTCACCTATTACGAACAGCGCGCCTCAGCCGGTCTCCTGATCACCGAAGCGACCGCCATCACCCATCAGGGCCAGGGTTATGCTGATGTTCCCGGCCTCTACACCAAGGAAGCGCTGGACGGCTGGAAACAGGTGACCTCAGCCGTGCACAACGCCGGCGGCAAGATCGTCGTGCAGATGTGGCATGTCGGCCGTATCTCGCACACCACGCTGCAGCCGGACGGCGGCAAGCCGGTATCGGCATCCGCCATCCAGGCGAAGTCGAAGACCTACCTGATCAATGAGGACGGCACCGGCACGTTCGCCGAAACCTCCGAGCCGCGCGCGCTCGCACTCTCCGAAATCCCGGGCATTATCGAAGACTACCGCAAGGCCGCCCGCGCGGCGATCGATGCGGGTTTTGACGGTGTCGAAATCCATGCCGGCAACGGCTATCTGATCGACCAGTTCCTGCGGTCGGGTTCGAATGTCCGCACCGACGAATACGGTGGCCCGATCGAAAATCGCGCCCGCTTCCTGTTCGAGGTCGTCGATGCGATCACCAAGGAAATCGGCGAAGGCCGCACCGGCATCCGCATTTCGCCGGTAACACCTGCCAACGACTCGTCCGATCCGGATGCGCAGACGTTGTTCACCTATGTCGTCGAGGGATTGGCCAAGTACCAGCTGTCCTACATCCACATCATCGAGGGTGCGACCGGCGGTCCGCGCGACTTCCAGCAGGGCGACAAGCCGTTCGACTATACGGCGTTGCGCCAGGCCTATGAAAAGGCCGGCGGCAAGGCCGCGTGGATGACCAACAACGGCTACGACCGCGAGCTCGCCATCCAGGCCGTCAAGGACGGCAAGACCGACCTCGTCGCCTTCGGAAAGCCGTTCATCGCCAATCCGGATCTGGTCGAGCGCCTGAAGAACAACGCGCCGCTCAACACACCGGACCAGGCGACGTTCTACGGCGGCGGTGCCAAGGGCTACACGGACTATCCGGCGCTCGAACAGCAGGTCGCTTGAACATCCACCCTCCCCTTGAGGGGGAGGGTCGGCACGTGAGTGCCGGGGGGTGATTTCCGTCGCCAACTGGTGTACCGCATGCCTCGCGGGTGACGTTTCCTGCCTCTTCTCCCCAGCGGGGAGAAGTGCCGAGTGAAACGAGGCGATGAGGGGCCCTCCGCGATTTGGGAGCCAGCCGCCCCCTCATCCGCCCTGCGGGCCACCTTCTCCCCGATGGGGAGAAGAGGACGCGAACCACCGCTTCTCTAATCAGGGGAACCATCGAGTGACGGGGCGTGCAATGTTCGACCATTTCATCCAGGCATGGGCGCTCGTGCCCGACGGCGCGCCGATCGTCACGCATTCCAGCCACCTCCTCCCCGTCCTTTGGCGCGGTCTGCCAGCGATGCTGAAGATTGCGACAGTCACCGAGGAAACACGCGGCGGCCTGCTGATTCAATGGTGGGACGGCGAAGGTGCCGCCAAAATTTATGCGCAGGAGGGGGATGCGATCCTGCTTGAGCGGGCTGAAGGCCAGCGCTCGTTGCTGACCATGGCGATGAACGGCGAAGACGACGTGGCAAGCCGGATCATCTGCGGGACCATTCGAACCCTGCACAGGCCGCCTGCAAAACCCTATCCCGAGCTTATGCCCCTCGATATATGGTTCCGCGCACTGGACGCGGCATCCTCGACCCATGGCGGTTCGTTCAACACCGCAGACACTGCCGCAAAAGCGCTGCTTGCAGAACCCCGCGAAGTCGGCGTGCTGCATGGCGATATCCATCACGGCAATATTCTCGATTTCGAAGACCGGGGCTTTCTGGCGATCGACCCGAAGGGCTTGTTTGGCGAGCGTGGCTACGATTATGCCAACCTGTTCTGCAATCCGGACCTGCCGAGGACGAAGGACCCCGCAAGACTGCGCCGCCAGCTTCCCATCGTGGCAAAGGAATCCGGCCTTGCGCCCGATCGGCTGCTGCGCTGGATCATCGCCTATGCGGGCCTTTCCGCCGCCTGGTTTCTCGAGTACGGCGGCGATCCGGCGCCGGCTCTTCATGTTGCCGAAATCGCCGCTGCGGAATTGAACAAGAGTGCCTGAACAGTTTCCGCCGATCCTTGATTTACCGGCTGTACAACACCGATCTCGCGGCTTAGAGCTTCGGCAAACTGCTGGAGACCCCTGATGCACCTGCGCGACGCCGAAGAGACCGACCTGCCCGCCATCCGCGACATCTACAACGATGCCGTGCTGAACACGACGGCGATCTGGAACGACACGCAGGTCGATCTCGAAAACCGCGCCGCTTGGTTCACCGAGCGCAAGCGTCTCGGCTATCCGGTGCTGGTGGCGGTGACCGATGACGGCACGATTGCCGGTTATGCCTCCTTCGGCGACTGGCGCGCCTTCGACGGTTATCGCCATACGGTCGAGCATTCGGTCTATGTCGAGAAGAACCAGCGCGGCGGCGGTATCGGCAAGCTCCTGATGCAGGCCCTGATCGAGCGTGCTGCGGCCTGCGGCAAGCATGTGATGGTGGCTGGCATCGAGGCCAACAATGCGGCCTCCATCCGCCTGCACGAAAAGCTCGGCTTCGAGATCACCGGCCAGATGAAGGAAGTCGGCACCAAGTTCGGCCGCTGGCTGGACCTCACCTTCATGCAGCTGACCCTGCCGGAAAAACCGTAAGCGGCTCCCGATCTCGGTGAAACAGTGTTATCAAGGACCGTCGAGACGGATGGCCCCTGAGCGTATGAAACACAAAAGACGGCGACACGGACGAGCGGCATGGTTGGCAGCGCTGTTTGCCCCCGCCTTGTTCCTGGGAACGTTTTCGGACAACACGATCGCCCTTGCGCAGCCGGAATGGCGCGCACCGCCTTGCGTTTACTCAGCCAATACCAGGACTGCGACACTCTGCGTGCGGGCGCGCAGCTATAGCCGCGACATCTGCACGGCACTTGGTCATTTCGCCGAAACCAATGCACTGCCGCCGGATTTCTTCGCGCGGCTGATCTGGAAGGAAAGCCTGTTCCGTCCGGATGCGGTCAGCCCCAAGGGGGCCGAAGGCATCGCGCAATTCATTCCCTCGACCGCCAAACTGCGCGGCCTCACCAACAGTTTCGACGCGCTGGAGGCTCTGGAAAAATCGGCGGAATATCTCGATGTGCTGCGTGACCGTTTCGGCAATCTCGGCTTTGCCGCTGCTGCCTACAATGCCGGTGAAGGCGGGCTGAGTAGCTTTCTTGAGACTGGCAATCTGCCCTCTGAAACCCGCGCCTATGTGCTGGCCATCACCGCCCATCCGATCGAGGAATGGAAGGACAATCCGCCGGCGGCGCTCGATCTCAGGCTCGACAAGGACAAATCCTTCTACGATGCCTGCACCGCCCTTGCCGACAAGCGGCGCCTCAAGGACGTGGCGTTCGAAGGGGAAGGCACCTGGGCACCCTGGGGGGCGCAGCTATCGGCACATTTTCAAAAGAGCGTGGCGCAGCGCCTGTTTCTGACAACAGTCAGCCGCATGCCCTCGCCGCTCAATGCGGAGAAGCCACTGATCCAGCGTGAGCGCAACCGGGCTTTTGGCAACCGGCTGCGCTATACCGCCCGGATCGGCCGCCAGACGCGGGCCGACGCCGACGCCGTGTGTACGCAAATCCGCAAGACCGGCGGCGCCTGCATCGTCTTCAAGAACTAGGGCGTTTCATCTCGGCCCCCCGCGCGGCAAGACCGGCGGGGTGCAGCGCAAGCGCTCATGCCGTCACCTCTCCCATCTCGCCCTGACGGGGCGCCGGCAAAGCCCTTTGCGGCATCGCCAGTTCCGGCGGCAGGCAGCCAAGGGTGGCAAGTGAGGCGCGTACCGCCTCGTCGATCGGGGTCCAGGGTTCGGCACCGATAGCGGCGACCAGCCGGTCATTGGGCATGCGCAACGGCTGCTGCCAGATGTAGCGCATCTCCCGCAGCTCTTTCAGCAACGGCACGAACGGTGCTGCGAACCGCATCATCCACCACGGGAAGGACTTGACCTTCATGTTCGGATTGCCGCTGGCGCGCCGGATCGCAGCGGTGAGACGCGTACCGTCATCGTCCCAGAAGCCTTGCATATGAAAGACGGCGAATGGTGCCAGGGTTTCGCGGCGATCGACAAGACGCGCCATCGTCTCGGCCACATCCGGCAGGTAGGCCCATTGGTGACCGGTACCCTTGCGGCCGGGATACGTCACGGCGGTTACCGGCTTGCCCGGCGTCACCATGCCCTGCGAAAACCAGCTGTTGGCAGCGCCCGGGCCGAAGAAATCCCCTGCCCTGACGATGATGACGCGAACGCCTTCCCGCGACGCCGTTTCCAGACGGCGCTCCATTTCAGCGCGAATTTTTCCCTTGGCGGTGACCGGGTTCTGCGGCGATTTTTCATGCAGCAGCGGGAAGGCGTCGGGGCCGAAATTATAGATCGTGCCGGGTAGCAGCACCGTCGCGCCGGTTGCCTTGGCCGCCGCGATCGTGTTGTCGATCATCGGCAGGACCAGCGTACCCCAGTTGCGGTATCCGGGCGGATTGACGGCATGGACGATCAGGCTTGCCCCATCTGCTGCGGCAAGCACATCGTCCGCCCGCATGGCATCGCCCTGCACCCAATCGAAATGCTCGCTTTTCGCGGCCGCCTTGGCGGGATCGCGATGCAGCGCCCGGATCGTCCAGCCACGGGTCTTCAAGTTGCGGGCAACCGCGCCGCCGATACCGCCGGTGGCGCCGAGGATGAGAGCGATCTGTTTTCCCTGCTCAGTCATGTCTGATCTCCTTGTTCGATGCAGACCATCCTGAACTCTTTCCAATTAAACGGAATTGCCGAAAACTATTTAGCTGATATACAAAAATAGATGGACAGAAACGAGCCAAGCTGGGATTTCTACCGGACCTTCCTGACCGTGTTGCAGGAAGGCTCCTTGTCGGCCGCCGCCCGCGAGCTGGGGCTGACGCAGCCGACCATCGGCCGCCATATCGATGCGCTGGAAACCATTATCGGCTTCCAGCTGTTCACCCGCTCTCCGCAGGGGTTGATCCCGACCGAAGCGGCGATCGACCTTAAACCCCATGCCGAGCAGCTGGCCGCGAATGCCGCCGCGCTGCTTCGGGCCGCGACCGGACAGGGCGGCGGCGTGCGCGGCACGGTGCGGATCAGCGCCAGCGAAGTGATCGGCATCGAGGTACTGCCGGCGATGCTGACGGCGCTGAGTGACCGTCACCCGGACCTCGTCATCGAGCTGTCGCTGTCGGATGCCGTCGAGGACCTGTTGCGCCAGGAAGCCGATATCGCCGTGCGCATGGTCGAGCCGCAACAGGACGCATTGATTACCCGCCGTATCGGCGGCATTCCGCTGGGACTGCACGCCCATCGGCGCTATCTCGACAAACACGGGACCCCGGACAAGCTCGAAGACCTGCTTCAGCACCGCACCATCGGCTTTGATCGCGAAAGCGCATTTGTCCGGGCCATCCGCAAGCGCGTGCCGCTGATCGAGCTGATGCGTCCGTCCTTCCGGGCCGACAGTAACTTGGCCCAGCTGGCGGCCATCCGCGCCGGCTTCGGCATCGGCGTCTGTCAGGTTCAGCTCGCCACGCGTGATCCGGATATCGTCAGGCTGTTCGAACAAGAGTTCACGCTGCCGCTCGAAACCTTTGTCGTCATGCACGAAAACCTGAAAACCACGCCGCGTTGCCGCGCCACTTTCGATGCGCTGGTGGAGGGATTTTTGGCCTACATCGGCAGATGATCGGACGGCACGCCGCCGGCTGGGGCCTGCGTCAACCCTTGCGATCCCCGCCGCGGTGCCAGCGCCTTGACCGAAAACAGCGCATAGATGATCAACGGCAGGCAGACGAGATAGGACGTGCGGATACCGGCATGTTCGGCAATGAAACCGAGCAGCGGTGGCGCGAGAAAGAAGACGATGAACGTCACCTGCCCGAGTGCTGCGACATTGACCTGTGCGGCCCTGTCGGTGCGCTGGGCGGCGGCCGAGACCGCCAGCGGATAGACCGCGCTGCATCCGCCGCCCATCAGGGCAAAACCGAACAGCGCGATATAGGCATGCGGCGCAAGCCAGACGGCTGTCAGGCCGATGGCCGACAGGACGAGCAGGACCGAGGCGACGTTGCGGGCGCCGAACCGGTCGACGACCGGATCGATGAACAGCCGGGCGATCGCCATGAAGAACGTGAACAGCGTCAGCCCGAGACCGCCGATGAACGGCTCGACGGCAAAGACGTCGCGCATATAGATCGCCGACCAGTCGATCCCCGCCCCTTCGACGAGAAAGGCGGCGATGCCGATGATGCAGAGCGGTAGCAGGCCAAGGGTTGGCACGGCGAACAATGGGGCCTTGGCCTCATGCGAAACGGGGCGCGCCGGTGCGTTGCGGATACCCGAAATGGCAAAGAGGCCGACGACAAGTACGACGGCGAACGTCACGGCGAGATGGAACTGCATGGAGATTTCCCCCTGGCGCACGCCAGACGCAATCAGCGCGGTAACGAAAAACCCGAGGCTCCAAAACCCGTGCGCCCTGTTCATGATGCCACGCCCGAGCCGCGCTTCGAGCCGGTCGATCTCGACATTGAGATTGATCTCAAGCGCGCCGGCAAGCAGGCCGGCGACAAACAGTACGCAGAACACCAGCGGCGCAGCACCAACCCAGGGAACGATCGCAAACGCTGCGGCCGTGCCGAGAATGGTGATGAACGCTGTCGTCCGTGCGCCAAGATGGGCGATCAGCGGCGAGGAGAATGTCAGCGAGATCAGCGCCCCGATCGCCATGCCGATGAGGGTCAGCCCGAGCTCGGATTTATTGACCCCAAGCGCCACCTGCAGATCCGGCATGCGGGCCAGCAACGCGCCGAGCGACACGGCAAACAGGAAGAAACAGGTATAGATCCTGTGATGCGGCGCAATGGTCATGGCTGGGCTCCTCGATAGGCCGTTGTGTAACGGGATTTGGGCGGGAGCGGAAGCCGCTTGGTGTGTTAGAAGTCCCAATTTTCCGGCCGGTGGCTAGATGTCGCTACTTGGGCAAAGCCATTGGTCGTGGAGGTTAAACCTGATTGAGGCAAAGCTTCCTGAGTGTGGGTATATTTCGCAATATCTGCTTGGTTTGTAACAGCTTGCGCGCAGGCGCACAGCCTCTCCGCCTCTGCCACCTTTCACCCGGTCATCCTAATCCTCCCCTCATTACCGGGCTTTACAACAAGGGCGGTAATGAGGGAATTTGGTGTTCGGCCATGACTACCGCTGAAAACCCAACGAAAAAACCCGCCGTTACCGGCGGGCTCGTTATCGTTCGTTAGAGCTGCTTACTTGCAGGCGCCGCAGAAGCGCTGGATGCGCTTGCAGGCTTCCTCAAGCAGTTCTTCCGAGGTCGCGTAGGAGATGCGGAAGTTGGGACCGAGACCGAAGGCCGATCCGTGGACGACGGCGACGCCTTCGGATTCGAGCAGTTCGGAGACGAAGTCCTCGTCTGTCTCGATGACCTTGCCCGACGGCGCAGTCTTGCCGATCAGGCCCTTGCAGGACGGATAGACGTAGAACGCACCTTCCGGCGACGGGCACTCGATGCCCTTGGCCTGGTTGAGCATCGACACGACCAGATCGCGGCGGCCTTCGAAGATCTTCTTGTTCTCAGGAATGAAATCCTGCGTGCCGTTCAGCGCCTCGACGGCCGCCCATTGCGCGATCGAGCAGGCGCCCGAGGTCTGCTGGCCCTGGATCATGTCCATCGCCTTGATCAGCGACAGCGGCCCGGCCGCATAGCCGATGCGCCAGCCGGTCATGGCATAGGCCTTGGAGACGCCGTTCATGGTCAGCGTCCGGTCATAAAGTTTCGGCTCGACTTCGACCGGCGTGGCGAACTTGAAGTCGCCATAGGTCAGGTGCTCGTACATGTCGTCGGTCAGGACCCAGACATGCGGGTGCTTGAGGAGCACGTCGGTCAGGGCCTTCAGTTCGGCATGGCTATAGGCCGCGCCCGACGGGTTGGACGGCGAGTTGAAGATGAACCACTTGGTCTTGTCGGTGATCGCCTTGTCGAGGTCTTCGGCGGTCAGCTTGAAATTGTTGGCCTGGGTCGCTTCGACGAACACCGGCGTGCCGCCGCAGATCGACACCATCTCGGGATAGGAAACCCAGTAAGGTGCCGGGATAACGACTTCATCGCCCGGATTCATCGTCGCCATGAAGGCGTTGAAAAGAATCTGCTTTCCGCCGGTGCCGACGATCGTCTGGGCAGCGGTATAATCGAGGTTGTTCTCGCGCTTGAACTTCTTGGCGATCGCCTCGCGCAGTTCGGGGATGCCGGAAACCGGCGTGTACTTCGTCTCACCGCGGTTGATAGCGTCGATCGCAGCCTTCTTGATATTATCAGGCGTATCGAAATCCGGCTCTCCGGCGCCAAGCCCGATCACATCGCGGCCCTTGGCTTTCAGTTCCCGGGCTTTTTGGGAAACGGCGATGGTGGCGGATGGCTTTACACGGGAAAGGGCGTCGGCAAGAAAGGCCATGATATGTTTGTCCTGATCAGGTTGAAACAGCATGCGGCCAATGGAGCGGCTCTGCCGGGCTCCATAGCGGTTAGGTGTATGTCGAAAGACCGCCCCGGTTTCAAGCGCAAAGAGCCGAGAAAACCTGCAAAATGCGTAACCATGACAATGTTTCATCGGTGACATCACCGGTTCAGATGAATCAGTTTGTCGGCTCTGCCGCGCAGAAGACTGAAACGACTCTGCTTTTTGAACCCGGCTAAGCAGAAATGCCAGCCTCCACCATCAGTCGGGACATGAGGGCAAGAACGTTTTTCCACCGTGATTTATTCATCAAAAACAAACGCTTTGGCGGATTTCCGCAAAGCCTTGATTTGGTCACAACAAATGCCTTGGCCTGCCGCAATTCCGTCCTTGTGCAGCCGATTTCGAAGTCTTTTCTGAAGGCAGACGAATCCATCTGCGCCGAGGGGGCCTGCAATGCTTCTGAACACCGAAAACACCGCCAAGCCGCCGAGCCGCATCAGCGGGCGGCAAATCGAGTATCTGATCGTGGCGATGCTGGTTGCCGTCACACTCGCCCTGCTGTTTGCCATGGGCTTCTTCTCGCATGCGATGGCTGAGACGAACGAAAGCAAGCCGCAGCGTTTTGCCGGCTATGTCCGCCCCAACGACATGGGCACCGGCGCCCTGCTCTTCCCGTCGAAGGAGCCCGGATCCTTCGTCGAGGCGCCGAGGCTTGCGACCGACGTCGTCATCGACGTCAACGGCCCGATCGTCCGCACCCGCGTCACCCAGCGCTTTGAGAACCCGAGCAAGGGCTGGGTCGAGGGCACCTATGTCTTTCCGCTGCCGGAAAGTTCCGCCGTCGATACGCTGAAAATGCAGATCGGCGACCGCTTCATCGAGGGTGAGATCAAAGCCCGCGAAGAGGCCCGCAGGGTCTACGAGGAAGCCAAGGCCGAAGGCAAGAAGACCGCCCTTCTTGAGCAACAGCGCCCCAACATCTTTACCAACCAGGTGGCCAATATCGGTCCCGGCGAAACCATCGTCGTGCAGATCGAGTACCAGAGCAGCGTCCACCAGTCGGGCGGCAAATTCTCGCTGAGGTTTCCGATGGTGGTGGCGCCGCGCTACAATCCCGATCCGATCGTCCAGACGGTCGATCTCGATCCGAAGTCCGGCTATGCCGTCAATGATCCGGTTCCCGACCGCGACAAGATCACGGCCCCTGTGCTTGATCCCGCTGAAAATGCCAGGATCAATCCGGTGACATTGACGGTCAATCTCAATGCCGGCTTCCCGCTCGGCACTGTCACCTCGCCTTTCCATCAGACCGAGATGCAGACGGTCGATGACATGGCCCGCAAGATTTCGCTGAAGGGCGGCAGCGTACCGGCCGACAAGGATTTCGAACTGAGCTGGAATGCCATCGCCGGCAAGACGCCGAATGCGGGCCTGTTCCGCGAAACGCAGAACGGCAAGACCTATCTGCTCGGTTTCGTCACGCCTCCCACCGCATCCGCTGCAACGGAAACCCCAGCGAAACGTGAAGTCGTCTTCGTCATCGACAATTCCGGATCGATGGCCGGGCCATCGATCGAGCAGGCGCGTGACAGCCTGGCACTGGCGATCTCGAAACTGCGGCCGGAAGACAAGTTCAACGTCGTCCGCTTCGACGACACGATGGAGGTGCATTTCCCCTCGCTCGTCCAGGCAACGCCGGACAAGCGCGAGAATGCCATCGCCTTCGTTCGCGGCCTGACCGCCGATGGCGGCACCGAAATGCTGCCGGCGCTGGAAGCGGCCCTTCGCACCCAGGGGCCAGTCGAGCCCGGCGCCCTGCGGCAGGTGGTGTTCCTTACCGATGGCGCGATCGGCAACGAGGCGCAGCTGTTCGAGGAGATTTCGAAGAACCGTGGCGATGCCCGCGTCTTCACCGTCGGCATCGGCTCGGCGCCCAACACGCATTTCATGACCAAGGCCGCAGAACTCGGCCGTGGCACCTTCACGCTGATCGGCTCGGAAGACCAGGTCGCAGCCCGCATGGGTGAGCTGTTCGCCAAGCTCGAAAATCCTGTGATGACCGACATCGCCGTCAGCTTCGATGGGGCCAATGCGCAGGATATCACCCCGAACCCGATGCCGGACCTCTATCGCGGCGAGCCGGTGGTGCTGACGGCGGAACTGGATGGCGCAACACCCGCCGGCAAGCTGCAGATCAGCAAGACCGGCAACCAGCCCTGGCGCATCGAAATGGATGTTGCCAAGGCGTCTGAAGGCAAGGGCATTGCCAAGCTCTGGGCGCGCCGCAAGATCGACGATCTGGAAGCCAACGCCTATGCGGTGAACGATGCCGCCGCCCTCGACAAGCAAATCGAGACGGTGGCGCTGGCCAACCACCTCGTCTCCCGCGTCACCAGTCTGGTGGCCGTCGATGTGACGCCGTCCCGTCCTGTCAACGAGCCTGTCGTAAGCACCGACTTGCCGCTCAACCTGCCCGAGGGCTGGGATTTCGAGAAGGTGTTTGGCGAAAAGCCACAGCAGGCCATTCCGGAAGGGCAACGCAAGGCATCGCTGGAACAAAGCGAGCAGCAGGCAATGGTGGTTGCCGACCGGATGGCAGCAGCCCCGACGGCGCGTGCCGCCAGCATGATTGCCGATGCCGGCAAGCAGGTGGACCTGCCGCAGACGGCGACGCTCGCCGACCGGCATATCCTGATCGGCCTGATGCTGCTTGCCTTTGCCCTGATGGCAGCAACAACCTTCAGCCTCTGGCGCTGGCAGCTGCGTGGCCTGGTTTCGGAGGCGCGTGACCGTGTCCGATAAGCCTGGCGACGATGCGATCCTGGAGCAAGGACAAAACAAGGAAGGGCGCGCCGGTTTTCTGGCGCGCCTCAACGCGCTGGAGACGGTGGTTCTGGCTGGCATCCTGCTGATCGCGCTCGCCGGCCTGATGCTGGTCGGCAAAGGCTTTTACATGAAGGCCAAGGCGGAGTTTTCCCAGGTTCTTCTGAAGCGCAGCTTCGAGGCGCAGCTACAGGGCGAAACCAATGCCAAGCCCTGGCCCTGGGCCGATTTTACCACCGAGGCGGAAATCACCGCCCTTCGGATCGGCAAAACCGCGGTCGTGCTTTCCGGCGCCAGCGGCGAGGCTCTGGCCTTCGGCCCGGCCCGCCTGGCCAATACACCGGCGCCGGGGGAAATTGGCACATCGGTCATCGCCGCCCATCGCGACACGCATTTCCGCTGGCTGAAAGACGTCAAGCAGGGCGACCTTCTGGTCATTACCCGCAGGGATGGAGCCAACCTCACCTTCCGTGCCGGCACCAGCCGCATCGCCCGCTGGGACGAGAGCGGCATCAATGCCGATGCGCCCGGCCGCAATCTGGCGCTCGCCACCTGCTGGCCGTTCGATGCCACAGAGCAAGGCCCCCTTCGCTATATCGTCAATGCCGAACTCGTTGAAGATGCAGGCCCATCGACGCTCGCCGCGCAAGGTAGCCCCGGTAAACTCACGGTCAAATCCTTTTGATCGCAAAAGCACGCTCTCGACCTTGATACGCCCGCCTCAAAACCCAGCTTCAACAAGGATGCGTTGGGAGAATGAGATGGCCATGACATTTGCAAGCCTGTTGAAATCCGCCGGATTGGTATCGGCTCTGACTGCGGCCCCTGCCCTTGCCGGGGATGCAAAGCAGTTCACGACCGAAAAAGCCGCCGTTCAGATCGACACGATCGCATCCGGTCTCGACAATCCATGGTCCGTCGAAGTGCTGCCGGACGGCGCTTACATCGTCACCGAACTTGGCGGCACGCTTCGCATCATCAGTGGCGGCAAGGCATCCGCGCCGATCAGCGGCGTGCCGGAGGTGGCCCGGCAGGGACAGGGCGGGCTTTTGGATGTTGCGCTCGATCCCGGATTTTCCACCAACCGCACGCTGTTTCTCGCCTTGGCCGCCGCAGACGGCAGTGGCTACGGAACGGCGATCGTTCGCGCGGTGCTTTCCAAGGACGGGAAAAGCCTGACGCAGGTGCAGGAACTGTTCCGGATGAACAGGTTCACCGGCAAGGGCCAGCACTTCGGATCGCGGATCGCGGTTGCCGCCGATGGCAGCCTGTTCTTCGGCATCGGCGATCGCGGCGAAGGCGACCGGGCGCAGGACATGCGCGACCATGCCGGCGCCATTCTGCATATTCAGCCGGATGGCAGCGTTCCCGCGGATAACCCCTACAAGGATGGCAAGGCCGGACTTGCAGAGCTCTGGTCGAAAGGCCACCGCAACCCGCAGGGAATCACCACCGATCCGGCCAATGGCCAGCTGCTGACCGTCGAACACGGCGCGCGCGGCGGCGACGAGATCAACATGCCGGCACCAGGCAAGAACTATGGCTGGCCCGTCATCACCTTCGGCAAGGATTACTCCGGCGTGAAAATCGGCGTCGGACAGGCCGCTGACGGCTACGAACAGCCCCTCCACTATTGGGATCCATCGATCGCCCCCGGCGCCATCGACGTCTATCGCGGCGCGATGTTTCCACAATGGAATGGAAACCTGTTGGTCACGGCGCTGAAATCGGAGTTGCTGGCACGGCTGGAGCGGGATGAAAGCGGCGCGGTTGTTGCGGAGGAGCGCCTGTTTGAAGGTGAGTTCGGACGGATCCGCGACGTCAAGGTCGCACCCGACGGGTCGATTCTGATGCTCACCGATGGAGACGGCGGGGCGCTGCTGCGGGTTTCCGCGCCGGGCAACCGGAGCTGATGGCCCACCCTTTTTGCGGCAGGTCTCCGCTTGCCGAAAATCGATGCAAGTGTTAGCTCAGGTGCACATAGGATCCACCGCACCGCTGCCCTGAAATCGTTCCGATGCGTGGCCCTCGTGCCAAGACATCAGGACCAGCACCGTGACCCGCATCCAGGCCAATCTCTTCCTGCTTCTATCCGGCGCCATCTGGGGAGCCGGTTTCGTCGCCCAATCGACGGCGATGGATTCGATCGGTCCGATGTGGTTCATCGGTCTTCGGTTTGCCATTGCAACAGCGGTCGCGGCACCCTTGGCGTTGTGGGAGCATCGCAAGGCGGAAGTGCCGATGCCCAAATCAAGCATCCGCAATTTTCTCTGGATCGGGCTGGCGCTGTTTGCCGGCGCGATGACGCAGCAGCTTGGTCTCATGACCACCAGCGTCACCAATTCCGGCTTCCTGACAGGTCTTTACGTCGTGTTCGTGCCGATCCTGACGGTCGTGTTCCTGCGCCGCAAGCCGCATTGGGTCATCTGGCCGGCGGCCGGATTGGCGCTGTTGGGCATCTTCCTTCTCAGCGGCGGTACGCTTTCCGGTTTGAACAACGGCGATTTTCTGACGATCATCTGCGCTGCCTTCTGGGCGCTTCAGGTGATGCTGGTCGGCATTTTCGTCGGCAGTACCGGCCGGCCGATGCTGCTCTGCGTGGTGCAATTTGCCGTCTGTGCCGTTCTCGGCTGCCTGGCCGGGGCGATGTTCGAGCCGCTCGATATGACCGCGATCACCAACGCACTACCCGAAATCCTCTATGCCGGCCTCTTTTCCAGCGGTATCGGCTTCATCTGCCAGGTGGTCGGCCAGCGCTACACGACCGCGCCGCAGGCAGCGATCTTCCTGTCGAGGGAAGCGTTGTTTGCAGCCCTGCTCGGCGTTCTGCTTCTGGGCGAAACCATTACCATGGTGGGCTATATCGGGTGCGCGACGATCTTTGCCGCCATGCTGATTGCCGAGATCGTGCCCGAATTGACGAAATCCAAGCGCATCGCCGCCGGCGCCTGATACTGCGCCAGTAGTATGGGCACAGCGTTCTCGCCTTCGGGCGTATTGCATTAGGATGCCGACACGTACCAAGTTTTATCAAACGGTTAATATTCAAAATCCGCAATGGAGCAGCCTGCGTTACCTTGGCCGGCTGCGACACTCTCGGCCGCAAATGGCTCAAAAACGTGCATCTACATAAAAATTCTAATATTTTCAGTTATTTACAGTATATCATCAGGAGAACCACATTTTTCGGCAGTTGATTGCTTTTTAAACAAACCAAAACGGCACACTTGTTTCAAAAAACTTTTGCTTGCCAATTTAAAATAAACACAGCAAGCTTACTGTGTTCGGGCAATTTGCGAACACGGGAAGACCTTTATATTCACGCGCGCCGGACACGCACAATATTCCGGGCAGTTGGGCAAAAACGGAGTTTTTCGATGACTGGCTGCAATAACAGGACCCTTTCCTCATAGTCGAGAACTGCCTGCCGCGCGCCCTTCGGGGCAAAACATTGTAATGCTGCCCGCCGCATCCGGGCAGAGGAAAAAGGACCTGACGTATGGCCGAGACTGGCATTGTTAAATTCTTCAACACCGACAAGGGCTTTGGTTTCATCAAGCCGGATAATGGTGGGGCAGACATCTTCGTGCATATTTCCGCAGTACAGGCTTCGGGCCTGAACGGACTATCGGAGAACCAGAAGGTCAGCTTCGACACCGAACCGGATCGCCGCGGCAAAGGCCCGAAGGCGGTCAACCTGCAGGTTTCGGGCTAAACAGCCGGGTTTCGTGCAACAGATCGACGTTGAAGCCCGGCCTCGTAGCCGGGTTTTTTTATTCAGCCTGCGTTCAGTTTCGCCATAGTAATCTGGCTTCAGCATCAAGGACTGAAGTGTCCGGCCGAAAACAGGATCGAATCAATGAACAAGGTTATCAAAGCTGCCGTTCTTGCCCTCGCCACCGCAGCGACGGTCATCCCGACAGTATCGTCCGCACAGGCTGAGGACTGGGGCCGCCGCGGCTATCGTCATGGTGGCTACGACCGGGACTATCGCCGCCACAATAACGGCGACGCTGTTGCGCTCGGCGCACTTGGCCTGGCTACCGGCGTGATCATCGGCGGCGCAATTGCCAGCCAGCCGCGTTATCAGGAACGGGTCTATATCGATCCGGAACCCGAATATTATGAGCCCCGTCCGGTCTATCGCCGCCCACGCCCGGTGGTCGTTCGCAATTACGGCGGACTGGAGCCTTGGACACCCGGCTGGTACCGGTATTGCTCGCAGCGTTACCGCTCGTTCGATTCGCAGTCCGGCACGTTCCGCGGTTATGACGGCCGGGACTATTTCTGCCAGGCTGGCTGAGGCTAAAAGCAATACTTCACTGAAAAGGCACGCGCTGACCGGCACGTGCCTTTTTTGTTGTCCCGGCCCGCGGCACAGGATCGATGCCTGTCTTTAAAGGCCGCGCAGATAAGGATTGGTCCGGCGCTCCTCGCCGATCTGACCGCCCGGGCCGTGACCGCAGATGAAGCCGACACTATCGCCAAGCGGCAGGATCTTGTCGCGGATAGAATCGAGAAGCTGCTGATGGTTGCCGCCCGGCAGATCGGTGCGGCCGATGGAGCCGCGAAACAGCACGTCGCCGACATGGGCAAAACCCTGTTCGCGGTTAAAATAGACGACATGCCCAGGGGCATGGCCGGGGCAATGCAGAACCTCGAAGACATGCTCGCCGAAGGACACGGTATCGCCATCCTCCAGCCACCGGTCCGGCAGCACATTCTCGACCTTCATCGCCAGTCCGAACTTTTCAGCCTGTGTCTCCAGCTTTTCAAGCAGGGGCAGATCGTCCTTGTGCGGGCCGATAATATCGAGGTTCAGGGCGTCCTTCAGTTCCTTGGCACCGCCGGCATGGTCGATATGGCCGTGGGTCAGCCAGATCGCCTTCACCGTGATGCCGTTTTCCTTGATGGTCTGCAGGATCAGATCGACATCGCCGCCCGGATCGACGACAACGCCTTCCTTGGTTTCGGTATCGAACAAAACAGTGCAATTCTGTTGGAAATGGGTAACCGGGATAATGCCCGCCTGTAACATGCCGCTATGCCTCGCTGTCTCACTCGTTGAACAGCATATAGAACGGACGCGCTGCAATGAAAACGGCAAAGACAGGTGCAAAAGCACAGAGTAATCGCGAGAGAAATCAGGCGCGGCTGACGCAGGCGAAATCGCTTAGCGTATGTCCGCCAGTTCGACGGCTACCGGCAGCGGCGCCTGAAAATTGATCGTCGTCATCAACAGCGCGAAAACCGCGAGCTTGGCGGCAATGACGGTGACGACGACCGGGCGCAGCTGGCGCGCGGTCGAATAGTGGTCTTCGGAAACGGTCGGCTGCATGTTCGTACCCTCTCTTGTGGCGTGTAAACACCGGGATTTCCCAAAAGTTCCGATAAAGCGGAACGATTTCAATATTTTGTAATTTGGAGATATGCGCAGTTCCAATGGGAACAGCGGAATGGACAAAGCCTCGTCCGACAGACCCGCCTGCTTCACTGGAAACGGATCGCGCGGGAAATTCGGCAACTGGGAAATCTGTCGCCGGTGCCTGGGCAAAACACGCGTCCGCCTCACCATCCTATTCCCAGGAGAACGGATGCACAGGCTCTCCACCTGAAGGCGACTCTCGGCAAAAATCTCTTTTCGCAGTTGCGAAATTGACTCGTGCGAATTTTCGCCTCAACCTGCACATGCCGGATCGACGGCGTGCCAGGTGAGTCCGGGGGGCCGGACGCCGCTGGCGGACACGGGAGCAGCAAGCAATGGAAGCACTACTGCCTATCATTACGCAATTGATTGCCGGCGCAGCGGGTGGAAACGCGGCCGGCGCCGTTCTCAAGCAACAGGCACTCAGCGTCGTCGTACGGACCATCGTCGGTGCGATCGGCGGCCTTGGCGGCGGGTTTCTCGTCCAGATGCTGGGTGGCGAAGCTGCGGCCGCCGGGCTGATCACCCAAGCCATCGGCGGACTTGTCGGCGGTGGTGTCCTGACCGGGCTTGCCGGCTTGGTCATGGGCAAAAGCCGAGCCTGACACGCGGATTGCGATCCGTACCCGATCGCGTCAACGAACCAAATCTCAGCAACAAAAAAGGCGGCTCATCGGCCGCCTTTTCTTAATGCGCATCGGAGCCGCCGATTATTCTGCGGCGGCAGCGACCGGATAGACTTCCTTCATGTAGTCGTTCATCAACGTCTCGGAAATCGTCGCCGGCTTGAACGTATAGGGGCCGATCTCGGAGACCGGCGTCACCTCGGCTGCAGATCCGGTGAGGAAGCATTCCGAGAAATCGGCAAGCTCTTCCGGCATGATCACCCGTTCGACCACCTGATAGCCACGGCGCTTGGCAAGCTCGATGACCGTCTGGCGGGTGATGCCGTTGAGGAAGCAGTCCGGAACCGGCGTATGAATGACGCCGTCCTTGACGAAGAAGATGTTGGCGCCGGTCGCCTCTGCCACTTGTCCGCGATAATCGAGCATCATCGCATCGGCGTAGCCCTTGGCTTCCGCGGCATGCTTGGAAATCGTGCAGATCATGTAGAGGCCGGCGGCCTTGGAGGCGCAGGGTGCGGTCTTCGGATCAGGGCGGCGATATTCGGCGATGTCGAGGCGGATGCCCTTCAGCTTTTCGGCCGGATTGAAATAGCTGCCCCACTGCCAGATGGCGATGGCAACGTTGATGCGGTTGCTCTGGGCCGAAACGCCCATCATTTCCGACCCACGCCAGGCGATCGGACGGGCATAGGCCTCGGAGAAGCCCTGGCGCTTCAGGAGTTCAACCGTCGCCACATCCAGTTCCTCGACCGAATAGGGTATCGTGAACCCGAGAATTTCAGCCGACTTGTGCAGGCGCTTGTTGTGCTCGGTGAGCTTGAAGATGCGGCCACCATAGGCGCGCTCGCCTTCGAACACGGCGCTGGCGTAATGAAGCCCATGGGTCAGCACATGGATCTTGGCATCCTTCCAGTCGACGAACTCACCGTTGAACCAGATTTGCCCGTCCAACTGATCAAAAGGAACTGATGCCATCGTCTCATCCCTTGGCGTCCACGCGCCATTCTTGTGTTGATTGTCTTCCCTGATTCCATTTATCGGCAAACGCCAGCCAGGGAAATCCGCTATGATGAATTTGGATTGGCGATCGGCGCGGCGCGGCCTATCTTCACGGACAAGCAAACGCCGGGAGTTCGCCCTTCTGCGGTCAAAGGCTTAACAATGACGAAAAAATATGTCAATATGACTGACATATTTTTCCGAATGTTTCGTAAAGTGCATTGTAATTGAAAGGAAACGACTGCGTGGCAGGACAGCCGAACCAGAAAACCGACACCGAAACGTCCGCAGCCGGGACAGACACGATCGAAGCGGTCGATTTCGAGATTATCGAGCTGTTCTTCTTTGCCTATCGGGATTTCACCTCCGACCCCGATGTAATTCTCGAAAAGCGAGGCTTCGGGCGCGCGCACCACCGTGTCCTGCACTTCGTCGATCGCGAACCTGGCATGACGGTTGCCGACCTGCTCGAGACGCTGCGGATCACCAAGCAAAGCCTCGCCCGTGTTTTGAAACAGCTCATCGATTCAGGGTATATTCATCAAGTCGCCGGGCCGGAGGATCGCAGGCAGCGCAAGCTCTATACAACGAAGGAAGGCAAGACGTTCGCAAGAGCCTTGGCCGAGCCACAATCGCGGCGCATCGCCGAGGCCATGGAAAAAACCGGTCCCGGCGCACGCGAACTGGTCAAACGCTTCCTGGCCGGCATGAAAAATGCCGATGAAAATTGACGCCCGGCAGCCACAGCCGGCCTATACCAGATGACAGGGCCCACGACAGATGACAAAGACGATCAGGATCGACGACGATGCCGCCCATCTGCTGGTCGTGGATGACGACCGCCGGATCCGTGATCTTCTCAACCGCTATCTGATGGAGAAGGGATTTCGCGTCACCACGGCCGCGGATGCCGACCAGGCGCGCCGCAAGCTCGAAGGCATCGACTACGACCTGTTGATCGTCGATGTGATGATGCCCGGCGAGACAGGGATTTCGCTGACCCAGAGCCTGCGCAAGATCAAGACCGTGCCGGTGATCATGCTGACGGCGCTCGCCGAATCCAATGCGCGCATCGAGGGCCTGGAGGCCGGCGCCGACGATTACCTGCCCAAACCGTTCGATCCGCGCGAACTGGTGCTGCGCATCAATAATATTTTGCGGCGCAATGCACCGGCAAAGGCGCCCAAGGTCGAACAGGTCATCTTCGGTCCCTTCACCTTCTCGGTGGTGCGCAAGGAACTGCGACGCGGCGCCGACCATATCCGGCTGACCGATCGCGAGCAGGAGATCATGATGCTGTTTTCGCAGCGCGCCGGCGAGACCATCCCGCGCCATGAGCTGGTCAGCGACGAGTCGGAAGTCGGTGAACGCACTATTGACGTGCAGATCAACCGCCTGCGCCGCAAGATCGAGGATGACCCGTCCAATCCCGTCTGGCTGCAGACGGTCCGCGGCATCGGCTACCGGCTGAGCGTGGACTAATCCTATGAGCATCCGGCTGGGTATCCATGGCGAGCTTTGACATCCTGCGGCGCTCCCGCGCGCAAACCGGTGATAGCACCTGGAAGCGCTCCATGCGCTGGCTGCGCCGGCGATTGCCGATAGGGCTCTATGCCCGCTCCCTGCTGATCGTCATCATCCCGATGGTTCTGCTGCAGTCTGTCGTTGCCTTCGTCTTCATGGAGCGGCATTGGCAGTTGGTGACCCAAAGGCTGTCTGCCGCGGTGACCGGCGATATCGCCGCCGTCATCGACCTGATCGATAAAATGCCGGCTAGCGACTATGCCGATGTCATCCAGATCGCTCGCGACCGGCTCAACCTGCGTATCTCGATCGAGCCGGATGGCGAATTGCCGGCGCCCCGTCCAAAACCCTTCTTCGAAATTCTCGATCAGATCCTCAGCGAGGAGATTTCCGACCAGATCCGCAAGCCGTTCTGGATCGATACGGTGGGCAATTCGGACCTCGTCGAAGTCCGCATCAAGCTCGACGACAAGCGTATCCTGCGTGTCTATGCGCGCCGCAGCCAGGCCTATGCGTCCAACACCCATATCTTCATCGTCTGGATGGTCGGCGCCTCGCTGGTGCTTTTGACCATTGCCATCCTGTTCCTGCGCGGCCAGATCCGGCCGATCCTGGCGCTCGCCAAAGCGGCGGAGAGTTTTGGCAAGGGCCAGAAGATCGACGATTTTTCTCCGCGCGGCGCCGAAGAAATCCGCCGGGCCGGCCTCGCCTTCATCCAGATGCGCGAGCGTATCGAGCGGCAGATCGAGCAGCGCACGGCAATGCTGACCGGCGTCAGCCACGACCTCAGAACCATTCTCACCCGGTTCAAGCTGCAACTGGCCCTTGCCGGCGACAGCGCCGATCTCGACAACCTCAACCAGGATGTCGAGGATATGCAGAGCATGCTGGAAGGCTACCTCGCTTTCGCGCGCGGCGAAGCGGAGGAGGATGTCGGGCAATTGAAACTCAGCGACCTCATGAACCGGCTGACGCTCGAGGGCGAACTGCATGAAAAGGCGGTCACGACCTCGGTGGAAGGCGACGACAATATTCGCGTCCGTCCCAACGCCTTCACCCGGCTGGTTGCCAATCTGGCATCCAACGCCTACCGCTACGCCAGCACCGTCCATATCGATGCCAAGCACAGCAGCAAATGGCTGACCATCACCGTCGACGACGACGGTCCCGGCATCCCCGAACGATCACGCGAAGACGTCTTCAAACCATTCTTCCGGCTCGACGAGGCCCGCAATCTCGACAGTTCAGGAACGGGCCTCGGCCTTGCCATTGCGCTGGACATCGCCAGAAGCCATGGCGGCAATGTCACGCTGTCGGATAGCCCGATGGGTGGATTGAGAGCCGTGGTCCGGGTTCCCGTATGATCACCGCGAATAGGTGCCGGCCTGATCAGCTCGAAACGTATTTGTGAATAATGGAATTGATCAGGGTTTGATACGGGATACCTTCCTGAAGCGCGCGCGACTTCAGGCGCGCCAGGTCGGACCGCGGGACGCGTAAGGAAATCTTTTCACGATCCTCGCTGAATGTCGTCCGCGCCATTGCTTCCAACTCGGCACGGCGTTCTGCTGTCAGCACACTGCCCAAGGGCGTGGCACCGTTTTCAAGTGCCTCGATCAGCGACGCTTCTTCGTCGTCGAGATAAACACCGATTTCAGGCCTTTTCGACATCATCTTCTTCCGGCACATAAACCTGCCTAAGCCGTCGGCTTGGAAACGCGGTTTTCAGGAATAGGTTACCATCCGCATCCTGCACATAGGGAACCGCATACACATACCCCGAGAACAACACGACGAGCATTCGTTGATTCGGGTATTTTTCGGCATTCGGATGCTCTACGTCATCCACAAGCCACCGGCATCGATCGCGGCAACAATATCTTCGAAACAGACATGCCGATCCGAATGCTTCTTCAGGGCACGGTTTTTATCGATGCTCCAAAGAAATCTTGCCATCGCACTATTGTATGGACAGAGTATGGCTTGTCAAATCCATCGTGGATCAATTTGCGGCGGGCAATTTTTCACCGCGAATAGGTGCCGATCATTCCGCGCCGTTGGTTGAAGCGGTGCCAGGCGTCGATGCGTTTCGGGTGTTTTGACCGCATGACGTCGAGCGGGGCGAGAAGCCGCCCTTCCCTTTGCCAGTGCGCGTCGAAAATCTCGATGATGCGGCGGTTTGGCCATGGCTTGTTGACGATCGACAGCAGCGCCGCAAAAGCCTCCTCCTCGCGGCCAGCGCCAAAGCGGTGAGCAAGGATTCCGTAGGCAAAGGCGGTGGAGCGGCTGACGCCCGCATGGCAATGCACCAGGATGCGGCTGTCCTCCCGTTCGATGGCAGGAAGAACGGCATCGAAGAACGCCGTGACCGCATCCGGAAAATGACCAGTCGCCAGCGCATTTTCCTGATCGCGCAGCCGCACCACATGATGCTTCGCATTGGTAATGCGCGGAACGTGCTCTTCGGCCAGTTCCGGATCGAGCAGCGAAACGACATGCGAGGCCGACCAGTTGCCCGCGACCAGGGCCGCATCGCGCAGGCAGGTGACACGGACGAAGTCTCGAACGGCACAGAGGTTCATCAGCAATATCCCTGGAAGAAATTTTCTACAGCAGCCGTTTGCCGTTCGGCACCGGCTTGTCGGTGGCGGCAAGCACGATCGCGCCGGCCTTATCTTCGAAGCCCAATGTCAGGACTTCAGAGCGAAACGGGCCGATCTGGCGCGGCGGAAAATTGACGACGCCGAGCACCTGGCGGCCGACGAGGCTTTCCGGCGTGTAGTGGGCGGTGATCTGCGCCGAAGATTTCTTGAGTCCGATCTCCGGGCCGAAATCGATGACGATCTTGATGGCCGGCTTGCGCGCCTCCGGAAAAGGCGATGCCTCGACGATCGTGCCGGTGCGAATATCGACACGCTCGAAATCGGCATAAGCGATGGTCTCGGTCATGGAAAAAGTCCTGAATTAACCGGCCAGTTCTTCCGCCCGCTTGCGGGCTGCGGCAATCGCTCTGTCGAACAGAGGCTGCATGCCATCATCGGCCATGAGAATGTTGAGCGCCGCCGCCGTGGTGCCGCCCGGAGACGTCACGTTCTGGCGAAGTTTTGAGGCGTCGTCGGGGGACTGGTGCAAAAGCTCACCAGCCCCCGCGACGGTTTCCCGTGCGAGCCGCATGGCAAGGTCCGCCTGAAGACCGGCCTTGCGGCCAGCCTCCGCCATGCACTCGACGAGATAGAATACATAGGCCGGGCCGCTGCCCGAGACGGCGGTAACGGCATCGATATCGGCTTCGGTTTCGACCCATTCGACCGGGCCCGACACTTTCAACAGGTTGTGAACGAGGTCCCGCTGAGCCGCTGATACTGCACCATTGGCAAAGGCGCCGGTAACACCACGGCCGATCATCGCCGGCGTATTCGGCATCGCCCGCACCATGGCGGCATCGCCGAGATGCGATTGCATGAAGGACAGCGTCGTACCGGCGGCAACGGAAACCACTACCGTTTCAGGGCCAACAAGCCCTTTCAGCGGCGGCAGCACGGTGCCCATCATCTGCGGTTTGACCGCGAGGAACAGAACGCCGGCCTTGAGGTCCGCAGGCGCGGAAGTTGCGTGGCGCGCGCCGTTGTCGGCGATCAGCTTGGCCATGGCAGGCGGCGGACCGGGATCGATCACCAGCAGATCGGCACCGGAGATGCCGCTCTTCAGCCAGCCGGCGAGCATCGCGCCGCCCATATTGCCTGCACCGATGAGAACGATCGGACCCGACGCACGCACAGCCATCGTCATGCCTCTCCGACGGTTTCGAACATCACGGCCTCGACGGCGGTCTGTGCATCGACCCCCGACCAGACGACGAACTGGAAGGCCTGGAAATAGGATTCGCACGCTTCAAGCGCGCTCGACAGCAGAACTTCGACCTGCTGGTTGGTCGGCTCGGCGCCACCTGCAAGCAGCAGCGACTGGCGGAAGATCACCACGTCTTCCTGGCGCCAGAGATCGAAATGACCCATCAGCACCTGACCGTTGATATGGGAGAGCAGCCGGATCACTTCGTTGACGCGGCTTTCGGGAACCTTGATGTCGAAGGCGCAAGCAAGATGCAGCGCCTCGAACTCTTCCATCCAGGAGAAGGAGACGTGGTAATCGGTCCACTTCCCTTCCACTGTCATGGCGATTTCGTCCTCGCCGGAGCGCTCGAAGGACCAATCATTATTGGCCGCGACGAACTCGATCATATCGACCGGGTTCGATTGGCGCTCAAGTTCCAGTTCCATCAGGCTCATGCATCACCCCAAAAGTCCTGGTGCAGACATGCATCATCGTGTTCACACACAAGGCTGCAAACTCAAACACCAGAAACAAACACTTATGATTACCGGAAACACGACCATCCTGGCTGACATACCCTGCCCGGAGCTTGCGTGATCCGTTTCGAATCATCATTTAAAATCAGTGTATAATGCCGGAGTCCGCATGAAAGCCCCCCGGGTGAAAAATAGCGCCGGTGGTTGTGGATAGGCTCTCTTAAATTGATTCAGCACCCGTTCTTAAACGACTCTGCCATAAGCGTTTTTCGGCAGTGTCCACAGGGTGAAAGATTTATGAAAAATGCCGCCCGGGCGCCCCTGAAAAAGAGCGCCCTTGTACCGTCCCGGGACACCTGCCCCAAATATCGATCAGCCGCGGTGGCCCAGTGGGGGCCACCGCGTTGATTCTGCTTACTTGCCGGTATCGGCGAGCCGCGCCTCAAGGGCTGCGATGCGGGCCAGAAGCGCGTCGTTTTCGTCGCGCGCCTTCAGAACCATTTCGCGCACGGCTTCGAACTCCTCGCGCTTGACGATATCCATGGAATTCAGCAGCCGTTCGCCCTGAGCGCGAAAAACGGTTTCCATTTCCTTGCGCACGCCCTGGGCCGCACCCGCAGCGTCCGTCATCAGCTTGGCAAAATCATCCAGAATGCGGTTTGCGCCTGTGCTCATCGTCTCGGTCTCCGGTGTTTGGCGTCCATCGCCCACCATGCGGGCTTGAAGAGGAGGTAGGAGCACATGCGGACCGATGCAAGGAAAAATACCGGTGATGTCAGCCTTTCGTGAACGCGGCTCGCCTTGACCCTGCCTTGCCGCAAGGCCATGTTCCGGCAAACAACCAGTGGAAATGAAGCAAGACCTTGGAAACAATAGCGACACTCTTCTCGATCATGCCCTTTCCGGAAATCGATCCGGTGCTCGTTTCCATTGGCCCGCTGCAGATCCACTGGTATGGCCTGGCTTACGTGGCGGGCATCCTGATCGGCTGGCAATATGCCCGCAGACTGGCACGCAACACCGCATTGTGGCGTAACGGGTCGCAGGCCGTCACCGAAGCGCAGCTCGATGACTTCCTGCTCTGGGTTGCAGCCGGTATCGTCGGCGGCGGGCGCATCGGCTATATCCTGTTCTACGACCTGCAAAGCGTGATTGCCAACCCGATCCGGGCCTTGGAAATCTGGAATGGCGGCATGTCCTTCCATGGCGGCCTGATCGGCACGATGATTGCCATGATCCTGTTTGCCAAGCGCAACAGGATTGCCGTCTGGAGCCTGTTCGATATCGTCGCCGCCGTCGTGCCGATCGGCCTGTTCTTCGGCCGTGTCGCCAATTTCATCAATGCCGAATTGTGGGGCCGGTTATCGTCTGCGCCTTGGGCCGTCGTCTTTCCGACAGGTGGCCCTTTCGCCCGTCACCCGAGCCAGCTGTACGAGGCTGCGCTCGAAGGCCTCGTGCTGCTGACGGTCCTTGCCGTGATGATCTATTACCGCCACGCACTGAAAACCCCGGGGCTGGTCTGCGGCATCTTCGTGACCGGCTATGGTCTGGCACGCATCTTCGTGGAGTTCTTCCGCGAGCCGGACGCGCAGCTGGGCTATCTTCTGGGCGGCTGGCTGACAATGGGCATGCTGCTGTCGGTGCCGATGGTGATGATCGGCCTGTGGGCCATCCTGCGGGCCCGCCGCGCCACTGCCGCGACCGCGTGAAGGGGCCGACATGACCACGCCGCTTGCGGAAAAGATCAAGGCCATCATTCTTGCCAACGGCCCGATCAGCGTCACCGACTATTTTTCGCTTTGCCTGGCCGATCCGGAACATGGCTACTACAGGACGCGGGAACCCTTCGGCCAATCCGGCGATTTCATCACGGCGCCGGAGATCAGCCAGCTGTTTGGGGAAATGCTCGGCATCTTCCTCGTCCAGACCTGGCAGCGGCACGGTGAACCCATACCGGTCAATATTGTCGAGATCGGCCCTGGCCGTGGCACGATGATGGCCGACATCCTGCGCGTCGTCGCCAAACTGTCCCCCCGTCTCTATGAAGCGGCCAATGTCCATCTGGTCGAAACCAGCGAGCGGCTGCAGAAGGTTCAGCAGCAGACGCTGGTCGCCCACAAGTTCAAGATTTCCTGGCATGACGGCTTCGACACGTTGCCGGACGGCTTTCTGCTTCTGGTGGCCAACGAACTGTTCGACGCCATCCCCATCCGGCAGTTCGTCAAGACGGCGCAAGGGTTCAAAGAGCGGCTCGTCGGCCTTGATGCGGACGGCGAACTGGCGTTTGCGGCGGGCGTGGCCGGCATCGAACCGGACCGGCTTCCCGCATCTGCACCGGCAGCGCCTCCCGCGACGGTGTTCGAAGTCGCCCCAGCCCGCGATGCGGTGATGGCAGCGCTTAGCGAGCGTATCCGCACCCATGGCGGAACGGCCGTGATCATCGATTACGGCCATTTGGCAACCGGTCTCGGCGACACGCTGCAGGCGGTGCGCGATCATCAGTTCGATCCGCCGCTTGCCCATCCGGGGCTGGCCGACATTACCAGCCATGTCGATTTCGAACAGCTTGCCCGCAGAGCGGTGACCGAGGGCTTGCAGATCAACGGGTTGACCTATCAGGGCGATTTTCTGATCGCACTTGGCCTTGCCGAACGGGCCGCAGCGCTTGGCCGCGACAAGAGTGCCGAAACACAGGAAAACATCCGTGCTGACGCCGAACGGCTGGCCGGCGCTGGCGAAGGGAAAATGGGCGAATTGTTCAAGGTTCTGGTTGTCAGCAGCCCGAATGTGGCGCTGGTGCCCTTCCAAAAATAGCCGCTGCCAGGAAGCGCCGGCGACGTCCGCTGTCGTTTCGGTGGATTGACAGAGGCCGCCCCTTAAGGCCAACATCCGGCCAAATCACCTGGGCTGACGCAGCCGCCACGCCCGGAAAACCCACCGCATTGCAGCATATCGAAAAGGCAAAGCAACCGATGAAGGATGATGCCTTGCTCTCCCCTGTGCAAAGCCCGCTTCTCTCCGCACGAGCCGGAAATGCCATCAGGCATGGCTATTTCACCCGTGAAGGTGGCGTCTCGGGCGGCATCTATCAGGGCCTCAATGTCGGGCTCGGATCGAGCGACGACCGCGCCCACGTCGAAGAAAACCGCGCCCGGGTCAGCGCTTGGTTCGGTGCTGCGCCACAAAAATTGGCAACGGTGCATCAGGTCCATTCGCCCGACACCATCATCGTCGATGCCAGTTATGACGGCAGGCGCACTGAGGCCGACGCTCTGGTGACCGCGACGCCCGGCCTCGTCATCGGCGTGCTGTCGGCCGATTGCGGCCCCGTCCTGTTTGCCGATGCCGAGGCCGGCGTGATCGGCGCCGCGCATGCCGGCTGGAAAGGCGCGCTGACTGGTGTGCTCGAAAGCACGATCGTGGCGATGATCTCTCTGGGTGCCCGCCGCGAACATATCGCCGCAAGCCTTGGCCCATCGATCAGCCGCCGGAACTACGAAGTCGGCACCGAATTCGTCGAGCGATTTTTGGAGAAGGATCCCGGCTACGCGGCCTTCTTCACGCCCTCGCCGCGCGAGGGCCACGCCATGTTCGACCTGCCGGGACTGACCACCAGGCGGCTGACAGATGCAGGCGTCACGGCCGAAAATCTCGACCTTTGCACCTATGCGGACGAGGAGCGCTTTTTCTCCTACCGCCGCACGACCCATCGCAGCGAGCCGGATTATGGCCGGCAGATTTCTGCAATATCCATACGGGAGGCATGACATGGCACTGCATTTTACGCAGGACGAATTTTCGGCGCGGCTGGAACGGCTGACGGCCAAGATGAAGGAAGAGAAGCTGGCCGCCATGCTGCTGTTTGCGCAGGAAAGCATGTATTGGCTGACGGGCTATGACACGTTCGGCTACTGTTTCTTCCAGACGCTGGTGGTCAAGGCCGACGGTTCGATGGTTCTTTTGACCCGCTCGGCCGATCTGCGCCAGGCCAAGCACACATCCAACATCGAGCGCGTTGAAGTCTGGGTGGATCGCGTCAACGCCGATCCGACTATGGACCTGAAGAACCTGCTCAGCGATCTCGACCTGCTCGGCACCCGCATCGGCATCGAATATGATACCCATGGCATGACCGGCCGCACTGCCCGGTTGCTGGACCAGCAGCTGACGAGTTTCGGCGAACTGGTCGATGCCTCGCTGCTGGTCAGCCGCCTCCGCCTGGTAAAGAGCGCCGCAGAGATCGTCTATGTCGAAAAGGCGGCAAGCCTTGCCGACGACGCGCTGGATGCCGCCATTCCGCTGATCCATGCCGGCGGCAGCGAAGCCGCTATCCTGGCCGCGATGCAAGGGGCCGTCTTTGCCGGCGGCGGCGACTACCCCGCCAACGAATTCATCATCGGCTCCGGTGCCGACGCCCTGCTCTGCCGCTACAAGGCCGGCCGCCGGACGCTGGACGCGCAGGACCAGCTGACGCTGGAATGGGCCGGCGTCAGCGCCCACTATCACGCCGCCATGATGCGCACCGTCGTGATCGGCGAGCCCACCAACCGCCACCGCGAACTGTACAGCGCCTGCCGCGACACCATCCAGGCCATCGAGATGGTTCTCCGCCCCGGCAATACGTTCGGCACCGTGTTCGACGTGCACTCCAAGATCATGGACGAGCGCGGTCTCACCCGGCACCGGCTGAACGCCTGCGGCTACTCGCTCGGCGCCCGCTTCTCGCCGTCATGGATGGAGCACCAGATGTTCCATATGGGCAATCCGCAGGAGATCACGCCCGACATGTCGCTGTTCGTCCATATGATCATCATGGACAGTGACAGCGGCGCGGCCATGACGCTCGGTCAGACCTACCTGACCACGGACGGCGCGCCTAAGGCATTGTCGCGCTATGGGCTGGACTTCATCTCTGCTTAGGAAAATTGATCTATCGTCCTTTTGAACGGCGGAAGAAGCTGGGGCCTTCAAGGCATTCCGTCACCGAGGAACCGGACGGTAGGACAATGCACAAGCTGATCATGCTTTTTGCGAGCCTTGCAATGATTGCCGCCCTGACGGGCTGCAACAGCATGGACGACCTGACCCCGCAGGTCGATGTCGGTGCAGGCACGTTCCGCTCCCCTCCGGTCAACCAGTCCGATCTCGATTCCATGCAGACGGTTGACGTCGCGCCACAGGCATCGACGCCGGTGCAAAGCACGCAGCTTTCAGCACCCGAGCAGGAGGGATTTTCGGAAGGCCCGAGCGGCACCGTGATGGCGCAGGGCGATTCCGACTATACCGATCCGGCCGGATCGCTCGATGCGCAGGCCAGCCGTTTGCAGCAAGGCGAGATCCCGGTGCAGGAGCGGCAGGTGTCGCGCCGCCCGGTCGCCGCCGAACCCGCAGACACGGCCGATAACCGGGATACTGCGGCGAACGGGCAGGTACGCGAACCCGAACAGCAGGTGGCCGAGCAGGAGCCTCAGGACCAGCCGCCGCAAAAGTCTGCAGCCATCGCCCCTGCGGCGACAGCCGGCACGATCCGCTTCCTGCCGATCATCGGTGCGCCGGTCGAGGTCGTCACGCCGCTCTCCAAACAGCTGGGCGCCGAGGCCCGCTCTCACGGCCTGACGATCAAGGCTGCATCCGACACCAGCAGCCAGCATATCCTCAAGGGCTATTTCTCGGCACTGAACGATGGCGGCAAGACGACGGTCGTCTATGTCTGGGACGTGCTTGACGGCACAGGCAACCGGCTGCACCGCATCCAGGGACAGGATACGGTGAACGCGACAGCCGCCAATCTCTGGTCCGTCGTACCGCCACAGACGATGCAGGCGATCGCCACGAAGACCATCAACGAGTATTTGAGCTGGCGCGACGGCAATGCCGGCTAAGCACCGCGCAGAACGGAAAATCTGGCCCTTTGAGGCGAAATGTCGTTACTTCGCCACGTTTGGACAAATCTTTTTAGGATAAACTACGCTGCAACGCGGCAATCCCCTTGCATTCAAAGTCAAGGGCGTTAAGAAGCGCGCATAAGCTTGGGACGATCGAGACCCCGGCTGGCTTACGGAATTTGCGCGGACGAAAAACCCGCGCCAGCACAGGCGGACCATCGATGAAGGTTTTCGCAGGCAACTCGAACCGGCTCCTGGCCGAAGCGATCTGCAATTATCTCAACCTGCCCCTGGGCAAAGCAACCGTTAGACGGTTTGCAGACCAGGAAATTTTCGTGGAAATTCAGGAAAACGTGCGCGGCGAGGATGTCTTCCTCGTTCAATCGACGTCCTTTCCGACCAATGACCATCTGATGGAACTGCTGATCATGACCGACGCCATGCGCCGATCCTCAGCCCGCCGCATCACCGCCGTCATCCCCTATTTCGGCTATGCCCGCCAGGACCGCAAATCCGCTCCGCGCACGCCGATTTCGGCCAAGCTGGTCGCCAACCTGATCACCGAAGCCGGTGCCGACCGCGTCCTGACACTCGACCTGCATGCCGGCCAGATCCAGGGCTTCTTCGATATCCCGACCGACAACCTCTACGCCGTGCCGATCCTGTCGCGCGACGTGAAGGAAAACTACAATCTCGAAAACGTCATGGTCGTTTCGCCCGACGTCGGCGGCGTGGTCCGGGCGCGTGCTCTTGCCAAGCGCCTCGACTGCCAGTTGGCCATCGTCGACAAGCGCCGCGAGCGCGCCGGGGAATCCGAGGTGATGAATGTCATCGGTGATGTCACCGGCAAGGACTGTCTGCTGATCGACGATATCGTCGACAGCGGCGGCACGCTCTGCAATGCCGCCGAGGCGTTGTTGAAGAACGGCGCCACCAGCGTTACGGCCTATATCACCCACGGCGTTCTGTCCGGCGGTGCGGTCGCCCGCGTGACCTCGTCGAAGCTGAAGGAACTGGTGATCACCGACTCGATCCAGCCGACCACGGCTGTCCAGTCGGCGCACAATATCCGCGTCATCTCGACCGCCAGCCTGATCGGCGAAGCGATCAACCGCACCAGCCAGGAAGAATCGGTCTCCAGCCTGTTCGATTGATCCACTCAATCGGCGGCCCGGACCGCTTTACGCTCTTTTGACAATCGGAATGGCACAGGCCTCGCCGCCGGCAAACAATCGTGAGCGGGTGAGAAACCGTCGTTCGCGGCCATTGTCGAGCGAAAACATCCCGCCCCTGCCCGGCACGACGTCGATGATCAGCTGCGTGTGTTTCCAGACCTCGAACTGGCTGGCGCTGATATAGACGGGCACACCACCAATCTCGCCAAGCTTCACGTCGTTGTCGCCGACGATGTAATCGTCCGCCGGATAACACATCGGCGATGAACCATCGCAACAGCCGCCTGACTGATGAAACAGCACATCGGGATGATCCTGCTGGATCTCCTTGATGAACGCCAGCGCCGCATCGGTGGCCAGCACACGCGGTTCGCCGTGGATGGTGTCGGTCATTGTCATTTCCTTCCGGACCGCCCGGATCGGCGGCGCACTCGGATAACTCCCTCCCCCTTGTGGGGAGGGTTGGGGAGGGGATTTCTTTTTTTTTGAAAAGAAAGAGCCCCTCCCCGTCGCTTCGCTCCGACCCTCCCCACAAGGGGGAGGGGTAACCTCAAAAGAAACCCAGCGCTTTCGGGCTGTAGCTCACCAGCATGTTCTTGGTCTGCTGATAGTGATCGAGCATCATCTTGTGGGTTTCGCGGCCGATGCCGGATTGCTTGTAGCCGCCGAAGGCCGCACCTGCCGGATAGGCGTGGTAGCAATTGGTCCAGACGCGGCCGGCCTGGATATTGCGGCCGAAATTGTAGCAGCGATTGGCATCGCGGCTCCAGACCCCGGAACCCAGGCCATAGAGGGTATCGTTGGCGATTTCCAAAGCCTCCTCATCGGTCTTGAAGGTCGTCACCGATACCACCGGCCCAAAAATTTCCTCCTGGAACACGCGCATCTTGTTGTGGCCCTTGAACACCGTCGGCTTGACGTAGAAGCCACCTGAAAGTTCACCCTCAAGATTGTTGCGTTGTCCGCCGATCAAGACCTCCGCACCTTCCTGTTTGCCGATGTCCATGTAGGACATGATCTTTTCCAGCTGTTCGCTGGAGGCCTGGGCGCCGATCATCGTCGACATGTCGAGCGGGTTGCCCTGCTTGATGGCCGCGACGCGCGCAATCGCCTTTTCCATGAAGCGGTCATAGATCTTTTCGTGCACCAGCGCACGGCTCGGGCATGTGCAGACCTCGCCCTGGTTGAGCGCGAACATCGCAAAACCTTCGAGCGCCTTGTCGAGATAATCGTCGTCCTCGCGCATGACGTCTTCGAAGAAGATGTTCGGCGACTTGCCGCCGAGTTCCAGCGTCACCGGGATCAGGTTCTGGCTGGCATATTGCATGATCAGACGGCCGGTGGAGGTTTCACCGGTAAACGCGACCTTGTTGATGCGCGGGTTGGTGGCCAGCGGCTTACCGGCCTCGAGACCAAAACCATTGACGATGTTGAGCACGCCGGGCGGCAGAAGGTCGCCGACCAGTTCAATCCAGACGAGGATCGAGGCCGGTGTCTGTTCGGCCGGTTTCAGGATGACGCAATTGCCGGCGGCAAGCGCGGGTGCCAGCTTCCAGGCCGCCATCAGGATCGGGAAATTCCACGGAATGATCTGGGCGACGACGCCGAGCGGCTCATGGAAGTGATAGGCGACGGTATCATGGTCGATCTCGCCGATCGTGCCTTCCTGGGCGCGGACGCAGGAGGCGAAATAGCGGAAATGGTCGATGGCGAGCGGCATGTCGGCGGCCATGGTTTCGCGCAGCGGCTTGCCGTTGTCCCAGGTCTCTGCCTTGGCCAGAAGCTCGATATTGTCTTCCATCCGCTGGGCGATCTTCATCAGGATGTTGGCGCGCTCGGTCGAGGAGGTCCGGCCCCATTTTTCCTTGGCGGCATGGGCGGCATCCAGTGCAAGCTCGATATCGGCAGCCTCCGACCGGGCGATCTGGCAGAGCACGCCGCCGGTGACCGGTGTGGTGTTGTCGAAATAGCGGCCGCTCACCGGCTCGCGCCAATCGCCACCGATATAGTTGCCATATTTCTGCTTGAACGGATTCTCGACGATCTTTTGATGCAACATGTGATTTCTCCTCCTGAACAGACTCCAACATCTGCTGAGGAGAAAGGTGCGCCGGAACTTTCAGAACGCGTATAGCAACCCTGCTTGCGCAGGGCGCCAAGTGTTTCAGATGTGCGACAGGTGAAATGCAGCAAACGTGCTGCAGCGCGGCAAATGACGTTGAGCCGGGACCGGCAGTATTAGTTGACCGAAAGTTTCTTCATCTTCCGGTACAGCGTCGCCCTGCTGATCCCCAAAGTATCGGCCGCCAGAGATACATTGCCATTGGCGCGCGACAACACGCGGCGAAGAGCGGCACGTTCGGCATCGACAAGATCCTCGCCCTGCCCGGTCGGCGTCTCGTTCAGGAGATCGGCAGCGGGCACGCCACCGGCAATGCGCCGGTCGTCGAGATTGAGCTTGAGGCGGGCGGCGCGGGTTGCCCCCAGTACGAGATCGTCGCGGTCGATGGCGATCAGTGCCGGGCTGCTCTTGCCGTCGGCTGGCACCAAAAGGATGCGCGCGCCGTTGAAGGCGCGGTGGAACAGATTGGCCTCGATCCGGGCGGCAGCGTCGCGCACCGCTTGCGATAACAGCAGCATGGCCATTTCGCCGGCATCGTCGCGGCAGGTGGAGATATCGATGGCGGCGGCGATCCGTCCGAGATGATCGCGGATCGGCGCAGTGACGCAGGAAAGCCCGGTGTTGCAGCTGAGGAAATGCTGGTCGCGCTGGATGACGACGGCGCGCTCGTCGGCGATGGCCGTGCCGATGCCGTTGGTGCCGACGCTTGCCTCGCTCCACACGGTGCCAGACCAGAGACCCAGCCCGCGAAAATCATGGTCGTCGCCAGGCGCACCGCGGCGCTCGAGCGCAATGCCGTTCTCGTCGGTCAACAGCAGGCAGCATCCCGCCTTGCCAACCGTTGAAAACAGCCGGTCGAGTTCGCCCTGTGCTTCCTCGATCAGGTGCCCGGATTTTTCCCGCGCGGCCTGGAACTCCTGTTGCGATAGCCTGAGCGGCGAACGGGCATCCTCGGGAGACAGTCCATGCACGGTCAGGCAGCGGCGCCATGAGGCGGCGACGGGCGAACTGGCTGCGGCCGACATGTGGTGTGCAACGGCCTGAACATGATCGGAATGTTTCATCGGCTCTCCTCCCTGAGGGCTGACGCGAACCTCACCATAGATAGAATGGCAGTAAAACGTCCAGTTGAACAAGGTCAAAGACAAAACGGCAGGTGCACCAATTATTGGCGGTGCAAGGCAGATAGTATTGCACGAACATGACGATATGATAGGCGAATCTATCGTCCAGACACGCCCCGCAGCCATGGTCCCCGTACAATGTTTCGTGACTTCTCCCTTCAGAGCCTGTTCATGGGCCTGCTCACTGCCTTTGTTGGTTTCGCCAGTTCCTTTGCCGTCGTGCTGCATGGATTGACCGGCGTCGGCGCAACCGAGGCGCAGGCGGCTTCCGGGCTGATGGCGCTGTCGGTATCGATGGGTCTGTGTGCAATCGTGCTCAGCCTTTCGACGCGACTGCCGGTCAGCATTGCCTGGTCGACGCCGGGTGCGGCACTGCTGGCCAGTTCGGGTGCTGTGGCTGGCGGGTTCAACACGGCGGTCGGCGGCTTCCTGATCTGCGGCGCCCTGATCGTCCTTGCCGGACTGTGGAAGCCGCTGGGGCGGGCGGTCGCCGCAATCCCGGCAGCGCTGGCCAATGCGATGCTCGCCGGGGTGCTGATCGGGTTATGCTTCGCACCGGTCAAGGCCATCGCCTTCAACCCGCTCCTCGGCCTGCCGATCGTTGCCGCCTGGGTGGTTGTCAGTAGCATCAACCGGCTGTTTGCGGTGCCTGCCGCCCTTCTGGCATTCGTGCTGGTGCTGGCCCTTGGGGTCGATATGCCGGCCGATGCGATGGCGCGGCTTTCGGCGACGCTGGTTCCGCATATGGAATGGGTTACCCCGGCTTTCACAGTCGCCGGCCTTGTCAGCATCGCGCTGCCGCTGTTCATCGTCACCATGGCGTCGCAGAACATCCCGGGCATCGCCGTCCTGAAGGTCAACGGCTACGAACCGCAACCCGGCCCGCTGTTTGCAACAACCGGTTTGTTTTCAATCCTGAGCGCCCCGTTTGGCGGCCACGCGGTCAATCTGGCGGCGATCACCGCTGCCATGTGCGCCGGCGAGGACGCGCATCGCGATCCGACCCGGCGCTACTGGTCGGCGATCGTCGCCGGTGCCGGTTACATCGTCTTCGGGCTTTTGGCGGCGACCGTGACGGCTTTTGTCAGCCTCGCCCCACCGATCCTCATCCAGGCGGTCGCCGGCCTTGCCTTGATCAGCGCCTTTGCCGGATCGGCCATGGCCGCATTCAAGGAGGCCGACGGCAGGGAAGCGGCGGCCGTGACATTTCTGGTCACCGCGTCCGGCGTCAGTTTCGCAGGGGTCTCCGGTGCCTTCTGGGGGCTGATGGCTGGCGGCCTGATGCTCGCAATCGCCCGGTTCACCCGGTCAAGGAAAGGCTGAAACAGCCGATCACGCGACGGCGGAACGGATGTGGATGGTTTCCGGTTCCGTCTGGCCGGTCTGATCGCAGGGTCGCTCCCCGCCCGGCCTGTTCACCACATGACTGATCTCGCTCAATGGCATCGGCCTGCCGAACAGAAAGCCCTGCACCTGCGGACAGCCTTCCTTCAACAGGAAGTCCATATGCTCTTCGCGTTCCACGCCTTCGGCCAGAACCGGAATGCCGAGACTGTCGGCAAGAATGATAGTCGAGCGGACGATGGCCGCCGACTGGCGATTGGTCGTCACGCCATCGATGAAGGCACGGTCGATCTTGATCTTGTCGAACGGAAAGTTCTGCAAGGTCGTCAGAGAGGAATAACCGGTGCCATAGTCGTCCATGGCGATCTTGACGCCGAGCTGCTTCAACTGCCGGATGATGCGCAGGGCATTTTGATGGTCGGCGATAATACCGGATTCGGTGATTTCCAGCTCCAGCCGCGACGGATCAAGGCCCGTTTCCAGAAGGATTTCGTGGACCCGTGCCGCCAGGTTGGCATTCGCGAGCTGTCCCGGCGCGACATTCACCGCGATCTTCAGCGGGTTCTTCCAGCATGCCGCCTGCTGGCAGGCCGTGCGCAAGACCCAATCGCCCAGTTCGTGAATGAAGCCGTTCCTATCGGCGATCGGAATGAATTCCGCCGGCGGCACCATGCCCCGCACAGGATGATGCCAGCGCAGCAAAACCTCGAAGCCGATGACGTCACGGGTCAGCGAGTTGTTTTGATACTGGTAATAGAGCTCGAATTCATTGCGCTCGATCCCCTGGCGCATGTCCATCGCCAGTGCGCTGCGGTCGCGGGCCGCATCATCCATCGCCGGCTCGTAGTGCCGAACGGCGTTCGATCCGACAGTCTTTGCACGGTACATCGCAAGATCCGCCTGGGCCAGAAGCTCCTCGGGTTTGGGCGCGTCGGCGGGGTAGCGGGAAATACCCACGCTGGTGCCGACAAGCAGATTTTTCCCCTGCCATTCGACGGGCTTGATGATCGCCTCGATCAGCCTCGACGCGAAGGCGGACGCGGCATGATCCCCGGCGAGATTGCGGGACAGGGCAACAAACTCGTCGCCCCCCATGCGGGCGATGAACTCCCCCTCGCCCAACACCTTCGACATGCGTTCGGCCACGCCGCGCAAGACCGCATCGCCGGCCGCATGCCCATGCACGTCGTTGACGTCCTTGAACCGGTCGAGGTCGAAGGACAGGACCGCAATCCCCGGCGCGTCATTCTTCTGCCGGGATATCATCTCCTGAATATGTTCTCCGAGAGCGACGCGGTTTGGCAATCCGGTCAACGGATCGTGAAGCGACAGATAGCGGAACCGCTCCGCCGTTCCCCGGGTCGATTGAAGGTCGATGGCGTAGGTCGATGCGCCGAGCGCCAGCATCATGCCGATGATTGCAACCACGACCGTCAACAGGCTGTCGGGGATCATGTCATTGGAGGTGACAATGAGCGAATCCGGGATGATCGTGATCGCGCTCATCGCGGTAAAATGCATCGTCGTGATCGCCAGGATCAGGGCGGCAATACCGAGATATTGACGCAGCGGCGCACCTTGTCTTGCAATCAGGCTCATCGCAACGGCGCCGAAGCCGATGCCGAGAAACACCGAGGCAGCGTAGTAGCCTGGATCCCATTCCATCCGGCCGGCGATCTGGTAACCGGCCATGCCTGTATAGTGCATGATGGCGATCCCTGCCCCGACGACGCCGCCGCCGAATTCGATGAGAAAGCCGGGCTTGCCTGCCGCCGTGATCAGAAACCCCAAAATGGTGACGCCGATCGCAGCAGCCAGCGATGCCATCGTCAGCGTCGGCTCGTAGGCATGCGCCAGGGGCGGATCGAAACTCAGCATGGCAATGAAATGCGTCATCCAGATCGTCGATCCACCGACGACACCGCTCATGAACAGCCAGTTCAGCTTCTGCATCCCACCGCTGCGCTGAACCCGGACATAGAGCCGGACAGTTAAAAGCGAACCCAGTACGCAAACAAGAGTTGCGAGCGCGAGAAGTCCGTAACTATGGTCGGTGGCTATACAAGAAAGAACCTTGAGCATTGACACCACTCGTACTGATACGAAAGCATCGTCTCACGCAACCACTAATAATCCTTAAATGACATTGCCGCAACCTGCCATGGGAACGGCACCCCGGGAATTGGATGTCCGGCAATGACGTAAACCTCGGAAAATATGTGTTCTTCGGTTCGGCGTATCGTCCCAGATGCGGCGCCGTTCACACCACTGAACCGAAAAATGCACTCGTACAACGTGCAGTTTTAAGGTGTTTGACCCGGCCTGTGCAACGCGCAGGCCGCAATTGTCCGATTTTGGTGCGTCCGCACTTTGTCAATCATGCAGCGACGGCGTTTTCCCCGTCCCTTTCGGGCGCCTGCGCAGGGGCTGGAAGCAGCAGTGGCGTATTGTTCACCACATGGTCGATCTCGCTGAGCGGCATCGGCCGTCCGAACAGATATCCCTGCACCTGCAGGCAGCCTTCGCTGCGCAGGAAGTCCATGTGTTCCTCGTTCTCCACCCCTTCGGCAAGCACGGGAATGTCCAGGCTCTGGGCGAGGATGATGGTCGAGCGGACGATCGCGGCCGACTGCCGGTTGCTGGTCACCCCATCGATGAAAGCACGATCGATCTTGATCTTGTCGAACGGAAAATTCTGCAGCGTCGAAAGCGACGAATAGCCGGTTCCATAGTCGTCCATGGCGATCTTGACGCCGAGCTGCTTCAACTGACGGATGATGTGCAGCGCGTGCTGCTGGTCGGCGATGATGCCCGATTCGGTGATTTCCAGTTCCAGGCGGGCTGCGTCGAGGCCCGTTTCCTTCAGGATTTCGCTGACGCGGTTGGGGAAATTGGTATCGGCCAGCTGGGCCGGGGCAACATTGACGGCAATCTTGATGGGATTTTCCCAGGAGGCCGCCTGACGGCAGGCGCTCAACAGAACCCAGTCCCCGAGTTCGTGAATGAAGCCGTTCTTCTCGGCGATCGGGATGAATTCCATTGGCGGAACCATGCCGCGCACGGGATGCTTCCAGCGCAACAGAACTTCAAATCCGATGACGTCCCGTGTCACCGAGTTGTTCTGGTACTGGTAATAGAGTTCGAACTCGTTGCGCTCGATACCCTGGCGCATATCCATGGCAAGGACGCTGCGACTGCGAGCGGCATCGTCCATCGACGGTTCGTAGAGTCGGATCGAATTGGAACCGGCCGCCTTGGCGCGGTACATTGCGAGATCCGCCTGCGCCAAAAGCTCTTCAGGCGTGCCCGCATCAACAGGGAAAAGCGAAATGCCCACGCTGGTGCCGACCAAGAGTGTCTGCCCTTGCCATTCGACAGGCCTGCCGATCTCCGCGATCAGCCGCGAAGCAAAGGTTTTGGCCTCGCTTTTCATGAAGAAATTCGACGTGAGCGCGACGAATTCATCGCCGCCGATGCGGGCGACGTATTCCCCCTCACCCAAGACCTGTGACATCCGCTCGGAGATTGTGCGTAAAACCGCATCACCGGCCGCATGGCCGTGGACGTCGTTGACATCCTTGAACCGGTCGAGGTCGAAGGAGAGCACCGCGACACGTGCGGTATCGTCCTTCTGGCGCCGGATAATGTCTTCGAGATGCTCGCCGAAGGCAACCCGGTTCGGCAGGGCCGTCAGCGGATCGTGCAGGGACAGGTGACGGAAGCGCTCGGCGGCCAGATGGCTGGAATGCAGATCGATGACATAGGTCGAGGCACCGAGGCCGAGCATCAGGCACATCATCGCCATGACCATGATGATCAGCAGATTGTCCGGAATAAGAGCCGCAGACGGCTGGATCATCGGATCGGGAACGATGGTGATCGCGGCCATGCCGGTGAAATGCATGCTGACGATTGCCAGGATCAGCGCTAAGACACCGCCGTATTTGCAAAAGCGTGTTACCGGACGCGCAACCCGGCTGGTGGCCAGAGCCCCGAAACCGATGCCCAGAATGATCGAAGCGGCATAATAGGTGAAATCCCATTCCACCCGGCCGGCGATCTGGTAGGCCATCATGCCCATGTAATGCATGATGGCGATGCCGGCGCCGACGATCGCACCACCAAGCTCGATGGTCGGACCGGTCTTGCGCATCGCCGTGACGGCAAAGCCCAATGTGGTGACGGCGATCGCCACGCCCAGCGATGCCAGGGTAAGGATCGGCTCATAGGCATGTGCCAGCGAGGGCCTGAAACTCAGCATGGCGATGAAATGCGTCGTCCAGATCGTCGATCCGCCGATCGCGCCGCCCAGAAACAGCCAGTTCAGCTTCTGCACACCGACGGTACGCCTGACACGGGCATAGAGCCGTATGGTCAGGACGGACCCGAGAACACAGACGAGAGTTGCAAGCGACAACAAGCCATAATGATGGTCTGTTGCGATGCAGGAGAGAACCTTGATCATAAAACACCTGTTTTGAACGTGGCCGCAATGTGCCATGCAACAGCTAAGAGAGATTAACGGGGCGGATTTTCCATAATTTGACGGTTATCAAGCCCTGAACGATATCGCGCGTTGCGTGCAACGGCGGTTGCAGCGCTACTTTCAGGCGGATTTTGAGGCAAAGCGGCGCTTTTTCCCGAAAAACCGGCTTTGCTTGCATTTACGGGTATTCTCGGCTATGGACGCGCGTCCGCGCAGACACCCTTGGAGGCAAACGCGGATGAGGCGGTCAAACGTCTCGGTTCATCCTGTCTTTACAAATCAAGCGGATGAGCTCTCCAAAACACACCAGAAAGGTACGACCATGAGCCATGCATCCTACGAGCTCAAGGCCGAAACGCGCGAACGGGTTGGTAAGGGGTCCTCCCGTGAACTTCGCCGCAACGGTCTTATTCCTGCAGTCATCTATGGTGACAAGCAGACACCGATTTCCATCGCCCTCTCCACGAAGGAAGTCACCCAGAAGATTCACGCCGGTGGTTTCATGACCACCATCGCCACGATCGACGTTGGCGGCGAGAAGATCCGCGTCCTGCCGAAGGACTACCAGCTGGATCCGGTCCGTGACTTCACCATGCACGTCGACTTCCTTCGCGTTTCGAAGGATAGCGTCGTCACCGTTGAAATCCCGGTTCACTTCGTCAACGAAGAAAAGTCCCCGGGCCTCAAGATCGGCGGCGTTTTGAACATCGTTCGTCACGAAGTCGAACTGGTTGTTCCGGCCGACGATATTCCGGAATTCCTGACGGCCGACCTGTCGGGCCTCAAGATCGGCGACGGCATCCACATCTCGAACATCAAGCTGCCGAAGAACGCGACACCGGTTATCGCCGACCGCGACTTCACCATTGCTACCATCGCGCAGCCTGCCGGCGGCACGACGGAAGAAGAAGAAACAGCTTCCGAGTAAAAATCGGGGCCTGACGGCCTGGATTGTGAACCCGCCTCACACCGCGTGAGGCGGGTTTTTTGTTGCGTAGTGCGCGCCTCACCGGTCCAGTACGGTGGACCAACCCGGCTTTTGTCCAGAGGTTTCAGCAACATTTAAGATTTTCATGATGTGTTGTCGCTGGGGGATTTTTCCGGCTTCAGTGTACGAGAATCCTAATGGGACGTAAGATTGGTAAAGCGACCGGGTGCATCCGATGATGCACTCTGTTGAAAATCGTTTTATTGCGATCGTTTGTGGTGCGATGCTTGTCTTTATCGCTCCGTTGATCGTGTTGTTTCTGACCCTGTCGTCAGAGCGCGTTGCGCGTGACAGCCTGCAGAACACGCAGGTTCTCATGGAGGCAGGTGCTCAGGCGCTTGCCAAGCCGCTTTGGGATTTCGATAAGGACGGTATCGAGCAGATTGCAAAATCGCTGATCGGCGATGCGGCGATCATGTCGGTGCAGGTAAAAGACAGTTCCCAATCGATCTCCGTCACTCTTCCCACCGGCCCAGTGGATGCCAGCCTGCCGCACAAGGTTCTCACCAGGGAAATCCTCTATAATTCGAAGGACGGCCAAAAATCTGTCGGCACTCTGGAGATATGGCTCTCCACGCCCGGCCTCCTGTCGCGCTTCAGCAGGGATGAGCTAAGCGTATTCTTCATCCTGATCGTCGCCGTCGGCATCGTCTTTGCAGCAGCCATCCTCGGCAACCGCCTGACCGTCATCCGGCCGCTGATGCGGTTGACGGCAGCGATCGAAGCCACCCGGAGGCTCGGTTCGCGCCACCATGTCGACTGGACTTCGGACGACGAGATGGGAGCGTTGGCCCATAATTTCAACGAGATGCAGAGCAAGCTGGAGCGTGAGGAAACCGAGCTGAAGCTCGCCCATAGCCGGGCGACCGACATCTACAACCTTACCCCTTCCATGCTGTTCTCCCTTGATCCGGCCAATTGCCTCACCGCCGTCAGCGACTACTGGCTGACGGCCACTGGCTATGCGCGCAGCGATGTCATCGGACGTGTCTTTACCGATTTCGTCGATGAACACTGGCACGAAACCTACCGGGCGCGCCGCCGCAACGGCAACACCACCCATGCCAATATCTGCGAGGTCACGGTTCCCTTCATCAAGGCGAATGGTGACACGATGACCGTTCTCATCCTTGAAATGAAAAGTGCCACCAGCGGCGAGCGCGGCGGCCTCTCTCTGTCCGTCATGACCGACGTCACCGAACTGAAGCAGGCCGAAAGCCGCAACCACGCGCAGGCCATCACCGATCATCTGACAGGCCTCTTGAACCGCCAGGGTTTCGAAGCAGCCCTCGATGAGGGCATCCATCAGGCAGACGAGAACAGGATGCAGCTCGCCTGCATCTTCATCGATCTCGACCGCTTCAAATGGATCAACGACAATTTTGGCCATGCCGCCGGCGACGAAGTGTTGCGCCAGGTGGTTGCCCGCATCCGCACAACCCTTCGCCCCGGAGATACGATGTCGCGGCTCGGCGGCGACGAATTTGCCATCCTCGTCAGCGCCGAGGATGTCGAGGCCCTGGCAAGCGAAATCGGCGACCGCATCTGCGCCAGCCTGCGCCAGCCGATCCTCGTCGAAGGTGCGGAGCTCTCGGTCAGCGCCAGCGTCGGTATCGCGCTTTATCCCGACCACGCGGCAAACGCGGCGGAACTGCTTTTGAAATCCGACATGGCGATGTATGCGCGCAAGCGCGACGGCAAGAACGGCATGCTGCTGTTCGATACCAGCATGCTCGACATCGCCCGCGAACGCCATGAGATGGAACAGAATATCGAGGCCGGCCTCAAGGACGACTGGTTCGAAGCCTATCTGCAGCCGATCGTCAGCTTGAGCGATGGCCGCATTGCCGGCTTCGAAGCGCTGATGCGCCTGAACCATCCGGAAAAGGGCATCCTGCCGCCCGCCAAGATCATCGGCATTGCCGAGGAAACCGGCACGATCGCCCGCATCGGCGAGCGGGTGCTGGAAAAGGCGATCAGCCACCTGGCCCGGCTGACGCGGATGGAGGGGACAGAGACCACCTATCTCGCGGTCAATTTCTCGCCGCTCCAGTTCGAAGAGACGTTGCCGCACAAGCTGGCGGCACTGCTGCTCAAACACCATATCTCGCCAGCCCGCATCGTCATCGAAATCACCGAAGCCGTGCTGATGCTCGACAATCCCGATGTACACGCGGTGCTGAAGCAGCTCAGCGAATTCGGCTGCCGCATCGCGCTCGACGATTTCGGTACCGGCTATTCCTCGCTCAGCTACCTCAACCGGTTCCCCGTCGATATCGTCAAGGTCGATCAGTCCTTCACACGGTCGCTGACGACAGGAACTGCCGACGTCCGCCGCAAGAGCCGGATGTTGATCAAGGGCATCCGGACGATCTCGCACCAGATGGGCTGTACCGTGGTTGCCGAAGGCATCGAGACCAAGGAGCAATGGGAACTGCTGCGCAAGCTCGGCCTCGACTATGGCCAGGGCTATCTGTTCAGCCGGCCGATGCCGATCGAAAACATGCTGCTGATGCTGGAAATGGAATCGGAAGCGAAGGCCACCAGTCTCGCATGATGACAACGACAATGACGGGAGAACGGGTATGAGACACATTGCGTTCGCACTCGCCCTCCTTCTATCAGGTACGGCTGTGTCGGACACCGCCAATGCCGAAACACTGAAATTGCTGACGGAGGAATATCCTCCCTACAACTTCAGCAAAAATGGGGTCATCAGCGGTGCTGCCGTCGAGCAGGCCGAACTGATGATGAAGGGCCTCGAGACGCCCTACTCGCTGGAAATCCTCCCTTGGGCGCGGGCCTTGTCGCTTGCGGAAAATCAGCCATGGACCTGCGTCTTCACGACAGGGCATGACGATGAGCGGGACAAACGCTTCAAATGGGTCGAGCCGCTGCTCGTCGATCGCATGGTCATGGTGCGCAAGACGAGCTCCGGCGTCAATCCGGCCAACATCGAAGAAGCCAAGCGTTTTACTGTGGGGACGCAGCGTGGGGATTTTTCCGCCACCTATCTGCAGAACCACGCTTTTCTCAAAATTGATCTCGCTGCCGACATGGAAACCACCGTCAAGAAGCTGCTCGGAGGGCGCATCGATCTGATGATGACCTCCGAAAAGACGTTCGAGGCGATGCGCGACGAGGGAAAGGCGCTTGAACCCGCGCTCGTCCTTGAAGGCAAGCTCTATGGTTTCGCCTGCAACCTCAACCTGCCCGACGCCCTGGTGGAAAAGATGCAGGCACAGCTCGAAAAACTCATCGCCGACGGCACGCAGGACCGGATTTTCGCCAAATACGGACTGCGCGGGAACCGCTAGGCCAGCCAAACCAAGCCTCACATTCTCTGGAGGGCACCTGTGCCGGTCTCCCCTGCACGCACCAGGGTCTGACCGGAAATCTTTGCACCCGTAGCGCAAACAGTTGACATCCGGCCGCCAACACGGTGCAAGACGGGTCTGTCCGACTGTTAGAGATACATCCATGCAGATTTTCGCAGGTCTTGGTAATCCCGGCGCCGACTATGCCGGAAACCGCCACAATATCGGTTTCATGGCCGTCGACGCGATCCAGCGGCGGCACAGCTTCTCGCCCTGGTCGAAGAAGTTCAAGGCGCTGATTTCGGAGGGCGAGATCGGCGGCGAACGGGTGCTCCTGATGAAGCCGCAGACGTTCATGAACCTGTCGGGCGAAGCGGTCGGCGAAGCCATGCGCTTCTACAAGCTGGAGCCGAAGGACATTTTGGCGATCTACGACGAACTCGATCTGATCGAGGGCAAGGCGCGGATCAAGACCGGCGGCGGCCATGGCGGCCATAACGGTATCAAGTCGCTCGATGCCCATTGCGGCCGGGAATACCGTCGCCTGCGCCTCGGAATCGGCCATCCCGGCTCCAAGGAGAAGGTGAACAACCACGTGCTCGGCGATTTTTCCAAGGCCGATAAGGTCTGGCTGGAGCCACTGCTCGATGCACTTGCCGACAATGCCGGGATGCTGGTCAAATCAGACGATTCGCAATTTCTCAACAAGCTGACGCTGGCCACCGGCGGCAAGCCGGAACCTGAACCGGCACCCGCCAAACCGGCTGGAAAATCGCATATCCGCCAGGCCCGCAACAGCGCCCAGCCAAAGATCCTGCCGACAACCGGACCGATGGCCGATATGCTGAAGAAGCTGTTCGGCAACAAGGACGAATAGACGTGCAGGCCGACGATTTCCGTATCCGGCCGGCAGCACAAGGCGACCTTCCGGCGCTGCTTGCGCTCTACCGCCAGCTCAACCCAGACGATCCGGAGATGGTGCCGGATATCGCAACTGAGCGCTTCGCCGAGATCACCGCCCAGCCCGGCATGACGGTGCTGATCGGTCTCTCGGGCGAAGCCTTAACCTCGTCGGTGACGCTTGTGGTAATCCCCAACCTCACCCGCAGCGGCGCGCCCTATGCGTTGATCGAAAATGTCGTCACGCACGCGGAATACCGCAAGCGCGGCCATGCGAGGGCCTTGATCAAAAACGCGCTCGAATGCGCCTGGCGACAGGGCTGCTACAAGGTCATGCTGCTGACCGGTTCCAAAGAACTACCGACACTGAAATTTTATGAGGGCTGCGGCTTCACGCAGAACAAGACCGGCTTCCAGATCCGGCGTCCGCCCGGGATTTGACGCTCCCGAAGAGCGCCTCCCCTATTCTTCCGGCTCGGTGGTGAACATCAACGGAAAGCCCGCTTCCTTGCCGAGATCGGTTGCTTCCTTGGCCTTGCTTTCGGCAATATCCTTGGCACAGACGACGATGACGCAGACTCCCATCTTGTGCGCCGTCAGCATCATCCGGTAACCGGTCTCCTCGCTCATGTGAAACACCGCCTTCAGCACCATGATGACGAATTCGCGCGGCGTATAATCGTCGTTGATCAGAATGACCTTGTAGAGCTTCGGCCTTTCCAGCTTCGGCTTGGTCGTCGTTTTCGGCTTGAGACTGGTGTCGTTGTCCGCCATCGGAAATCCACACTTTTCGCAGGGGAGTGGAGGATGGAGACATTGTGCATCGTGACCAGCGCCGAGACAAGACGGACAACGGGTCGTCAGTCCGCAGCGAGCAACAGGACGGCCTGATCGGTCTTTTTCAAGATTGCCGCCGCTCGTTTGTCGAATGTTGCGAAAACCACGCCACCAAGCCTGCGTCCCTCGAACGCGATGACGCCATCGGCAAAATCGCCACCAGCATTCATGACGGCGAGTCCCGCTTCGGCTGCCATGCGTTCGATGACGATCTTTTCCGCTCCCAGAAGCCGGACGATGACAGCGATCACTTGCTCTCTGCTCAGTCGATAGGAACTGCGCAGAACCCACACCGTTTCGCAGAGCGTTACCAATGGAATGACGATGCAGTCCGCAGTTGTCAGCGCGTTTCTCGCCTGACGAGTTTCGCTGTTGTCGTCATCGACAATGCTGCGAATAAGCACGTTGGTGTCGGCGATCAGCTTCAATACTTGACCTCGCCTGCCCAGCCTGCCGCAATGGCTTCATTGATATCATCGATCGTCGGAACTCTGCCGGTCGTATTTTTTACCATCCCGAACAGCCCTTCGATACTCTGTTTTTCCGGCTTGACGATGCTAACGGACACCCTGCCGTTCGCCAAAAGATCGACATTGAGGCTATCGCCCGGTTGAGCACCGAGATGCTGCAAAACTTCCTTTTTAAGCGTAACCTGCCCTTTCGAAGTGACTTTTAGCATCGCCATGTTTATCTCCTGTACAGCCTTGAAAGTAAGGTAAAACAGCCTTACCTGCAAGTCGAAATGCCATCAGGTGTCACCTTAACAGCTCTGAGGCTTGACCTCGGCCCAAGTTTCCGCAAAAGGCACTGCAACAGAATTCGATTGGACAGGTTTCAAGACCATGGGTTTCAAATGCGGTATCGTCGGACTGCCGAATGTCGGCAAGTCCACACTCTTCAACGCGCTGACCAAGACGGCGCAGGCGCAGGCCGCGAACTATCCGTTCTGCACCATCGAGCCGAACACCGGCGAAGTGGCCGTGCCGGACCCGCGCATGCGCAAGCTGGCCGATATCGCCAAGTCGAAGGAACTGATCCCGACCCGTATCTCCTTTGTCGATATCGCCGGCCTCGTGCGTGGCGCGTCGAAGGGTGAAGGCCTCGGCAACAAGTTCCTCGCCAATATCCGCGAAGTCGATGCGACCGTGCATGTGCTGCGCTGCTTTGAAGACGACGACATCACCCATGTCGAAGGCCGCATCAATCCGGTTGGCGATGCCGAAACGATCGAAACCGAGCTGATGCTCGCCGATCTGGAAAGCCTGGAGCGCCGCACCGAGCAGACGCGCAAGCGCGCCGCCGCAAAGGACAAGGAATCGGTCACCCTGCTGCCGGTCATGGATGCAGCCTTGAAGCTGCTTCAGGACGGCAAGCCGGTACGCACGCTCTTGCCGACGCTGGATGCGGAAGAAAAGCTGGTGCTGCAGAGCCTCAATCTCTTGACCGCCCATCCGGTTCTCTACGTCTGCAACGTCGCCGAAGCCGATGCCGTATCCGGCAATGCCCACACCAAGGCCGTTGAAGAAATGGCCAAGGCGCAGGGCGCCGAAACCGTGGTCATCTCGGCTGCGATCGAATCCGAAGTTGCGCAATTGCCGGAAGAGGAAGCCAAGGAATTCCTGGAGGCGCTCGGCCTGCACGAAGCCGGTCTCGACCAGCTGATCCGTGCTGGCTACAAGCTGCTCGACCTGATCACCTATTTCACCGTCGGCCCCAAGGAAACCCGCGCCTGGACCATTCCGCGCGGCACCAAGGCACCGGCCGCAGCCGGCGTCATCCACACCGATTTCGAACGCGGCTTCATCCGCGCCTTCACCATCGCCTATGACGATTATATCGCCTTCGGCGGTGAAAGCGGCGCCAAGGAAGCCGGCAAGGCGCGCGACGAAGGCAAGGAATATGTCGTTCAGGACGGCGACGTGATCCACTTCCGCTTCAACACCTAAACCAAGCGGCAAGCCAGCCAAGTGGCTCCGCCTGCGACAGACACTTCAAGACATGACAACGCCGTTCGTTAACTCTAGCGAGCGGCGTTGCCGTCTGTGGCGATGGCAGCGGCCATTGGCGCTTGCCCTTCCGGCGTGCGGCTCTATGTTTGCCTCGCAATCACTCAAGGAGTTTTCCATGCGCCTGCTACCTGCCCTTCTGCTTTCAACCGCCCTCGTCGCCCAGCCGGTGCAGGCCGCAGATATCAGCCATCAGGGCGCTCAGGAACTCGAGCAGAAATTCACCGCCTACCTGCCGGAAACCTTGGCGAAGTCCGGCCTGATCAAGGTCCGCCCCGGGACTGCCGATTACGAGCTGACCTTCGATCCGACCGTGCTCCTGAAGGACGTTGATCCAAAGACCTTCAGCATTTCGGGCCTGAAGCCGTTTCTGTCGCTGATCCGGCCGATGGAAGACGGGCTCTGGCACTTCTCCCAGGCAGCCGATCTCGATGTGAAGGGACAGTTCACCGCAGGAACCGAAAAGACAGATTTCACCTACAAGGTCGACGCGATGCGTACCGAAGGCATCGTCGATCCCGATCTGCTCTATTTCAAATCCGCCGACATGTCGGCAGACGGCCTTTTCATGACATCGACATCGCCGCAGCAGTCGGTCGAGGCGCGGTTCGGGTCGATGAAATCGACGATGAATGCGACGCGGACAACGCCTGAGACCATCGACATCCGCTCCAACATGGCGATGAAGGGCTTTACCGAAACGATCATCGATCCCGCAAAAATGAAGGTCGATATCTCCGCCGATAGCATGACGGCGGATGTCGCGTTCAACGGGCTCACCTATCGCCCGGTGCAGGATCTGGTTTTCTTCGTCCTCGACAATGTGAAGAAGGAAAAGCTGCTGCCGACCGAGCAGGTCCGCCTCAAGGCTCTGGTGCGGGCCAACCTGCCGATGTTTGACAACCTTTTGGAATCGATCGAGGTCGCCAATCTCAAGGTCGCTACCCCGACCGGCACCTATGGCGCCGAAACCCTGCGCTACACGATCGATACCAACGGCCTGAAGGATGACGCGAAGGTCGGCTTCGGCGTCACCATCGACAAGCCCTCGCTGCCGCCTGGCCTGGTTCCGGATGCCTTTGCCTCGGCGCTGCCCGAAACCGTGACCACCCGCATCTCGCTGGAAAAGCTCAACCTGGCAAGCGGTATCACCTATCTGATCGACCGCGCCAATTTCGACGCCGACAAGCCGCTGACCGACGAACAATCGGCGGAAGCCGGCCGCATCTTTCTGCCGGGCGGTGCCATGACGATCAAGTATGACGAAGTTTCGGCCCGCTCCGCCGTTTACGATTTCAGCCTGTCGGGCACCACAACCGTCTATCCCGAACAGCAGGGCCGCCAGAACACCGACATCACCCTTTATGCCAAGGATTTCGACAAGACGATCTCCTACCTGCAGAACAATGCTGCGACCGTGCCGGAATTCGGTCAGGCCGCGTTCATGCTGTTGATGGTCAAGGGCTTCGCCAAGCGGGCGCCGGATGGCCGTGATATGTGGAACATCGTTGTCGACGAAAACAAGAAGGTGAAGATCAACGGCCAGGACCTGCCTTTCCAGCCTTGACCCGGAACGCCATCGCATTGCTGTTTTCATTTCCCAGAACACGCACGGATGTTAGAACGTGCGTGTTGGAGGACCTTTGACCATGCTTCACTTTGAAGATTTTCCGGCCGGTAAACGGTTCGATTTCAAGCCGATCGAGGTCAAGGCCGAGGAGGTCATCGCCTTTGCGTCGGAATTCGATCCGCAGCCGATGCACCTATCGGAAGACGGAGGCAAGGCCAGCATCCTGGGCGGACTTGCGGCCTCGGGTTGGCATACCAGCGCGATGATGATGCGCATGCTGTGCGACAGTTATATCCACGAGACGGCGTCTGAAGGTTCTCCCGGCGTCGACAGCATGGAGTGGAAGAAGGCGGTGCTTGCCGGCGATACGCTGTCTGGCAGCTGCACCGTCGTCGATGCGCGGGTCTCGCGCTCAAGACCCGAGATCGGCATCGTGCGGCTGCGGGCCATCGTCACCAACCAACGCGGCGAGACGGTGGCGATCTGCGAGTATGCCAACATGATCCGCTGCCAGCCGACGGGAGAACAAACGGCGGGAGAAAAACCATGAAGCTGTCGGACCTTCATCCTGCGGGAATACGGGAAACCATCGGCACGGTGACTTTCACGGCTGAGGACATCATCCATTTCGCCGAAAAGTTCGATCCGCAGCCCTTTCATCTTGACGAGGAACGAGCCAAACAGTCGCTGTTCGGCGGGCTCTGTGCATCCGGCTGGCATACCTGTGCCGGCTGGATGAAATGCTTTGTCCCTTACTGGTTGGGCGAAATGAAGCGGCTGGCGGCCGAAGGCATCGTGGCGCCAAAACTTGGCCCGTCGCCCGGTTTTCGCGACATGCGCTGGCTGCGGCCGGTCTTTGCCGGCGACACGATCACCTACTTCGTCACGTTCGTCACGGCAAAGGATCTGGAATCACGGCCGGGATGGCGGATCAACACCATCCTCTGCGAAGGCGAAAATCAGGATGGCCAGCCGGTCATCCGGTTCGAGAGCAAGGTCATCGAGTTCCCTTGAGATAACCCGTCGTCAGCCCTTCGCGCGGTAGACCGGATGCAGGCGTGAGGTAATGCCGGCAGGCAGGACCGAAACGATGGCCCGCCGCAGCACCTGCCAGAAGATACCGATCATCAGCACGACAACGCCGACCGCAAGCACGGTGACGGAAAAATAATCGCTGAAATCCACACCGCCGCGCTGAAGGATCGTCCAGATCGCCAATCCGAGCGACAGTAGCCCGGACGTGACGAAGGCGCGCCGGTCGATGATCAGGCCGACAGCCATGAACGCGATGACGATCGCCAGCACGGCTGCGGCATCGCTCGGCGATGTCGCATCCCCCCACCATTCTCCCGACACGTTGCGCAGGAAGATGAATGACAGCATGGCATAGAGCAGCGCCGGAGCAGCCGCCAGATGCAGCCAGAACGCTACGTCGGATTGACGGCTCTTGCGGGTTGGATCGGCAATATCGTAGGACATTGCCGCCGAAAAGATGCCCAGCGCGCTGATCAGGAATATGCTCGCAGTGAGGCCTGTATGCTCAGTGATGAGCTCGGCCGAGCCCAAGACCTTGGAGAGCAGGACAAGCACGATATCCATGGCCAGCAAGAACAGAGACAGAAGCGTCGCCGCAAGGGCCGACGGTACCCGGTATCGCCAGTAGAATGCCGCCATAACAGCGGTAAAGATCGGCAGTACCATAAGCCAGTCGGTCAAGGTGTCGAGCCCCTCGGGGGCCGCCACTTCGACAACCAGAAGGGCAAACATGACGGTCCAGTGCGCCAGAGCCACCGTCAGCGCCACAGCCGGAAGCGCCAGACGTTGCCGCCGGATCAGAATTTCAGCCAGAATGACGATGGCCGGGAAGACCGCGAACAGGCTGCCGATACCCCAGAGCCCAACCAGCGCTACGATGACGCCGATGGTTATCAGGATATCGTGAAAGCCGCGAACGAAGCGCGGCTGTTCGCTTTCTTCGGCCTCAAGCGCATCGTAGGCCAGCAGGGCTGAGCCAGCTGCGGCACGCTTTTCGTCACTCGCGCCAGTGTCTGTGGCAAGCAGAAACGGCACCAGCTTTTCAGCCTGTGCGGGCGTGATAATCCCCTCGTCAGCGGCGGAGCTGAGCGCATCGCGTATCGAAACCATGTGTGTTTTCCTGGTGTATCAGTGGCCGTCGAATTCGATCAGCGTGCGAACCTCGACACCGAGGGCTTCGAGCTTCTTGCGGCCGCCGAGTTCCGGCAGGTCGATGATGAAACAGGCGGCGACAATATCGGCGCCCATCTGCTGCAGAAGCTTGGTCGCGCCTTCGGCGGTGCCGCCGGTGGCGATCAGGTCATCGACCAAAACGACCTTTTCACCCGGCTTGATGGCGTCGCGGTGCATTTCCATCTCGTCGACGCCGTATTCTAGGCTGTAGGCGATGCGGACGATATCGTGCGGCAGCTTGCCCTTCTTGCGGATCGGCACGAAACCGGCCGACATCTGGTGCGCCATGGCGCCGCCCATGATGAAGCCGCGTGCCTCAACACCGGCAACCTTGTCGATCTTGGTACCTGCAAAGGGCTGGATCAACGCATCGATCGCGCTGCGAAAAGCGCGCGGATTGCCGAGCAGCGTGGTGATATCGCGGAACATGATGCCGGGCTTCGGATAATCCGCAATGTTGCGGATGGAAGCGATCAGTTCCTGCTGAAGAGAAGAGCTCATGATGGTGGGCATGCCTTTGCGGAGGTCTCAGGGAGACGAAGGCATAGCATCAAAGCCCGGGTTTTCTATAGTGCTTTCTGATCGAAATCGGCGGGGAGCAGGACCGAAACTGCCCTGCTCCGCGATCCCAACCTATTGGGCGGTATCGCTCGTCTTGAGCTTGTCCTGCACCTTCTTGGCGACATCCGGATTGGTCTGCGCCGCTGTGATGATGGTCTTGTATTCGTCAAGCGACATGTCGGGTGATTTTTCAACCGCATTGATCATCTGCTTGTTGGCTTCGTTCTGAAGCTTCTGCTTGTTCACCGCATCCTTTTCGGCGCCGATCTTGGCGGCATAGTCCTGCCGCACCCTGTCGACCTGCAGATAGGCGACGGCGAAGGCTTCGATCTTCTGGTCGCTGATGGCGGCGGGTGCCGTGCCCTGCATCGGCTGGGTTGCCTGTGGCTCAGCAGCGCCTTGGGCAAAGGCGGGCGAATTGATGACGATCAGGCTGAGAGCGGCAGCGGTCAGGGCTGCAACGGGCATGTGGCGAATGGTCATATGCGTGTCCTTCCTTAAGTCAGTCTCAAGACGATTTTCACCGTCCTTTCCAAAAGGGGCGAACCCCGACCCCAAGGGTTGAGGATGGATCGGGCGACAATGTGACCCTGAAAAGGAAGCATCAAGGCGATGTCGCGTTTAGAAAACGGGCATTCGCCAAAAGGGTCCGGTCAACATTGTGAGCGCCAGCGAGCAATCGGCGGAACCATCGTCCCGCGTTTTCGGTTATAGTCGTACCGTTCCGCCTGGCCGAAATCCAGGCCGGGCAGAATATGCAAACGCAAGGAGGAGCATCATGCGATTGTTTGAATGCGGGACCCTCGTGCCCGGCTGCGATTGGCACACCCACGCCGACAGCGACGCCGAAGTCGTGCGGCGTGCCGTGGAGCACATGCGCTCGACGCATGGCGAAACGCTGATTCGCGAAAACATGGTCGACAACATCAAGGCGCGGATTGTCGAGGAGGCGAAGGTCGCCTGAGCCTCAGCCGTCAGTTTCAGACCATCGTCAGTTTCAGGTCAGCGATTGAAGCCGGGCAACCAGCGTTGCCCGGTCGGCATTGAAATTTCCGTCCACCCACTTGTCCTCAAGCTGCCCCAGAATTTCCCCAACGCGCGGGCCGGCAGGAATGCCGATTGCCAGAACATCGGCTCCAGTCAATGGGAACACCGGCTTCTGCCATTTCTCCGCTAGCGTCAGCAACCGCTGAAGCCGCGCCGTCTCGGGCAACTGCGACGGGTCGTTTTCGGATTTTTGGCGCGCGGAGGCGAGCGAAAGCCGCAGCGCCGTCGCCAAACCCTTCTCTCCGTTCCGGTAAAGCAACCTGTCGAATGCGGTATCGGCAATCTCGGCAGGCAGGCGCGGTGCCTTGGTCCAGGCGATAAAATAGGCCGCTTCAGCCTTCGACAGCCGCAACCGCTTGGCCATCGCATCGAGCCGTTCCGCATCCGGCGGAACGATGGATGCCAGCCTGAGCAGCGGATCGGGCAACCAGCCGAAAGTCTGTTCGGCGGCAATCAGACCCGGGATTGCGTCGATACCCCATTTCTCGCTTTCCGGCAGGATTTCGCTCAGTACTCCGGAGGTGCGCATCCACAGCAGGGCGCGGCCCGGATCGCGCGCCGAAAGCAGCTTCTTCAGTTCCGACCAGACCCGCTCAGCCGATAGTGTCGAAAGCTTCGAGCGCGCCTGGGCGCAGGCCCGCAGACCGTCGGCATCCGGGCGGCCTGAGCCGTAATGAGCGAAGAAACGGAAAAAACGCAGCACCCGCAGATAATCTTCGGCCACCCGCTCGCTGGCATTGCCGATGAAGCGGATCGTGCGCGTCTCGATGTCGGGCAGACCACCGGCGAGGTCGATCACCTCGCCCTTGGCATTGGCATAGAGTGCGTTGATCGTCAGGTCGCGCCGCTGCGCATCCACCGTCCAGTCGGTACCGAATGCGACCTCGGCATGGCGGCCGTCGGTCTCCACATCGCGGCGCAAGGTCGTGACTTCGTACGGTTTTCCATCAATGACAAGCGTCACCGTGCCGTGTTCGATGCCGGTCGGCACCGCCTTGATACCAGCCAGTTTGGCACGGGCAACCACCACCTCCGGCAGGAGCGTGGTGGCCATGTCGATATCGGCGACGGCAAGGCCCATCAGACTGTTGCGCACGGCACCACCGACGACGCGCACCTCGCCGCCATCGGCATTGAGAAGATCGAAGATGCGCGTCAGCGCGGGCGCCGAAAACCAGGCCTCGGTGGCAACGGAGGTCATGCGTAAAGCCTTTCATACAACATGCGGACAATGCCCGCAGTAATGCCCCAGATATGCTGCTCGCCATAGGGCATGCTGTAAAAATGCCGCTCGGCACCTTTCCAGGTCGCCTGGCCGCGGCCGTGATTATCAGGGTTCATCAGGAAGGACAGCGGCACGTCGAAAACGGCAGCGACCTCCGCAGGATTGGGGATGAGATCGTAACCGGGCTGGACCACGGCCAGAATGGGGGTGATGCGAAAGCCGGACATCGCCATGTAATAGGGCAACCGCCCGACCGTCTCGACGAAGCGGCGGTCGAGGCCGATTTCTTCCTCGGTTTCGCGCAGAGCCGCACGCTCCGGTGTATCGTCTTCGGGATCGATGGCGCCGCCGGGAAAGGAAACCTGGCCGGAGTGCTTGCGCAGCGTCGCCGTGCGCCGGGTAAAGATAACCCGCGCCTCATCGCCATCGTCGATCACCGGCACGAGAACGGCAGCATCCCTAAGCTTCAGGGTTTCAAGGTAAGGCACCGTATCCGGATTGAGCAGAAAATCGCCATGGTCGCGCCAGGCCTCCTCGGCGGGACTGCCGGATTGCTGGAGCGCGCGGCGGCGAAAATCGTCGGCTGAAAACAATATGCCCGTCATACCGACAGCGCTTCGAGTTCTTGGGCCGGCATGATGGCGAAGGTCACGCCACAGGAAAGTACGGCAAACATCTCGATACCGTCGATCTCGATCGTCTCACCAAGTGCCACCAGATCGTACATGACCGCGCGGGAGACCAGCGCCTCCAGCCGGCCGCGTACATGCAGATAGGGTTTCAGTTCGCGGTTTTCGCCATGCACGACGAAACGAAGCGCATGATCCGGGCCTGCCTCGACGACATCGCCGACATTGGTGCGGAAGGTGAGGACGGGCGTGCCGTCGCGTTCCGTCACATTCATTTCGACGGCGACAAAAGGTGCATCGACGATGCGGATGCCCAGTTTTTCCACAGGAGTTACCAGATAGGTGTTGCCGTCCTCGTCCTTGCGCAGAACCGTGGAAAACAGCCGCACCAGAGGCAGCCGGCCGATCGGCGTACCCATGTAGAACCAGGTTCCATCGGCGCGGATCTCCATGTCGATATCGCCGCAAAACGGCGGATTCCAGCGCTCGACGGGGGGCAAGCCCTTGGTCTGCCCGTTGGTTTGCCCGGCCGCGCGGGCGATCAGCGCCGCAAGTCCCGCCGCATCGCCCGTTCCATGTATTTCCGCATCCGCCATCGTTCCGTCCCGTTTGGCCCTATTCTTGCTTTTTATCGAGCACTGGCTCACGAGATAGTGCGTTGCCCCCGTCTTGTCAGCCACCGGGCGGAGCATAGATTGAAAATCAGAGACGAAAAGCGCGCTTTTCGCGATTCGGCACCGTTGCCGGCCACTGGAGACAGACAATGGGTGTGATGAAAACCACAGACGGCGCGGTCGACGACAAGGCGATCGTCGCCGCCGCCGAAAAGGCGCTGGGCGAGATCGCCCTGATCCGCAAGGAAGTCGGCAAGGTGATCTTCGGCCAGGAAAGCGTCGTCGAGCAGACGCTGCTCGCGGTCCTGTCGGGCGGCCATGCGCTGCTGGTCGGCGTTCCCGGCCTTGCCAAGACCAAGCTGGTATCGACGCTCGGCACCGTGCTCGGCCTCAATTCCAGCCGCATCCAGTTCACCCCCGACCTGATGCCATCCGATATTCTCGGCTCCGAAGTGATGGACCAGGACGACAACGGCCGCCGGTCGTTCCGCTTCGTGCCCGGCCCGATCTTCACCCAGCTTCTGATGGCCGATGAAATCAATCGCGCCAGCCCGCGCACGCAGTCGGCGCTGCTGCAGGCCATGCAGGAATATCACGTCACCGTTGCCGGCCAGCGCAACGACCTGCCGCAGCCGTTCCATGTGCTGGCGACGCAGAACCCGCTGGAGCAGGAAGGCACCTATCCCCTGCCCGAGGCCCAGCTCGACCGCTTCCTGATGCAGGTCGATGTCGGCTATCCCGAACTGGCGGCGGAACGGCAGATTCTGCTCGAAACCACCGGCACGCATGAATCCGAGGCGCGCGACGTCATCGATGCCGCACAGCTTCGGGCTATCCAGCACCTGATCCGCCAGATGCCGGTCAGCGAGAAAGTCGTTGATGCCATCCTGTCGCTGGTCCGCTCGGCCCGCCCCGGAAACGGCAACGCCGCTACCGACAAGAACGTCGCCTGGGGGCCCGGTCCGCGCGCCGGCCAGTCGCTGATGCTGTGCGCCCGCGCCCGTGCCCTCTATGACGGCAGGCTGGCACCATCCATCGATGACATCATGGCATTGGCTGAACCGGTGCTGCAGCACCGCATGGCGCTGACATTCGCAGCCCGGGCCGAAGGCATGACGGTACGTGACGTGATTACCGGCCTGGTCAAGCAAGCCAAGGGATAATGAATGGCTGCCATAGGCCAAATCGTCGAGCCGACGCCTTCAGGAGACGTGCTTTCCCGTGCGCAGAGCCGCGCCCGGCTGATCCCGGACTGCATGGTCGAGGCCAAGCGCATCGCCAATACGGTGATTTCCGGCTGGCACGGGCGCCGCAAGCGCGGCATCGGCGAGAATTTCTGGCAATTCCGGCCCTATAGCGACGGCGAGAGCCTGTCGCGTATCGACTGGCGCCGCTCCGCCCGCGACGATCATACCTATGTGCGCGACCGCGAATGGGAGGCCGCCCACACGATCTGGCTCTGGGCCGACCTATCGCCGTCGATGATGTACAAATCGAAGTTCGGCTCGGTCTCCAAGGAAAGCCGGGCACTGGTGCTGATGCTGGCGCTTGCCGAAATTCTGGCCCGTTCCGGCGAGCGCATCGGTTGCCCCGGCGTGATGGAGCCGGTGTCGGCCCGCAATGCCGCCGAACGGCTGGCAACCGCCCTGATGCACACGCCGCTTTCCGGCGGCCTGCCGCAGACGGCGATGATCCGTGGCGCCAGCGATCTGGTGCTGGTCGGTGACTTCCTTGATCCGGCCGATACGATCATGGCACAGCTCGGGCCGCTGGCCCGGCGCGGATTGCGCGGCCATGTCATCGAGATTGCCGACCCGGCCGAGGAAAGCTTTCCCTATGCTGGGCGTACCGAGTTCACCGATCCGGAAACCGGCGAGAAGCTGACCGCCGGCCGTGCCGAAATCGTCCGCGACGACTATCGCCGCGCCTATATCGCAAGGCGCGACAGTCTCGGCGAAAACCTGCGCCATCTCGGCTGGACGTTTACGCCGCACCGCACCGATCACCTCGCCTCCGAGGCGCTGGTCGCCGTGCACATGTACCTCTCCGGCATGCCCGGGCGCGCCACCCATGGAGGCCAGCTGTGAGCTTCCTGCCGTTCATCTTCGCCAATCCGCTGATGCTCGCCGCCCTCGTTGCCCTTCCGGCGATCTGGTGGCTTCTGCGCATGACGCCGCCGAAACCCGTCACCGAGGTGTTTCCGCCGCTGCGCATTCTCGCCAGCGTCCTGAAGCGCGAGGAAACGCCGTCGAAAAGCCCGTGGTGGCTGACGCTGCTGCGCATGCTGATGGCCGCCGCCATCATTTTTGCCATAGCCGATCCGGTGTTCAATCCACGCTCCAACACGCTGGCCGGCAACGGCCCGCTGGCGCTGGTGATCGACAATAGCTGGGTGACATCGACCGACTGGCAGCGCCGGGTGGAGACGGCGGATGCGTTGATCATTGACGCCGAGGAAAAGGACCTCCCGGTCGCCGTCGTCTTCACCGCAGATCAGGACCACAATGCCGTACCCGGATCGGCCGTCACTGCCCGCAACCGCCTGGCCGCCGCCGCACCGCAACCGCTGCGCCCGGATCGGGAAGCGGCGGTCAACGCGCTGAAGACCGCGCTCAATGGCATTGCCCCCGGTACGCTGGCCTTCCTTTCGGATGGTATCGAGACGGGTGACGGCAAAATCATGGCCGAGCTTGCGGCGCTCTCGCCCGAAAATTTCAGGCTAATCGAAGGCGGCAAGGATCAGGCCGTGGCGATCAGCAATTCCGCCAATGATGCCGAATCGATGGTGGTCAGCGCCACCCGCCTCGATACCACCACTGCGCGCACGCTGCCGGTCACCGCCTACGACACGCGCGGCCGGGCGATCGCCAATGGCTCCGTCGCATTTGCAGCCGGTGAAGGCATCGCCAAGGGAACGCTCGCCGCGCCCTTTGAACTGCGCAACGATTTTGCCCGCGTCGCCATCGATGGCGCGGCAACAGCCGGCGGCACCTTCCTGCTCGATGACGGCTTTCGCCGCCGCCGGGTGGCGCTGCTCAGCGGTGAAGCCCGCGACCAGTCGCAGCCGCTGCTCTCGCCGCTCTATTATATCAACCGGGCACTCGCCCCGTACGCAGATCTGATCCAGCCGGCCGAAGCCGACCTCGCCGTCTCGATCCCCGAACTTCTGGCCCAGAAGCCGTCAATGCTGATCATGGCCGATATCGGCCGCCTGCCAGAAGAAACCTATGCACCGATCACCAAGTGGATCGAAAACGGCGGCACGCTGGTTCGCTTTGCCGGTCCGCGTCTGGCCGCAGCCCCGGCCGACGATCCGCTGGTGCCGGTAACGCTGCGGCAGGGCGAACGCGCATTGGGCGGCGCCCTCTCCTGGTCGGAACCACAGCCGCTTGCCGACTATCCGGCGCTCAGCCCGTTTGCCGGCATGCCGAAACCGCAGGGCATTCTCGTCAAGCGTCAGGTGCTGGCCGAGCCGACTGCCGATCTTTCATCGCGTACCTGGGCGAGCCTTGCCGATGGCACGCCGCTGGTGACAACGAAGACCCAAGGCGCTGGCCGCATCATCCTGTTCCATGTCAGCGCCGAAGCGACCTGGTCGAACCTGCCGATCTCGGGTGATTTCGTCGAGATGCTGCGCCGCAGCGTGCAATTGTCGCGCAGCGGCGGCGTGGCGAGCGAAGCGACGGCAAAGGGCCAGACACTGGCGCCATACCGCCTCTTGAATGCCAATGGCGTGCTAATCAGCGAGACCGGCAAGGCGCGGCCGCTGGAAATTGCCACTGGGACCACCCCGGTCTCAAGCGCAGAGCATCCGCCTGGTCTCTATGGTTCTGAAGAAGAATTTGCCGCACTGAACCTTTTGCCCCGCGATACGGAGTTGAAGGCGATCGATGCCACCGGCCTGTCCATTCCGTACACATCGGAGCCCCTGATCGGTGCAGAGGCCTGGTCGCTGAAGCCATGGCTGTTTGCGGCAGCGCTTATACTGCTGCTGATCGATTCCGCCGTGGTTCTGTTCATGGGCGGCGCCTTTGCCCGGTTGAGAATGCCGGCAGCAGCGGCGATCGCGCTGGCGCTCGCGGCAGGTTTACTGGTCGCGATCCCCGGCCAATCGCTGGCCGATGATAGCAAGCCGGGCGACGACATCATCCTGCGGCAATTGGACAAGACCCATCTCGCCTATGTCATCACCGGCGAAGCCGATGTCGATCGTATGTCCGAACGCGGTCTCGCGGGCCTCACCGACTTCCTCACCTACCGCACGACGCTCGAACCCGGCCCGCCGATCGGTCTCGACATCGCTTCGGACGAACTGGCGTTCTACTCGCTGATCTATTGGCCGATATCCGCCAATGCGCCGATGCCGAGCCCGGCGGCGATCAGTCGGATCGATGCCTATATGCGTTCCGGCGGCACCGTGCTGTTCGACACGCGCGACCAGTTTTCCTCGCTATCATCCGGTTCGGGCACCAGCCCCAATTCCGAACGGTTGCAGGCGATCCTTGCCGATCTCGATATCCCGCCGCTGGAACCGGTGCCGACCGACAACGTGCTGACCAAGTCCTTCTATCTGCTCTCGAACTTTCCCGGCCGCTACAATGGCAGCCCGCTGTGGATCGAGGCGCAGCCGGACAATGGCTCCCAGCCAACCGGCAGGCCGGCGCGTTCAGGCGACGGCGTGTCGCCGATCATGATCACCGGCAATGATTTTGCCGGCGCCTGGGCGATCGACACCAACGGCATGCCGCTTCTGCCGACCGTACCGCCGGACGAGCAGCAGCGCGAACTCGCCTTCCGCTCCGGCGTCAACATCATGATGTATATGCTGACCGGCAACTACAAGGCCGACCAGGTGCATATCCCTGCTTTGCTCGAACGGCTTGGCCAGTGAGGGCACACCCATGACACTCTATTTCCAGCCGCTATTGCCATGGTCTTTCATTGCCGTGCTTGCACTTATTGCAATCCTGCTGTCGGCGCTCGGCTTCTGGCGTGGCGTCCGCGGTGCCGCCTTCCGGACGGCAGCACTTGCAGCCTTGATCCTTGCCGTCGCCAATCCGGTGTTCTTTCAGGAGGAACGCGAGCCGCTCTCCACCATCGTCGGCGTTGTCGTCGATCGCAGCCAGAGCCAGGACAATGCCGGCCGCCGCGCCATGACCGACGAAGCCTTGGCGACGCTGAAACAGCGGTTGGCCAAATTCCCGCAGATCGAGGCCCGCATCGTCGAAGCCGCCGATGACGAGAACACCGAAACGCCATCGACCAAACTGTTCACGGCCCTCCAGACGGCGCTGGCCGACGTGCCGCCCGCCCGCGTCGGCGGGGCGATCTTCATCACCGACGGCCAGATCCATGATGTTCCCGATATCAACCAGCCGCTCGGCTTCGACGCGCCGATCCACGGGCTGATCACCGGCGAACCGGACGAATTCGACCGCCGCGTCGAGATCGTCAGTGGGCCACGCTTCGGCATTGTCGGTGAAGAGCAGAAAGTGACGTTCCGCATCGCCGATGACGGAAAGGCGCCCGGCGGCACCGCGGAAGTCACCGTCAGCCTGAACGGCAATCAGATCGCCATGGAAATGGCCGAGCCCGGCACCGATGTACCCTTCGCCTTCACGGTGCCGCGCGGCGGCAACAACATTCTCGAATTTGCCGTAGCACCTGTCGCCGGTGAAGTGACGGAAGCCAACAACCGCGCCGTCCACGTCATCGATGGCATCCGCGAAAACCTGCGCGTACTTCTGGTGTCGGGCGAGCCGCATGCCGGCGAACGGGCCTGGCGCAATCTGCTCAAATCTGACGCCGCCGTCGATCTGGTTCATTTCACCATTCTACGGCCGCCGGAAAAGCAGGACGGCACGCCGATCAACGAATTGTCGCTGATCGCCTTCCCGACCCGCGAGCTGTTCGTCGACAAGATCAAGGAATTCGACCTGATCATCTTCGACCGCTACCAGCATCGCGGCGTTCTGCCGATCCTCTACTATGACAACATCGCCCAATATGTCGAAAACGGCGGCGCGCTGCTGATTGCTGCAGGCCCAGAACATGCCGGCGATGATTCGATTGCAACGACCCCGTTGTCGGCAGTGCTGCCTGCCAGCCCGACCGGCTTTATGAACGAAAAGGCCTTCTATCCGCGGCTGTCGGAAGAAGGAAAGAAACATCCGGTGACCCGCGGCCTTGAAGGCGCCGACAGCGAGCCGCCGCACTGGGGCCGCTGGTTCCGAACGGTTGATGTCGATACACCGCTCGGCCAGACCGTCATGCAGGCCGCCGATGGCAAGCCGCTGCTGGTGCTGAACCGCGTCGGCAAGGGCCGGGTCGCCATGCTGCTCTCCGACCAAGGCTGGCTCTGGGCACGCGGCTTTGAAGGCGGCGGCCCGAGCGTTTCGCTCTACCGCCGCACGGCCCACTGGCTGATGCAGGAACCGGCGCTGGAGGAAGAAGCGCTGACGGCGCATGCCAGCGGTAGAACACTGGAAATCGCCCGGCAGACGATCGCCGGTGATCCCGGCGCCGCCACGCTGACCTACCCTTCCGGCAAGACCGAGGAAATCACGCTCAACGAAGGCGAACCCGGCCTCTATAAGGCCAGTGTCCGCACCGCCGAAACTGGCCTGTTCGAAGTCACCAATGGTGAACTCAACACGCTGGTGCATGTCGGCAGCGTCGATGCGCCCGAGTTCAAGGCAACCATCTCGACCACCGAGACGCTTGCCCCCTGGGCGCAAAAGACCAAGGGTCTGGTGCAGCGCCTCGCCAATGCCGATGGGCCGGTGGATATGCCGCAGATCCTGCCGGTCCGCGGCACCGTCCGCGTTGCCGACGATCAGCGCATGTCGCTGCGAATGACCGACGAAACGGTGCTGAAGGGCATCAATTCGCTCTCGCTGTTCGCCGGCTTCCTTGGACTGGCGGCGCTGCTGTTCGTGCTTTCGGCCACGTGGCATCGCGAGGGACGGTAAGGGGCATTTGCTGCGGTTCTCCGTTTTGCAGTATCAAAGCCGCCATAGCCTCCGTCATTCCTGTGCTCGTCACAGGAATCCAGTGCGCCGCGTCTGCGGGCGCGTAAGACTCTTCTTCTAAGCGGAGTAACTGTCCCCTCACGGCGCAGACGCGCCGTGGCTGGATTCCTGTGACAAGCACAGGAATGACGGAGGATAGTTTTGACAAGCCGTCATTCACACTGACTTTGAGCCGAAGGGCTAAGCCCTTAAAGCCTTTTGCGAATCGGATCGAATTCCGGCCCCGGTTTGCGCTTGACCGGATCGGGTTTGCCCTCGTCGATGGCCTCCCAGTATTTCCAATTGACCTTCTGCGAGCCGAGTTCGTAGTCCATGCCGTCCCAGCTGTCCTCGCGAAAACTGTAGAAGGCCCAGTGCAGTTTGCTGCCGTCGAGCGACGTCAAGACATCCTCGAGATAGGTTTTGCAACCGTCCCAGCGGCGCATGCAGCCGAATTCGCCGGCGACCATGCGGTTGCGTGGCACGTCGTGGCTGTCGGCCCAGTCGACCGGCTGCTGCAGATAGGCGGCGACCCGTTCGCGGTTCCAGGTTTCTTCCATCTCGCCAAACGGAACCTTGCCCGGATAGGCATAGGGTTTTTCACGTTTCATGTTTGGCGCGCTGGTCGCGGCATAAGGTTCATACATATGAAAGCTGTAGAGAACCTTTTCGTCGGCGAGCGGCTTTGGCCAATAGCTGAAAGCGTCGGCCGCCGCATACCAGCCGGCATCCGCCATGATCGGGGTTGACGGATCGACCTCGCGGATGGCCTTGATCACGGTGTCGTAAAAGGCCGGAAGGTCACGAGCGGTATCGGTCTGCTTCGCATACCACTCCTTCATTGCCTCCGTGCCGCCATGCTCGGCAACGCCATTGTTCTTTTCCGGCGCCGGTTCGTTGATGATGTTGTAGGCGGCGACGCCCGGATGGTCCTTGAGGGCTGCAGCCAGATCCTTCCAAAAAGCGGCGGATTGTGCCCAGAAGCGCTTGTCCTGCCAGATCCGGCCATCGAACTTGTTGCCGTTGTTTTGCGCCCAGCGCATGCCGGGTAGCGACAGCGGCGTGATCACCACCTTCAGCCCTGCCTTCCCGGCGCGGTCGAGCGCAGCCTTCAGCGTCGCCAGGTCCTGCGCCGGAATACCTTCGTATTTGTCGGCGTCACCGATCAGGAAGTCGCGTTTAGCCGGCTTCCACTTGTCGTAGGACAGCCGCACCCAGGTGGCGCCGTAGCCTTTGAGGGCATCGAAATAGGCCTGATCCGGTGGCAGCCGGTTGAAACTGTTGCCGCCGTGCTGCGGCTTGTCCCAGAACTGGATGAGATCGGCGGCGGAAGCGGATGTGGCAAGGAGAAGCGAGGCGAAGACGGCGGGCAGCAGACGCATTCAAAATATCCCGGTTGCGATGGCCGGGATATTCGCAGTCACTGTGGCGGAATTGGGAAGGCGGCGGCGTTATTCGCCGATAATCCCCGGCCTGGAAATCACGCCCGCCAGTGGATATCGCCCTTCAGGCCGGCATGAGCGTCCTCGACCATCGGCACGACCAGAACCCGATTGGGATCGACCGGCCCCGGAAAGGTCAGCGCGCCATAGGCGACTTTTTCGAAACCGAGCGGCTGGTAATAGGGCGGATCGCCGACGAGGATCACACATTGCGACCCCTTGCGCCGCGCCGCCTCCACCGCGATGCGCACCAGCTCGCGGCCAATGCCGCGGTTCTTGTGCGAGGGGCGAACGGCAAGCGGTCCGAGCAGATGACCCTTGATCGAACCGGCCATCACAGGGGTCATCCGCACGGAGGCTATGGTTTCACCATCGTCGGCGCAGACGAACGATAGCGCCAGATCGTGCGGCCCCTGCTCGCGGATGCGGGCAGCGGCGCGGGCGAACCGGCCGGGGCCGAACGCTTCTTCATTGATGATTTCGATGGCTGCGTCGTGGGAAGCGTCTTCGGTAAGATAGACGAGATCGTGCTTTTTCATGAACATCGGAAAACCGGGCATACGAGACAAAAATATGATGGCTTCGCCCTCAGGGGCGTTTGCAGCATCAGCGTCGTCGTGGGCTTCCCGGGAAAGACATCAACTTTGATCCGTGTTCAGAAAAATTCTGCAAGGCCGGATAGCAGAAAAACGCGCCGCGTCAAAGCCTAAAACGCACTGTTCAGATTTTGCGCACTATATGCGCCGATCTGATGCGCTATCTATGGATCATGAATTCACAAACAAACGGCACTTTCGCCGCAGGAGATTGACGATGGGCATGCTGGTTGATGGCGTCTGGCAGGACGTCTGGTACGATACCAAGGAAACCAAGGGACATTTCAAGCGGGCGGCATCGCAGTTCCGCAACTGGATCACCGCCGACGGTTCGGCCGGCCCGACGGGTGAAGCAGGCTTCAAGGCAGAGCCAGGGCGCTACCACCTCTACGTATCGCTTGCCTGCCCTTGGGCCCATCGCACGTTGATCTTCCGCAAGCTGAAGAAGCTGGAAGACCTGATCACCGTCTCGATCGTCGATCCGTTGATGTTGTCGAAGGGCTGGGAGTTCAAGAACGAGATCGGCGGCACCGTCGACCACCTGTTCGGCTCGGAGGCGCTCTGGCAGGTCTATGTGAAGGCTGATCCGCATTATTCCGGCCGCGTCACCGTGCCGGTGCTCTGGGACAAGCAGCAGAACAAGATGGTCTCCAACGAATCCGCGGAAATCATCCGCATGTTCAACTCGGCCTTCGACGGCTTGACCGGGTCCAACGACGATTTCTATCCGCAAGAACTGCGCGGTGAAATCGATGCCCTGAACGAGCGTATCTATGGCGCCGTCAACAATGGCGTCTACAAGGCGGGCTTTGCCACGGCGCAGGACGCCTATGCGGAAAGCGTCACGACGGTATTCGAGGCGCTGGACGAACTGGAAGAGCGCCTGTCCACCCGCCGCTATCTGAGCGGCGAACGGATCACCGAGGCCGATTGGCGGTTGTTCACAACGCTGGTGCGCTTCGATCCTGTTTATGTCGGACACTTCAAGTGCAACATTCGCCGCATCGCCGATTACCCGAACCTGCAAGCCTATCTGCAGGATCTCTATCAGGTGGCCGGTGTCGCCGAGACGGTCAACATGCGCCACATCAAGGAGCATTATTACCGCAGTCACACGATGATCAATCCGACTGGCGTCGTGCCCGTTGGGCCGGTGCTCGCCCTCGACGCGCCGCACGGCCGCGAAAAACTGGCTGCCTAACTACCACACGTCGGCTGGCGGAGCGCTTTCCAAGAGTTCCGCCAGGCGCCGGCGCGTCGCAGGCGTCGTTTCCGCCGGCAGGGCATCAAGCGCAAAGAAGCCGCTCTCAACGATTTCCATATCCGGTTTCTTCGGCGAAACCTGCCGGACATTGCGGCAGCGATAGAAGATCACATGGTCGCGATTGCTGGTCTGCCGGTTGAAATAGACATGGAAAAGCTCGGGTGGACCACTCATTTCAAGATTGCCCTCCTCGCGCAACTCCTTGACGAGTGCCTGCAAGGCCGTCTCGCGCCGCTCCAGCCCGCCACCCGGCATATGCCAACCGGGGAGATAGGAATGCCGGACCAGAAAAACCCGGCCCTCGGCATCGAAGCAGGCAGCACGAACCCCCATCGTCATGCCGCGTGCGATGGCGAAATAGCTGTGGGCCAAGCGTGTCAGGAGCCATGATCTCCAGCTTCGCATTTCCGGCGGCGCTGCACTCATGCCGGTCCGGTTCCTTTCGTTGTGTCACGCCGAGGATAAAGCGTCTGGAATGATTCCCCTTTTCGGGAATATGCGCTAGGTACGAAGGATGTTCAAACTCGCCCATATTTCCGACATCCATCTCGGCCCCCTGCCCGACCTTTCCTTCCGTGAACTCGCATCGAAACGCATTACCGGATTCGTCAACTGGCACCGCAACCGGCGCAATCATCTGGTCGGCAACACGCTCAACCTTTTGATGGACGAAATCGAGCGGATCGATCCGGATCATCTGGCGATAACAGGCGATCTGGTCAACCTTGCCTCCTCACGCGAGATCGAGGTCGTGACGGAATGGTTGCGCGAAGCGGGAGAACCGGAAAACATCTCGATCGTTCCGGGCAATCACGATGCCTATGTGCCGGGTGCCTATGAGAAGACCACCAGGGCCTGGTATCCGTATATGCGCGGCGAGCGCGGACCGGCGGAATGGAACGAGGATTTTCACTGCTTTCCCTATCTTAGGGTTCGCGGCCCCGTGGCGCTGATCGGCTGCTCGACGGCAGTAGCCACGCCGCCCTTTGCCGCCAGCGGTTATTTCGGCAGCCGCCAGGCGCGCGAGACCGTTAATTTGCTGCGTGCGGCAGGCGAGGCCGGTCTCTTCCGCGTCGTGATGATCCACCATCCCCCGATCCGCGGTGCCACATCCATGCACAAGCGCATGCTCGGCATCCGCCGCTTTGCCGCGACGATCACCGCCGGCGGGGCCGAACTGGTATTGCACGGGCATACGCACCTGAACACGGTCTATTCCCTCAAGGGTCAGGTCAAGCCCGTGCCCGTCGTCGGCATCGCATCGGCCTCGCAGGGCCGTGGGGGCAAAAAGCCGCCAGCCGGGTTCAACCTGTTTTCGATCTCCGGCAGCCCGGGACAATGGAACGTCATTCGCGAACGGTTCGAACTGACGATGGACAGCCGCACCGTGACGCTGGTCGAAACCACCCGGCTCTGATCGCCCTATCGTTACTCGCCAAGCAGCGAAAAAAGACTATGCTCGCGAAATAATCGGTGCTGGTCATCCGTCCCACAAGGCTGACCGTAAGAAGGAGAACGCTGACATCGGCAAATGTCATGCGCGATCGGCTTGCCGGTATCAGTTTCAGCCAGGGAGATGACCATGATCCACAGCAAGACTGCAATGATTGCCTTATTCTCAGCCGCCTCTTTCTTTTCGCTCGGCCAAGCGGCCTGGGGTGCAGGCGAGGACACGACCGCGCCGCCGGAAAAGACCAAGACCTCCACCGAATGCAAGGACGGCAAGATCTGGGACAAGGCCAAGAAGGAATGCGTAAACGCCAAAAAGAGCGGGCTTGACGACGATATCCTGTTCAAGGCGGCCCGCGAACTGGCCTATGCCGGCCAGTATGAAAATTCGCTCAAGGTGCTCGACGCGGTCAAGGACCAGAACAGTGCCCGCATTCTCAACTATCGCGGCTACTCCAACCGCAAGGCCGGGCGCATGGAAGTCGGCATGAGCTTCTACAAGCGCGCGCTGCAGGCTGACGAAAACTATATCCTTGCCCGTTCCTACATGGGCCAGGCGCTGCTTGAACAGGGCAAGGTCGAGGAAGCCAAGGCGCAACTGATCGAGATCCGCGACCGCGGCGGCGAAAACAGCTGGGCCTATCGTGCGCTGCTCGAATCGCTCGGCGGCGTCCGCCACTATTGACGGCAATCGGGCCGGGCTTCGCTAACGCATTGCCCGGCCTGATATTTGACGTTGAGAAACGTCCCTGAAGTGGCAAAATATGCCCTTCCAATACGCTGCCGACTTGCAGACCATGGTTCAAATGTTTCATATCAACCGGCGTCTATTTAGACCGGACGAATAAAGCCCCGATCCGGAACGTTTTCTTTGGAAGAGCAATGCGTCAAGCGGCAGAATCGAACGAATTCCGACGGGACCTGGTCAGCGTGCTGCCCAAGTTGCGCCGTTTCGCGATGACGCTGACGCGCAAGGCGGCCGATGCCGATGATCTGGTGCAGGAGGTTTGCGAGCGTGCAATCACCCGTTACCACCTGTGGAACGGCGAAGGGCGGCTTGAGAGCTGGATATATGCAATGACACGCAACCTCTGGATCGACGAGATCAGAAAGCGCCGGGTGCGCACCGGCGGTGGAACGGTCGATGCTTCCGAGCAGGATGAACTCTCGATCGAGGCATCCGGCGAAAAGGCTGTCTATCTCAACCAGCTGCAGAAGATGATCCTCTCGATGCCGGAGGGGCTGGCAAGTGTTTTCCTTTTGGTGAATGTCGAAGGGCATAGCTACCGGGAAGCAGCCGACATCCTGAAGATACCGATCGGAACGGTGATGAGCAGGCTTTCGACCGCGCGCCTGCGCCTGGCCGCAATGATTACAGAGACGACGGAAAGGAGGGCCTGAATGTTGCAAAGCACGAAGGGGCTCCCGCTCGACGTTCGGCTGTCGGCCTATCTCGACGGCGAAGTCAACGAGGCGGAACGTAAGGAACTGGAACAGCTGGTGGCGCGCGATGACGAGGCCCGGCGGGTCTTTGACATGCTTCAGGCGGGAAATGCCTTCGGCAACAAGGCGTTCGAGGAATTCCTTCACGATCCGGTGCCGCTGTCGCTGGTTCGCCGGATCAAGCAGGGGCCGGGCGTCAATCCAAAGACCGAGCGGGTCGTGACCGCGACGCCGCGCCAGGCAAAGCAGCGCCTGTGGCCGCGCGCGCTCGCCGCCTCCGCGGCCCTGCTGCTTGTCGGCGGCTCGACCGGTTTCATCATCGGCAAGACTGGCAATGACGATGACCAGCCATTGAAAATGGCCGCTGCCCGCACATGGCTCGACGATATCGCTGACTATCACCGCATCTATGCGCGCCAGACAGCGGAACATTTGGTCGAGGTACCAGCCTCTGCGGGCGGCAAGATCGAGGGCTGGCTGGCTTCGAACGTCGGCGTGAACTTTGCGCTGCCGGACTTGAGCGACAAGGGCCTGACCTTCGAAGGCGCCCGCCTGCTGGTCGCAACCGGCAAGCCGGTGGCGCAGCTGATGTACAAGGACCAGGACGGCGACGTCTTTGCGATTTGTTTTCTGAAGAGCACGCCCGGCAGCACCGACGGCAAGATGACCGAAAGCATGCGCGACGACATCGCAATGATTTCATGGCAGAAGGCCGGCGCGTCCTACGTCGTGGTCGGCCCCTCATCCGATGCAAGCCTGCATGAACTGGCGACAGCGGTCTCGACCGCGATCTGAATTTTGCCTTGCCATGTGCAAAGGGCCGCATCCTCGCAGGAAGCGGCCCTTTCTGTTTGAATCAACTCTTTCAAGACGCCGCGTAAACGGCTGAATTATTTGGCCTTCAGTTCCAGCACCCGGTTCGCTGCCGAAACAATGGCCTCGAGAGAGGCTGCGACGATATTGGTGTTGATGCCAACACCAAACAGCTTTCCACCAGGATACTCGACCTCGACATAGGCGATGGCGGCCGCATTCGAGCCGTGCTGCAGCGAATGCTCGGAATAATCGGCGACCGACATGTCTACGCCCAGATAGATCGACAGCGCATTGATGAAGCCGTCGATGGGACCGGTTCCCTTGCCTTCGATCCGCTTGGTTTCGCCATTGTCGGTGATTTCGGCGGCAACGACGCGCACGCCCTTGTGCTCGCCGACCGGATAGGTGTGGTGGTCGACGAAGCGGATGCGCGCATCCGGCTGATCGACGTAACGCTCGATGAAACGCCCGTGGATCGCCTTTGACGGCAACTCCTTGCCGAACTCGTCGGTGATGCGCTGGATATCCTCGCGGAACTCGACCTGCAGGTTGCGCGGCAGGTTGATGCCGTAATCGGCTTGCAGGATATAGGCAATGCCGCCCTTGCCCGACTGCGAGTTGATGCGGATGATCGCCTCATAGGACCGGCCGACATCCTGCGGGTCGATCGGCAGATAGGGCACTTCCCACAATGGCTTGTTGGCAACCTTGATCGCCTTCATGCCCTTGTTGATGGCGTCCTGATGCGAGCCGGAGAAGGCCGTATAGACCAGTTCGCCGACATACGGATGACGCTCGGGAATGACCATCTGGTTGGAATATTCGTAGACTTCCTTGATCCGCTCGATGTCGGAGCAATCCAGTTCCGGGTCGATGCCTTGTGTGAACATGTTGAGCGCCAATGTCACCACATCGACATTGCCGGTCCGCTCGCCATTGCCAAACAGCGTGCCCTCGACACGGTCGGCGCCAGCCATCAGCGCCAGCTCGGTGGCAGCGATGCCCGTGCCGCGGTCATTGTGCGGGTGCAGGGAAATGATCAGGTTTTCGCGATTGTCGAGGTTGCGGCACATCCACTCGATCTGGTCTGCATAGACGTTGGGCGTCGCCATCTCGACGGTCGAGGGCAGGTTGAGGATCAACTTATTGTCCGCCGTCGGCTGGATGATCTCGGCAACCGAGTTGCAGATTTCCAGCGCCACTTCCAGCTCTGTGCCAGTAAAGCTCTCCGGTGAATATTCGAACCGGAAACCGCCACCGGCCTTGGCGGCCATGTCGGCAATCATCTTGGCGGCGTCGGTGGCGATCTGCTTGATCCCCTTGACGTCCTTGGCAAACACCACACGCCGCTGCAGCTCGCTGGTCGAATTATAGAAATGCACGATCGGCTTGGTGGCGCCCTGCAGCGATTCGAACGTCCGGGTGATCAGCTCGGGACGGCACTGAACCAGCACCTGCAAGGAGACGTCGGCGGGAACATTGCCTTCCTCGACGCACCAGCGGGCAAAATCGAAGTCGGTCTGCGAGGCAGATGGGAAGCCGATCTCGATTTCCTTGAAGCCCATGTCGAGCAGCAGCTGGAACATCCGGGCCTTGCGGTCGTGACCCATCGGATCGACCAGCGATTGGTTGCCGTCGCGCAAATCCACCGAACACCAGACCGGCGCCTTGGTGATGGTGTTGCCCGGCCACGTCCGGTCGGGAATGTTGATCTGCGGATAGGGCTGATACTTGACCGCCGCTTCAGGCATGCCTTGCTTGACGGTGTGGGACTTCATGATCATTGCGGCTTCTCTTCATCTGTGAGGCGCATGGCCCGCATGCAATAACCGATCGACGGTCGCATTGCGACGGCAAAATGCTGGCTCTCGGGTTCTTTTCGTGTCTGGAATTCAAAGGAGGCAAGGAGCTGGGGCCGGTGGGCTTTCGGCCACCGGGCGCTCCTTCAAAGAACCCGGCAACCGCGTGTAAGGCCGAGAAGAAGAAGCGATGTAAAGGCGCGCGAACGCTCCGCGATGGCAATGTGCCTGCGGGAAACCTGTTCGACGATGATGGCGCCTGTCTTCAACATGAGGCTTGTATAGCTGCAGATAAATTTCAGGGCAAGAGAGGTGTTTGGAAAAAGGCGCGCGCAGGAGCTCGATCCGATTGAGAATATGGCAGATGCAGTTACAATATCCACATGAGCGAAATTCCGATCAGCATCGCTAAGGACAAATTTTCCGAGCTTGCTCGCCGTGCCGAAGCCGGAGAGAGGATCACGATTACTCGCTTTGGCAAGCCGGTCATGGACCTCGTTCCATTGAAACGAAGCGTCGGCTCCAACCATCCCGAAGAGCCGTTGACACCATCGCCGGCACCAAAGCGCTAAGCGCAATCTGGCAATAAAAAGCCCCGCTGGGCGACCAGCGGGGCTTGAATGCTTCGGATATCGATCAGCCTTAGATATCGGCAGCCGATTTGACGATGCGCGATACCAGGCCGTAGGACTTGGCTTCCTCGGCGGAGAGCCAGTAGTCGCGGTCCGTGTCCTTGGCGATCTTTTCGACCGGCTGGCCGGTGGCTTCGGCAAAGATCCGGTTCAGACGCTCGTTCATCTTGATGATTTCACGGGCCTGGATCTCGATGTCGGACGCCATGCCGCGCGTGCCACCGGAGGGTTGATGCAACAGGAAACGGGTGTTCGGCAGGCAAATGCGCCGTTCCTTCGGAGCCGACACGTAGATCAGCGCACCGGCGGAAGCCACCCAGCCCGTTCCGATCATCCAGACCTTCGGCTTGATGAACTTGATCATGTCATGGATCGAATCGCCGGATTCGACGTGTCCACCCGGCGAGCTGACGAAGATGCGGATATCATCATCGCTGGCTGCGGAAAGCGCAACGAGCTGCGAGCAAACCTTTTGAGCCAGCTCCTGATTGATCGGGCCATAGATGAAAATCGAGCGAGACTTGAAAAGGTTCGCCTCAGTCTCTTTGCCCAAAGTCAATTCCTTGACCTTGTCGTCGTCTTCTTCGTTCATCATGCGAACTCTCCCGCGAAATAAATTCAAATGTTCTGCCGCTGTCAGATAAGGCGACTCGACTGCGAAAACAATGCAACAAAAGCGGATACGGATGAAAGCTCAATCCGCAACACCCTGCGGCTATGGTAAAGATGCCGGTTAAGGCAATTGCCGTATGGACAGCGAAATATCGCCAAATAAGATGCTCAGGTCATGAATTCGCATCCGGCGGGGCTGCCTCCCACATTCCCCGCCCACCAATGGGGACAACAATGAAAAGACGCCTTCTTCTCGCCGCAGCCAGCTTTGCCGCTTCGACAGTGCCTGCCTTTGCCCATCTCGATCCCGCCGAACACGGATCGTTGATGGCTGGCTTTACCCATCCGCTGTCAGGCCTCGACCACATTCTCGTGATGCTCGCCGTCGGCCTCTGGGCAGCGCAGATCGGCGGACGCGCGCTGTGGGTGGTGCCCTGCGCCTTTGTCGGCACCATGGCCTTCGGTTTTGCGCTGGCGATGGCCGGTATCCACCTGCCATTCGTCGAGCCCGCCATTCTCGCCTCCGTCGTCGCCCTTGGCCTTTTGGTTGCCATGGCCGTCCGCATGGAAACCGCTGCCTGCGCCGCCGTCGTCGGCGTTTTCGCGCTCTTCCACGGGTATGCCCATGGCGGCGAGCTCGGATCCGCCGGCGCCCTGCCCTTCAGCGCCGGTTTCGTGATGGCCACCGCGCTCCTGCATATTGCCGGAATGGGCCTTGGACTCGGCATCGGCCGGCTGTCCTCCGGCCGGCTCATCTCGCGCATTCTCGGCGGTCTCACCGCATTTGCCGGGCTGGCGCTGATCTTCAACTGATCCGCACTTCAGCGGGAAACGGCGGGCAAAAAGCCCGCCGTTTTTTTTCGTTTCAGCCGCGTCCTCGATAGGGCTGCACGCCCTGATCCGGCAGCCAAAGCCCTTCCGGCGGCGCGCCCGTCTGCCAGAAGACATCGATCGGGATGCCGCCGCGCGGATACCAGTAGGCGCCGATCCGCAGCCATTTCGGCGCCAGAAGATCGACCAACCGCTTGGCAATATCCAGCGTGCAATCCTCATGGAACGCACCATGATTGCGGAACGAATGCAGATAGAGTTTCAGCGACTTGGATTCGACCACCCAGCCATCCGGAACATAGTCGATGACGATATGGGCGAAATCCGGCTGCCCTGTCATTGGGCAAAGCGAAGTGAATTCCGGTGCCGTGAAGCGGACGACGAAATCCGTGCCGGCATGGCTGGTCGGAACGCGCTCGAGTACGGCCTCTTCAGGATTTTGAGGTGCCGCTACATTCTGTCCGAGTTGCGATAGACCGGAAACGTCGGTTGTTGTCATGATCTCAATCCTTCGATGACTTTGACACGAATGCCGTGGGCCTTTTCGCCTTCCGGCTCGACGTGAATGGCAATCTTGGCACCGGCATGAACCTCGCGGATGGCGTCTTCAAGGCGGTCGCAGATGTCATGCGCCTCACCCACCGGCATGGCAGCCGGAACGACCATATGGAAATCGACGAAAATCGCCGCGCCCGCCTCGCGGGTCTTCAGGTCATGCACGCCGAGAGAGCCCATCGCATTGGCGGCAATCGCCGTCTTGATCGCTTCCTCCTCGTCGGCCGGAACGGCTTTATCCATCAAACCGTCGACCGAACGGGCAATGACCTTCCAGCCCTGGTAGAGAATGTTGCAGGCAACCAGCACGGCAAGCAGCGGATCGAGCACGGCATAACCGGTGAGAATGGCAAGCACCAACCCGATGAGGACGCCGATCGAGGTGATGACATCGGAGAAGATATGATGTCCGTCGGCGGTCAATGCCGGGGAGCGCAAGGCAGCACCGGCGCGGATCAGGGTATAGGCCCAGATCGCATTGATGATACCGGCCACAAGGTTGATCGCCAGACCAAGCACCGGCGTTTCCGGCAGCTTTGGCGCCAGGATCGCAGGGATCGCTTCGGCGACGATCAACAGGGCCGCGACGACAATCAGCACCCCCTCGACGACGGCGGAAAAATACTCGGCCTTATAGTGGCCGAACGGATGTCCGGCATCTGCCGGCTTGGCGGCATAGCCGATGACGACGAAGGCGACGATGGCGGCAACGACGTTGACGATCGATTCCAGACCGTCCGACAGCAACGCCACCGAGCCAGTCACCCACCAGGCAAGCATCTTCAGACCCAGCACGGCGATTGCCAGAGGGATGCCCCAGAACGCCAGGCGTTGTGCCTTGTTTCCCTGAATTTCAGTCGCCATCGCTTATTCCTTCGTCCCATAAAAAGAACCGCCGCGCCATTTCGGGCGCAGCGGTTTTCAACCTGCGTCCATGCTGGCTCAGGCAGCCTTGATCTTTGCCCGCTTGGCCAGATGCGCCACCACATTCTCGATCATCCGCATGCCGGCATCGCCGCCCAGCGTCATGATCGATTCCGGGTGGAACTGCACCGCTGCGATCGGTTCCTTGGTATGTTCGATGCCCATGATCGTGCCGTCGTCGCTCTCGGCGGTGATCATGAAATCACGCGGCAAGGTCGAGGGATCGGCAAAGATCGAGTGATAGCGGCCAACGGTGACTTCCTTGCCGAGACCGGAAAAGACGATGCCGGGCTCCAGCACGCGGATACGCGATGGCTTGCCGTGCATCGGCACTGCCAGCTGGCGCAGATCGCCGCCATAGGCTTCGGCCAGTGCCTGCAGCCCGAGGCAGACGCCGAAGATCGGCAGATCATGGGCGCGCGCCTTCTTGATCGTCGCCTTGCAATCGAAATCCTTCGGCTTGCCAGGGCCAGGCGACAAAACAACGAGATCGGGTTTCACCCGATCGAAAACCTCGTCGGAGACCGGCGAGCGTACTGTCGTGACCGTCGCGCCCGTCTGGCGGAAATAGTTGGCCAGCGTATGAACGAAACTGTCCTCGTGATCGACAAGCAAGATCTTGACGCCGGTACCGACAGGGGCGACATCGCGGCCGGTGCCACGGCTGTTGGCTGACTTTGCGTCGCGGATCGCTGCGATCATGGCGGATGCCTTCAGTTCGGTTTCGGCTTCTTCTTCTTCCGGATTGCTGTCGTTGAGCAGCGTCGCCCCGGCCCGCACCTCGGCAATGCCTTCCTTGATGCGGATGGTGCGCAGCGTCAGGCCCGTGTTCATGTCGCCGTTGAAGCCGACCATGCCGATGGCGCCACCATACCAGAGCCGGGCGCTCTTTTCATGGCTCTCGATGAAGCGCATCGCCCACAGCTTTGGTGCACCGGTGACGGTGACGGCCCAGGCATGCGACAGGAAGCCGTCAAAAGCGTCCATATCGTCGCGCAGGCGGCCCTCGATATGATCGACAGTATGGATCAGGCGCGAATACATCTCGATCTGGCGGCGGCCTATGACCTTGACGGAGCCCGGGACGCAAACGCGGCTCTTGTCGTTGCGATCGACGTCTGAACACATGGTCAGCTCGGACTCGTCCTTCTTGGAATTCAACAGCTTGAGGATCTGTTCGCTATCGGCGATCGGATCCTCGCCGCGCTTGATCGTGCCGGAGATCGGGCACGTCTCGATGCGGCGGCCGGAGACGCGCACGAACATTTCCGGCGAGGCGCCGACCAGATATTCCTGATTGCCGAGATTGATGAAGAAGGAATAGGGCGACGGGTTGATCGCCTTCAGCCGGTTTGAAATCTCCGATGGCTTGCTTTCGCAGCGCTCATAGAATTTTTGGCCCGGAACCACTTCGAACAGATCGCCGCGGCGAAAACTTTCCTTGGCCTTGGTGACCAGCTCGGCATATTCGCCGGGACGATGGTCGCCATGCGGCGGGATGCTATCGACGGTCTGGAAGGGTTCGGGAGCGATGTCGCCGGCCTTGCCGTCAGTCGTCTTGCCGTCCTTGGAGAAGTCATAGCGGTCGATCCAGGCCTTGGCGGCATAGTGATCGACGACGAGAATTTCGTCCGGTAGGAACAGCACCATGTCGCGCTGGTCGTCGGGACGCTTCAGCTTCAGCTCGATCGCATCGAACTGGAAGGCAAGATCGTAGCCGAAGGCGCCGTAGAGGCCGAGATTGGCGTCTTCCTGCGAATAGAACAGGTTGGTGACGGCGCGCAGGACGGTGAACACCGTCGGCATTTTCGAGCGTTCTTCCTCGGTGAATACCCGGTCCGGCATGTTGATGGTCAGATCGAGACGGCGCGCCGTCGCAGTGCCGAGCGTGATATCGGCAACACTGGCCAGATGCGCCGTGACCATCTCCAACAGCGCTTCGCCGCGCTCGTTATAGGCTTCGATCCACAGCGCGCGGCCAAAAGAGGAGATGGCCAGTGGCGGATCGATGATCGCCGTGTCCCAGCGCGTGTAGCGGCCCGGATATTCGTAGTTGGAGGAGAACACCGCGCCCCGGCGTTCGTCGAGCCTATCGACATAGCTGGAGATCGCTTCGCCATAAGGGGCCTCGCGCCGCCGGCGGGTGACGGAAATGCCGCCCTTGGTGGTATAGGCTTCCGCACCGTCTGCAAGAATTGTCGTCGCCATCTGTCGCTCCGTTCAGGCCCGTCATTCCCGCGGCCCGAATACAAAAAAGCCGCCTCGAAACTTCCGGGCGGCTTATCGTCTCAATCACGCATGACTGGTCAAGGCCGCTTTAGCGAGCCCACCACCAGATTGCAATGTTGCGTGCCTGTGTCATGGCGGAATTGTTAGCGTGAGAGAGAGGATTGTGCAAGCGGGCGTGCGCGGAAAAATGGAGCCGCGATTTCCGCCGCGCCCTTTTGCATATTATGCCGGTAGCCGGGTGGACATATGCGCCTGTACGCCCTTCGGGTCGGCCGCGAAGGCTGTGGCGACGGTGCGGGTCAGTTCGCCCGGGAAAACCTCCTCTACGCCGGCCTCGACCGCATCGAGCGTTTCGCTGACGACATCCAGCGGCTGCAGGCGCGGTTCCGGCAGGCTGCGGCCCATGTCGGTCTCGACCTGCACCGGCATGGTGACGACAACCTGCGTGCCTTGGGCGAGCAGTTCCGCCCGGATCGAGCGGCTGGCGGCAAGACCTGCGGCCTTCGACGCCGAATAGGTGCCGGCCGATGGCAACGTTACCAGCGACAGGAAGGACAGGACATTGACGATGCTGCTCTGAGAAGCCTTGGCGAGGATCGGCGCGAACGCCTTCGACAGCGTCAGCACGCCGAAATAGTTGACGTCCATTTCCTGCCGGGCGATTGAAAGATCGGGAGCGGAGATAACCCCCTGCCCGCCAGCAAAACCGGCATTGTTGATCAACAGGGTGAGATCGGTTGCAATCTTGGCGGCATCAACGACATCGGCAGCATTGGTCACGTCGAGCTTGAGCGGCGCCAGGCGCGTGGGATCAAGCGCGACGAGATCTATGAGCGAGGCCGGATTGCGGGCGCCGAGATAGATTTTCTTGGCGCCACGGCGGAGCAGCTCAGTGACGAATTCGCGGCCGATGCCACGATTGGCACCGGTGACGAGAGCAACGGCATTTTCGATTTTCTGGGACATCGTTTTCTTCCTTCTACAAGTGCATATGCACAATATTGCTCGTTAAAAAGCCGGAAACAGATCCGGCTTTTACTCGTCAGGCGGCCTTGCCGGACGGGATGGTCAGCAGCATCTGGCGTAGCTCGTCGGCGCGCTCGGCTCCGACAAGCTCCACATATTCTGCCTGCGCCGCGTGCCAGCATTCGACGGCTTCCAAAAGCTTCCGTTGTCCGTTGACGGAAAGCGTCAGCAACAGCTTGCGCGATCCTTTGCCTTCCGGTTCGCTGGCCACATAACCGTCGCGCTCCAGCGGCTTCAGCGCCCGCACCAATGTCGTGCGATCCATCACCATCGCTTCGGCGATATCAGCCATGCCAGCCTTTCCCGCCTCGGCGATATAGACCAGCAACGAAAACTGCGCCGCCGTGATCCCTGCCCGCGCATAATGCCGCTCGTAAAGCTGCGACACGAAGCGCGCAGCCTGGCGAATGGCAAAGCAGTTGCAGGTGGTGATGGAGGATTGCGGCTTCATCGTTCCAAGATATATGTGCATATGCACTTTGTCAATCGGACCAGCCACGAAAAAGGAAGCGGCCTGGATGGGCCGCTTCCGGGATGTACGTTTTGGCTTGAACCTGAAGTTAGAAACGCTGCGTCAACGAGACCTTGAAGGTCCGGCCCGGCTCGGAATAGAAATCGCGCGGCTGCGAGGCTGCGGATGCCAGATTGACATCGCGGACACCCAGTGCGTTGAAGTACTTTTTGTCGAAGATGTTGTAGACACCAGCCTGAACACGAAGGCCAGAAACTTCCTCCGGCGTCCACCATCCTGTGAAATCGACGACACCATAGCCCGGCGCGTCGAAGGTCGAGGCAACTCGGTCATCCGGCATCGCGGAAGAGGCCGTCATCGAAAGATCGACCCCGAACGTATCCTGGCTGTAGCCAGCACCGATGATCGCCTTGAAAGGTGCGACCGAACGCTGACGCTGGTTTGTGTCTTCATTCTTGCCATAGGCATAGGCCAGCGAACCGTGAATGTTGAAGCCGTTGTCGAAGGTTTTCACCGCACTGGCTTCAATGCCGGAGATTCTGACGCTGCTCACATTCGTGTATTTAAACTCCATGATCCCCGTCGAAGGATTGGTGGTCGTGACGGTTTCGATGAAGTTATCGTAGGTGTTGTGGAATGCAGCAACGCGCCCTGTCAGACCACCGGTTTCGAAGTTTGTACCGATCTCGATCCCGTTGCCGGTTTCCGGCTTCAGGTTGGGGTTTCCAAGCTGGGCATAGCGGCCACCGGGGTTGTAGAAGCGGGCGTAGAGCTCGTCGACGGTCGGAGCACGGTAGGCCATCGACCATTGGGCGAACAGCTCGACTTCAGGTGTCACATCATATGTGGCGAGCAGCTTCGGTGAGATACGCGCTCCATCACGATCCTTCGGCGCACCGAATAAAACAGCGCCAGAGTTGTTTTGGAAGCCACCACCAGCCGACGCATCATAGTCGAACCAGTCGAAGCGCAGCCCAGGTGTAAGCGCGAAGGCGCTCTCGCCCATCGAAATACGATCCTCGATGGTAGCACCGACAGTTGTGCTGGTCACATTCGGGATTTCAGACTGATTGTTCAAAGACGGGCAAGTCGTCGTGCACAGGGCCCAGGTATACTGGTTCCATTTGGAACGGGCCGCATCCAGACCAACGGTCACGGAATGATCGAAACCGCCATATTCGAACTCTTTGGTAGCACTGCCGCTGAAGCCAAAGGTCTTGTTGCTGATCGAATTGTCGCGGCCGTAGGCCACATTCGCCGTCGTGCGGCCATTCGAGCCGGACGACCGCTCCAGCTCCTGCCAGTAAAGCGTAGCACGCGCAACGCGGAAGGCTTCGTCGGATGACAATGCCTCGTAATCATAATCAAGCGAAACGCGCTTGCGCGAACGGTCTTCAAAACTGTTGTAGTTACCGATGGCATACGCACGGGGAGCCCCCTGCTCCGTCCTCTGATCGAAATCAGCATCACGCCGGAAATTTTCTGCCGTCAGGCCGATGCGGTGGCCGCCTTCGAGTTGCTGACGTACCTTGAAAAGCAAGTTGCTCTGATCGAAATCGGCCGGATTTGGTTCGGTACGGGTATTGCCGTAGCTATCGACAGTTCCCCGGTTGTCACGCTCATGGCCCTTGCGATAACCGCCCTGGAACAGAACCGAAGTGTTGCCGAACTTCTTCGCTCCGGCAATAGAACCGGAAAGGCTTTCGTCTTCGCTGTCGTAGACAGACTTGACGATCCCACCCCAATCGCGGTCTTCGCCGATAAGGTCTTCAGGCTCCAGTGTCCGCAGCACAATGGCGCCACCCAGCATGCCCGAACCACCCCGGCTCGAATCCGCGCCACGGACCACGTCGAGCGCTGACAGAGATGAGAAATCAAATGTATCGCCGCCGCCGTTGGCGTTGATGGTCGCGAAGGCGCCCTGGCGTGCGCTGTTGGAGAGATAAGGAATTGGGATGCCGTCAATCACCGTCACAATGCGCGGGCCGGAAAGACCGCGCAGGTTGATACCGGCATCGGCGCGCGAGGCATTGATACCCGGATCGACGCTGCGGCCGAGATCATCCAGGTCCGTAACCTGCTTCTCCTCAATGGTCTTTTCATCGATTTCGGTCGCCAAAGGCGTGTCTGCGATACTGCCCACCGGCGCTGTCGTCGTGCTACGGGGACCCTTGACCACGATCTTTTTCAGCGTGGTCGTGCCCGCGTCCGTCTCGGCAGCCGTCGTGGCAACTGCGTCTTGCGCGAAGGAAATATGTGCCGGAAGAAGAGCGGAAGAAAACGCCACGCATGCCAAAAGAGCCGCGCAGTGATGCCGGGTAATCATGGATCAATCCTTTGATAATGTCACCGGGCTGGCTAATGAGGCATTCTGCTCAACGGGCTGGCTGGGTACTGGCTTTGAAGCATTTGGGAGCAGCCGCGAAGACTGCTTATATGCATCGGTTAAAAAACATGACCCTTATTGTCAACAAATAATTGTCTTACTTTTGTCAGATTATGACTTCCTCACCGCAAGTGTTTCGAATTGGCAACGATCCGGCACCCTGCGGCTTTAAATGCAACCCTTTCCTGTTCAAATGCGTTGTGAATTCGAACCCCTGCCGCCTCCGGCAGAACCGGAGACCATCCATGCCTCTTCGATTCCTCGCCTCCCTCCTGTCGATCCTCCTTTTGGCGGGCGCCGGCCTTCCTGAAAACGCTCCCGTTCCGGAGAGCAAGCCGGTCACGGCTGAACCCGACCAGGATGCGAAGGTTGCAACCCCGCAGGAAAAACCAGACGTGAAACCCGAGGTAATACCAGCGGTCAAACCGGAGGAAAAGCCGCAAGCAAAGAAAGACGAGAAGGCGCCAGCCGGTGAGGAAAACCCTGTGGACCCAAAGCCCGCGACGGTTCAACCGGCGCCGGAACCAGAGCCCGTGCTGACCATCGAGCCCGAAGACGAGAACGAACATTCAGCTTGCCTTGCCGACCTGAAAGCCATCGGCGCCATCTTCAAGGAAGAGCCGCGGATCGACGACGGCAAGGGTTGCGGCATCGACAAACCGTTGACGCTGTCGATCGTACTTCCAGGGATCGCCTTGAAGCCAGAGGGCAAGATGCGGTGCGAAACGGCGTTGGAACTGGCGCGATGGACCAAGGATGCGGTTCTGCCCGCAGCCAAGGTTGCGCTCGAAAGCGAGGGAGAGCTCACCACCATCAACCAGGCATCCAGCTATATCTGCCGCCTGCGCAACAACGCCAAGACCGGAAAGATTTCCGAACACGCGCGCGGCAACGCCATCGACATCGCTTCCTTCACCTTCAAGAACGGAAAATCGATCGAGATCCAGCCGCGCGACGAGGATTCGACATTGGCCGGGGCTTTCCAGCGTGCCGTAACGGCGACCGGCTGCCTGTATTTCGAAACCGTGCTCGATCCCGGCAGCGACGAAGCCCACGAAAACCATCTGCATTTCGACGTGATCGAGCGCAAGGGTGGGTACCGTTACTGCCGATAGCGACTCTGATGACGACATGGCCGCAGAAAACTATCTGCAGCATCTTGCCCCAGGCTCGGCCACGTCCCATCTGCTCAGGACATCCGGGCCACTCACGGCTTCCGCTCAAAGGATTTTTCCATGCCCGTCTCCATGTTCAAACTGTCGGTTCCCGTCTTTATTCGCGGCCTCAACGTGCTCGCCGGTCTGCTCGACAAGGCAGAATCTCACGCCGCGCAGAAAAAAATCCCGCTTGACGACCTGTTCAACGCCCGGCTCGCCCCGGATATGCTGCCCCTGTCCGCCCAGATCCAGCGGGTCAGCGATACGTCGAAAAATACCATCGGCCGGCTGACGGGCGTCGCTGCACCCAGTTTTCCCGATGATGAAAAGACGTTTGCCGACCTGCGCGAACGTATCGCCAAGACGATCGCCTATCTGGAGACGGTCAAGCCATCCGATCTGGACGACAGCGATACCAGGGAGATTACCATCACCTTCGGCAAGCTGAGTTTCACCTTTGCCGGCGATGACTATGTGCTGAAATTTGCCCTGCCGAATTTCTTCTTCCACGTCACAACGGCACACGACATCCTGCGCAACCAAGGCGTGGCCGTTGGCAAGATCGACTTCCTCGGCCCCTACGGCTAAGGGTCCGGAACGCCCGCAGGATCTCGACAATCCTGCGGATATCCCGCTAGAAAAGCCCCTCGATAAACCCGTCCGCGTTGAGGAAGATCTTCTCAGACGACGGCACCCGCGGCAGACCCGGCATGGTCATGATCTCGCCGGTGATGACGACGATGAAGCCGGCGCCGGCCGATAGCCGGACCTCGCGCACCGGCACGGTGTGGCCGGTCGGGGCACCGCGCAGGTTCGGGTCGGTCGAAAACGAATACTGGGTCTTGGCCATGCAGATCGGCAGGTGGCCGTAGCCCTGCTTTTCCCATGTGTGCAACTGCTCGCGCACCGACTTGTCGGCGATGACGGCGTCGGCGTGATAGATGTCCTTGGCGATCGTCTCGATCTTCTTAAACAGCGGCATATCATCGGGGTACAGCGGCGAGAACTGCGAGCGGCCGTTCTCCGCCAGCGCGACGACCTTGCGGGCAAGATCCTCAATACCGGCGGAGCCTTCCGCCCAATGCTTGCACAGGATCGCTTCAGTGCCGAGCGTGGCGACGTAATCCTTGATCGCCTTGATCTCGGCTTCCGTATCCAGCGTGAAATGGTTGATCGCCACCACCACGGGTACGCCGAATTTCTTGACGTTCTGGATATGGCGGCCGAGATTGGAGCAGCCCTTCTTGACCGCCTCGACATTCTCCTGGCCAAGATCCTCCTTCTTGACACCGCCATTCATTTTCATCGCCCGGGCTGTCGCTACCAGCACCGCCGCATCCGGCTTCAGCCCCGCCTTGCGGCACTTGATGTCGAAGAATTTTTCCGCCCCGAGATCGGCGCCGAAGCCGGCTTCGGTGACGACGTAATCGGCAAGTTTCAGCGCCGTCGTCGTCGCCACCACCGAATTGCAGCCATGGGCAATGTTGGCGAACGGGCCGCCATGCACGAAGGCAGGGTTGTTCTCCAGCGTCTGGACGATATTCGGCTGCATCGCATCCTTGAGCAGCACGGTCATCGCCCCATCCGCCTTGATGTCGCGGGCGAACACCGGCGTCTTGTCGCGCCGGTAGGCGATGATGATGTCGCCGAGGCGTTTTTCCAGATCCTTCAGATCGGTGGCGAGACACAGGATCGCCATCACTTCCGAAGCGACGGTGATGTCAAACCCGGTTTCCCGCGGAAAGCCGTTGGCAACGCCGCCGAGCGAACCGACGATATGGCGAAGGCCACGGTCGTTCATGTCCATCACCCGGCGCCAGGCGACACGGCGGATGTCGATATTCTGCTCGTTGCCCCAATAGATGTGATTGTCGATCAGCGCCGACAGGAGATTGTGGGCAGAGGTGATGGCGTGGAAATCGCCGGTGAAATGCAGGTTGATGTCTTCCATCGGCACGACCTGCGCATAACCGCCGCCGGCTGCCCCCCCTTTGACACCGAAACAGGGTCCGAGCGACGCCTCGCGGATGCAGACCACCGCCTTCTTGCCGATGCGGTTCAGCCCGTCGCCAAGGCCGACCGTGGTGGTCGTCTTGCCCTCGCCGGCCGGCGTCGGATTGATCGCCGTCACCAGGATCAGCCTTCCGTCTGGACGGCCTTTCTGCTGGGCGATGAATTCGGCGCTGATCTTTGCCTTGTCATGACCGTAGGGAAGCAGATGTTCGGCTGGAATTCCAAGCTTGGCGCCGATCTCGAGGATCGGTTTTTTCGTCGCTGCGCGGGCAATTTCGATATCGGACTTCACGTCGGCCATATGGTGTCTCTCCCGTTCCACCTTTTTCTTGGTCTGAGGGCATATGAGCGTGAACCGAAGACGCTTTCCATCATTTTGTTGGGAAATGACGCCGGGAAACTTAGAAATTCGATGATTTTCTGAAAAACCAAAGAAAAAGACGGAAGAACAGCGTTCTCCCGTCTCCATGATGGAAAAAAGGCTCAGCGCGCCAGGATGTCACGCATTTCGACAAGGTTGGAGCGAACCCTGAGAACGTAGAAGCCGAGTGTTGCCAGATGCGTCGGCATGATCCAGCCATCTTCCTGGCCATTGGAAATGATCAGCGGCTGGATGCGCAGCGCAGCGCGCATCTGCTTGATGCTTTCATTCCAGATCGGCGCCAGGCCGCGCTGGTTGATGACCCCGTCAAAGTCTGCGCCGGTTGCCGACAGGATACCATAATAGCCGTAGAGCTGGCCGTAGGCGAACCAGAACCGGTCATCCGCACGCGTGTCGAACCAGCCGCCATCGTAGTTTTCCGAGCGCTCGCGCAGCATCGCCGACGTGCTGCCGATCGAGCTTGAAACACGGTCCATGAATTCCAGGAAATTGTCGGCGCGCGCATCGAATGTTGCAGCACACGTGGCCAATTGATCGTTGAACGAGCGAAGGTCTACCATGGCCGCGCGATATTGCGTCGGTGTCGGCGTTAGAAAGCCGAAGGGCGACAGGCCGAAATACCAGTTGGTTTCCTCGTATTGCATCTTGCTGCGCACGCTCTGCAGCTGCGGATTGATGCCCGACGTGCCGCGCATGCGCACCAGTGAATCGACCAGTTCGACCGTCGTGCGGCGCACCGCTTCATTGACGCCGCGCTGGAAAGAAGCCTTGTTGTCGAGCCATGGCGTACGGTCCCAATCCATGCCGAACAGACCGGCCTTGTAGAGCACCATCGACGAGATCCAGGCATTCTGGTTGACATTGTAGTCGATGAGATCGGCGGTGACATCGACGATAGCAGAGCGCTCGCAGGCATTGGCTGGCGCCGTCTGGCCGGCAGCGGCCTTGACAGGCAGGCCGGCGTCATTCTTGCGCTCGGCAAGATTATACCGGTTTGGATAGTCCGGATCGAAATTGGTCCAGACCTGGGTCTGCCAGATGAAATAGCCATAGAGCGCGACGAGCAGCAGCAGACCAAGGCCAATCGGGCCCTTGATGATCCAGGCGCGCCCTCTGTACCAGTTGGCAACGAGCATGAACGGAAAAAGTATCCAGGACACCACCAGGCCAATGCCCCGGCCGATCGCTGCAAACACACGCTGAAAAAACGCAACGATCGGATCAAGCATTCGTATTATCCTCCTTGAGGCCATAAAGGCGTTTTCGGAACGCCACCTTGTCCCTGAGATATGTGCTGGTCAGTGTCGCCACAACATATTCCCTGAACTTTTCGCTGTAATGTTCATAGGCCGCATAAAACCCCTGCTTGTCAAAGACGAAGCGGGAGACGAAATCGCTCGGGCAAAGTTGCGAGATCAGCCGGTTTGTGAGCCATTGGTCTGGATGATTTGGTGCGGCTCGCACCAGCAGAAAGCGGTTTTCCGGAGCAACATCCTGCATCTTGATGCTGCCCGACGCCAAAACTGTACGCAACATCGTCTGCAGGAACGGATAGGTGCCATCCGAGGACACCAGTGCCGAATTGCGGTGTATCCAGGTTTGCAGCCAGATTGCATCGATCGCATTGATATCCGCCGTCGGGTCAGCTTGATTGACCAAACTGCGCAGGGCCATGTCGGCGCGATGCTGATAGAGGCCGCTATCCTGCACCCAGGACGCCTGCGGCAATTGCAGCCGGTTGGTCGAAGCGAGAAAGTCATAGATGCGCTGATGGTCGGACAGGCTGATATAGCCGACCTGCCAAGGTCTCGAACGCCTAAATCCAGGCACCGAGGGGTCGCAGATCACCGTCGTGGTCTTTTCATCCAGAAAGACATAGACGCCACCGAAATGATTGGCCCAGAAGGCATCATGGCGAAACACCAGCTTGTCCGGCACCAAGGCGTTCTCGCGGATATCGCCGGTGACTTTTGCCAGCTCGACCATCCGGTTGAGCAGCGCATCGTCGGCCCAGGCTGTCGGAACCGTCTTCAGCCGATCGACGAGCGAGCGCAGTTCGGCCGCCTTGCCGAGCATGTCTTCGGCCGACAAAACGCGAAACCGCACTTCGTTGATCGACAAAAGGTCGTCGATATCGTTGACGACTGACACGGAATCTTCGATTTCGCCGTAAAGGGCATCCTTGATCGTCACCGCATTGATCGCACGCCTGTTGGCGCCGAAAAACTCGTGCATCAAGCCGGCGGTGTTGGAAAAGCTGGTATGAACCACCGGCAGTTCTTCCTGATCCGGCGTCATGATGATGAAGCGGCGGTTGACGCGGTTGGGATCGAGATAGTCGCGGTCGCCAAGCTCGTCGGCGATTTCCGGCGAAAACCCGGTCATGTCGATCTGGAAGGACGGCAGCGCCGTCGGGCGCAAGCCAAAACCCTGCAGTGCCTTGTTGTAACGCGCAATCAGATGCGGCTCGGAAATCTCGAGCAGGCGTCCATAGATCAGTTCGGCTTCGAGGAGGAGTTTCATGCAGTTCCGCTTATCATTGGTAGGTCACTTGTAAACCTTGCTTCGATGTCCGACCTCCACCACGAGAACAACAAGTTGCTTGTCGCGCAATTCACAAACAATACGGTAGTCGCCTACGCGGTATCGCCACAGATGGCCAAATTCACTTCCCGTCAAACCACGACCAATGAGACGAGGGCTGTCGAGAGAAGCGACTTTGCCGCGTAAATATGCGCGTATTCGCTTTGCCTCGGGTCGCCCCAGTTTCTCAAGTTGCCGGACAGCATCATCGGTTAGTTCAATCGTCCAGCCCAAGTCTACGCTCCACCTCCTCAAGTGTTTGAGTACCCATCTCGCCCCGCTTTAATTTTCCAAGTGCCTGCTCGGCGAGATAGATATCCTCGAGATCCTCAAGATGCTGCTCGATCGCCTCACGAATATAGTAAGTCGCGGTGCGACCTGTACGTTCAGCGAGAGTCTGAAGCCGTTCGTAAGTTTCGTCGGGGAGCCGAATTGCTGTCTGACGTGTCATTTTTCAACCTCAATGGGATACGCGTATCCCATCTTAGCATTGTAGGTTTTGACTGACCATGGTCGAGATGTAATATTACCACCGCCCATCGGCCTTCATCGCCTCGATCTCGCGGATCGCCTTCTCCCGCTGGCGTTCGCGGCGGATGATGTCGGTCACGGCCGCATCGTCGGATTTGTCGGTATAGCGGAACTCGCTGTCGGCGTAGCGGTTGATCTCCTGCATGACCATATCGAGCGTGATCGGCCCGCGCAGGGTCTCGATCATGGCTTTCTTTTCGTCATAGGCCTTGTGCATGAAAGCTTCCGGCGTCGCAAACCAGTCGTCGGGCAGGTCCACGTCCATAGCCCGCATCTTGACCGCATCGGTGATGTTCTTGATCGCCCGGCCGGTGAAGCGCGGCTCCGCTTCCTTGATCATGTGCAGATAGGAGCCGACATCGGCCAGCGTCTCGATCTTGCCCTCTTGCTTCTCGTGCCGTTCCCAGACGGCCAGCAGCCCCTCTTCCTTCGGCCGGGAGTGTTCGGCATAGGATTGCGAAACGGCTTTTTTGATCTCCTGACCGGCAAACAGCTGGTGTTCTCCCAGCGGGATCTTGTGGTTCTTGCCGACCAGCATGGCGAAGATATCGATATAATCCCCTTCCGACTGCGGCCCATCGACCAGCCAGCGGGCACCGGCACGCTGGCGCAGCGCATCATCGACATTTTCCGGATAGTTGGAGAACATGCCGAAGGTGCAGTTGCCGCGTATCACCGTCGAGGCACCGGCAAAGCTCTCCATCAGCACCGCCGTCACCTCGTGCTGTCCGGCAGACGCGCGGTCGTCGGAGCGCTTGGCCGCGACCTGATCGACATCGTCGATCGTACCGAAACCAATGGCGCGCGGATTGATGACGTTATTGACGAAGGCCTTGCAGTTCTGGCCGGACTTGCCCTGGTAGGATGAAATCTGGTCGACGCCGAAATTCTCGTAGTGGAAGGCGTAGCCGGCGATCTCGCAATAATCATTGAGCAGACCGGCGAGCATCTGGATGAGGATGGTCTTGCCGGTGCCGGGCATGCCGTCGCCGATGAAGGTGAACAGAAAGCCGCCGAGCTCGACGAACGGGTTCATCTGCCGGTCGAAATCATAGGCCATCAGCATCTTGGCCAGCTTCAGCGCCTGATACTTGGCGATGTGGTTACCGATGATCTCTTCCGGCTTCTTGAAGGTCATCACCAACGGCTTGCGCTTGGCGCCGGGCGCCACGTCGAAACCGTTCAGCGTAAAATCGTCCTGATCGAGACGGATATGAACGTTCTCAAAGCTGGTAAGTCCGGTGAAGCGTGTCTTGCGGCCGATCAAACCCTCGATGGCAAGCCGGGCAAAAGCGCGGGCGCGGCTGGTCAAGGCGCTGTCATCGGGGGCACCGGCAATCGTCTTGTCGAGCGCCGAGATCATGCCCTTCAGCGCATCTTGCGGCGTATCGAAAAGGAAATCCGGCTCCGTTCCGTCTTCCACCGGCTCGCCTTCGCCAGCAAGTGTCGCGCCGATATAGGCCGCGAAGGTGAAAGCGGCGATGTAAGCCGATGCCGACAGAAGCGCCTTGAACTGGCTTGCGTCCTCGCCCGACAGCGGCGCTGTCGCATTGCGCGACTGCAGGCTTTCCAGACTGGTCTGACGCGCAAAAACATCGGCAACCGCCAGCGCCACCTGAATGCCCCGGCGGGAGCGGTAGAGGAGAGCGTGCTGGGCTGGCGAAAACAGCGGATCTGCAGCGCGGATCGATTGAATGGTCTTCGTCAGCTCCACTTCACGCGTGCGGCGCTGACCGCCGGTCGAAACGGTGGAGACAAAGCGGCGCCCGGTTCCGGCCAAAGCCGTGCCTGCGGAAGGATCATCCGCCTCAAGAATAATCAGCCGGGTGACCAGCCCCTGTGCGACCGCCTGATGCTTGGCGATATCGTCTTCGTGCAGCGTCGTCAAGCCCGCGTTCAATGACATTGTCTAGACCTCGCTGATGACCTGGTTTCCGGAAATCACGTGCACCTTGTAATCGCCGAAGATTGTTGCTGCGTCGCCGGCGGCATAGAGCGCCTGATAGGCGTCGTGCGGCACCAGCGCATGTTTCTCGTACGAGCTCACGCCCATGCGGGTCGCCTCGAGATTGTCGGTGTCGATATGGAATTCTTCCGAGGCCGGTGTCGAAGAAAAGAAGCCGCGCTGGGCCGGCCGCTCGGCCTTGGAGAACACCTCCTGCACCGTCCAGGTCAACAGCCAGGCGTTTTCCGCCTTGCGGACCTTGGAGAGGATGTCGTTGATCTTGGCATTGTTCTCGGTAATCCCGGCCGAATAGAACGGTCCGAGCACGATACGCCGCACCTGCTTGGGATGCAGTTCCTCGAAATCCTTGTCGAGATTGGTGGCGATCGTCACCGGCGTCAGCGAATAGGCGCTGTTCTTAAGGGCGAAATCGTCGAAACGGCTGGCGAGATCGGGATTGAGCAGCCCGCCGATCGGCAGCGGTATATCCGTGTCGGGATTGAGCTTGCCGTCCGGCGTCACCAGAAGCTTGACGATCTTTTCCGACGAATCCTCGATGACAGACATATAGACCATCGGCAAGGTGCTGGCGCCATCGAAGGCGCCCCAGCAGACAACGTAATAGGGCCGCTGGGACTTGGGGTTCACACCAACGCGAATGGTCTCGGGCATGATGAAGGGCGAAAAAATATCACCCTTGCCAATCTGTTCGAGATAGAGCCGTTCGGCCATGCGCGACTGCAATTCAGCCGGAAATGTCTTCTGCCGCAGAATGAAATCGGCCATTTCCTGACGCAGCGCATCGGCAACCGGAATTCCGGCAAGCCGCTTTTCCGCCGATTGCCGGTCGTTTTCCAGCTCCAGCACATTCTGGAACACCGGAAAGCCACTTTCAGCCCGCGAGATGCGGAACTGCTCGATAAAGCCGATGCGGTTTTCCCAGCAGGAAAACGATGCCTTCAGCCGCGACAGGTAGGGAATGACGACCTCGCCCACCACCGTATCGCGGTAGAGCGGCGAGTTGCGATCCCCCAGGAAAATCTCCAAACCACCAAGTGCGGCCCGGATCGAGGCGAAATACTGGCCAACGGCCCCTTCGGATGCGGCGTTCATGGTTTCCACCCTCCCCTGGAGGGGGAGGGTCGGAGCGAAGCTCCGGGGTGGGGTGACCTTGCGGCGCCCCTGACGATCACCCCCGCCCGCGCGTTCCGCGCGACCTCCCCCCTCAAGGGGGAGGTATGGACCGCTCTACGGCTATGATAGCCAAGCATATCAACCATTTTGGTGCACGACGGCATCTGGAGCATCACGACTTCACGTAATTCGCCGTATTATGCTTGTCCATGACATCCTTGAATCGCCGTGCAAAGGCATCGTCGGCAAGCTTCTTGCGGCGCTGGATGTCCTGGGTCGAGAGCATGTTCTTCTCGTGCATTTCCAGGAGATCGCCGATGTGGCGCTGCGAAGCAGAGCCGATGCCGGCCATGGTTTCTTCGGCCGCCGTATCGACCTGGCTTCCGAGCGTGTTGATCTTGTGGGCAACATCCTGCTGGGCCGCCGTCTTCAAAGAATCCTCAAGTGCCTTGTAAAGCACGATGCGCTGCTCGGTATCGATGGTCAGCTTGTTGATCAGCGTGTTCTGCGCGGCGATCTGGTTGTTCAGCGAATCGACGAAGGTCTGGAACATCGAGGTGTAACGCTCGTATGTCTGGCTCTCCGCCAGCAGTTCCTGTTCCTTGGCCTGCTTCTCGTTATACTCGGTTGCCAGCACCGAGCGCTCGCCTTCAAGCTGGGTGCGGGAGATCTGGTCGGTCGAGGCGGCGATCCTGTTTTCGATGTCCATCAGCATCGGGTTGAGTTCCTCGATGCGCTTCTGGGTTTCCTGCAGATTGGCAATCGTCGCCTTGCGCCGCTCGATCACCTGCAAAAGGCTTGCCTCGGACGTCTTGTAACGCTGGTCGAGAACGCTCTTCTGTTCCTTCAGGATGCCGACGATGGTGTCGGACTTGGACAGCAGTTCCTGCAGATTGCCCGCAAGCGACATGTTGCGGACGCGGTCGGTGCGCATGCGCTGGGCGCTCTGCTTGGAAAAGATGCCGATGAATTTTTCGTAGCCGGTATAGCTCTTCATGCTCTCGAATTCCGAGCCGAAGGCGTTGGTGGCGTCTTCCAGGCCGATGATCAGGTCGGCAATATTGCCTTCCATAACCTTCTGCTGGTTGATGACATCCTGGATACGGGCATTCTCGATGTCAAAATTGGCATCGCCCAGTTTCGTGTCGGATTTGGCGAACTGGTCGAGCACGACAGCCGACTGGTTCATCTTGCCGCGCATCTGCTCGACGATGCCGCGGGTTTTCTCGATTTCGCTCTCAAAATTCTGAAGTGTCGCCATCGGTTTTTCCCCCTCGTTGCTCCGGTGCAGACGCGCCGCGTAGCCAAATTATTCAGTCGTGACATCAGCTTATATAATGGGAGCGGTAAAATGAAGCACAAGTGGCCAATCCACGGATTTTAAACTGCCAGTCACTTCGAGGGATAACTCAGGCCGCAGATGCGCCGCTATTTGGCCACCGCTGTCTTCAGATAGGCAAGGACATCTGCGATGTCCTGCGGCTTTTTCAGGCCCGGAAAGGACATCTTGGTGCTGGGCACCATCGCCTTGGGGGCCATCAAATATTCCGACAGCCGCTCCTCGTCCCAGACTTTGCCATCTTCACCGAAAGCCGTCATCGCGCTTGAATAGGTGTAACCCGCAAACGTCGCGACCGGGCGGCCGATGACGCCCTGCAGGCTCGGACCGACACGGTTCATCGGTTCGGTCGCCGTGTGACAGGCGCCGCACTTCCTAAAAACCTGTGCGCCCGCCGCAGCGTCGCCGGCGGCATGGGCAAGACTTGTCCCGAGACAGAGGAAAAGGCTGAATGAAACGAAACGCAGAGACAAAGACATGGATGGCTTCCCGGAACGCGGACGCAATGGCGCCATCATGGCACGACGCACCGGACCGGCGATAGCCTGCCTCACGCTTCGTTCATCTTGTCTTCCCAGTGACGGCGGCAATAGACGACGTATTTCTCGTTGCCGCCAACCTCGACTTGCGCGCCTTCGCGCACGATATTGCCGGCCACATCCATCCGCGCCACCATGGTCGCCTTGCGGCCGCAATGGCAGATGGTGCGGACTTCGCGCATCTCGTCGGCAATGGCGAGCAGCGCCATCGAGCCGGGAAACAGCTTGCCCTGGAAGTCCGTGCGTAAACCGTAGGCCATCACCGGAATACCGATCCGGTCGGCGACACGGGCGAGTTGCCAGACCTGATCTTCACCGAGGAACTGAGCTTCATCGACGAAAACGCAGGCGATCGCCTCTTCAGCGTGCAGCCGCTCGACCAGGGCATAAAGGTCGTCGGCATGCGTAAACGCGATACCGTCTTCGCTCAATCCTATGCGCGAGGACACCCGGCCCTGGCCGGCCCGGTCATCAAACGCCGCGATCAGGATCACCGTGCGCATGCCGCGTTCGCGATAATTGTACGACGCCTGCAGGAGCATGGTCGATTTGCCTGCGTTCATCGTGGCGTAGCTGAAATACAGTTTTGCCATGGCGTCCTCTTCTGTATGCTGTCGGTTGTTCATGAACAGACCGGGCGAGGAAGGCCAGAGCGCGAACGCGAAAGTCACAGAAAATCGTCGGCAAGCGCCACAACATTTGGCAATGCGACATCCCGCGTCGCTTTAGGCGGGCGTGTCCGGCGAATGTCCCAATACACTCAGGACAACACCAGGGCGCTTGAATTGGCGGACATTTGGTGATTGGCTAAAATCAAAAGGCAGGGGAATAATCACGATGACCAGACTGACATTGAAATTCATGCTGACCGCGGCCGTATCGCTGGGCGCGCTGACATCCGCCTATGCTGCCGAGCCTGAAAGCTGTGCCACCGTCCGCTTCGCCGATGTCGGCTGGACGGATATCACCGCAACCACCGCGACCGTTTCCTCGATCCTCAAGGGCCTCGGCTATCAGACGGACATCAAGGTCCTGTCCGTTCCGGTCACCTACCAATCCCTAAAGAACAAGGACATCGACGTCTTCCTCGGCAATTGGATGCCGACGCAGGAAGCCGACGTTCGCCCCTTCCTGAACGACAAGTCGGTCGAATCGTTCGGCCCGAACCTGGAAGGCGCCAAGTACACGCTGGCGACGAATGCCAAGGGTGCCGAACTCGGCATCAAGGACTTCAAGGACATTGCCGCTCACAAGGATGAGCTCGAAGGCAAGATCTACGGCATCGAGCCGGGTAACGACGGCAACCGCCTGATCATCGACATGACCGACAAGGACACGTTTAGCCTGAAGGGCTTCGAAGTCGTCGAATCCTCCGAGCAGGGCATGCTGGCGCAGGTCGCCCGCGCTGAAAAGGACGGCAAGCCGGTGATCTTCCTCGGCTGGGAACCTCATCCGATGAATGCCAATTTCAAGCTGACCTACCTCACCGGCGGCGACGACATCTTCGGACCCAATCTGGGCGGCGCCACGATCTTCACCAATGTTCGCGCCGGTTACACGGCGGAGTGCCCGAATGTCGGCAAGCTGATCACCAACCTGAAATTCTCGCTTCCGATGGAAAACGAGATCATGGGCAAGATCTTGAACGACGGCAAGGACCCGGAAGTGGCGGCCAACGAGTGGCTGAAGGCGAACCCGGCGGCGATCGATCCCTGGCTTGCCGGCGTCACCACCAAGGACGGCGCTGAAGGATTGCCTGCCGTAAAGACAGCACTCGGTCTTTGACCGGCTGATCAAGGCGGGGCTCAAACCCCGCCTTTTTTAAGCGCATGTCACGTTTAGGCAGATGTCACGCGCTTCCGCTCCTATCATCGGCTCCAAGAACCAGGCGATTTTCCCGTGGAATGGCTAACCAATCCTGATCGACGCATCCCCATAGGCGGCTGGGCGAAGAGTTTCTTCACCTGGCTGACCACCAATTTCACCGGCTTTTTCGACCAGGTCTCGGCGATCCTGGCCGGTGTCGTGAATGCGATCCTCTGGGTCCTGCAGACGCCGCATCCGCTGATCGTCGTAGCGATCGTCACCGCGCTGTCCTACTGGTTCCGCCGCTCGATAGGCGTCACCCTGTTCACGCTGTTCGGTCTGCTCTTGATCATCAATCTCGGTTACTGGAAGGCAACGACGGAGACGCTGGCGCTGGTTCTGGCGGCCAGCTTCGTTTCGATGGCGGTCGGCATTCCCTTGGGGATCGCCGCTGCCCGGCGCGCCTGGGTCTATGCCGTGATGCGGCCGATCCTCGACCTGATGCAGACCATCCCCACCTTCGTCTACCTGATCCCGGCCCTCGTACTGTTCGGGCTCGGCATGGTTCCGGGTCTGATCGCCACCGTGATCTTCGCCATTCCCGCGCCAATCCGCCTCACCCGGCTCGGCATCATCTCGACCCCGCCTTCGCTGGTCGAAGCGGCCGTTTCCTTCGGCGCGACACCGTCGCAGGTGCTGCGAAAGATCGAGCTGCCCTTCGCCATGCCGCAGATCATGGCCGGCCTTACCCAGACCATCATGCTGTCGCTGTCCATGGTGGTGATTTCGGCGCTGGTCGGTGCTGCCGGTCTCGGCGTTCCGGTCGTGCGGGCGCTGAACACCGTCAACATCGCCATGGGCTTTGAATCCGGCCTCTGTATCGTCATCCTCGCGATCATTCTCGACCGCCTGTTCCGTTCGTCCGATGAAGGAGAAGGCGCATGACCGATGCCGTGATTTTCAAGAATGTCGACATCATCTTCGGCAACAAGCCGGAAACCGCCATCGCCATGGTCGATCAGGGCAAGACCCGCGACGAAATCGGGGCGGCGACAGGTCTGGTGCTTGGCGTCGCCGATGCATCGCTGACCATTACCGAGGGCGAAATTCTCGTCTTGATGGGATTGTCGGGCTCGGGCAAATCCACCCTTCTGCGCGCCGTCAATGGGCTGGCGCCGGTGGTGCGCGGCGAAGTCCAGGTCAAGACCCGCCACGGCAACATCAATCCGTACAAGACATCAGCCAAGTCGCTGCGCGACTTCCGCATGCACGATGTCTCGATGGTGTTCCAGCAGTTCGCGCTTTTACCCTGGCGCACGGTGGAGGACAATGTCGGTTTCGGGCTGGAACTCGCCGGTGTGCCGGACAAGGAGCGTAAGGACCGCGTTGCCGAACAGCTGGAACTGGTCAACCTGACGAAATGGGCAGGACGCCAGGTCAAGGAGCTTTCCGGCGGCATGCAGCAGCGTGTCGGCTTGGCCCGCGCCTTTGCCACCGGTGCGCCGATCCTGTTGATGGACGAGCCGTTCTCGGCACTCGATCCGCTGATCCGCACCCGCCTTCAGGACGAACTGCTGGAATTCCAGCGGCGGCTGAAGAAGACCATTCTGTTCGTCAGCCACGATCTCGACGAAGCCTTTCGCATCGGCAACCGCATCGCCATCATGGAAGGCGGCCGGATCATCCAGTGCGGCACCCCACAGGACATCGTCAAGAACCCGGCCAACCAATATGTGGCCGATTTCGTTCAGCACATGAACCCGATCACCATGCTGACGGCGATGGACGTGATGAGCGAGGGCGTTAACCGCAATGACGGTGCCGCCGGCGTTTCGGCAACGGCCAAGCCGACAACACCGCTGATCGACATCCTCGATGCGATGTCGCGTCAGCCCGGCAGCATCGGCGTCGTCGATAACGGCGCCATTATCGGCACGATCAATGCGCAGAACGTCGTGGAAGGCCTGACGAGGCATCGGAACAAAAGTTGACGGTTGCGATCAAGATGTCGTTATAGGGACGCCCGGACGGCAGCATCCGGGCGTTTGGCATTCAAGACGAGAGGCAATCCGATGGCCGACAAACCTTCCGTTCTACGCGAAACCGACGATGAGGCGCGCAAGCTTGCCCGCATCATCCTGCGCTCCGCCCGCAGTGCCGCCATTGCGGTGATCGAGCCAAATAGCGACGGTTTCCCCTTTGTCAGCCGCGTGCTCGTCGGCATCGATACCGACGGCACGCCGGTCATCCTGGTTTCCGCCCTTTCGGCCCACACGCAGGCTCTGTCCACCGACCGGCGCTGCTCGCTGTTGACGGGCGAAATCGGCAAGGGTGACCCACTCGCCCATGCGCGCCTGACGGTTCAGTGTGAAGCGGAAAAAATAGACCGCGACGGCGACGCCCATGCGCGCATTCGCGAACGTTTCATCCGCCGCCATCCGAAAGCGCAACTCTATGTCGACTTTCCCGATTTCGCGTTTTTCAGGCTGGCGCCGCTGAAAGCAAGCATGAATGGCGGCTTTGGCCGCGCTTATGTCCTCACCGGCGAGGATTTGATGATTCGTTCTCCGGCGGTTAAGGATCTTGCCGCGATGGAGCAAGGCGCCATCGATCACATGAATTCCGATCATGCCGATGCCGCAAGCAAGTATGCGCAACTCTATTGCAAGGCAAAAGGAAGCGGCTGGCGAATCTGTGGCCTTGATGCCGGCGGAGTCGATTTAGCGCTCGGCGATCAGCTCAGGCGACTGGAATATGACGCGCCGCTGCAATCAAAAGGGGAGTTACGGGCCACGCTAGTAAAACTTTACCGTTAAATATGGGGCCTTTTACCCCGATTTCTTGCAGTAGGCAGTTGTCCTTTTATTCATCACGTCTAATTATCAGTTATTCACATTCATAACCAAGCGTGATGTGAACTTCGCATGGAGTATGGAATGCAAACGATCTCTCCTCAGAAACACGGCAAGGCTGAAATAGCTGCGGAGTTTCTGTCGGCTATGGCCAACCCAAAGCGTCTGCTGATTCTCAGTTCACTGGTGAACGAGGAAATGGCAGTCGGCGCCTTGGCTAACCAGGTCGGCCTCAGCCAGTCTGCCCTGTCGCAACATCTCTCGAAGCTACGTGCCCAAAATCTCGTGACCACCCGTAGAGATGCCCAGACGATTTATTATTCAAGTTCTTCGGATGCAGTACTGAAAGTTCTAAAAACTTTGAAGGAAATCTACGGCGACGAAACCAGCGCGATGGAAAAGATCCCGCAACGCCTTACCGCCTGATACGGATCGGGGCCGCTTGCCGGCCCCGACCTGTCTCTCGGTGACGTTTACGCCCCTTTGAGACTTGGTGTTGCAGTATCGGCGCCATGAACATGACAACCAAAGATCGGCCTTCCACACTCCCCGTCAAATGGGCTGTGCTTGGCACGGGCTCCATCGCAACGACTTTTGCCGACGATATCAGGCTGACGCACAATGCGGCACTTGTAGCCGTGTGCTCCCGTACGCTCGAGGCCGCCACCGTTTTTTCAAGACGCTTCGGCGGACTGCGCATCATTGCGGATATCGGCACCCTGGCCGCTGATCCGCTGATCGACGCCATCTACCTCGCAACACCGAATACCGCTCATTTCGATCAGGCCCGGACGCTGCTCGGCGCTGGAAAGCCTGTGCTGGTCGAAAAACCGCTGGTGACGACCGCAGCCCAGGCAACGGTACTTGCGGACTTGGCTGCGGAAAAACAGACGTTTGCGATGGAAGGGCTCTGGACCGTCTTCCTGCCAGCGATCAACCACGTACGGCAGCTTCTGGCCGATAAGGTGATCGGCGCCGTCACCGGCATCCGCGCCGAACTTGCCTATGCCAAGACCTTCGATGGCAATAGCCGGTTTTTCGCACCGTCGCTCGGCGGCGGTTCGCTGCTTGATCTGGGCGTTTACCCGATCGCGCTCACGCTCTCGCTGTTCGGCTCACCGCACACGGTTGCAGGCACTTGGTCGGCTGCCCCCACGGGCGTTGATATGTCGGCGGATGTTACGCTCGGCTATGAGGGCTTCCAGGCTAAACTGTCCGTCGGCTTCGATCACACCGGGAGCAATCGTTTCATCATCGAAGGCGAAACCGGCAGCCTGGTGATCGATGCTCCGTTTCTGAAGGCAAGCCGGATCATCCTGACGAGAAACCCGATCGCCCATCATCTCGCCGTACCGTCCGGGTCGGGCCGCCTGTCGCGCGTCGCCGGAAAGATTGCCGGCCGGCTGCCCCTGCCCGGCCTCACGGTTTATCGGCACGGCTTTCCCGGTGATGGATTGCAGTTCGAGATCGCGGCTGCCAGCCGCGCCATCCTCGCGGGACAACATCAGCAATCGCAGATGCCGCTCACCGCCAGCGCCGAGGCACTCGGCATCATCGAGACCATCCGGTCACGACCGCCCTCATAGAGCCGTTGGCGTATAGTCCCGCTTGCCGGCGTTGAGCGCCAGCACGATGTCCGTCAGATGCAAAGCCGTCTCGCCGGAAAACAGCGGCTGCGTGCCGGTCTTGACCGCATCCGCCTGCGCTGCGATCCCGCGCACAAAATCGATTTGCGACGGATAGGCCGGCAGGGTGTTCTTCCGCGCTGCCTGCGGATAAGCCACCGGTTTGCCGGCAGTGAGGCGAAACGGGAATTTCCGCTGAAGCTGCCACTCGAGGCGTTCGATCAGCCGATGCAACAGCGGCCGCTTGCTGCCGGCCAGTTCGACATGGATCGGGGAGCGATTGTCCCAGAGGTCGCGCACGACGATCGTACCCTTGTCGCCGACAATGGTCAGCGACCGGTCGCGGGGCGCTGCCAGACCGCTGGTCAGACGCGCGACAGGCCCCGACTTGAAGGTCAGACAGCCAACGGAAAAATCCGGCCCGAGGACAAGGTTTTCGGTTCCCGGTCCTTTGTTGGGAAACGTCAGCGCGGAAAAGGCCGCAACATTGGATACCGGCCCGAACAGCGACACCAGCCAGCTTGCCGCATAGCCTGCGTGCTCCAGGGTGCAACCGATTTCGAACTCGTGGACAGCCGGCCATTTGGCGCCCGAGCGGCTGCGCCATTCCTGCCACTTGTCGCGGAAAACCGGCCCATCCTCCATTTCGGCATAGGCCAGACGCGGCGTGCCGATGACGCCGGAGCGGAGGATGTCGGCGCAGTGGTTACAGGCATCGCTAAGCGCATTGGCTGGCGCGCCGGCAAGGACAAGGCCTCGCTCCGTGGCCAGCGATAGCAGCTCGCGCGCCTCGTCTACCGCCATGGCCAGAGGCTTCTCGCAATAGACATGCTTGCCCGCCGATAGCGCCGCCCTGTTGACGGCATGATGGCTTTCCGGCGTCGTCAGATTGACGATGATGGTGACGGCAGGATCGGAAAGCGATTCTGCTTCGGAGGCATACGCGCGAATGTTCCAGTAGGTGCAAAACTGCTTTAAGCGATCGGGGTCGATGTCCCAGACACCCGCCAACCGCAATTGCGGGTGGTTGGCCAATGTCGTCATGTAGTAATCGGCAACGAAGCCCGTGCCGATAAAGGCGATGCCCGTCTGTCCGCTCATCGCGCATCCGCCAGGAAAGACGCGATATAGACCAGCGGGGCATTCCAGTTGATCGTCATTTCGTTCGTGCCCCAGGCCATGATGTCGTCGATATAGCAGGTCTGCGGCGCGCAACCCTTGAGCTTCGCGCGCGCGACATCGTCGACCAGCGTCGAATTCGGCCCCCCCGCCAGTGTACCGACAGGCGGGTTGGGCAGCGTGCTGTCGGCCTGATGCGCATACCAGCGGCTATGCTGGTTCCTGGCAAAGACGCTGCCATATCCCGTGACATAGGATGTGTTCATCGCGTTGCGCCCAAAAATGTAGTCGATGCTTTCCCGCACGCCATTGAGAAGCGGCAATTCGCCTGTCAGGTCATAGCCGGCGGAAACGACGATCATGTTTTGCAAAATGAGCTGGTTCGATCCCCAGTCGTAACGGTTGTTGGCCGGTTTGTAGATCTGCCCGAACGGCTCCTTTGCCTGCAGGCTGATGAAGTTTCTCGCGGCAGCGACGACCGAGGCCATGACCATCGCCTTGTCGTCCTTGCCAAGATTATCGCCATAGAGTGCAAGATCGAGACGCCCGAGACCGGCGACACTGCGCCAATCGAAGGCACCAGCGGCGGGAAAGACCGGGCCTGCCCAATGGGGCGAGGATTTCAGTGCGGTGAGGTAACGGGCTTCTCCGGTGGTGATGAACAGTTCGGCAGCAGCCCAGTAGGTTTCATCGCTGATGTCGGTGTCGCCATAGTCGCCGCCGCCCTGCAACCCATCCGAATCCGGGGCGAACAGCACCGGATTGGCGGCGGCGGCTAACCAGGCTTTTTGGCCAGCGGCAAGCAGGCGCTGCGCAAATTCCCTGTCATAGGGCGCAAACAGCCGGGCGCCTTGGGCGGCCACGGCAGCAAGGTTGAGCGTCGCTGCCGTCGATGGCCGGTGCAACGCGCGCAGTTCCGGATCGAGATGCGGCAGCATCGGCACCCCGGTCCATTTTGTATCGTGAACCTTGTGATGAACCATACCGGCCAGCGGCTGACCGTCCGGCACCATCATCTTCATCAGGAACTCGAGTTCCCAACGCGCCTCGTCGAGAATATCGGGAATGCCGTTGCCGTTTTCAGGGATGCGCGACAGGCTGTCGCTCAACACAGGCGAAGCGCCGTCGCCGTACACCAGTCCGCGTTCGAACGTGCTCAGGAGTTGCGACACGGCGATGCCGCCATTGACCACATACTTGCCCTGGTCGCCCGCGTCGTACCATCCTCCCGAGACATCCAGCGTGTAGTCGCAGGTCCAGTCCTTGCCATAAAGTTTGGCGGCGACCTTGCCGGTCAGGCAGGTCACCTTGGTATCGCCCTGGTTGGGGCTTTGCTGCACATGTCCGGGCGGCCGCGCATAGGCCTCACCAGCGATATCGCCCTTGATCTCGATGCCGCTGCGCTGCGGATAAAACCAGGACAAAGCATCGACGCGCAGTTTGCCATAGACGTCGTGGCCAACCGAAAACGGCAAGCTTTTCTTCTCGCCGACGACCAGCCGGTAGCCCTCCCCGGCCGTTGCAAAGGCCGAAAAATCGGCGATCTGGCTGTTCGCCCTAACGGTCGGGTCAAAACCGGCAGGCGCAGTCATTCCCTCGCCGACCGCAACGCCGTTCCCGTCTTCCAGCTTGAAGGGCAGCGGCCCATTAGCCTCCGACAGAAGGGTCGCCCGCTTGGGTCCGTCGAGAAAATATCCGGTCTGATTGACCAATGCCGGTAGCGCGTACATCGTTTTTTGTGCGGCCGCTGCGGTCTTGTCGGGCTTTGTTTCCCGCATCGCCACGTCATCCAGGCAAACGCGCCAAGGCTTTTCAGACCCACCCAATTGGAAGATGATCTGGGCCGGATCTTTCTCCGTTGCCGTGAAGACGGCCGAAAATTCTACCTTCCCGGCCTTGGTCTTCGCATCGAAGGCTGCCTGTGGGGTCCACGGCTCCGCATTGCGCTGGATCGTGATCGGGAACGTATGGGCATCCCCGGCTTCGAGCATCATTGTCAGGCGATAGGATGTTCCCGGCTGAAACTGCAGGTCATTGACACCGAGCAGCCGGTCCCAGGCGTTGCCGCCCGCCTCGATATCGACACAGAGCTTGCCGCGTTCGCGCGCCAGGGCGACGCCGCCGGCGGCCCAGAAGCCGTCCTGGCCTTTCGCAAAGGCACCATCGGCGATCATCTCGGACGCGCCTGCTTGCACTGGAAGACTGACGATTAGCGCAAGCGCCAGGCTGGCTGCAAATTTTGGCAAGATCTTTATCCTGAGCGCGTGTTGCGGGAACGCGGCGCCACTCTGCTTCAAACAGGTTAACCTTCGGAAAAGATTGGATGCAACCCTGTTTCCAAATGTTTCCGGGCGGCGAAACTCCGTGGTTAATGCTTGTGAACTGCATTTGGCCGTCGCAGGCCGAGCTTGACCCCGAAAAGCGCCCTGTTAGTTTGACCATCAGGTAAAGATTCACCGAAACCCACTGGATTTGGCCGCCAGACAGTACGTGCCACGGAGAATATGATGTCGAACCGCCTCAATGCCACCCCCAACGACCTCAGCGCCTTCTGGATGCCGTTCACAGCCAACCGGCAGTACAAGAAAGAACCGCGCATGTTCGTCAAGGCGAAGGACATGCACTACACCACCCATGACGGCCGCCAGGTGCTCGACGGCACGGCCGGCCTCTGGTGCGTCAATGCCGGACACTGCCGACCGCTGATCACCGAGGCCATTCGCGAACAGTCCGGCGAACTCGATTATGCTCCGGCCTTTCAGCTTGGGCATCCGAAGGCCTTTGAGCTGGCAAACCGCCTGATCGACATCGCGCCGGATGGCATGGAACACGTACTCTATACCAATTCCGGCTCTGAATCGGTCGAGACCGCGCTGAAGGTGGCGCTCGCCTACCACAAGGTGAAGGGCCAAGGCTCCCGCACCCGCCTGATCGGCCGCGAACGCGGCTATCACGGTGTCAATTTCGGCGGCATTTCCGTCGGCGGCATCGTCTCCAACCGCAAGATGTTCGGCACGCTGCTCTCCGGCGTCGATCACATGCCGCATACCCATCTGCCGGAAAAGAACGCCTTCACCAAGGGCGAGCCGGAACACGGCGCCGATCTTGCGACCGAACTGGAACGCATCGTCACGCTGCATGACGCCTCGACCATCGCCGCCGTCATCGTCGAGCCGGTCGCAGGCTCCACGGGTGTGCTCATTCCGCCGAAGGGCTACCTGCAGAAGCTGCGTGATATCTGCACCAAGCACGGCATCCTGTTGATCTTCGACGAAGTCATCACCGGCTATGGCCGTCTCGGCACGCCGTTCGCAGCTCAGTATTTCGACGTCATGCCGGACATGATCGTCACAGCCAAGGGCCTGACCAACGGTGTCATCCCGATGGGTGCCGTCTTCGTCACCGCCGAAATCCATGATGCCTTCATGAGCGGCCCGGAGCACATGATCGAGTTCTTCCACGGCTACACCTATTCCGGCAACCCGATCGCCTGCGCCGCAGCGCTCGGCACGCTCGACACCTATCGCGATGAAGGCCTGCTCACGCGTGGCGCTGAGCTTGCCTCCTACTGGGGCGATGCGCTGCATTCGCTGCGCGATTGCCCGCATGTCATCGACATCCGCAATATCGGCCTGATCGGTGCGATCGAGCTCGCGCCGATTGCCGGAGAGCCGACCAAACGCGCCTTCTCGGCTTTCCTGAAGGCCTATGAAAGCGGCTACCTGATCCGCACCACTGGCGACATCATCGCGCTTTCGCCACCGCTGATCATCACCAAGGCTGAGATCGACGAACTGGTCGATGGCATTCGCAAGGTGCTGATCGCCAACGCATAAACGAACGATATTCCATCGTAAACGGTAACCAAACGGGGCTGGGACACATGTCCCGGCCCCGTTTGGCGTCATATCTGAACAATTATTTTGCACATTGCCCAAAAAATCGCCTTGCGGAATCGTGGGGAGCTTCATAGACGAGAAGCATGGGATCGATCCGTTCACAGAAGACGGACAACTCGACGGAACTGGAGTTGCTTTTCGGCTGGCAGGTTTCACCCTCCCGGCCCGGCAACCGAAGCGCTGGCACTGCGGGGAACCAACCCACAAAAGGAGAAGCAAGATGAACTTCAAGACATTGACGGGCGCCACGTTCGCAGCCTCGCTGGCCTTTGCGCCGCTGGCCCATGCCGAGATCGTGATCGGCCTGATCGCGCCGCTGACCGGCCCCGTCGCCGCTTACGGCGACCAGGTCAAGAACGGCGCCCAGGTTGCCGTTGATCAGATCAACAAGAACGGTGGAATTCTCGGCGAACAGGTCGTGCTGAAGCTGGCCGACGACGCCGGCGAACCCAAGCAGGGTGTTTCGGCAGCAAACCAGATCGTCGGCGAAGGCATCCGCTTTGTCGTCGGCCCGGTCACGTCAGGCGTTGCCATGCCGGCATCCGACGTTTTGGCCGAAAACGGCATCCTGATGGTCACACCGACCGCAACGACACCGGACCTGACCAAGCGTGGCCTTGCCACCATCCTGCGCACCTGCGGCCGTGACGACCAGCAGGCCGAAGTCGCCGCTGCTTACGTCCTGAAGCAGTTCAAGGACAAGCGCATCGGCATCCTCAACGACAAGGGCGCCTACGGCAAGGGTCTCGCCGATTCCTTCAAGGCGACACTGAATGCCGGTGGCTTTACCGAAGTCTTCAACGACTCCCTGACACCGGGCGACAAGGATCTGAGCGCGCTCACCACCCGCCTCAAGGCTGAAAAGGTCGATGTACTCTATTTCGGCGGCTACCACCCGGAAGCCGGTCTTCTGGTGCGCCAGCTGCATGATATCGGCGCTCCGATCCAGATCATCGGCGGCGACGGCCTGTCCAACACCGAATTCTGGGCCATCGGCGCCGACGCTGGTGCAGGCACGGTCTTCACCAATGCGGCCGACGCTTTGAAGAACGACAGCTCGAAAGCTGCCGTTGCAGCCCTTCAGGCCGCCAATATCCCGCCGGAAGCCTTTACGCTCAATGCCTATGCAGCCGTCGAAGTGATCAAGGCCGGCATCGAGAAAGCCGGAAGTGCCGAAGACGCCGCAGCCGTTACCGCTGCCCTGAAGACCGGCGAGCCGATCAAGACCGCCATCGGCGACGTCACCTATGGTGAAACCGGCGACCTCACCTCGCAGAGCTTCTCGCTCTACAAGTGGGAAAACGGCAAGATCGTTTCGGCCGAGTAAGCAGATCGACCAATGACGGATCGGGCGCTTCGGCGCCCGATTTCGTTTGAACAGGCGGATCTGTAACAAAGAGCCACGATCCACAGCCGCAATCAAAGATTTGGCGGATCCGGGTGTGCAATGACGGTGATCAACCTCTATGCTCCGGCGAACCGTATTTTAGACCAAGCATCCAAGAGGCAGAACCCCGTGAGCGAAAAACTCGAACAGCTGATCGATCAGGGCACCGGCCGCATTCCGGCCGATATCGTGCTCAAGGGCGGCCGTTTCTTCGATCTGGTCACCGGCGACCTCGTCGCCTCCGATATCGCCATCTGCGGTGATCGCGTCGTTGGCACCTACGGCACTTACGCCGGAACCACCGAAATCGACATCACCGGCAAGATCGTCGTGCCGGGTTTCATCGACACGCATCTGCATATCGAATCCTCGCTGGTCACCCCGCATGAATTCGACCGCTGCGTCCTGCCCTATGGCGTCACCACCGTGATCTGCGATCCGCATGAGATCGCCAATGTGCTCGGCACCGAAGGCATCCAGTTCTTCCTCGATTCGGCGCGCCAGACCATCATGGACATCCGCGTGCAGCTCTCGAGCTGCGTGCCGGCGACCCATCTGGAAACCTCCGGCGCCAACCTGCCGATCGAAAAGCTTTTGCCCTTCCGCGACCACGAGAAGGTCATTGGCCTGGCGGAATTCATGAATTTTCCGGGCGTCATCCACAAGGACCCGGTCTGCCTTGCCAAGCTTAACGCCTTCCAGGGCGGCCACATCGATGGCCATGCTCCCCTCTTGAGCGGCCTTGATCTCAACGGCTATCTCTCCACCGGCATCCGCACCGATCACGAATGCACCACGGCGGAGGAAGCGCTCGAAAAGATCCGCAAGGGCATGCACATCCTGGTGCGCGAAGGCTCCGTCTCCAAGGATCTGCACGCGCTGATGCCGATCCTGACGGAACGCCTGTCGCCGTTCCTGGCGCTGTGCACCGACGACCGCAATCCGCTCGACATCGCTGAAGAAGGCCATCTCGACTATATGATCCGTGAAGCGATCGCCAAAGGCGTCGAACCGCTCGCCGTTTACCGCGCCGCCTCGATCTCGGCTGCCCGCGCCTTCGGCCTGCGCGACCGGGGCCTTGTCGCGCCCGGCTGGCGCGCCGATCTCGTTGTGATCGACAGCTTGGAAAACTGCAAAGCCCAGATGGTGTTTGCCGGTGGCCGTCTCGTCGATGATGCGCTGTTTGCCACCCGCCGCCCGGTCGCACCCGTTGGTTTGGACAGCGTCAAGGCAGGCCATATCAATGCCGCCGATTTCGGCGTGCCCTATGCCGAAGGCGAGACATCGGTCATCGGCGTGCTGCCCGGCAAGATCATCACCGAACACCGGCGCTACAAGCTGCCGGCATCCGGCAATCAGGCCGGCGTCGATCTTGGCCGCGACATCATCAAGGTCGCCGTCATCGAGCGCCACGGCATCAACGGCAACCATGCCAACGGCTTCGTCCAAGGTTTTGGGCTGAAGACAGGCGCCATTGCCTCCACCGTCGGCCATGACAGCCACAATATCTGCGTCGTCGGCGTCAACGAGGACGACATGGCGCTGGCCGCCAACCGGCTCGGCCAGATCAAGGGCGGCTTTGTCGTCGTCGAAGATGGCAAGGTCACCGGCGAAATCTCGCTGCCGGTCGCCGGCCTGATGAGCCTTGAACCCTATGAGAGCGTGCGCGACACGCTGCATCATCTGCGCCAGGCGGCCTTTGCGCTCGGGGCAACGCTGCAGGAGCCATTTTTGCAGCTGGCGTTCCTGCCCTTGCCGGTCATTCCGCATCTGAAGATTTCGGATATGGGGCTGGTGGATGTCGATAAGTTCGTGCTGATCGGGTGAGAGCCCGATAACTCTCTAATCCTGCGTTTCGCCGGAAAGCGGCGTCTTTATCATCGACGGCCGCTGCGCAAACGCATCGAACCAGCGGGTAAGATTGGCATGCGCGCGAAAGGACGGAAGGTAGCGGAAGGCGAGCCAGTCCAGCGTCGTTGCTACGGCGATATGGCCGATGTGCAAGGCCTCGTCGCTCTGGATTTCCCGGTCCAGCCAACGATAGCTTTCGGCGAGCTTTCGCTCATAGCCGGCCTGCAGTTCCGGATAGCGCAGATGCTCGGGGCGGCGTGCCGTTTCCCAGCGAATGCCGATGCCCGCATAGGCCATGTCCTGCGCCAGGGCCTGCAAGCGCAACGCCGCCCATCTGCGCTCGGTGTCTTCGGGGAAAAGCGATGGGCCTTTGTGCAGCGTATCGAAATAGGCGCAGATGACGTCGGAATCAAACAGCGGCGACAGGCCGTCGCGCAGCAGAACCGGCACCTTTCCGAGCGGATTGCTGTTGAAAACAATGGCATTGGCATTTGTCGGACTGGTTTCGTGATGCTCGACAACCAACTGATCGGCAATGCCCACCTCATGAGCAAAGACCAGCGTTTTGCGGGCGAAGGGCGAATGGGTCTGGTAGAGGAGCTTCATTTGCATCAATCCCACGGCACAAAAAGGACCGAACGTCCCGGATCATCCGGTCAAGTTGTAAAGGAGCGCGGCGCCGTTTCACCGCGATAGGTAATTCCAGATCGCTTTTTTCCCGCGCAATATGCTTGTAATATGCCTGCATGAACCTCGACCGCTTCGACCGACATTTGCTCAACCTGGTGCAGGAAGATGCATCACAGACCGCCGAACAGCTTGCTGCAGCGGTACCGCTCTCCGTTTCCGCAATCCAGCGCCGGCTGAAACGCCTGCGCGAAACGGGGATTATCCAGCGGGACATTGCGGTGGTGGACCCCAAACAGGTGGGGCGGCCGACATTTTTCATCGTCGCTCTCGATGTCGAGCGGGAACGGCCGGAACTGCTTGCCCAGCTGCGCCGCTGGCTGGCGAACGAGCCGATGATCCAGCAGGCTTTTTACATCACCGGCGGATCGGATTTCGTGCTGATCGTCACGGCACCCGATGTCGATGCCTATGATGCGCTGATGTCCCGGCTGATCGCCGAAAACGCCAATATCCGCCGCTTCACCACCAATGTTGCGCTTGGCGTCATCAAACGCGGGCTGGTCATTCCCGTTTCTCTGGACGACGATTAGCCTCGGTTTTTCTGCTTCGAGCCGATGCCCCATCTGCCCAATGGCCATCATATGCCGTCAGGCGGAGGATCGGTAACGCTGGAGCATGGACACAGTGCATCATGCCGCGCCATGGAAAGCTCGTCTGTCACGATATGGTTCGACAGAACATCCGTGTTCCTTCTAACCCAAACCAAGAAGCGCTTCGCAGCTCTGGTGTCTCCATAGGCCCCACGACAGCGCAAAATCTCTTGGTTCAGCCTCGCTCCAAACACACCTGACGTCCGCCGACAGCAACACCTCCACCCATGTCCATCAAGCCGCACTACCGGTAAAATCAATGCCGGCCGCGACTTGGGAGGCTTGAAACCGTTTCTGTCACCAGTCTCCACTCATCGGTGATACCGAGGTTGAACAGTTCCACTATTTGCTCAGCAGCATGCTGGCAGCTCGCATGATCTCACACCCGTCATTTTTTCCGGTTCAGGTATTCGTGCGCAAGCAAGGCTGCTTCGACATAAATCCAATGTATAGAAGATTTTCATCCTGATTTCCCGCCCAGGTGTGCTTATACCCTGGAGGCTAAGCTTGGCAAAAGGCAATAACGCCATAGTGGAACCGGATTGGCGCGGCAGACAGCAAACAAAGGGAGTAGCCAGCTTACTCCCTTTGTCTAAAGATCGTTAGGCTTTAGGGTCTCATTGCTCGCGAAAGGCCCTGCTGAACTGATCGGTGAGCGGCTTTGACAAGAACGAGAACGCCGTCCGTTCCTCGGTGGAAATGAAAACCTCCACCGGCATGCCGGGTAGGAGCTTGTTATCGCCGAGCTTCGTCAGTTCCGTGTTGGCAACTCCAACATCCGCCAGGTAATAGGTCTCGCCGGTGGCAGGGTCATTGCTTGTGGCAGCCGACACATAGGTGATGTGCCCGGAAAGCTCCGGAGTGGTGCGTTGGTTGAAAGCCGAAAAACGCAGCTTTACCGGCTGACCTGAAAAGACCTGATCGATATCGGTTGGAGAAAGGCGGGCCTGAATCTTGAGGACAGCATCAGCCGGCACGAGGGTGACCAGTTTTTCCGCCGGGGTGACCACACCGCCAATTGTATGAACGAAAAGCTCGTTGACTGTTCCTGACAGGGGGGCACGGATGTCGGTGCGTTGCAACCTGTCCTCAACGGCAATCTTTCGCTCGTTGAGCTCGGAGAGCTTCTGCTCCACCGTCGTCAACTCACGCTGCGCCTCGGTCCGCGCCGCCTCATCGATGGAAATGATCTGCAGTTCGATTTCGCTTTTGCGCGCCTGAGACCGCGCGATGTTTGCGTATATCTCACCGCTTTCGCCGATGATCTTCGCCATTTCGCGGTCGATAATGTATTTGCGGGACGTTTCCAGCAGATTTTTGTCGGTAAGGCGTGTGATCTTCTGATGCTCGGTTTTGACGAGTGCGAGTTCGTCCTGCTTTGCCGACCGTTGAGCAGACAGGCCCTTCACCTCCTCTTCCAGCTGGGAGATCCCCCATTGCAGCTGTTTTTTCTGACTTTCGCGATTTTGGCGATTGCCGAGAAAGAGTCGCGCCTCTCCCATGAAGACGGCAGGAAGCGCGCGGATCGCGTCATTCAGTTCGGCCGGAAACGTCAGCTCGAAGACGTTGTCCCGTTCGGCAATCAACCGGCTTTTTCGCGCCATCAACTCGTTGAGCTGGTTCTTGACGATCGAAAGTTCAGCGCGCGTCTGCACATCGTCAAGCCGCAGCATGATCTCGCCTTTGCGGACGAAATCACCTTCCTTGACCGCGATCTCGCTGACGATGCCGCCGTCCCGGTGTTGCACGGCTTTCAGGTTCTGTTCGACCCTAACCATTCCCGACGCCACTATGGCGCCGGTAAGCTGCACCGTGGCGGCCCATCCGCCGGCGCCTGCAAACAGCAGAAGGCCGAGCATGGCCCCGGCAATGACCCGGAAGGCCACCGGAAACGCGGCATCCGTATCCTCTCCGCGCGTGACGGAATCTCGTCTATCTGATTGGTTCACTCCACCCTCCCCGAACTTTCCTCAGGCCGCCTCGATGATCATCAACACGTGATGACCGCTCAGGTTGATTGTCATCTCGTATTTCAGGTCGTTGTCCGCGTCGATTTCGATAAGCGTCTGGCCGAGTTCGTCGGTTCCCTCGTGCCGCACTCTGATGGGCAAGGCATCTTCATCGACGTCCACCCCGTAAACTGCCTCGAAATGGTCCTCGAGATTATCGACGATCTCTTCGAATATCTGATATCGCGACATTTCGATCCGGTCGCCTACCATGAAATCCAAGATCTGATGGATGACGTCGCCGCTGGACGAACCGGCCGGCATGCTGAACCGGAAGATGTCGTCACCAGCGCCGCCCTCAAGGACCGCAGCTGAAACATTCACGCTGAAGACATCCGCCTGCGCGCTGCCGATGATCTGCTCAAAACTCATGAGAACATCACTGCCGATGTCCAAACCGGTTGCGACCCCGCTTTCAAAATCGATGACCACGCCGTGCGCCGCACGGGAGTAATCCAGGGTGTCAAAACCAGATTGGCCGTCATAGTGGTCGTCGGCACCATCGGCGGCTCCCAAGACCGTATCGTTTCCCGCGCCGCCGGCGACGACGTCGCCGCCTCCGTTATCTTCCACGAAATCATCCCCGGCCCCGGCCTCTATCCGTTCGGCCTCGTCGCTGCCGATCACGCTGTCATCGCCATGACCGGCAAGAATGACCTCAAAATTCCAGATGGTGTCCTCACCGATTTCCTGCCCGGATGCCGTGCCTGTGTTCAGGTTGATTTGGATGGCCTGCACCATGCTGGAATAGTCGAGAATGTCCGAGCCTTCGCCGCCGTCATAGAGATCCGCGACTTGATCGCCATCGCCGGCAACGGTGTCATCGCCCGCACCGCCGTCAACCCGATCCCGGTCGGCACCCCCCACCAAAATGTCGTCACCGTCACCGCCGGCAACCCTGTCGTCGCCCGTTTGCCCAAGCAGGGTATCGTTCCCGATTCCACCGGACAGCTCGTCGGAGCCGGTACCGCCGTCCAGGACATCATGACCTTCATCGCCGGCAACCATGTCATGTCCATCGCCGCCGAAGAGCAGGTCGTCGTCCGCGCCTCCATTCAAGGCGTCGTCGCCCTCATCGCCGAACAGGATGTCGCGACCATCATCGCCGAAAAGCCTGTCATTGCCGCTGCCACCGTGGATCTGGTCGTGACCGGAACCACCAACGACCACGTCGTTTCCGATGCCGGCAAAAATGATGTCATCACCCGCGCCAGCTGCGATATTGTCGTTGCCCGCTCCTCCATCCACGGTGTCGGCCCCACCCCGAGCGTCAATGCTGTCATCGCCGGCCAAGCCGTCGATGGCGTCCCCACAATTGGTACCCAGGAGCATATCGTCGCCTGCCGTCCCGATGATCGGAGGAGCTTTGACAACCGAAAAATGCGCTGTTTGGGCGATGGAGAGCTGACCATCGCTGATTTGGTAGGTTACCGTGACCGGGCCGAGCTCCGTCCAATCATAGAGCCAGCCGTCTGCTGTCGATGTGATGCTGCCCGATGTGACGGCGATATCGGTGACTGTCAGCGGCGTTCCCTCCGGATCCGACGCACCGCGCAGGAGATCGGAAAGACCGATCAGGACCGCTGCGCAGCCCGAAACGTCCATCAGCATGAGCGTACCGTTCACCCGGGGTGCGCCATTGATCGGGCTTACACCGTCGTCGTCGTCATCTTCATCTTCATCGTCATCGTCGTCATCGTCGTCTTGGTCGTCAGGGTCGTCATCTGGCTCGTCGTCATCGCCATCGGGGTCTGCGTAGGATGGTGTTGCTGGCGAGCCAACGGCCGCGTCCCGTGGGGCGGCGTTGTCGTTTGAAGCACGAAGCGACGGCAATGGGTCCCCCTGCTCGCGCAATTGAAAAGCCGGTTTCGGGAAGTCAATCGTCTGGAATACGAAAGGTTGAGAATCAACGGGTTCGATTGCCTCGCCCTCAAAGCGATCAGCCCGCATTCCGCCGCCTGTCTTCTTTTCGATTGGCGGCTCTTGCTCCTTGTCCTCCACCTGCGCGGGGATGCTCCCGGTGATCAGTTGCGAGGGGGGGAGGTTTTCTTCTGGCGGCGCGTCAACCTCTGGACGGCCCTCTCCAGGCTCCGGCGCGGTGCTGAAGGCACTCTTGAGATAGAGCGCAAAGCCGGTCAGAAACAACGCGATAGCAGCCGGGCTTCTTGATGAGGCTTCCTCGTTCTTCAGGGCGTAACGCTGATGCGGATCGTCTTCCTTGACGGACTTTGTTCCCTTTGCCTCGATCATTCCGACACCTTTGACGTCATGCGCGCGGTTACAGCGGGGCGGCCAATGGCATCCCCGATCGCGGCGGGTTTCAGGATTTCATTTTTCGGCCCAAACGCCACCATCTTGCCATTCTGAACCACGGCGATCAGATCGCAGGCGGTCAGCGCACTGGGACGATGCGCGATGACGATGGCGATGCCATTGCGCGCCCGCACCGCTTGTATGGCTTGGGTCAGTGCAGATTCGCCTTCCCCGTCGAGATTTGAGTTGGGCTCGTCCATGACGACGATGAAGGGATTGCGGTACAGGGCACGCGCCAGCGCGATCCGTTGTCTCTGACCGGCGGACAGGGACGCACCCTGCGGGCCGAGCGAGGTGCGGTAGCCATCCGGCAAACGCACGATCATTTCATGAATTCCGGTGGTTTGTGCGGCCTCGACGATCGCCCGTGCATCGACGTTGGCTTCAAGGCGGGAAATGTTCTCTTCAACCGTTGCATCCAGCAGAGCCACATCCTGCGGAAGATAGCCGATATGCTGGCCGAGACAGCTGTCCGACCATTGGGTCAATTCCGCATCGTCCAACCGGACGCCGCCGCGAAGGGGCGGCCAAATGCCGGTCAGGGCGCGGGCAAGCGTGGTCTTGCCGCCGCCACTGGGGCCGATAATGCCCAAAGCTTGCCCGGCGGCGATTTCGAAACTGACGTCGCTCAGAAGAACACGCCCGGAACCGGGTGCCGCGACGGTGAGCCTTTCGACCTTCAACGTTCTCGACGGAGCAGGCAGATCCATTGGGGCGGTGTTTCCTGCCAATGCAATGACCGTTTCCTTGAGGCGGCTGAAGGCGGTTCGCGCTGCGACAAAGCTCTTCCAGTTGCCGACGGCCAGATCGACAGGCGCAAGTGCGCGCGCCGAGGCAACGGAGGCCGCGATGATGGCGCCGGCAGACATTTCGCCCTGGATCGTCAGCCAGGCCCCAAGACCAAGAACCGCAGACTGAAGGACCATCCGAAGCACGCGTGATATAGCGCTAAAGGTGCCGCTGATATCGTTTGTTCGGGTTTGCAGTGCCAGGTGCTCCTGGTTGGCAAGATTGAAACGGCCCACGGCACGCTCCGCAAAACCCATTGCTTTCAGCACCTCGGCATTGCGTGTGTTTGAATCGGCAATGGCGTTGCGTTCAATGCCGGACTTGTGCGTGGCGGCGGCCCACCGGCGCGTCATCAGCTCGGTCAAGACGGTGAGAATGGTCAGAATAAATGCGCCGCCAAATGTCAGTGCCCCGAGATAGGGATGCAGCATGTAGACGAAGATCAGGTACAGCGGCATCCAAGGCAGGTCGAAAAAAGCGATCGGGCCCTGGCCGCCGAGAAATCCTCTGACCGTATCGACGTCCCGGCCACGCTCAAGGGCTTCCGCCGTGGAGAAACCAAAACGGGGCATGTCGATGGCAACCTGATGGGCAAGCGGTGCAATTTTTGCATCAAGTCTCGCCCCGACCCGCACCAGAACTTGCGAACGTATGATGTCGAAAAAGCCCTGAAACAGATAAAGCCCGATCGCGAGGATCGAGAGCCCGAGAAGGGTCGGAATACTACCGCTGGTTAAAGCCCGGTCGTAAATCTGCAACATGTAGAAGGAGCCGGTCAGGGCCAGAATATTGATCATGCCGGACGTGATGAAGAGGAAGAGGAATATCCCCTTGAATCTCTGGGTCAGTTTCTCGGCGTTCTTACGTTTCGTGCCAGTAAGGGGTGTCTTTGAGCGCATGATACTCACCGATTCGAGTTGATGCGAGCAGGCCGGCGCACCATGATCGGCGCGCCGGTAGCTGCAGATTACAAGTTGAAATCAGAGTTGGTGAGATTGTGGTTTCCCTTGATATTCAGGCGGAATTCCGCCGTTCCGTCACTGTCGGTGCTGCCCGAAACGACCGTGTAGTCGCCATCGGATCGGCTTTCATGGGTAACGGCCAGCTGGGCCGCTCCACTCAGTGACGATCCCGCGATCAAGGTGAAGGACTGGTTTCCCGCCACCCCGTTGTTAGCGTCGGTTCCGCTGAGGTCGATCTTGTCGCCGGCCTGGAAGCTGGTGATCGTGTCCCCATCGGCATTGGCTTCCGATTGGAAACGGAAGGTATCCCTGCCGGCTCCACCTTCGATGACGTTCACGGAGGCGTTGGCGACGATCGTATCGTCCCCGGATCCGGTCACGACATTTTCAAAGCCCCAGAGGGTATCATGGCCGGACTGATTGCTTGAGGCACTGCCCTGGCCCATGAAGCCACCACCGATATCGACGGTAAGATTGGCGGTGATGGCAGACATGTCCAAAGTGTCGCTGCCGGCATCACCGTAATAGATGTCGTCGCCGTCAGCTTTGGCTGCCACGAACATGTCGTCTCCGGCACCGCCATAGGCGTAGTCGTTGCCGGCACCTGTCTGGATCATGTCATTGCCGGCATCGGCGAAAACGCGGTCCGATCCGGCATCGCCATACAGCATGTCGTTGCCGTCACCGCCGAGCATGTCATCATCGCCGTCACCGCCGAACACCATGTCGTTGCCGGCACCTGCCGTGATGAAATCGTTGCCTTCATCACCTCTGATGACGTCAGCCCCGTCGCCGCCGATAACGGTGTCGTTGCCTGCAAGAGCTACGATCGTTTCCGCGTTTGCGGTGCCAAGCAGCACGTCTGCGCTTGCTGTGCCGGCGATCGGTGCGCCGGCGCTTGGAGTTGGCGTCGGTGTCTCATCGGTATCGTCGTCCGCCCCGGTGATCTGCGGCCCGCCTGCTTGTTGTTTTTTGAACGTCACGGAGTTCGCGCCGTTGCTGACCGTGACGTTGCCATCGGCTTCAGTGGTCACGAAGTCAGTCAGCGTACCCCCGAGCTCGATCACATCCTGCGAACGCAGTTGGCCGATAATCGTGTCGTTGCCACCATTCGACCGGAAGACGATCCGGTGCTCGGAACTGAGCCCGGTTATGTCGACGGTGTCGTTCCCGGCATTGCCATCGATGGTGATCGTGCTGAAGTTCAAGCTGGTGAACGGTGCATTGAAGTTGCCGAACACCTGGATGGTATCACCATTGCTGGCTCCGCCGTCAGGCGTGTTCGGGTTGTTGCCGTTGTTCGCGGTCGTATTGAGAGCGTTGACCGTGATTTCTTCGATATTGTCGAGTTCCGCAATGACCGTGGTGGTCAGTCCGACCGTGCGGGTGATGATGATTTCTGCATCCGCCCCGGTGACCGGAACCCCCGCAGCAATGGCCGCGGCCTTTGCATAGATGCGGAAGGTCTCGGCCTCGCCATTGCCGACCAACTGGAAGGTGTCTGTGCCGGCATCGCCATCGATCCGGTCAAACCCGTCGGTGGAGTTCATGGTGATCGTATCGTTACCGGTACCTGCATCGATGATGTCATTCCCAGTGCCGCCATTGATGGTGTCTCCGCCGTCGCCGGCATCGATGTTGTCATTGCCGCCTGCGCCGTTGATCGTGGTGCCCGCCGTATTGCCGACGATGATGTCGGCGCCGCCGGTGCCGGTGATATTGCCGGCGACACGGTTGATGGTGACGGTCGCCGTATCCGTGAGGGTCCCGTCGCTTCCGGTATAAACGAACGCTCCGCCTGCAGCGCCGGTATCGGCGAGCGTCACGACACCTGCCCCAAGCACTGGAGCTGATACGCCGCCCGGCGTTCCAACTGCCGTGATGGTGACAGCCGCTCCCTCCGGATCGATGTCGTTTGCAAGCAAGGCTGCCTGCGAGATGGAGAAGGTCTCGTTTTGGAGGGCGTTGGTGATGACCGTATCGTTGTTGGCCGCTGGAGCGTCGGGCGTTGCGATGACGTTGACGGTCGCCGTTGCGATATTGCTGGTCAATAGGCCGTCGTTGACCGTTACCTGGATGACACGGGCGGTCGTGTTTGGGTTCTCCGACGTGCTGGAGTACCGCACCTGTTGGATCGCCGTCCGGTAGTTGGCAATCGACGATGTGCCAGTCAGGTTCAAGGTGATCTGTCCGGCAACCGAACTATCCACCGACGAGGTAATGCCCGCCGGCAAGCCGGCCGCCGACAGGACGTCACCGGGGTTGGCATTGGTCAGAACAACCCGGGCGGAGGCCAAGGTCGTACCGTCGTCCGTGATCACGGGAGCAACCGCAATCGCAACGCCGGCAGCATTTTCGGTGTAGGTGGTTTGGTAGTTGTTCCCTGCTGTGCCGGGAACCGTTGTCGTGGTTGTAGTTGTCGTTGCGATATTGAGGTTGTTGATAGTGACCCGTTCATTCGCGCCATTAATTGCGGATGAGACAAATCGGATGGCAGAATTCGGCCCCGCTCCCGTCAGGTTGAGGTTGAAAGAACTCGACCCCGCCCCCGAGAGAACGTTCCCGGAAGCGCCGGTAATCGTCTGCAAAACGGTAAAACTCCCGGCTGCAAAGGATCCCGTCTGTGAATATTGCACCTGAACCGTCTCGCCGGTGTCGATGTTATCAATCCCGTTCAGGCGGTCATAGTCGAATGATAAGGTAGCGGTCGTGAGGCCGCTGAGATTGACCGTACGGGCAATGGAAGCACCGTCCGAGGCGCCACCGCCAATGAAACGCAGTTCATTGGAGTTACCAGCGTCGATCTGGATTTGACCGGCGGTAACGTCGCCACTATCGCCGCTTTCCACCCATGGCGTCGCTGTCCAGTTGACCGTGCCATCGCTGTTGCTTAGCGAAGCCGTATCGAACGTATCGCGATAGGCCTGTGCGACCGTTGTGGTAGTCGAGGTGGTCGAGGGGCCGTGCAGATCCAGCGTCGGCGCCTGGAGCGAGATGTCCTGGTCGGTGAAGTCCAGCAGCTCGACGTTGCGGATCGTGTCCGTACCGTCGGTTGCCAACCCGCCGACATGGGCGACTGTGACCGTGCCGTTGGTGTTGAAGGCGATGTCGTATTCGGCACGGGCACCCGAGAAGACCGCCGTGTCGATATCGGCAATCCCGTCGCTGTCGGGCTGGTCGTTGCTGTCGCGGATCGTGCGAACGATCGCCAGCTGGCCCGGATTGATGCTGCCGTTGAACATGGAGGCGGCGAGCGTCGTCATGCTGTTGTGCAGGACAGGCGTGCCGGTATGTTCGGGGTCATTGGCGGCATAGACGCCGATCTGCACGTCAAGCCACTTGTCCCCATCGATGATGTCGTCGCCGGCGTTACCGATGATGCGGTCGCTGCCGTCGCCGCCCAGGATGATGTCTCCGCCGGCAAACGAGGTGACACCGGCGCCAAGCAAGGCCTGCAGGCCGTTGACGAGAGCAATTCCTTGGGCATCGAGCCCGCTGCCGAGATAACCTGTCGTCCCGCCCTGGGCAAGCGGGGCTCTATCCGCCGCCACGTCTTCCGTGCCGGCCAGGACGTCATTGAACCTCGTCCCGGAGAGACCTTCCATGGATGCGTACTCATCCAGTGCAGCATTCTGCGGTAACGTCGGAGCCTCGTCGAAGATGATTGGGATCGACAGGTCGGCGTTCACCCCAAGCGTATTGTCCTTGTAGGTCGCCCAGTCGAAGCCGGACATGCCCGCCATCTTTCCACGGCCGGAACTGCCGACCATGATGTCGTCGCCGCCTTCGCCGATGAACTCATCAAAGCCACCATCCCCCAGGAAGACGTCGTGCCCATCTACACCGTCATGAGCAAAGACTTCGTCGAAGTTGTCGCCAGGCGCACCGTCGAATGTGCCGGTCTCGATCCAATCGTCGCCTTCGTTGCCGAGGATACGTTCGGCGTTCTTGTTGCCGTAGATGAAGTCGTTGCCGGTTCCGGCGAAGACCTCCGATCCCATGTCAGTGCCAAGGAAGATGAAGTCCTGACCGTCATTGCCCATGACCAGGTCGAGCCCCGGTCCGGCATGGACGACGTCATTGCCCGCGCCAGCCTTGATATTGTCGTCGCCGCCGGAGTCGACGATAATGTCGTCGCCCGCGCCGGCATTGATGATGTCGTTGCCGAAGCCCCCTTCCAGCCGGTCGTTGCCGCCATCGCCATAGAGCGTGTCGTCACCGATGCCGGCGATCAGGATATCGTTGCCGTCAGTGCCGCCGAGGACGACATGGTCTCCGCCTGTGTATTTGAGATAGTTGGTATCCGGTCCCGCTGTCGCCGGGTTGTTGCGCACGACCAGAGGCGTCAGAATACCACCACCAACGGGATCGTTGCCGAGGTTGTCGGCACTTTCGTTGGCAGCCGTCGCAGGATTGTCTTCCAATATGCCGTCCGCTCCGGCAGTCTCGCCGAGACCGGAATTATACTGCTTGGTCCGGTCGATCTCGAGAATGAGACCGGGCGTCGAGAACACGTCGGACGGAAGATGTCCCGCATCGGTGTTGCGCATGATCATGGCGGCGAATGAGTTGTTCTCCATCTCGCCGAAGAGGTGCAGGCCGTCGAGACGCTGCAGGTAGTAGAAGCGGTCGCCGCTCTGCAATTTCTCCATCTGGGTTTCGAAGACGAAGTTGAACGTCGAGCCGAGCATGCCGCCGAACGGCATGATCTGTTCGGCAAGGCCACCGATCCAAAGATCGATATCGTTGAGGCCGCCAAGCGAACCGCCGGCATAGGCTCCGGTGGCATTGAGGAAGTCGGCGGAATCCGCCTGCACTGCGAGGCCGCCATATGACTGATCGAAGATCAGGGTCATTGCGGCATCCCGTTTGCCTTCAATCGTGGTCTGACCGGTGATCAGCGAATGCGTGCCGTAGGCGGCGATGAAGTTGATGATCGAGGCTTCATGCTTGAGATGTCCGGCGAAATCGACCCAACTCTCGTAAGGCTTGAGCAGGCTATCCTGATTTGTCGCGGCGTAGAACTGGGCGCGAGCTTCATTCAGGGTTGGCACCCCGGTGTCACGGCCGCGTGCAAGGTTGATGGTCGCCAGATCGAGCGGCAGACCAAGCAGGTTGTTGCGCAGAGCGCTGGTCACGAACTCATCGATCTCGTTGCCGACCTGTCGTGTCATGCCGCGGATAATGGCGCCCGCCGCGATATCGGCATCGACGACATCGGCTGTACCATTGTTCTTGAACTGGATCGGATTGAGGAAGCCCTCGATCAAACCGATATGGTCTTCGTTGAAGTTTTCATCGAAGCGGTCGATGGATTCGGTCAGCATCGAGTGACCGAAGCGGTAGACCACATGGGCGAACTCGGCCACGATCGAAGGGTCGATGGTGACGTCGAAACCGTCGGGCACCAGGAACACGTTGATGTTGGGCTGGATCTTGCGTGCGAACTCTTCAAACACAAGATGCTGGTACTGCATTTCGGTGCCGAACTTGGCTGCCTGGAAAAGGCGTTCGCCGTCCCAGATGAGTCCGGCTGCGTTTGCCGGAACCGCCGCGACATCGACGCTCAGCCACTCGTTGAGGAATGCCACGGCTTCCGCCTGCGAAGCACCGTTGGTCAGCATGGCATTGGCATCGGCCAAGACCACGTCCTTGGTGTGCTGCACCAGCCGATTATGTTCGGAGTGGAACACGTGATGGACGGCTGTCAGGCCGATATTCTCGTTTGCCCGGCCGTCGCCGGCGATGAAGTGGGCATCGAGCAGCTCGTTGTCATACTGTCCATCGGTCGGCGTTTGGTCCGGATTGCCCAAGCCGATCTCGAGATCGCCGTCGGCAAGACCGGTCGGGACCGCGTTGTGGGCAATGTCTGCCAGGAAGGCATGGCCGGTGCGGACTGCGAGATGGACGACATCCGGAAGCGTGTCGGCGTCGGCGCCGTCCGCTACGAGATTGTACAGGCTGAGCGGCGCGGCTGGCGTGCCGGATGCAAGCGTCTGCGGAGGTCCTGCCATGACGACCTGCGGGAAGCCCGTGGTCGGATGGGGAATGAAATTGCCATAGGCATCGGTTGCCAGCAAAGGCAGGTTACCGACATGAAAATCGGTCAAGTTGATGCCGAGGATGTCTCTTGCCTGCGCCTTGACGTCGGCCCAGGTCGCCATCCCACCATTGACGCCCTCAATCAATTGCCCGGTTGCGACCGGAACGCCGTCCCCGTTCAGAACATACTGGCGAAGGAAAACCTGATGAGAAGGGTGCGAGGTGTAGGTCTGGTTCTGATCGACGAAGGACGTGGTGTTGTTCACCGGACGGTCCGTATCATCCGCAGTTCCCATCACGCCATCATTGCCCGGCCCTGCCAAGGTTGCGCGCGTCAAAACCATGAAGTTCGTGGTGCCACCTGGCACATAGAGCGGATCATCCGGCATGAGCGGAATGAAAACCGTACCATTGCCGCCCTTGGCGACCAGGTCGAGGCCGTGGTCGAAGAATTGGCCGAAAAGCGTGAACCAGGAATTGAATGACGCCGAGAGACCTTCGTCCGGCGCCAGGTTGGTAATCTTGACGTTGGCGCCCTCCAGTTCGATACCGTTGGTTTCGAGAAGGGTCATCAGGTCATCGTCTACCGCGGCAAGCTCCAGCCGTGCCGCGTTCAGGTCCGTGAGGGCATCGGCTGCCGCCTGCTGAAGTGCTGCGTTGTTGGGGCTGGCCGAGGCCGCTGCGGCGGCTTCTGCATATTCGCGTTCCGCCGTCGCGACCGCCCTGAACTGCGGGATCAACGGGGCATAGGCGGCGGAAATCGCCGCCGTAACGGCCATCTGTTGTTCCGGGAGGACGATGCCTGCCCGTTGGAGGCCCGTCAGGATGGCTGACGGGTTGCCAAGGGTCTGGTCGACAAGCAGGTTCGAGATGGTACGGACATAGGGGTCGAAGACATCGCCGGGGCCGGCTGTTCCGGGGCCGTCATTGTCGACGCCAGGCTGGTAGGTAACCGGAACCATCGGGGCCGGGCCGGGACCGTCGGGGTCCACCATGATCGTGCGGAAATCCGTGCCCAGCGGCTCAGGGAATTCATTGTCGGCAGCTCCCCATTCCGGATGGAGCGGGTTGTTGTAGGTCCCGTCAACCGTGCGCAGTCCCCAAGAGATATTGTAGCTTGGAATAGAGCCGGCCGGACCGAACAGCGACTTGCCCTGGGTGCCACCCGACTGCTCAAAGAGCGCGTGATCCTCTGCGATCTTGATCTGTTTCAAGATGAAATCAAGGTCAGAACGAATATAGGCAACCATCTTTTCTCTCCCTTTGATTGCTTCGGACACGAAGAACCGTTACCGTTTTGAAATAATTATTGAAAATTCGTCGGTGTTCTTGCCGGCACGGGTCTTCAACCCGGCATCGCCGACAGAAACGTTCGCTTAATCTAACTTGCCAATAATCAGTTGTTCGCAGGCTGGTTGAACAGTTGCCTTGGTCGGGGCTTTCTTGCGACTTTGTACTAGAGGAGAGCGTGACCTTGGGCCGTAAAGACGATGTGACCAACGTCACTGTTACCGGACGCGGCAAAACCGCAACTTTCCAGTTAAACCAGCTTTGGCAACAACTTAGCTTGCGGTCGCAATTCCTGATCGTCGCGTCGCTGATCCTCAGCCTTTCAATGGCCATCCTGGGCGAATGGGTGAACCTGCAGATCGCCGCCAGCCAGCTTCAAAGCAGGGCCGACTCGGGAGCTCTCTACATGGAGGGGTTTCTCGCCCGGCATGTCCAATCCGGCGACCTCGGTCCCACCGTGACCTCCGAGGGAATTGAGGAACTCGATGAACTGCTCATCAATCCGGATCTGGCACGCCGCATCGACAGCCTGCGCATCTGGCGGCGCGACGGCCTGATCCTCTACAGCACCGACAAAGCCCTTATCGGAAAGACTTTTCCATCGCCCAGTGTCGAGGCAGCTTTTTTGGGCAAAGTTTCTGCTCACTTGGAAAGTGGGCATGATGATGAAGGAAATTTGTCCCCCGCTGAAGAGAGGCCTCTGATCGAAATCTATGCACCCATCTATCGTGAAGGGACTCGAGACACCTTGGCTGTTGGTGAGGTTTACGAAGACGCAAGCGATTTCATCGAGCGGCGGGACGACGTTCAGAGACGGACTTGGTACATTGTCGCTGCCACCACGCTTGCAATCTTGGCAGCGCTTTATGCGATCGTGCGCCGCGCCGACAACCTGATCGGTGTTCAGCGGAACAGGTTGAAAAGTCAGCTGGCAGACGCAAAGGCCATGGCGCAGCAGAACAGGGACCTGCGGGAACTCGCCAATAAGGCCCGTCTCGAAGCAAGCAAGTCGAACGAGAGCCTTCTCAACCGTATCGGCTCCGATCTGCATGATGGACCGATGCAGCTTCTGGCTTTGCTAATCCTGCGTTTGGGGCAGGCAACGACCAGGACGGAAGACGTACCCGAAAACCTGACCCCCTCCAGTATCGCCACGGAGTGCCTTACGCAGCTGCGAGATCTTTCGACCGGACTTGTCATGCCGCAGATCGACGAACTCTCGCTGGAGGACGCGCTTAGGCTGGCCGTCGACCGGCATCAGTTCACGACAGGAACCTGGGTCGGTGCAAACTACACAAGACTTCCGGTGACGGTGGCAAGCTCGCTTAAAATTTGCCTCTACCGCATTGTTCAGGAAGGTTTGAACAACGCATTTCGCCATGGAAACGGGATCGATCAACATATCGATGCGAGTGCGGACGAACGGAATATTACGATAACCGTCAGCGACGGCGGGCCGGGTTTACCGCTCAATCGGGCCGGTAAAGACCGGCTGCCCCTCGGCTTGCTTGGCATTCACAACAGAGTAGAAGCCTTTAACGGTACGCTCAAGGTGAGGAGACGCGACGGCCGCCGGACCGAGCTTGTGGTCATTGTTCCACTGAATGGCAATAGCGACTAGATTGAGTACAGTTGATACCCAAGCACACACTACAACTAAACCGTGTACAAACAAAAAATATATTCGATATAACAATAATATGCAAAATTGTTGTTTCGCATTGATTTATAAAATCCGAGATCAACAGACCGGCCCATACCTAATCAGTATAGCTAGAGACTACTCGCATGGACATGAAACTTCCGCGAGGTTATAGCTATGTCCGGGAGGGTTGGTATCAATCATGAAATCAATTTCGCTGGCCCTGGCCGACGATCATCCATTAATGCTTTCTGGTCTTTTGGAATTATTTAAAACTGAAGAAGAATTTGAAGTAGTCGGGACGGGGTCCAACGCGGATGAAGCACTTGAGGTCGGCCTTCGATCGGCACCAGATGTGTTCATCGTCGATATCATGATGCCAGGAAACGTATTCGACACCATTCTGAAACTGGTGAGATACGGCGGGAAGACAAAGGTGCTCGCTTTCAGCGCGATGTCACGATCAGACATCGCGATCAAGACCCTGGATGCCGGAGCGAGCGGCTATGTTCTCAAAGGCAGCAGCCCGCAGGAACTTATTGAAGGCGTCAAGGCCGTGCATCGCGGCGAAACCTTTATCACTCGTGCTCTGGCATGCAAACTGGTTGAAGAACAGAGACTGGCTTCCCTGCGTGTCGCTGCCGGTCCACCGGTTAAACTGAGCATTCGGGAGGCCCAGATCATCGCAATGCTGACACGCGGTTGCACCAACCGCCAGATCGCCTCCGAGCTGAAAATCAGCGAAAAGACCGTCAAAAATTACATGACTGTCCTGATGCAGAAGCTGAACGTTCGCAATCGCCTTGAGGTTTTGATTGCCGCGCAGAAACTCGACCATGACGGTGCACCAGTACTGCGCCATTGACAGACCCTGTCACCGTTCCAGAGGTTCACTCTCGACATTTAGTCGCGGTAACGGGTGCCATTGTTGCGTGAGGTACAGCACGGTTTTTCTTGTCGCGACGGAAGCGCACCCGGATGCCTTTTGCCGCGACGTCGTCATCGAGCTCGAAGCTGCCTGTCGTTTTGCAGCAGGCTTCTTCCCGCAGATGGGGGCCTGAACAACCTAACGCCGGAGGTCGATGCATAAACCGACAGTCGCCAGGAAGGGACAGTCGACAGGAAAGCGTCCTGGTTCTCAGAGGCAGCCCGTGCCTATCCCAGCCGCCCGCAAAACACGTCCATAGCCTCCAGAACGATTTGGCCGTCGACGGTCTGCGGCGCAAACCCCGGCATCGGCAGAACCTCGGCAATCACCACGCCCTTCGGCAGGTCGACCGTTTGCGGGCCACGGTGCAGGTTGAAGATGAACAGCAGCTTCTGGCCGCCTCTTTCCCGCGTGAAAGCCAGGATGTCCTGGTTGGTTTCGAGGAATGTCATCGCGCCGTCGAGCAGCGGCGCATGCGCCTTTCTGAAGGCCAGCGTCTGCCGGTAGTGATCGAGAACTGACCCGGTGCCCGCCTGCTGATCGGCAGCGAGCGGCAGATGTTCGGCGGGAACCGGCAACCACGGTTTGGCACTGGAGAAACCGGCATGATCAGCCGCCTTTTCCCAGACCATCGGCGTACGGCATCCATCCCGCCCCTTGAAGGCCGGCCAGAATCGGATGCCGTAGGGATCACGCAAGTCCGCCAGTTCGAGTTCGGCTTCCGGCAGCGCCAGTTCCTCGCCCTGATAGAGGCAGATCGAGCCACGCAGCGCTGAAAGCACCGAGATCGCCAGTTTGGCAACCCGCTCGCGTTCCTCGGCCGTTTGCGTGAACCGGCTGATATGACGGGTGACGTCGTGGTTGGAAAAAGCCCAGCACACCCAGCCGTCGGTGACCGCATCCTGAAAGGCCTGAACGCAGCGGCGAATATGGGTGGCGGTAAAATCCGGCCCCAAAAGGTCGAACGTGTAGCACATATGCAGCTTGTCGCCGCCGCCGGTGTAGGCGGCCACTGTCTTCAGCGAACGTGCGCCATCGCCGACTTCGCCGACCGACGCCCGATCGCCGAACTCGTCGAGCAAAGCACGAAACCGCTGCAGGAAGCCGATATTTTCCGGCTGCGTCTTGTCATAGAGATGGTTCTGCATTCCGTAGGGATTGACGTCGGGTGCATCCAGACCGATGGCGTCGGGATCATAGACCAGCGGCGGATTATCGCGCAGCTCCTTGTCGTGGAAATAGAAGTTCACTGTGTCGAGCCGGAACCCATCGACACCGCGCTTCAGCCAGAAGCGCACGGTCTCCAGCAGCGCTTCCTGCACATCCGGATTGTGGAAGTTGAGGTCCGGCTGCGAGCCCAAGAAATTGTGCATATAATACTGCTTGCGCACGCCGTCCCATTCCCAGCCCGGCCCGCCAAAGATCGACATCCAGTTGTTGGGCGCCGTGCCGTCCGGTTTTGGATCGGCCCAGACATACCAGTCGGCTTTCGGGTTGGTGCGATCCGAGCGGCTTTCCCTGAACCAGGGGTGCTGGTCGGACGTGTGGGAGATCACCTGGTCGATGATGATCTTGATGCCGAGCTGGTGCGCTTTCTTCAGCAGGGCGTCGAAATCGGCGAGTGTGCCGAATATCGGATCGACATCGCAATAGTCCGAAACGTCGTAGCCCATGTCGGCCATCGGCGAGGTGAAGAAGGGCGACAGCCAGATGGCGTCGACGCCGAGGCCGGCTATATGCGGCAGCCGCTGCGTCACCCCCTTGAGGTCGCCCAGGCCATCCCCCGTCGTATCCTGGAAGGAGCGTGGATAGACTTGGTAGATCACCGCGCCGCGCCACCAATCGGGGTTGGACTTCAAGGGAGATGCCATCAAAAAGCTCCGCGATCACAAGGATATGCTGCAAGATGTATCGTTGCTGCAGGTGCGAGTAAACGGCCGTTGCGGCTGTTTGCGGCAATTGACCAACTGCGATGCAAAAATGACGATTCAAGGCGTTTGGCGCGAGAGCGCAGGAACCGTCGCGACGGCCGCATCCGCTTGCCTTCCGTCCCGGTAAGCCGTATCTCCGCTGTCGCAAGGACGTGAAGAGCGGGAGAATTTCATGGCGGGCAAGTTGCTTTCGATCGGCGAATGCATGGTGGAACTGATGCAGGCCGAAGGTGATCACTTGCGCAAGGGCTATGCTGGCGACACGTTCAACACCGCCTACTACGCCCGGCTGTTCCTTCCGGGCGACTGGTCGGTCGATTATCTGACCGCCGTCGGAACCGATACGGTGTCCGACGAGATGCTGGCCTTCATCGACAAGACCGGCGTCGGAACGGGCTTCATCCGCCGCATCGAGGGCCGTTCGCCGGGGCTCTACATGATCCACCTGAAAGACGGCGAGCGCAGCTTTTCTTACTGGCGCTCCGTCTCGGCCGCAAAGACCCTGGCCGACGATGCCGCCCATCTGCGCGCCGCAATCGAAGCCTCCGATATCATCGTCTTTTCCGGCATCACGCTCGCCATCCTGGCACCGTCCGCCGTCGAGACGCTGTCGTCCGAACTGCGCCGCACCAAGGCGGCAGGCAAGCGGGTCGTCTTCGACCCCAATATCCGCCCGCGCCTGTGGGACGACAAGAGCTATATGCTCGAAACGATCTCGGCCGGCGCCCGCGCGGCCAACCTCGTCATGCCGAGCTTCGATGACGAAGCGGTGCATTTCGGCGATGAAGATATCGCGGCAACCATCGCGCGCTATCGCGGTCTGGGCGCCGAAAACATTGTCGTCAAGGACGGGCCAAACGGCGTGACGCTCAGCTTCGGCGAAGCACCGCTCCAGTTTGTCCCCTCCGCCAAGGTCGAGAAGATCGTCGACACGACCAGTGCCGGCGACAGCTTCAACGGCGCCTTCCTTGCCAAGTATGCCGTTGATGGCGATGCCCACGCTGCGGCGCTATTTGCGGCGGAAACGGCAGCGGCCGTCATCCAGCATCACGGAGCGCTTGTCTCGAAGGATAAGCTCGAACGCAGCATTCAGGTGTGAATGTTGCAATTTCGGCTTTTCAGCCTTACCTTTGGTCAACCTTAGCCAAGGGGAATTTCGATGACCACCGTCAATATGCTGGAAGCCAAGACGCGCCTTTCTCAACTTGTCAGCGCCGTTGAAAGCGGCGCGGAAGACGAGATCATCATTGCGCGCGACGGCAAACCGGCGGCAAGGCTGGTGCCGTTGGCACAAAGCGAAAAAAAGGGAATGCGGCTAGGTCTTCTGCAGGGCCAGTTTCCACCGATGTCGCTCGAAGATTTCAACGCCCTCGATGAAGAGGTGGCCAGGCTTTTCGGGTTGAAGGACGAATGAACCTTCTGCTGGATACGCATGTTGCGATATGGGCGATTTCGTCGCCTGACATGCTGTCCGCCAAAATCAAGGCCATTCTCAGGGATCCGGACAATCAGACGTATATTTCGACAGCCAGCATTTGGGAAATTTCAATCAAGTTCATGGCCGGCAGAGACAAGGCGATACCGTTCAGCGGGTACGAGGCTATCCGTCATTTCACCAACGCCGGAAGCCGCATCCTGGACATCACCGCTGAACATGCGGCGGCGACCGAAAAAGTCGTGACGCCGCATGCCGACCCTTTCGATCGCCTGCTGATCGCGCAGGCCATCACCGAGCCGCTGATCCTGGTCACCCGCGACAGCAAGATAGCTACCTATAGCCCGACCTTCATCACCTGGTAGGGGCCCAAGCTCATTCCAGGCCCTACCGCTTCTTCTTGCGGTTCTCGAACGGATTTTCCGATGCTCGCAAATGAATACGGATCGGCACGCCCGGCATCTCGAAATCGGCGCGCAGGCCGTTTGTCAGATAGCGGATATAGCTTTCCGGAACGGATTCCGGACGCGTGCAGGAAATCATGAAGCCCGGCGGGCGGGCCTTGACCTGGGTCATGTATTTCAGCTTCAGGCGACGGCCGGAAACGGCCGGCGGCGGATGCTGGATCTGCTGCGATTCCAGCCACTTGTTGAGCTTGGCGGTGGAGATGCGGCGGTTCCAGGTCTTGTCCGTGTCGATGATCGACTGCATCAACTTGTCGAGGCCATAGCCGGTCTGGCCGGAAATCGGCACGGCGCGGATGCCGCGCACCTGCGGCAAAAGACGTTCGGTCTTTTCACGCAGATCGGCCAATAGCGCCTGGGTGTCTTCGACGAGATCCCATTTGTTGAAGGCAAGGATCGCGGCGCGGCCTTCGCGGGCAACGAGATCGACCAGCTGCAGGTCCTGCTTTTCGAACGGAATGGTCGCATCGAAGACGATGACGACGGATTCGGCAAAACGGATCGAGCGCAGGCTGTCGGCAACCGAGAGCTTTTCGAGTTTCTCCTGCACGCGCGCCTTCTTGCGCATGCCGGCGGTGTCGAACATCTTGATGGTGCGGCCGCGCCAGTCCCATTCCACGGAAATGCTGTCGCGCGTAATGCCGGCCTCCGGGCCGGTCAAAAGACGGTCTTCACCGAGGAAGCGATTGATCAGCGTCGACTTGCCGGCATTCGGGCGACCGATGATCGCCACGCGCAGCGGCTTGGTATCATCGTATTCCGGCTCGTAATCGTCATCTTCCAGGTCCTCTTCACCGCGCAGATCGACATTGGTCGCCGGCTCGTCGATCTCAGGCGGAAAGGCGCGGTCTTCGCCGAGTGCTGCGACGATGGCGTCGCGCAGGTCGATCATGCCCTGGCCGTGTTCGGCCGAGATGGCGACAGGCTCGCCGAGGCCGAGCGTGAAGGCATCGTAATAGCCGCCGTCGGAGCCCTTGGCTTCCGACTTGTTGGCAACCAGTACGACAGGCTTGCCGCGGCGGCGCAGCATTTTGCCGAGCGTCTCGTCGGCCGGCGTCAGGCCGTATTTGGCGTCAACGACGAACAGCGTCAGGTCGGCCTCTTCGATGGCTGCTTCCGTCTGCAGCCACATGCGGCCCTGCAGGGTCTCCGGTCCGGACTGCTCAAGGCCGGCGGTATCGATGATGGTGAAGCGCAGATCGACGAGCTTGGCGTCGCCCGGACGGCGGTCGCGGGTCACACCCGGCGTATCGTCGACGAGCGCCAGCTTCTTGCCAACCAGACGGTTGAAAAGCGTCGACTTTCCGACATTGGGGCGCCCAACGATGGCGACGGTGAAGTTCATCGAATAATCCTGTCCTCAGAGCATCCGCAACCGGTCATGCTCCAATGTTGTTTTCTTGGGCGCCCGCTTAGGACGCCTTGCCGCTGGCAGTAATCAGATCGAGCAGCATCTGGGCGCGGTTTGCCAGATTGCGCGGTGTCTCGGCATCATCAGTGATCTGCTGGAACCAGCTCTTGGCCTTGGCCATATCGCCGGCCTTGTAGGCTGCAAGACCGAGAGCCTCGCGGGCCGAATGGCGCATGCCGTTGGCAGGAACGGCGAGCTGCTCGGCCTCGGCCGAAACCTGCTCATAGGTGCCGGTGTCAACCAGAAGATAGGCAGCACGCATGCGGGCAGCATCGCGCATCGCCTGTGGCAGGGCAGTATCCTTGGAGATATCGGAGAAGACTTTGACGGCCCCTGCCGTATCGCCCTTCTGCGCCTGCAGGGTTGCAGCCCGCATCTTGGCCAGAACCGGATAGGCGCCGTAGCCATCCTTTTCGAGCGTGTTCAGCGCTGCAATTGCCTCATCTGTCTTGTTTTCACGGGAAAGGGTCAAGGCTGCGAGGAATTCGTCGCCGGACTTGGAGGCAGAGGTTTCATGCCAGTATTCATAGCCAACCTTGCCGATCGTACCAAGCACGATGAGAATTGCGAGACCGATAATCACGCTACCGAACCGCGTCCAGACGGCTTTCACCTGTTCGGAACGCAGTTCTTCGTTGACCTCGCGGATAAAGCTTTCGTCCTGGTTCGCCATTCCTAAGTTCCGGTTTCCCGGCCTTCCCTGCAAAGATGAATGTAAAGATTTCCGCGCTTCTACCGTATTTTGAGGCTGTTGTAAGGGGGCAGCGCGATTTAGGCCTTCTTAACCCATGACAATCGGCGCAACGCCGATCAGCGCTTCGTGCAACTTCCAGACAAACAGCCCGTAAACGACGAGGGCCGCAAGCACAGCGATGACATCGTATTTGTAGGATACGAACACCGGATGCGTGACGCTGCCGGCACGCCAGCGGCGCTTCGCCGAGATACGCAAAAGCACGCCCCAGACCAGGAACGTGCCGAACAGCAGCACCGAATTGCCCTCGCCATTGGCCATCAGATGCGCCACTGCCCAGATCTTGATGGCGAGGATAGCCGGATGTTTTGTTGCTGCCTTGATCCTGCCGGCAGGCAGGAAGGCGGCCGCCAGACAGATGAAGGAAATCAGCATCAGCGTCACTGCGATATGGGTGAAAAATTTCGGCGGCGTGTAGAGAATGCCGGTCGTTGCCCGGGAAATATCGAAGCCGTAGGCAATCAGACAGAGGCCCAAGAGAGCACAAAAACCGTGAATGGCATGCCACAGCCCGGTGCCGCCCTGCTCGACGACCGTAGCGCGAAGGCCAGGCGCGAAGCTCTTGATCAGATGGATACCGAGGAAGATGACGATACCGAGAATGAGAAAGGCCATGAAGGACACCCGTGACTGTTATGAATTGCGAACTACCGCATACCGGTAACGCAGCCGGTTTTCCAGTCCGATCAAAGGATTGCCGCATTCTGGGCTCAAGGGTCGCAGTTCCGCATTCGCCGTCCAAGGTTTTCGCATGTCCAGATTTTCCGCAGCACCTTGTCTTGCCGTTGCAATGGCATTGGTCCCCACCCTCGCCCACGCCGTCGAGCCTCCGGTACCGGCGGACCGCAAGCAACTCGTCATCATCTCGTTCGACGGCGCGCACGACAACAAGCTCTGGGAAAAGAGCCTCGACATGGCCAGGCGCACCGGCGCGCATTTCACCTATTTCCTCTCCTGCACATTCCTGATGACCAGGGCGGAGGGCGGCAAGGCCTATCAGGCACCGGGCCACAAAGCCGGACGCTCGAATGTTGGGTTCGCCCAGAGCCGCGAAGAGATCCAGACCCGTGTGCGCCATATCTGGCAGGCCCGTCAGGCTGGTCACGATATCGGCAGCCATGCCTGCGGCCATTTCGACGGCAAAGGCTGGACTGCTGCCGACTGGAAACGGGAATTCTCCGCCTTCAACGCAGCTTTGGTCAACGCCTGGAAGGCCGGCGGCATCGCCAGCGAGGAGCCGCAGGGCTGGGCCGATTTCGCCGCCCACGACATTAGAGGGTTTCGCGCACCCTATCTCTCGTTAAGCGACGGTCTGCTGCCTGCCTTGAAACAAGACGGCTTCAACTATGACGCCAGCCTTGTGACCAAGGGACCGGGCTGGCCGTCCGACGCCGATGGATTGCCGCGCTTCGGCCTGCCGCTCATTCCCGAAGGGCCGCAACAGCGCCGGGTGATCGGCATGGACTACAATCTGTTCGTTCGCCATTCCATGGGCATCGAGAACCGCAAGGACAGCGTCGCCTTCGAAGAACGCACGCTCGACGCCTATCGCAAGGCTTTTCAGAAGGAATATGCCGGCAACCGCATTCCCCTGCAGCTGGGTTTCCATTTCGTCGAAATGAACGGTGGTGCCTATTGGCGGGCCCTCGACCGGTTCCTGACCGAAACCTGCAGCAAACCGGACGTCGCCTGCGTCAGCTATGCCCAGGCGCTACCGCTGATCGCCAAACAGCAAAAGGCGGATCGCTCCGCCTTTTGAGTGTTGTTCTGTTTTAGACCCTAACAGGCTCGTCATCTTCAGTCTGACGCTGAAGATAGTTTTGATCAATCACGGGAAGAGGCTCGTCGTAAATGGCAGCCTCGAATGCTTTCAGACGCTTATAGATCGACAGCAGTTCCACAATCGTTGTCCAGGAATTGACGAGATACTGGAAGGAATCTCTCACCTGTCCAAACACGTTCTGGATTTGCCCCATAACGCCGAGTGTCAACTTGCCGGCGACGATCGAGGGAACGAGAACGAATGTTCCAAACAGATTGTCCGCCTGAAGATAAAAGATGCGGGCAATATTGAAATACATGTAGTGGAAATACAGGCGAAAGTAGTTTTTCCTGACGTTGTCGAAAAGCTGCGCAACCGTCGGTGGCTGCGCACGATCAGCATGATCCTCCCCGTACACTAATTCCTTACGATAAGCCGCCTCGACCCGCTGGTTTCGAAATTCAAGGCCTGGCAGCTTGATGCCAACGAGCCCAAGGAAGAATGTTCCGAATAGCGACCAGCCAATAGCAGCCCAGACCAGCGCATGCGGAATTTCGCCGATAAAAGGCAGCACGGTCACGGTACTTGAGAACTTGAAGAGCACGGGCAGAAAGGCGACGAGGGTCATGATCGAACTGACAAAGCTGACGCCGAGCCCCTCCATAGTGCGCGAAAAGCGCATCGTATCGTCTTGAACACGCTGTGATGCGCCTTCAATGTGACGCAGCTTATCCCAGTGGGACATGTAGAAATTGTTCATCGCGGTACGCCAGCGGAAGACATAGTGACTGACGAAGAAAAGATTTAGCGTACCGATAGTGATGGCAACGAAGGCGATACCTGCAAAGCCGATCATGCCGACATAAATGTCCATCTCCGTCGGGATCGGGTCAGTGCGGGCAAGCGCCCGCTGGATCATATCGTAAAACGGCCCGTACCAAGCATTTAGAGCGACACTCACCTGGACTGAGAAATAGGTATTGAAGATGATGAACGCCGTCCCAAGCACCGACCACATTTGCCAAGGGTGCGGTCTGAATGTCATCCAAAATGCGGAGAACAGCGCAACCATAATTGCGTAATAGATATAGAACCAGAGGAACGGTAACGACCAGAAGACCGAAACCCCGATTACAGCTTCCTTTCCCGGTTGAAGCGGCGGAAGTCCGATCAGAGCGCCAAATTGCTCGCCGCCGCTGTACCAGACGATCATGGAAAGCAAGGACCATAAGATGGCGGATGGAAAGAACAGGCGTGGATTGGGAAAGAAGGAAGTGAACAAATCGGACGCTTTCGTTTGACGAAGGTTCAGATGGCAAGTGCGTTGGAACCTAGGGCAAAAGCCCTCACCTGCCAATCACGTCAAGCTAATGTTACGGTTATTTAATTACGGGGGCGATCAGGCTCCTGTGGCGGCGACAATCCGGCGCATTTCCAGCCCGATCAAGGCGGCACAGAAGAGCAGCACCCCGGATGCCAGCAATGTCGGCACCGTGAAACTGCCGCTTCCCTGCGCCAACCAGCCGGCCACCAGAGGTCCGATGATCTGGCCGACACCGAAGGCCGCCGTCATGAAGGCGAGCGCCTTGCGCGGGCTTTGCGGCGCAAGCGCCCGGCCGATCTGCAGACCATAGGCGGTGACCATGATGAAGGTCGCCCCGAGCATCAGCCCGCCGATGAGCGGCGCATAAGGCGATGGCAGGGCAACGACGAGGATAAGACCGATAGCCTCGACCAGCAGCCCCAGCAGATACACGCCGACGATCCCGAGCCTCGGGACGGCGCGGCGCCAGAGATGGACGGAGATTGCTGCAGACAGGCCGGTGATCAGCCAGGCGAGGAATTCGACCGTATGATCGCTCGCCCCTTGCCTCGCCATCGCAACGAGGAAGGTCGCCGTGATGACATAGCCGAAGCCGAACAGGCCGTAAGTCAGCGTGACGACGACCAGCGGCCGGCTCCAGACCAGCGGCTTTTCCCGTTCAGCGGCTTTGCCGGAAGCCGGCCCGGACGGTAGCAGGGCCGCCACGATAATCGTGCCTATGCAGGCAACGAGGGCGCCGCCGAACCACGCGGCCTGCCAATTGGCAAGTCCACCGAAACCCTGGGCGGGCAGCAGAAAGACCATCAGCGAGGAAACGGCGATACCGATACCGACACCGCCGAAATGCACGGATTGCACATGCGGATTGCCCGCCGCCAATCCCCGGCTGAGCACGATCGCCGAGGTAAAGATCATCGTGAAGGCGCTGGCGACACCGGCCAGAAACCGGATGAGGGAAAACAGGAGGAGCGATGACGTCAGGCCCATGGCAAGCAACAGAACCGTGGTCGCGACGAGTGCCGACAGGCTGACCATCCGCTCGCGCCCGGCTGCCCAGCCATAACCCGCAGCGACCGCACCGCCGAGATAGCCCACGAAATTCGCTGAGGCGATCAATCCGGCATCGGCCGGCGTCAGGCTGAGTTCCGTCATCATGCCGGGCAGGATCGGCGTATAGGAAAACCGCCCGAAACCCATGGCGACCGCCATGGCTATGGCACCGGCAAGGGCGGTCGGGGCAAGGTTGTGGGCGGGCACGCGGTCGGGTCTGGTCATGGCCTACCTATTGCAATGCAGCATGGCGATGACAAATGACAAAATCTGATGGTGCCGTTCAACCGCGTGAATGGAACAGCCGTCAGCCCGGCAGGGTGACGACCAGCGGCCCGTTGCGGGTAACGATCACGGTATGCTCGTACTGAACGGTCAGCGCCCGTGGTTCGCTATAGAGCGTCCACTCGTCATCGCCGCCTTCGGCCCATTGCGCACCGAGCGACAGGAAAGGCTCGACGGTAAAAACCATGCCTTCGGTCATCCGCCGCTTTTCATGCTTGTCCGGCCAGGTGGCGATCTCGGTGGGCTCTTCGTGCAGCGAACGGCCGACGCCGTGGCTGGCCAGATTGGTGATCAGAGTATAGCGGTTCTTCTTGGCAAAGGCGCCGATGGCATTGCCGATAGCGGCCAGAGGCTTGCCGGATTTTACCTCGTTCAGCCCCACCCACATGGCGCGTTTGCCGTCGCGGCAAAGGCGTTCGACCGGTGGCTTGACCGGCGGCACGGCAAAGGACGCGCCGGTATCGGCAAACAGTCCGTTCTTCTCGGCGGACACATCGATATTGACGAGATCGCCAGCCTGAATGATGCGGCTCCCTGGAATACCGTGGGCGACTTCCTCGTTGACACTGATGCAGGTGGCGCCGGGAAAATTATAGGTCAGTTCCGGCGCAGACCGGGCGCCGGCATCCTCCAGAACCTTGCGGCCGATGGCGTCAAGTTCCGCCGTGGTCATGCCTGGCTCAAGCGCCGTCGCCATGATCTGGATCGCATTGGCACAAATACGGCCGATGTCCTTCAGCCGCTCCAGGTCTTCGTCGTTGTTGAGTGTCATCGTCTCTCGCTTTCGGCTGCTTATGTAACAAGCCGAAAGCGGCCAATCCAGACACCCACGATGGGAAAATCGCGGAGGTCAGGCGGTTTCCGCCTGTTTCTTTTGCTCTGCCAGCGCCGCGCGCACCAGCGGCGCGACTTTCGTGCCGTAGAGTTCGATGCCACGCAGGATCTGGTCATGCGGCATCGGGCCAATCGCCATCTGCAACAGAAAGCGGTCGTTTTTGAAGATCTTCTGGTGCCGGATGATCTTTTCCGCCACCGTATCGGGATCGCCGAGAAAGAGATTGCCGTCCGGTCCGATCGACTGGTTGAAATGCGCCCGGTTGGTCGGTCCCCAGCCGCGCTCGCGGCCGATGCGGTTCATCACCTCTGCCTGCGGGCCGTAGAACTGGTCGCCGGCCTTGTCATTGGTATCGGCGATGAAGCCATGGACATTGATGCTGGTCTTCAGCTTGGCCGCATCCTGCCCGGCCCGGCGCGCGGCCTCGCGGTAGAGATCAAATAGCGGCGCATAACGCGCCGGCTCGCCACCGATGATCGCCAGCGCCACGGGCAGACCGAGAGCACCGGCCCGCGCCACCGATTGCGGCGTACCGCCGACCGCGATCCAGACAGGCAGCGGATCGTTGACCGGACGCGGATAGACACCACGGCCATTGATCGGCGCGCGCTTCTCGCCCGACCAGGTGACAACCTCGCCATCGCGGATGGCCAGAAGCAGGTCCAGCTTTTCCGAAAACAGCTGATCGTAATCTTCCAGATCGTAGCCGAACAGCGGGAAGGATTCGATGAAAGAGCCCCGCCCCGCCATGATTTCGGCGCGGCCGTTCGAAATCAGGTCGAGCGTTGCAAACTGCTGGAAAACCCTGACGGGATCGTCCGAGCTCAACACGGTGACTGCGCTGGTCAGCTTGATGTTTTTCGTGCGCGAAGCCGCAGCAGCCAGGATCATCGCCGGGGCCGATGCGACATAATCCGGACGGTGATGCTCGCCCAGACCAAAAACATCGAGCCCGACCTGATCGGCCAGCTCGATTTCCTCGATCAGGTGGCGCACCCGCTCCTCACCCTCCCGGCCGCGCCCCTGCGGCGCCTCGGGATGAACATCGCCGAATGTGTAAAGACCAAGTTCCATGCGATTCCTGTCTGTCTGAAAAGACCTGATGGCAAAGAGAATGTTTCGATTACTCAGATAATCAACATTGCGGGCGGATCACAGCACGCCAGTTGAAACAGTGCGTTTCCAGTCGGGTCAGGATTCCCATGGATTGAGCAGACGCACCCCTGTGCCCGTAAAATCCCTGATATTGCGGGTAACCACGGTCAGGTCGTAATGGAGCGCGGTCGCCGCGATGATCGCATCCCGTTCCGGCCGTTTATCTGGAACATGCAACCCAGCACAAACAAGAGCCACCGCATCGTCCAATACCAGAATGCGATCCCCGAAGACCCGAGGAATATAATCGGATATCCAGGCTTTAACATGCGCAGCCTGCCGCTGATCACGGCGTCTCAACGACAGATAGCCGACCTCCAGCTCCATGATCGTGATGACGGAGAGGTACATCTCTTCCGGATCGACGTTCTCGCCCCAATCCTTCACGCACGGATGACACCTGCCGCTGGCAGCCTTGCGAAACTCGGAAATGACGTTCGTATCCAGAATAAATTTCACGAGAAATCGGGGGTTTTAAGACCCCAGTCCCCTTTCATTTCCGGAAACTCGAAGTCGTCATCCACGACCTCCAATCCCGGCATAGCCAGAAGTTCGAGGATATTTTTCCTGTGATTTCCACCAGACGCCTCCGCATCCGGGAGATCGCCTCTGTCATTTGTCAGCTTCTGATATTCCTCGATCGACAAAAGCACATGAGCAGGGCGCCCCCTGTCAGTAATAAACACGGGTCCATCTGCTGCAGCTTTCTTGGCACGCCCGGTGTCCTGGTTGAATTCCCGGCTGGACAATGTGGTGCTCATCGGCGCCTCCGTTAATTTGTAGCAACGTTACTACATTTAATGTCCGGCTTCAATATTTCTACCCGTCGCTCAGTGTCCGCTTCACCGCATTGCGCCAGCCCTTCAGCTTTCCGGCGCGGGTCTTTTCGTCCATCGTGGGCTCGAAACGCTGATCTCTAGCCCAGGATTTGGCGAAATCCGTCTGGTTCGGCCAGACCCCTGCCCGGCTGCCGGCAAGCCAGGCAACGCCGAGCGCCGTGGTTTCCAAAATGGTTGGCCGGTCGACCGGCGCATCGAGCAGATCGGACAGGCGCTGCATCGTCCAGTCGGAAGCGACCATGCCGCCATCGACACGCAGGACGGTTTCCCTTCCTTCGCTTTTCCAGTCCTTGTGCATCGCATCAAGCAGATCGCGCGTCTGGTAGCAGACGGCCTCAAGAGCGGCGCGGGCAAACTCGGCCGGGCCGGTGTTGCGCGTCATGCCGAATATTGCCCCGCGCGCATCCGGATCCCAATGCGGCGCACCAAGGCCGGTGAAGGCCGGCACGAGATAGACTTCCTGCGACGGATCGGCGCTTGCGGCCAGCGTACCGGTATCGGATGCCGCCTTGATGACCTTGAGGCCGTCCCGCAGCCATTGCACGGCGGCACCGGCGACGAAGATCGAGCCTTCCAATGCATAGGTGGTTTCGCCGTCGAGACGGTAGGCAATCGTGGTCAGCAGGCGGTTCTTCGAGCGGACGATATCCTTGCCCGTATTCAAAAGCGCAAAGCAGCCGGTGCCATAGGTTGATTTCATCATGCCCGGCTGGAAGCAGGCCTGGCCGATGGTTGCGGCCTGCTGGTCGCCGGCAACGCCCAGGACCGGGATTTCTGCGCCAAAGACTGAGGCGTCTGTGACGCCGAAATCCGCCGCACAGTCGAGCACCTCGGGCAGCATCGCCTCGGGCACGCGCAGGATGTCGAGCAGTTCGCCATCCCAGTCATTGGTGACGATATTGAACATCAGCGTGCGCGACGCATTGGTCGCGTCGGTGACGAAGGATTTGCCGCCGGTCAGCCGCCAGATCAGGAACGTATCGACCGTGCCAAAGCACAGATCGCCCTTCGCTCCACGCGCCCGCGCACCTTTGACGTTGGCGAGCATCCAGGAGAGTTTGGTGCCGGAAAAATAGGGATCGAGCAGCAGGCCGGTCTTTTTGGTAAAGGTCTTTTCCAGCCCCTGGCGTTTCAGCTTGTCGCAATAGGAAGCGGTGCGGCGGTCCTGCCAGACGATGGCGTTGTGAATGACCTTGCCGCCGTCACGCTCCCAGACGACGACCGTCTCGCGCTGGTTGGTGATGCCGATCGCCGAAAGCTCGCTGGCCTTGATGCCGGCCTTGCGAATGGCTTCCTTGATCGCCCAGACGACCGTGTCCCAGATTTCCTCGGGATCGTGCTCGACCCAGCCGGATTTCGGAAAGTGCTGCTTGAATTCCTTCTGCCCGGACCCGGCGATTTTCTGGTCCCTGTCGAAGACGATCGCGCGGCTCGATGTCGTGCCCTGATCGATTGCGAGAACATATCCGCTCATCTTGCCCCTCCCAGCTTTTCTTTTGCCCGCACTCTCCTCAAGACCGCAAGCCATTTCAAAAACTTCAATACGATACAAAAACGAATGTCAAACGAAAACAAAACGCAAGCTAACAAGCCTTTTTAACGGGCGAAAAAGCCGGACGGTGATGGTAGAAACACAATTGTCACCGTGCCGGTTTTGGGCATAGTTTCAAGAGTCGAAATGAAAAGAAGAGACAGCATGATACAGTCCGCCGGCAGCATCCGTTTCATCCTGAACGACCGGGAGATTGCGCTGGACACCCTGCAACCGACCGCGACGCTGCTCGATTTTCTGCGGCTCGAAAAGCGGCTGACCGGCACCAAGGAAGGCTGCGCCGAAGGCGACTGTGGTGCCTGCACCGTGCTGGTTGGGCGGTTGTCAGGCGGCGAACTCATCTACGAAACCGTCAATGCGTGCATCCGCTTTACCGGCTCGCTGAACGCCACCCATGTCGTCACCGTCGAGCACCTGGCGGCAAAGGACGGAACGCTGCATCCGGTCCAGCAGGCGATGGTCGATTATCACGGCTCGCAATGCGGCTTCTGCACCCCCGGCTTCGTCATGTCGCTCTACGGCCTCTGGCTGTCGAAAGACAATCCCGGCCGCGCCGATATCGAAAAGGCGCTGCAAGGCAACCTCTGTCGGTGCACGGGCTACGAGCCGATCGTCAAGGCGGCGGAAGCCGTGGCAAAGGCGAGACCCGATGCCGTGTTCGACCCTATCGTCAAGGTCCGCGAAGATATCATTGCCAAGCTGAGCGCGATCCGCTCGACGCAGACGATCCGCATGGGAACCGGCGATACCACCCTGATCGTGCCCGGTACGGCGGCCGATCTTGCCGACGCGCTGGCCGATCATCCGCAGGCGACCATCGTTGCCGGCTCCACCGATGTCGGGCTTTGGGTCACCAAGCAGATGCGGGAACTGAACCCGGTCATCTTCATCAATGGGTTGGAAGACCTTCAGTTCATCCGTGAGACGGAAGACGGCATCCTGATCGGCGCCGGTGTCAGCTATTCCGCCGCCTTTTCAGCCATTTCCGCCCGCTATCCCGCCTTTGGCCGCATGCTCGACCGGCTGGGCGGCGAGCAGGTGCGCAACATGGGCACGATCGGCGGCAATGTCGCCAACGGCTCGCCGATCGGCGATACCCCGCCGCCGCTGATCGCGCTCGGTGCCAGCGTTAATCTGCGTTCGAAAGCCGGTGAGCGCACCGTGCCGCTCGAAGCCTATTTCATCGAATACGGCCGCCAGGACCGTAAACCCGGCGAATTCGTCGAGAGCATTTTCGTGCCGGACCTGCCGAAGGACGATCATTTCGCCGTCTACAAGATTTCCAAACGCCGCGACGAGGATATCTCCGCGCTCTGCGGCGCGTTCCGGATCGCGCTCAACAGTGACAACACCGTCGCCTCCGCCCGGATCGCCTTTGGCGGCATGGCCGGGACGCCGAAGCGGGCGTCACATGTCGAGGCGGCACTGATCGGCAAGCCCTTGACCGAGGAGACCGTCAAGGCGGCGCAGGCGGCATTCGATCTGGATTACCAACCGCTGACCGACTGGCGCGCCACGGCCGCTTATCGCATGCTGACGGCGAAGAATTTGCTGTTACGGTTTTTGCTGGAGACTTCGGGGCAAAAGGCGGAACTCGTCCGGTTTGAGGTGACGGCATGAGTGCGGGCGGCAGCTTTCCTCTTCTCCCCAGCGGGGAGAAGTGCCGAGTGAAACGAGGCGATGAGGGGGTCTTGCGGCAAACGCCTGCCCACTTGGCTCCCCCTCATCCGGCCTTTCGGGCCACCTTCTCCCCGGTGGGGAGAAGAGAAAGAAGCGAAGGATCCCGCTGATGGACAACTCCACTTTCGAGCAACGCAAGACCATCGCCGGATCGATGCATTCGAACCTGCGGCATGACAGCGCCCACAAGCATGTATCGGGCACCGCCGACTATATCGATGACATCCCGGAACCGGCAGGAACGCTGCACGGCGCACTGGGGATGACCGACCGCGCCCATGCGGAGATCGTTTCCATGGACCTGTCCGAGGTCGAGGCGACACTGGGCGTCATCTGCGTGCTGACCGCAAAGGACATGCCGCATTCCAACGATATCAGCCCCAGCCATCTCGACGATGAGCCGGTGCTGGCCGAGGGCCTGGTGCAGTTTCATGGCCAGCCGGCATTTGCCGTGATTGCCGAAACCCGTGACATTGCCCGCCGCGCCGCCCGCAAAGCAAAGATCACCTATCGCGACCTGCCGCATCACACCGATATTCTCGATGCGCTGGAAAACGGTGCCGAGGTCGTCACCAAGCCGCTGACCTTGTCGCGCGGCGATGCCGAGGCCGAACTGGAACTGTCCCCACGACGCCTCACCGGCCGGATGCGGATCGGCGGACAGGAACATTTCTATCTCGAAAGCCATATCGCCATGGCCATTCCGGGCGAGGACGACGACATCACCGTCTGGTCTTCCACCCAGCACCCGAGCGAGGTGCAGCACATGGTTGGTCACGTGCTCGGCGTTCCCTCCAATGCGGTCACCGTGCAGGTCCGCCGCATGGGCGGCGGTTTTGGCGGCAAGGAGACGCAGGGCAACCAGTTTGCAGCACTGGCCGCTGTTGCCGCCAAGAAACTCAACCGCGCCGTAAAATTCCGGCCCGACCGCGACGAGGACATGACCGCGACCGGCAAGCGGCACGATTTCCTGGTCGATTACGATGTCGGCTTCGACGACGACGGCCGCATCCATGCGGTGAAGGCCAATTACGCGGCCCGCTGCGGCTATTCCTCGGACCTGTCCGGCCCGGTCACCGACCGCGCGCTGTTCCATGCCGACAGCTCCTATTTCTATCCGCATGTGAAACTGACCTCGCAGCCCCTGAAGACGCACACCGTCTCCAACACCGCCTATCGCGGTTTCGGCGGGCCGCAGGGCATGGTCGGCGGCGAGCGGATCATCGAGGAGATCGCCTATGCGCTCGGTAAGGATCCGCTCGATATCCGCAAGCTGAACTTCTACGGCGAGAAAGGCTCCGGCCGCGATCTGACGCCCTATCACCAGCAGGTGGAAGACAATATCATCCAGCGCATCGTCGCAGAGTTGGAGACAAGCGCCGATTATCAGGCGCGGCGCAAGGCGGTCATCGACTTCAACACATCGAGCCGCATCATCCGCAAGGGCATCGCGCTGACGCCGGTGAAATTCGGCATCTCCTTCACCATGACCGCCTTCAACCAGGCGGGCGCGCTGGTACATGTCTATCAGGACGGCTCCATCCACCTGAACCATGGCGGCACGGAAATGGGCCAGGGGCTCTATACCAAGGTAGCCCAAGTTCTGGCCGACAGTTTTCAAGTCGATATCACCAACATCAAGATCACCGCCACCACCACCGGCAAGGTGCCGAACACCTCGGCAACCGCCGCCTCATCCGGCTCCGACCTCAACGGCATGGCGGCTCATGACGCCGCCCGGCAGATCAAGGAACGCCTGGTCGCGTTCGCCGCCGAGCGCTGGCAGACCGATGCCGGTAACGTCTCTTTCGTACCGAACCACGTGAAGATCGGCGACGAACTGGTGCCCTTCCCTGATTTCATCAAGCAGGCCTATTTCGCCCGCGTGCAGCTGTCGGCGGCCGGGTTCTACAAGACGCCGAAAATCCATTGGGATCGCAATACCGGCCGTGGCACCCCGTTCTACTATTTCGCCTATGGCGCCTCCGTCTCCGAGGTTTCGATCGACACGCTGACCGGCGAATACATGGTCGATCGGGTCGATGTGCTGCACGATGTCGGCAAGTCGCTCAATCCGGCGATCGATATCGGCCAGGTCGAAGGCGCCTTCGTGCAGGGCATGGGCTGGCTGACGACCGAGGAATTGTGGTGGGATGAAAAGGGCCGTCTGCGCACCCACGCGCCATCGACCTACAAGATCCCGCTCGCCTCCGACCGGCCAAAGATCTTCAACGTCAAGCTGGCGGAATGGGCCGAGAATGCCGAAATGACCATCGGCCGCTCCAAGGCGGTCGGGGAACCCCCCTTCATGCTGCCGATCTCGGTGCTGGAAGCCCTGTCGATGGCCGTTGCCAGCGTCGCCGATTACCGCGAGTGCCCACGGCTCGACACGCCGGCAACGCCGGAACGCGTCCTGATGGCCGTCGAGCGCCTGCGGACAGGACAAGCGTAAAGAGCCATTGAAATGAACTTTGCAATCGACAGCCTCGACGCGTTCCTTGAGCGCGAATACAAACTGGTCATCGTCGAGATCAAACAGACCTTCGGTTCGACGCCGCGCGAAGCCGGCACCTTCATGCTGGTGTCGCCGACCGATGCGCATGGGACGATCGGCGGCGGCCAGATGGAGCATATGGCCATCGACAACGCCCGCGCGCTTCTGGCCGGCGTCAGCGACCAGGTCGAGATGGACATTCCGCTTGGGCCCGATATCGGCCAATGCTGCGGCGGCCGCATCGTCCTGACGTTTAGCATCTGCGATGACGCGACGCGCGCAGCACTCGATCTGAAACTCAAGGAAAGGCTGAAAGCGTTGCCGGAAGTCTGGCTGTTCGGCGCCGGCCATGTCGGCCGGGCGCTGGCCGATGCGCTGCTGCTTTTGCCGCTGAAGACCTATGCGGTGGAAACGCGAAAGAGCGAACTCGACCTGATGTCGGCCGGTGCCAGCCATCGGCTGGTCGCCATGCCCGAGGCGACCGTCAAGGATATTGCGCCCGGCTCCGCCGTCGTCATCCTGACGCATGACCATGCGCTCGATTTCCTGATTGCAAGAGAAGCGCTCGCCCGCAACGATCTGGCCTATGTCGGCATGATCGGCTCGAAGACCAAGCGCGCGACATTTGCAAGCTGGGCAAAGCAGGAAGGTCTGGGCGACGATGCGACCGGCAGGCTGATCCTGCCGATCGGCGGCAAGACCGTCAGCGACAAGCGCCCTGCGGTGATTGCCGCCATGACCGCAGCCGAGATCCTTGGCGCACTCAACGCGCAGTAACGTTTATGGGCGCGCGGCACTGGCGCGGATCAACGCATGCGCGGCCTCGCCCGCCGTTTCCATATAGGACGGATCGCGGTGCAGAAGGACGACGGCAAAGGAACCATCCAGCAACAGGATCGTCTGCCGGGCGAGCATTCGGGCCTGCGCGCCCAGCTCCGCTGCCTCGAAGACACTGTGCAACCAGTCCTCGACCCGCCGCTTGTGGGCAGCGCCGATCTTCATCGCCGGATGGCCGGGCATGTTGGCAAGTTCTGCCGACGTTCTCAGAAACCCGCAGCCCTTCCAGCGCGGATGCCGCGCCGATATCGCCAGATTGAAAAAGATACCCCGCACCTTGTCGGCGACATCGCCTTGCGTTTCCGCAAACCATCGCCTGAACAAATTAAGGTTGGGCTGATCGCGCATGTCGAGATAGGCGGCGATCAGATCGTCCTTGCTGTCGAAATGGTAGTAGAGCGTGCGCTTGGTAATGCCCGCCTTTTCCGCCACCGCATCGACGCTGACGGCACGGATTCCCTCGGCGTAAAACAGTTTTGAGGCGGCAGAAACGATACGGTCGCGGGTGGGAAGTGCCGATGTTGCCATGCCGCAATGTATACCGACCAGTGAATATACACAAGCAATGCTCTCGCCTACGGTATCCCCATCGAAACCGCTGGAGAGAGACCATGCTGGAGATGGAAGGAAGGCCCATCGGGATTGTCTGCGAGGACGGCGTCCGGCTTGGCGGCCATCTCTGGGCAGGCATGGGCAACAGTGCGTGCGGCAGCGTCGTCATCAATCCGGCAACCGGCGTTTTGGCGCGCTACTATCATTCCTATGCGCGGTTTCTTGCCGGTCACGGCTTCACCGTCCTGACCTATGACTATCGCGGCATCGGTCAGTCCCGGCTCGCCGCGCTAACCGGCTGCAACTATCGCTGGGCGGATTGGGGCGAGCAGGACTTTGCCGCAGCACTTGGCTTTCTCCATGAACATGCTCCGGATGGCCCAAGGCTCGTGGTCGGCCACAGTATCGGTGGATTCCTGCCCGGCTTTGCCCGCAATGCACCGCTGATCGACCGCATGCTCACGATCGGTGCCCAATATGCCTATTGGCGGGATTACGCCCCTGCCCGGCGCCCCCACCTTCTGCTGAAATGGCACATAGTCATGCCGCTCCTGACAGCACTGTGCGGATATTTTCCCGGCAAGGCGCTCGGCTGGCTGGAGGATCTTCCGGCTGGGGTGGCGATAGACTGGAGTTTTCGCCGGTCACGGATGGAACTCAGCCATCCCTGCGACGACCGGCCCGATATCTTGCGGCGTTTCGCCGCTGTCACCGCCGGCATTCTGGCGATTGGCGTCACGGATGACGAGATCGGAACCCCGCAAGCCATTCGCCGCGCGCTGCAATATTACCGGAATGCCGAGCCCGTCGAAGTCGCACTATCACCCATCGAGTTCGGCCTGGATCGCATCGGCCATTTCAGCCTCTTCCACACACGCCATGCTGCCGGTTTCTGGCTGGATAGCCTGCTCTGGCTGCGCGACGGCATCAATCCCTGGCCGGGAAAACCGTTCGGCAAAGAGGTTGAGACCAGCAAGGACGCCTCTTTCACCACCCGTTGTTATATTCTCGCCAAGGGCCTGATGTGACGCGGACAAGCCTGCACAAGGCCCTTCCAACTCTTCGAGAGAAACAATGCCCTATGTTCTGATCATCCACGAAGTCGCCGACTATCCTGCCTGGAAAGGCATCTTCGACGCCGCCGCCGGGATGCGCCGCGATGCCGGCGAAATCGCCTATCAAGTGCTGAAATACGACACCGATCCCAATCGGATCGTTCACTATTCGCTCTGGCGCTCGCTGGATGCGGCGAGAGCTTTTTTCGAGTCGGAGCGGCTTATCGAAATCCGCGCCCAGGCCGGCGTCAAGGCGCCGGAATTCATCTATCTGGAACAATTGGAACGCGGCGTGCTGGACGCATCCCGCTAAAATCATGCCGCCAGAATATCCGATATGTTCCGGCGAACGGCTTTTATCGCGTCAGATCCGCTTCCTCGCGCGGGTCGCGCCCGTCCAGAAAACCCAGGTCTCTCTTCATGTATTCGGACATGACTTCGAGATCGAGCGGCGGATATTTGGGTTCCAGTCCGCGCAACAGCCCGGCCAGCCAAAAACGCCATCCGGCCTTGCGTGTTTCCGGTATTGGTTGATATCTTTCAATTGCTTGGCAATCCATGGCGGCACCTGTTGTTTTCCTGAATGTGATTGCAGCATGCGCGCAAACATGCTCCAATTCCAATCGAACAACCGTCTGCGTGCATCAAGAGAACTTATCCATGAAAATGTCGAAACAGTTTCCGTTGAATGCGCTTCGGGTATTCGAAGCGGCGGCAAGGCTGGGCAGCTTCACCAAGGCGGGCGCTGAATTGGGCATGACCCAGACGGCGGTCAGCTACCAGATCAAGCTGATCGAGGAGAATATCGGCGAGCCGCTGTTCCTGCGGCGGCCCCGCCAGATCGTGCTGACCGACGTCGGCCAGCAGCTCGCCCCGCGCGTCAGCGAAGCCTTCGAGATGCTGCAGGAGGCGGTCTCGTCGGCCCGTGGCGACATCAACACCGCTCTCCAGATCAACTCGACACCGACCTTCGCCTCTCAGTGGCTTGCCCGTAATATCGGCAGCTTTCAGCTCGCCCATCCGAACATCGCCGTGCGGCTCAGCACCACCGAAAAGTTGATCGATCTCATCGCTGAGTCCAGCGATATCGCCATTCGCGCCGGTGTTGGCGTCTGGCCCGGGCTCGACAGCCATCCGTTGATGCGCAGCGAGTTCACGCCGATGCTCAGCCCGGCCCTTGCCGAAACGGTCGGCGGTATTCACGAGCCGCGCGATCTGTTGAAACTGAGGATCATCGATGCTGCCGACCCCTGGTGGCGGATCTGGTTTACCGCCGCCGGCGTCAGCGATCCGGATCTCGAGGGCCGGCCGACCAGCCGGCTCGGGGCGCAGAGCTTTGAGGCACGCGCGGCTGTCGCAGGCCAGGGCGTCGCCATCCTGACCCCCGACTTCTATGCGGATGACGTTGCGCTCGGCAGGCTTTACCAACCCTTCGAACTGCGCTGCAATGATGGCCGCGACTACTGGCTGGCGTATCCGCATGCCCGCCGCAATACGCCGAAAATCCGCGCCTTCCGCGACTGGATTCTGGGGGAACTCAATCCAGAAACCAGCGGCGTCGCCAAATAGCACGTGACGATCACGTCGCCCCCTTCCCCCACCGTGGATTTTTGCGCAAGGTGCGCAGACGAAGCATGAAAGGGGACCTCAATGTACGAATACGCCATCGCCTGGGAATGGCTGGCTTTTGCCGTTCGCTGGCTGCATGTGATCACGGCGATTGCCTGGATCGGCTCGTCCTTCTATTTCATCGCGCTCGATCTCGGCCTGGTGAAGCGTGATCATCTGCCCGTTGGTGCCTATGGCGAGGAATGGCAGGTGCATGGCGGCGGCTTCTATCATATCCAGAAATACTTGGTTGCGCCTGCGACCATGCCGGAACATCTGACCTGGTTCAAATGGGAAAGCTATGCCACCTGGCTGTCCGGCTTTGCCATGCTCTGTCTGGTCTATTATGGCGGCGCCGATCTCTTCCTGATCGACCGGCATGTGCTGGATATCTCCTCGACCACGGCGATTGCCATCTCGATCGGCTCACTCGCAATCGGTTGGATCTTCTACGATCTGCTGTGCAAATCACCGCTCGGCAAGAACACCTGGACGCTGATGGGCATTCTCTATGTCGCGCTCGTCGTCATGGCCTGGGGCTATACGCAGGTCTTCACCGGCCGCGCCGCCTTTCTGCATCTCGGCGCGTTTACCGCGACGATCATGTCGGCCAACGTGTTCTTCATCATCATGCCGAACCAGCGCGTCGTCGTCGCAGACCTGATAGCGGGTCGCACGCCGGACCCGAAATACGGCGCCATCGCCAAGCAGCGCTCGCTGCACAACAACTACCTCACCCTGCCCGTCATCTTCTTCATGCTGTCGAACCATTACCCGCTGGCCTTCGCCACCGACTATAACTGGGTAATTGCAGCGCTGGTCTTCCTGATGGGCGTCACCATCCGCCACTGGTTCAACACCACCCATGCCAGAAAAGGACGTCCGACCTGGACCTGGATCGTCACCCTGATCATTTTCATCGTCATCATCTGGCTTTCCACCGTGCCGAAAGTGCTGACCGGCGAAGACAAGGCCGAAGTCGCGCCCGCCTTCCAGCAATTTGCCGCCAACGCGCATTTCCCGGCCGTCAAAGACGCGATTTCGACGCGCTGCTCCATGTGCCATTCCGCCGAGCCGGTCTATGAAGGCATCAACCGGCCGCCGAAGGGCGTCGTGCTGGAAAATGACGCGGAGATTGCTTCCCACGCCCGCGAAATCTATATCCAGGCCGGGCGCAGCCATGCGATGCCGCCCGGCAATATCACCGACATGACCAGTGACGAACGCAAGCTTTTGACCGCATGGTTCGAAAGCGCGGTTTCGGAAGGCAAGACAGAATGACCGCTACCCTCATTCGTGGACGCACGCTGAGCTTCAGCCGTGCTCCCTTGAGCATCGACGATACCGGCGCTTATACCTATGAGGCCGACGGTGCGCTGCTGGTCGAGAATGGTCTGATCCTGGCAAACGGCAGCTATGATGCCGTCAAGGGACAGGCAGCCGAAGACGTCATTGAAATCGACCACCGTCCGCATCTGATCCTGCCCGGTTTCATCGACACCCACCTGCATTTCCCACAGATGCAGGTGATCGGCTCCTATGCCGCCAATCTGCTGGAATGGCTGAACACCTATACGTTTCCAGAGGAATGCCGCTTCGTCGAGACGGCACATGCTGAGCGCATCGCCGGAAAATTCTTTGACGAAATGGTCCGCCACGGCACCACGACGGCGGTTGCCTATTGCTCGGTGCACAAGGCCTCGGCCGACGCCTTTTTCGCTGAAGCGCTGAACCGCAACATGCGCATGATCGCCGGGAAGGTGATGATGGACCGCAACGCGCCGCAGGGCCTGCTCGATACGCCTCAGATGGGCCATGACGAAACTCGCGCCGTCATCGAACAATGGCACGGCAAGGGCCGCAACCACGTCGCCATCACCCCGCGTTTTGCCATCACCTCGACGCCGGAACAGATGTCGGCTGCGGAAGCCTTGGTGCGCGAGTTTCCCGATCTGCACGTGCAGACGCATCTTTCGGAAAACCGCGACGAGATCGATTTCACCTGCTCGCTCTATCCGGACGCCATCGACTATACCGATGTCTATGCCCGCTACGGCCTGCTCGGGCCAAAGACCCTGTTCGGTCACGCGATCCACCTGTCCGACCGCGAAATGGATGCGATGAGCGAAACCGGCTCGATCGCCGTGCACTGCCCGACCTCCAACCTCTTCCTCGGCTCCGGCCTGTTTCCGCTCCGGCAGTTGATGACCAGAGAAAAGCCGGTGCGCGTTTCCTTCGCCACCGATATCGGCGGCGGCACCAGCTATTCGATGCTGCGCACCATGGACGAAGCCTACAAGATCCAGCAATTGCTGGGCGAGCGGCTGAACCCGCTGGAAAGCTGTTATTTCATGACACTGGGCAACGCTCAGGCGCTGTCACTGGAAGACCGAATCGGCACGCTCGCCCCCGGCACCGATGCCGATTTCATCGTGCTGAACATGGCGGCGACCCCGGCCATGGCACTGAAGGCGGAGGTGGTGACCTCACTCGCCGACGAACTTTTCCTGCTGCAGACCATGGGGGATGACCGGGCGATCGTCGAAACCTATGTGGCGGGTGCAGCGGCAAAGGCGGGGCTGGCCGGCGCGGTTTTTTAGCCTCGCCGAAGGGGTTGATTGTGACAGTACCATGACAAACAGTGCGGCGGAAACGGTTCAGCAGCAGTGAGAAGGAATTGGTATGAGCGAGAAGAAAAAGCGGATTTACCGGGCGTTGGTCGATGGGGCGACGGAGGGACTTTCGGACAAGGGGCTGTTTGAATTCGTGCAGAAGCGGGTGCCGAAAGTGTCAAGCAAGAATATCGTCAGAGCCTCCCTTCTCGCCCTGAGCGATCCCGACATCAAGGACGGCACCATTCTTCACACGATTTACGCGCTGGCGATCAAACATCGTTTGGATGGCGGCCATGAAGACGACGATGAGGACGTCGCGGCTCCGATTGCCGAAGTGGCGGCGACAGACACGCCGCCAAAAGCGAAGCGATCGAAAGCCAAGGACAAACAGGATACGCAGCCAAGCGCCTAATAGGAGCGAGCGGCGACAATTCCGGTCGGAAAATCGCCGCTGCTTTGATCAAGTCAAAAGCCGTTACTCTACACCTTCCAGGCCGTCACCGTCTGCGGCTTCACCTCTGCCTCGCCCAGGATGACCTTGCCCGTTGCCGGACTTGACCAGACCTCCGTCCCGTAATTGAACGCAAAGATCACGCCGCCTCGTTTGCGCAGCCGGATATGATCGGGGAGCGCCAGCGTTTCGACACCGGCTTTCGCCGCCAGATGGCTCAGCGTCTGCTGGAGCAGGCTCTCGTCCGGCCAGCAGGCGAGATAGCAGTGTCCGCCCTTGGCCGTCAGCGCCGGATCGCCATTGGCAAAATGCGCGAGTACGTCGCCGTCCGCCTCGACATATTCCCGCCAACGGATGGCGGCACCCGAGACGCTTCCAGACACGCTATCATCAAGCCCCGGACGCAGCGACGAAACCTGCGTGACGCGAACGCCCGTCAACCCGGCAAGCGGACCCGGCGGCAGGTTCTCCGGAATGGCGAATTGCCGGGTGCGCGAGCCGGAACGCGGACCATAGAGCACGGTTCCGTCAGCCGCGCTGAAGGCATCGAGCGCCGCCTCCGAGACGATCGCCAGCGAGGGCACAAGCACCAGCCTGTAGCCGTCGAGCGGCGCTCCCGGCGGCACGAAATCCACGTTGAGGCCGAGCTTGCGGACCGCCTCGTACCAGCGGAAGGCCAGTTCGTGATAGTGGAAGTCCCGGCCCTGCGGCTGGATCACGGTCGCCCAATAGGTTTCGTAATCATAGACGATCGCCACAGTCGCCTGTTCGGTTGACGGCAGTTCGCCTATCTCGACGATCTCGCGGCCGGTGATCTCCGCCTCGCGGCCACCAACGGACAGTTCGTCCGATCCGGGCAGGTTGAGCCCCGCGTGCATCTGCTCCTGCGCAAACGGTGCCTGGCGCCAGCGGAAGTAACTGACGACCTCGGCACCATGCGCCAAAGCCTCCCAGGTCCAGAGCCGCACCATGCCGGGTTTGGGTACCGGGTTCCACGGCGCCCAGTTCACCGGGCCGGGCTGCTGCTCCATGACCCAGAAACGGCCGCGGCCGACGCCGCGATAGAGGTCGTGATGGAACGGTGCGATATCGGGATGCGAGGTCTCGGCCCAGCGGTTCTTTTCCTCTTGGCTGAACGGAAATTTTTCGACGAAACCAATCGGATAGCTGTCCCAGGAGGCGATATCGAGGTTTTCACCGACTTTCCAATGGTCGAAATCATTGACGAAGCCCATGAAGTTGTGGGTGATCCAGCGGCCCGGCGAATGCTTGCGGATGATCTCGCACTGCATCTTGTCATAGGCCGCAACCTGCTGTGACTGAAAGCGCCAGAAATCAAGCCTTGCCGATGGATTGGTCTCCGTGACCGTCAGGTTCGGCAGCACGACATCGTCAAAGCTGTTGACCTCCATCGACCAGAAGACATTGCCCCAGGCCTCGTTCAACTGGTCGGTCGACTGGTAGCGGAGCCTCAGCCAGCGGCGGAATGCCTTCAGGTCTTCCGGTCCCCAGGATTGCGTCGTGTCGTGGCAGCCATATTCATTGTCGGTTTGCCAGCCATCCAGCGCCGCATGGTCGCCATAACGCTTGGCGAGAATCTCGACGATGCGCGCGCTCTCGCGCCACCAGACTTCGGAGGAAAACGTATAATGCCGGCGCGAGCCGAAGCCGCGCACGTGCCCCTGCTGATCCACCGGGGCGATATCGGGATGTTCATCCATCAACCATTTCGGCGGCGTCGCCGTCGGCGTGCCGAGCACGACTTTCAGACCTGCAGCACCCAAGGTATCCATCGCCCTGTCGAGCCAGGCAAAGTCGAATTCTCCGCGCTTCGGCTCCAGCCGCGACCAGGCGAACTCCCCGATCCGCACGAAGGAAATCCCAAGCTCCCGCATCCGGCGGGCATCCTTTGCCCACCATGCCTCTGGCCAATGTTCCGGATAATAGCAAACGCCCAGCATTACTTCGTCAAATCCCCGTTGATGATGGCGACGCCATTTGCGTCGAAGAGGTGGCAGGCTTTCGGTGGAATGCCGATGCGGAAATCCGCGCCCGGTTTTGCGGTGGCAAGGCCATCGGCCTTGACGGCGATATCGTGTCCGTCGGCAAGGCTGACATAGAACATGGTCTCGGAGCCGAGATATTCAGCGAGCCTGAGCTTTGCCGGCAGGATGGCGCCGTCTTTCGCATCGGCATCGATATGCTCAGGGCGAATGCCGAGCGTCACCGGCTGACCCTCGCCAACCTTCGCATTACCGGCAGGCAGCAGGACATCGACGCCGCCCGGCAAAGTCACGCGGATATGGTCACCTGCCGGGGCGGCCGTTGCCCGCAAAAAATTCATCTTCGGCGAACCGATGAAGCCGGCGACGAAAAGGTTCTTCGGCCGGTGATAAAGCTCCAGCGGCGAGCCGATCTGCTCGATCGAACCGGCGCTCAAGACGACGATCTTGTCGGCCATGGTCATGGCTTCTACCTGATCGTGGGTGACATAGATCATCGTCGCCTTCAAATCCTGATGCAGCGTGCTGATCTCGGTGCGCATCTGCACGCGCAGCGCTGCGTCAAGGTTGGACAACGGCTCGTCGAACAGGAAGACCTCCGGATTGCGCACGATGGCGCGGCCGATGGCGACGCGCTGACGCTGGCCGCCGGAAAGCTGCGATGGCTTGCGGGCCAGGAGCGGTTCGAGCTGCAGCATCTTTGCCGCATGCTTGGTGCGCTTGTCGATCTCGTCCGTGTCGTGGCCGGTCATGCGCAGGCCAAAGCCAATATTGTCGGCGACGGTCATATGCGGATAGAGCGCGTAGGACTGGAACACCATGGCGACGCCGCGCTCGGAGGGGCCGACATGGGTCATGTCATTGCCGCCGATCTTGAGTTCGCCGGAAGAAATATCTTCCAGCCCGGCGATCATGCGCAGCAGCGTGGACTTGCCGCAGCCGGACGGGCCGACGAAGACACAGAACTCGCCATCGGCGATGGTGAGGTCCACACCCTTGATGACGCTGACGGCGCCGAACTGTTTCTTGACATTGTGGAGCGTGACATCAGCCATTGGCCTTGCCTCCCGAAATGAAGTGAATGGTGGAAAAGCAGGCGGCGATCATCCCTTGGTCGCTCCCAGCGTCAGGCCGGCGATGAAGTGCTTCTGCATCAGAAAGAACATCAGCACCGGCGGCATGGCGGCGACGATGGAGCCGGCCGAAACCAGATGCCACGCGGCGATCCATTGGCCGTTGAGCGAGTAGAGCCCGGCCGTTACCGGCATGGCATGCTGTCCCTGCACCAGCACCGTCGCCCAGAAATAGTCGTTCCAGATGAAGGTGAAGACCAGTACCGAGAGGGCGGCAATGGCGGGCCTCATCAGCGGCAGCACGATATAGCGGAAGATCCGCCACTCGCTGACGCCCTCGACACGGGCGGATTCGATCAGCGCGAACGGCAGCGACTTGATGAAATTGCGCATGAACAAGGTGCAGAAACCGGTCTGGAAGGCGACATGGAAAAGCACGAGGCCGGAGATGCTGTCGTAAAGCCCCGCCTTCAGCGTCATGTCGCGCACCGGCACCATCAGGATCTGGAACGGAATGAAATTCCCGGCGACGAACAGGAAGAAGACGATCAAATTTGCGCGGAACTTGTAGACCGCCAGCGCGAAGCCGGAGAGACAGGCGAGGCCGACAGCGCCGATCACCGTTGGTATCGTCACCTTGAAGGAGTTGAGAATATACCAGCCGATCGGCGAATCCCGGAACACAGCGGTGTAGTTTTCGAAGCCGGCAAAGCGCGAGGGGATACCGAAATAGTTGCCGGCGGCGAGATCTCCGGACGGGCGGATCGAGGTAATGGCAACACCGATCAGCGGCAAGAGCCAGACGATCAGTGCGATCGGCAGGATGACCGTATAGCCGTGGCGCACCCAGGGAGCGGCCTTCTGGACAGGGGTTGGAAACATCAGGCGTTCCTTTCCTGCATCAGCATGCGCACGATAAACAGCGTGATGAAGACCATCATGATCATGAACAGAACGACCGCAATCGCCGCCCCATACCCCATGCGATAACCGTATTCCGACAGCGCCTGCTCGTACATGTAGAAGGACAGCACCCGGCTCGAGCCGTAGGGTCCGCCGTCAGTCATGATTGACACCAGGTCGAAGGAGCGCAGCGCGCCGATGACGGTGACGACGATGGCGATGAAGGTGGCGGGGCCGAGCTGCGGCAAGACGATGTTCCACAGCAGCGACCAGCCCTTGGCGCCATCCATACGGGCGGCTTCCACCTGTTCCGGATTGATATTGTTGAGGCCTGTCAGGTAGAGGATCATGCAATAGGCGATCTGCGGCCAAAGACCAGCGGCGATGATGCCCAGCGTCACGTAGCGCTCGTCGGCGAGGATGGCGATGTTTTCGCCGCTCACCGCCTTGATCAGCGCCGAGAGCAGACCGAAATCCGGCGCGTAGAACCAGGTGAAGATCAGTCCGACGACGACCTGGCTGATGACGAAGGGAAAGAAGAACAGCGACTTGTAAAGCCGGATGCCGGTGACCGTCTGGTTGAGGAACAACGCAACGGCAAGACCGGCGGGGACCGCCAACAGGTAGAGCACCAGCCAGAGAATGTTGTTCTTCAGCGACGTGTAGAACGCCTCATCATCGAGCAGCTCGGCATAATTGGCCATGCCGATCCAGGTTTTGGCGCCCATCCCGTCCCAGTCGTAGAAACTGATCCAGATGGATTCGAAGATGGGAATGATCACATAGATCGAAAACATGATCATTCCGGGCGCCAGAAACAGCCAGGGCGCGAGGCGCTGCTGGTTGCGTTTCCAGTAACTCGATGTCGCGGGAACGGTGCTGCTCATCGCGGCCCCTTTTTGATATCTATGAAATTGCGCGAAAGATGCCTCTTGCTCGGAGTACTGCCTCCCCCTTGTGGGGAGGGTTGGGGAGGGGCTTTCTTCTGTTTAAGACAAAAGAACCCCTCCCCGTCGCTCCGCTCCGACCCTCCCCACAAGGGGGAGGGTTATTCCGAGACAGTCGCTACTTATAAATCCGGCCGCGTGCCTTTTCGAGGCGCGCAAGGATGGCGTCGAGATTGTCCGGCTTGACCATGAACTGCTGAAAGCCTTCCATGCCGACCTTGGCCATTTCCGCCGGGGCGTCGCGGTCATAGAACTGGGCGAGCGCATAGGCATTCGCCAGCATCTCGAAGCCAGCCTTCAGGAAGGGATCGTTCGACTTGGCCGACTGGTTGTTGACCGGAAGCTGGCCGAGCACCTCGTTCATCTTGGTCTGCGCCTCGGGCGTTGCCAGGTAGGCGAGGAACTTGCGGGCATCTTCCTTGTTCTTCGCACCGGACGGGATGTGGAAGGATTCGGTCGGCGCATCTTCGGCCATCGGAATACCGGCGGTGATTTCCGGGAATTGCAGGAAGCCGATCTGGTCTTCCTTCAATCCGCCATCGACCATTGCTGCAACGGCGAAATTGCCCATCAGATACATCGGCGCCTTGCCCTGCACGAACTGCGGAATGGCGTCCTGCCAGTCGATGGCGGCGTGGTTTTCGAGGAAGTAGCCCGGCTTGACCAGTTCGCCCCATTTCTCGAAGACAGCCTTCACCTTCGGATCGGTGTAGGGAACTTTGCCGGCGGTCAAATCCATGTGGAATTCGTAACCGTTGACGCGCAGGTCGAGATAGTCGAACCAGCCGCCGGTCGGCCACAGGGCCTTTGTACCGATTGCAAACGGCGTCATGCCGGCCGCCTTGATCTTTTCGCAGGCGGCAATCAGTTCGGCCCAGGTCTTTGGCGGGGTGATGCCCTGCTCGGCGAAGATGTCTTTGCGGTAGTAGATGCCCCACTGATAGTAGGAATAGGGGATGCCCCATTTCTTGCCGTCGATTTCCATCGACTTGACGGCCGATTTCAGCTGATCGTCCAGTTTGTTTTCGGTCCAGAGGTCGGTGACATCCTCAAACAGGCCAGCCTTGACGAAGGGGGCCATGCGGTTGCCCGAGTACCAGGACACGACGTCCGGTGCATCGGCCGTCAGGAAGTTGCGGATCGCCGACTTGTAGCCTTCATGGTCGAAATTGTTCCATTTGACCGTGACGTCCGGGTGGGCAGCCTTGAACCCTTCGATCAGCGTTTCCATTGCCTTTTTCGGCGCCGGATCGGTCTGGTCGGAATTGACGACGAGTTCGCCCGCAAAAGCTGTCGAGACGGTCAGTGCATAGCCGAGCGCGATCGCGGCTTTAAAAGAATTCATGATATCCTCCCAAGGATAAGCGTGTGGTGCCGTTGCGTCCCGCAGGTCGTCTTGTTCCTCTCTCCCGCATGAACGCCTTGACCTTGCGGCCGAAACCCGCAATCTACTTCCGACATTTCAGCATAGACTTCCGGTTTCCTAACATCAGCAGGATATGAAATGACCCGCCGTCCGAAACTCGTGAACAGGCTCGGGGCGACCCCCGTCCATCCGGAGCGCGATCCGGCCCATCCGCTGGTGGTGTTTGGCGATCACCGGTTCTGCGCGGGCGACAACATCAATGTGCGGCGCATGGAAGGCCCGCACATGCACAGCCAGATCGAACTCAACTTCGTGCTCGAAGGCGAAATGACCTACTGGTTCGACGGGCGTGAATTGAGCGTTTCGGAAGGACGGCTCTGCCTGTTCTGGGGAATGATCCCGCACCAGGTGACGGATATCAAGGAACCGACGCGGTTCATCTGCCTCTACGTGCCCATGTCGGTTTTCCTGGCGCTTCCAAGCCTCAGCCGTTTTCGCGATGCCGTCTTTCGCGGCGCGATGATCGAGGCGCTCGATATCCGGCCTTATGACCGCGACGTCTTCATGCGCTGGCGCGAGGAGCTGCTCTCCGGTGACGACGAACTGGAGCAGATCGTCCGCGAGGAGCTCGGCGCGCGCGTGCGCCGTCTTGACCGCGAGGGCTGGCGCGATCTGCGCGAACAGGGGTCGGCCATCGCCTCCTTCGAACACCACGACGCCGACCGCATGTTCCATGTCGAGCGGATGATGCGCTTCATCACCGAACATGCGCTTGAAAACATATCGGCAGAAGATGTGGGCCGCGATGTCGGGTTACACCCGAACTACGCCATGGGCATCTTCAAGCGCACGGTCGGCATGACCATCAACCAGTCGATCGTCCGCCACCGCCTCGACACGGCACAATCGCTGCTGATCTCCACCGACCTGCCGATCACGTCTATCGCCTTCGAGGCCGGTTTCGGCTCACTCTCCCGGTTTTACGAGGCATTTCACGATCGTTTCGGCACCAAGCCGGGCACATTCCGCCGCCGCCTCGCCAAGCCGCCCAGAGCGCGCGAGGTCCATGCGACGGTAAACGGACAGATCGCCGGCGAAAACTGAGCACCATAAAAGAGGTAAAAATATTTTACCTCTTGGCGATTCCACACTTAACAATGGTTCTGGAAACATGGTATTGGCGGGCCATCTCTTGAGCTGGAAACATGCGCCATGTCCAAAATCCTCGAAATCAGCGACCTGAAGGCCCTCGCCAAGCGCCGCGTGCCGAAGATGTTCTTCGACTACGCCGATAGCGGCGCCTGGACGGAGGGCACCTACCGCGCCAACGAGGAGGATTTCCGCAACATCAAGCTGCGCCAGAGGGTGCTGGTCGATATGACCAACCGCTCGCTGGAAAGCACGATGATCGGTCAGAAGGTGTCGATGCCGGTGGCGCTTTCTCCGACCGGCCTGACCGGCATGCAGCACGCCGATGGCGAGATGCTGGCGGCACGCGCAGCCGAGGAATTCGGCGTTCCCTTCACGCTGTCGACCATGAGCATCTGCTCGATCGAGGACGTCGCGTCGGTGACGACGAAGCCCTTCTGGTTCCAGCTCTACGTCATGCGCGACCGGGAATTCGTCAAAAACCTGATAGACCGCGCCAAGGCAGCCAAGTGCTCGGCGCTGGTGTTGACGCTCGACTTGCAGATCCTCGGCCAGCGCCACAAGGACCTGCGCAACGGCCTGTCCGCACCGCCAAAATTCACACCAAAGCATATCTGGCAGATGGCGACCCGGCCGCTGTGGTGCATGCAGATGCTGCAAACGAAGCGCCGCAGCTTCGGCAACATCGTCGGCCACGCCAAGAACGTCTCCGATCTCTCCTCCCTCTCCTCCTGGACCGCCGAACAGTTCGATCCGCAGCTGTCCTGGGAAAATGTCGAGGAGATCAGGAAGATGTGGGGCGGTCCGCTGATCCTCAAAGGCATTCTCGATGTCGAGGACGCCAAGATGGCGGCGCGCACTGGCGCTGACGCGATCATTGTCTCCAATCACGGCGGCCGCCAGCTCGACGGCGCCCCCTCGTCGATCAGCATGCTGCCGAAGATCGTCGATGCCGTCGGCCACCAGATCGAGGTCCATGTCGATGGCGGCATCCGCTCCGGCCAGGACGTGCTGAAGGCCGTGGCGCTCGGCGCCAAGGGCACCTATATCGGCCGCCCGTTCCTCTACGGCCTCGGCGCCGGCGGCAAGGCCGGCGTGACGACGGCACTCGATATCATCCGCAAGGAACTCGACATCACCATGGCGCTCTGCGGCAAACGGGATATCCGCGATATCAACAGGGAAGTGATTGCGGAGTGATGACTGACTAGGCTGCAGTGACCGTCAATTTGACGCCCAGCGCCTTGACGACACCAAGGAGTGTCGAAAGCTTGGGATCGCCGTCTGCGCTCAAAGCCTTGTAGAGAGCCTCTCTTGTGACACCCGCATCCTTCGCGACTTTTGTCATGCCCTTCGCGCGAGCGACGACACCGAGGGCGGCAGCGATATAGGCTGTGTCGCCTGTTTCAAAGGCATCGTTGAGAAGCTCGGCATAGGCTTCCGGGCTATCGAGATACTGCGCCGCATCAAACGGCAATGTTTCAATGATCATGATCTATGCCAAATTGCCTGCGATTGACGCGATAACCCGGATTCCTCAGCTCCAGAATACAGCAAAGACTGTGAACTACAATTCACAAAGATCGCATGACAGCGAACAACAAAGATCTTTCAGGCCTTCCGAAAATCCCGCTCAACTCCCCCGATAAGTCGAGTAGCTGAACGGCGAGAGCAGCAGCGGCACGTGATAGTGGCTGCCAGCATCGGCAATACCGAAACGCAGCGGGATGAGATCGAGGAAGGGCGGTTCCGGCAGGACAGCGCCGGTTGCGCGCAGATAATCACCCGCATGGAACAGCAGCTCGTAAGTCCCGGCGGTAAAGGCTTCGCCCTCCAGCATCGGCCCATCGACGCGGCCGTCGCTGTTGGTTTCGACCGTGCGCAGCAGGCGGCGCGCCTCACCCTCGATCAAAAACAGGTCGATCTTCAAGCCCTTGGCCGGCTTGCCCAGCGCGGTATCGAGGACGTGGGTGGTCAGGCGGCCGGACGTGCTCATGGAACCTCGCTTGGATCAGAAGGGATTGGCGATGACGAAGGGTTCGTCGTAGGAAACCTCTTCCAGATTGTTGCCCGGGCCGTCGCGATCGACAACCAGGAAATCGCTGACCGCGCCGACCGCCATCAACGGATGATGCCAGACATTGCGGCCATAGTTGACGCCCTGTGCGCTGGTGGCCAGGAAAACGCGCGGCAAGCCCGGCTTTCCACCAACATCCGGCGCAACAACTGCAAGCCAGGAACCACCACCGATCGGCGAAAAGCTCTGCGAGCCCAGTGGATGGCGTTCCATCATCGTCACCGAATAGGGAAAGCTGCGCGGCTGGCCGCGGAAGATGTTGATGATGACACGGGCATCTTCGCCGCTCACATCGGCGCGGCCGAGTGCATGAAACCGCTCGGTGGAGCCACCGTTGATCAGCCGCATGGTGTCCGGATCAGGCTCGATAACTGTGCCGAAAGGCGCGAATGCCGCTTGCGTCAGCGGCTCGAACGTCAGGAACTGTGGCATCAGATCGTCAGTCCCGCCGTGAAATGGCATGGCGGTGTCGTCTCAGGCATTGTCTTCTCCCGGAAGCAGTGAACGCAAACGCAACAGCGCGATCTTTTCGACCTGCGCTGACGCCGTTTCAAATTCCTCTTCGAGATTATTGTCAATCCGCCTTTCGAAGGCAGCGACAATATCGTCCTTGTTCAGCCCCTTGACCGCGATGATGAAAGGAAAGCCGAATTTCTCCGTGTACGCAGTATTCAGCGCCGTGAACCGTGCATGTTCGGTAGCACTCAGGCGGTCCAGTCCGGCGCCTGCCTGCTCCGCCTTGGAATCCTCCGTCAGTCCGCCGGCGATGGCCAGCTTGCCGGCAAGATCCGGATGGGCGCGAAGAACTGCCAGGCGTTCGGCATGCGAGGCGTCACGAAACGGTGCGACCAGCGCTTCATGCACGGCATCGGACGTCAGCGAAATATCCGGGGTCGCGTCAAAAGCACGCTCCGCCACCCAGGGCGAATGCTCGAAGATCCCGCCAAATCGCGCGACAAACTCATCCCGCGCCAGCATCACAGACCCCCTTCCGGCTTGTGATGCTCCTGCCAGTGCCGGGCGATATCGATGCGCTTCGGCGTCCAGACCTTCTCGTGGCTGAGAACATAATCGAGGAACCGGGCGAGCGCTGCGGCCCGGCCCGGGCGGCCGACGAGACGGCAATGCAGGCCGACATTCATCATCTTAGGGCTGCCTTCCTTGCCCTCGGCATAGAGCACGTCGAACGTGTCTTTCAGATAGGCGAAGAACTGGTCGCCGGAATTGAACCCCTGCGGCGTTGCAAAGCGCATATCGTTGGCATCGAGCGTGTAGGGTATGATCAGGTGCGGCTTGTCCTTGGTGAGGCCCGGCACCCAATAGGGCAGTTCGTCGGCATAACTGTCGGAGGAATAGACAAAGCCGCCTTCTTCGATCACCAGCTTCAGCGTGTTGTCCGATGGCTTGCCCTGGTACATGCCGAGCGGGTGCGATCCCGTCAGCTCGGTGTGCAGGCGCACGGCATCGCGGATATGCTTGCGTTCTTCCTCCTCGGAAAAATCCTTGTATTCCAGCCAGCGGTAACCGTGGCTGGCGATTTCCCAGCCAGCTTCCTTCATGGCGGCGACCGCTTCCGGATTGCGCGCCATGGCAAGCGTCACGCCATAGACGGTGACATCGACATTGCGGCTGGTAAACATCCGCCACAGCCGCCAGAAGCCGGCACGCGAGCCATATTCGTAGATCGATTCCATGTTGAGATTGCGCTGGCCGGCCCAGGGCTGCGCGCCGACGATTTCCGACAGCAGCGATTCGGATGCCTTGTCGCTGTCGAGAATACAGCTCTCGCCGCCCTCTTCATAATTGACAACAAACTGCACGGCGATACGCGCATCGCCCGGCCAGCGCACCTGCGGCGGATTGCGGCCATAGCCGATGAGATCGCGTGGATAGGATTGCTCTGCCATTAAATCACCCTTCGAATTTGCCGGACGGTAGCATCCGGAACCGGAAAATCGAAGTCAAAATGGAGGCCGGAGGTGATCTGTCCAAAGCTTGAACAGGCCGAACCTTTACCCGTCAGAACGGCATCGGCCGCTCAGCAGCTCGCCTGCAGCAGACGGGCAGCGACAGCCGCTTTCGATTCGCGGATGCGCGGCACATTGGTAAGCGCCGTTGCGCTGGCCTTGGCACCGGCAGCGACCGGCCGATGCGCCGAGAGCTTGCCGAGCGGGTGCTGCGAATGCACACGCAATGGCGCACCGGGCTCGGGCTCGATGAACAGAGCAAGGCTGGAAATTTTGAGTGGATCGGCGATCACCGGCTCGAAGAAATCACGCAAGGCGGCCTCGAAGCGTGCGTTGAGATTGGAATTCACCGGACCCGTCAGCATCATATGAAAACGGAATTCCTCCATCACATAGGGGTAGCCCCAGCGATGAAGGTTGGAAAACTGTGGCGCGGTCAGCCGGTCCGGATCCCGCCGCTCGATCTCGACATCGCTGAGCGGCGCCCGAAATTCATCAAACGCCTGAACCACGGAAGCCGCAAGATGGTTCATCTGCTCACAGGGAACCGAAGGTGCAAGGCCGAAGAATTCGCCCAGCCGCCCGATTTCCATCCGCGGAATTTCGAACGGGGTCATCGTGCTGGCGAAATGCATCAGCGCCTTCAGCAGCGCCGGCTCACTGGTTTCGTCATGCAGGCGGAACGGCGCCTTGATCGTTCCGTGAAATCCGTAACGGCGTGGCACGGCCGTGTGGAAAGCCAGTTCCTGGCGGCTGAAGCCGGCAATGGAGGGCGCTTCCGGGGCTTCGCCGGAATAGACGTTGCGGCCAAGCCAGCTTGCTGCGGCGACCGACAGCGGATCGTATATCGACGGCGTGAAATAGATAGCGTACCGCATCGGCCCCGCTCCGTTTAAACTTGTTCTGAAGCCGGGGTTAAGTGATTTGCATGACACAATGACGAATGGGGCGGTCGATAGTACTTGCCTTACCGTCGCTCGATCAAAAACCGGATCCTCCCTGCAAATGCCGACTTTTGGACGGAACCAACCCGCTTTTGCTTCGTTTTCTCCGCGGTAACATTAAAAAACGGAGACGAAGCATGACCTACCAGGACAACACTATCCAGGATGCCAGCGTCAAGGAAACACACGACCTGATCGCCAGCGACAAGGTGGTCGGAACCCGCGTGTATGGCCAGGATGGAAAACATATCGGCTCGATCGAACGCGTGATTCTGGAAAAGCGTAGCGGCCGTGTTTCCTATGCCGTGCTTGGTTTCGGTGGCTTCCTCGGCATCGGTGAAGACCACTATCCGCTTCCCTGGCAAAAGCTCAGCTATGACGAAAGTCTTGGCGGCTATCGGACCGATATCACCCGCGAACAGGTCGAAAGCGCGCCAAAATATCAAGGCGATGATGAGTATGACTGGAACAAGGAAAACGGCCGAAAGGTCTATGACTACTACGGCGTTCCGCCCTACTGGATGTAAATTATCGTGAATCGCTAGCAAAAAGCCCTGTTCATGTGAGCAGGGCTTTTTTGCGTGATTGATAGACCATCTTAGGCAACCACAGCCTCATTAGTCGCGTAACAGCGAAAAGTGGCTGGCACAGCGAAACGAGTCCGGCAGTGCATCGTCCTGCTGTCCGGACATTTCGCCGATGACGCTGGTTGCCAAGCGATGCGCCAGTCCGAAGCTGATTTTGAAGCCGCCGGTCAGGGTGTAGAGCCGAGGATGATCGGGGTGGCGGCCCGTCATTGGATCGCGGCCGATTGCCTTTGGCCGCAAGCCAGCCCAGCGCTCGATCACTGGCGCATCGGCAAGCAAGGGCACCACCGCGCGTGCCCGCGCCAGCAGATCGTCAAGCAGGTGATCGTTCGAAGAAGGATCGGCAAAACTGTTTTCGCTGGTGCTTCCGACCGCGACGAGGCCATTGTCATGCGGCACGACGTAGAGTCCATCCATGAAAATGACCGGCAAAGCGGGATCGAGATCGGCTTTCAGCACCGCCGCCTGCCCTTTGACCGCGCCGCCGCTGGACACCGTCAGTGGCGTTTCCTCAAGCGCATCCAGATGCGGGAAGGTATCGACGCCGTTGGCGAGAATGCAGGCACCGAAAGAGACGGAATGCCCGTCCGAAAACGTCGCCGTGCCGGCAGCCGGATCAAGGCCCAGAAGTGCGCGCCCTTCCTCGATCCGCACATGCCGCGACCGGCCAAGTGTTGCAGCCAGCAGGGCAAGCAACCGACGGGGATCGACGCGGGCGGCCAGCGTATCGAACACGACGCCGCTGGCCATCGCCTCGTTTTCCGGCCAACCCGCTGCCGCCGGGCTATCCTGCACATGCCAGAAAAACCGCTGGTCTGCCTGATGCCAATTGACAAGCGCATCCTGCTCGTGGCGCAACGCAATGGTGCGCAGATGCGGCTTCGGCAAGGGCATCAGGCGGCCGGAACGCTGGTAACCGGCGGATAGCCCGGTTTGCGCTTCCAGACCCAGGATTTCCTGCTCGAGCGAAAGCAACGCATCGAACTGGAACTGTTTTTTATCGTCCCAGCGATCCGGCATGTACGGCATCAAAGCGCCGAGCACGCCGCCGCTGGCCCCGGCACCGATCCTGTCGCGCTCGACGAGAACGGTTTTCAGCCCGGCCCGATCGGCCATGACGGCCGCCCAGAGGCCCATGATGCCGCCGCCGGCAATCAGCAGATCCACCATCGATTGACCTTCTTGAACGTGGAGATTATCGGTTCGCCATGACCCGCGATCAATTGGACGGAACGCCCACGCCGGACGGGCAAAGCCCAAACCGGCAAACGCTTGAATGGCACGAGGGCGATATGCCCTATTCGCAGGAATTTGGCGACCATTTTTATTGCCGCGAAGACGGGCGGCTGGAATGCGGCCATGTCTTTCTCGCAGGCAATGGCCTGCCCGAGCGTTGGCGCAGACCCGGCACATTCAGGATAGGGGAGCTCGGATTCGGTACCGGACTGAATTTCTGCGAGACATGGCGGCAATGGAAAGCAGCCCCTTTAAAGGGCGGAAATCTGCATTTCGTCTCGTTCGAACGGTTTCCGATGCGCGCGCCCGAAATCGACCGGGCGCTATCGCGCTGGCCGGAGATCGAGGCAGAACGGCTGGCGCTCTGTGCCCATTGGCCGGACGATCCGGCGGGCCGGATCGATATCGATTTCGCAGACGGATTGCGTCTCACCGTGATCTGCGGGCCTGCCCTTCAAGGTATCAGTGATTTCTCAGAGGTATTCGATGCCTGGTATCTCGACGGCTTTGCGCCCAAGCGCAATCCCGACATGTGGTCGGAAGACCTGATGCGGCTTGCCTATGAAAAGACCGTCGAGGGCGGCACGTTTGCGACCTATGCCGCTGCCGGTTTTGTCCGCCGCAACCTGCAGGCTGCAGGTTTTACAGTCGAACGCAGGACCGGCTTTGGCAGCAAGCGGGAAATGCTCGGCGGCGTAAAATCGACATCGCGCGTCGCGGAATAACCAGCCTCGAAACCGCCCTTCTCTTTCAGGGAATTTTGCTGTCGCAAATGGTGGCGCCTTCGGGGCACCGGATCTGCAACATGCCCCTCTGTCCAAACCGATGGAAAAGTCATGAGCGAGCACGAATTTCCGCAGTCCACCCAAAGCGACACCGAAGCGCCGGTGGAACGCCGCCGCCGAACCGGCGGACGTGGCGCGGATCGCTCGCGCAAGGGCGTAAGCAGCTCGAAATATCTCAATCTCGTCAACACGATGGCGAAATCCTCCGTGCTGTCGGAAGAGGCTCTGGAGGCCGTTCATGATGCCTCGCTGACCATCCTTGAAGAGATCGGCATGGACGTGATCCTGCCGGAAGCCCGCGACCGGATGAAGGCGGCAGGTGCCGACGTGACGCCCGGCACCGACCGGGTGCGTTTCGATCGCGGCCTGATCATGGACATGATGGCGTCCGTGCCATCCGACTTCACCATGCATGCGCGCAATCCGGTACGCAATGTGCAGATCGGCGGCAACAATCTGGTGTTCGCGCAGATCGCCTCGGCGCCGTTTGTCGCCGACCGCGAGGGCGGACGCCGTGCCGGTAATCAGGAAGATTTCCGCAAGCTGGTCAAGCTTGCCCAATCCTATGACATCATTCATACCACTGGCGGCTATCCGGTCGAGCCGATCGATATCCACGCGTCCGTGCGCCATCTCGATTGCCTGTCCGACATGGTGAAGCTGACCGACAAGGTGTTCCACTGCTATTCGCTCGGCCAGCAGCGCAATATCGACGCCCTTGAGATCGCCCGCATCGGCCGCGGTATTTCCGCCGAGCAGATGGAAAGCGAGCCGTCGCTGTTCACCATCATCAATACGTCCTCACCGCTGCGCCTCGACGGGCCGATGCTGCAGGGCATCATCGAAATGTCCTCGCGCAACCAGGTCGTCGTCGTGACGCCGTTCACGCTGGCGGGCGCCATGGCACCGGTGACGATCGCCGGTGCGGTCGTGCAGCAAAATGCCGAGGCGCTGGCCGGCATCGCCTTTACCCAGATGGTCCGGCGCGGGTCGCCGGTCATGTATGGCGGCTTCACCTCGAATGTGGACATGAAAACCGGAGCGCCCGCCTTCGGCACGCCGGAATATATGAAGGCCGTGATTGCCGGCGGTCAACTCGCCCGCCGCTACAAGGTGCCCTACCGCACCTCCAACACCAATGCCTCCAACACGCTCGATGCACAGGCGGCCTACGAATCAGCACTGTCGCTCTGGGCGCTGACGCAGGGCGGCGGCAATTTCATCATGCATTCGGCCGGCTGGAGCGAAGGCGGGCTGACGGCATCCTTCGAGAAATTCATTCTCGACGTCGATATGCTGCAGATGGTGGCGGAATTTCTCACTCCCCTGGATGTCAGCGAGGATGCGCTTGGTCTCGATGCCGTCCGCGATGTCGGGCCAGGCGGCCACTATTTCGGCACCGCCCATACGCTCGCCCGCTACGAGACAGCCTTCTACTCGCCGATCCTGTCGGACTGGCGTAATTTCGAAACCTGGACCGAGGCCGGGCGGCCGACGACCTACGATCACGCCAACCGCGTCTTCAAGGAAAAGCTCAACGAATACGAGAAGCCACCGCTCGACCCTGCCGTAGAGGCCGAGCTTGATGCGTTTGTTGCCCGCCGGAAAGCCGAAGGTGGCGTTCCGACGGATTTCTGACGGAGGATCAGTTCGACATCGCAACGCGAACCGACGAAATCAACTTGTCGGTCGGAAGGTTGCTATAGTCCTTGCTGATCTCGGCAATGGTCTTTGCCCGCGTTGCCGTTGACAGCATCGAGCGAAGATCGCCAAGCGTCTGGGGTGCTGCGCAGACAACCAGGCGGTCGAATGCCCCCTCGTGCTCATAGCTGTCGATCTTGCTGGCAACATCGGCAGTGAATTTCTGCTGTTCTTCGCGCACCGGATCACTGGAATATTCCATCGCAGAACGGCCATGTCCGACCGACGAATGGCTGCGGCCGGGCCTGTCGCTCATGATGTCTTGGACACGCTTGGTATCCAGCTGAAAAACCTCCTGCTCGGGGCTCTGGGGTCCATCTTTGAGGAAATTCACGCCCTTCAAAAGGCGAGCCTGGTTTCCGTCAGCGGCAAGAATCCATGTCGTGGTCATACTTCACTCCTCGAGCAATGTTCATATCGACAACCGCATGTCACCATACCGGCGGCAGGATGACTGGGCGTCAACACACGCCTCGTTCAATCATGGCGCGTGTGAGTTTCAACGCAGCGGCAAAAAGGAAGGTTCCGAAATAATCCCTGTAAAATCCGGTGCGTAACCATGACGGCGGAAACCTGATCTATGGGCCTGGCAGAACTGCAGCTGTGGTCCACGGGAAATCGAACGCTGGATGGATGCCATGGCTGAACCGCTGTAAAATCTTTTGCATCCGGCACTCGTAAAGACGATGGCGGATCATATCGCCACCCATTCCACAGGGTTCGAACTATGCGATCCATCATCGCAAAGCCAATGGCAGCCTTGCGCCGAAGGTGGATGGAAGAGCCTCGTGCTTGCCCCCGCTGAGACCGTTACGATGACGCGCCAGCATGCGATACGCGCCACGCGGCACTATTATCCCGGCGGCCCGGCTGGACATTCTCGTCAACGGTACCGTTTTGGCAGGCGGAGATTTCCAGCTTGTGATGGCGTAATCCACGGGTCTCTTCGCACCTGCAAAAAACTATCCCTTGACTTTTGACCGCAAAACAACGACATGAGGCCCAGCGTCACCTTCCGGCCGCCGCGTGAGCGAGCCCTGCGGGATCTAACCGATCCGTAACGAAGGATAAGCGCAACACAGAATGTTTTGCCAAACGTGGCAAAATGCATGCGCTAGACGAGTTTAATCAACCCACAAGTTCCCAAATCACGCGGGGTTCTTGACGCGAAGCGAAACCGGAACCGCATGGTGCAGTTCCGGCAAATCTCGTTTTGCGCCCCCGAAAAAGGTACTACATTGACCACTTTCAAAGACCTTGGCCTCTCCGAGCACGTGCTTTCGACCCTCACCGCCCTTGGGTTCGATACGCCGACGCCGATCCAGGCCGAAGCCATTCCGCTCGTGATGGAAGGCCATGACCTCATCGGTCTCGCCCAGACCGGCACCGGCAAGACGGCCGCTTTCGGCCTGCCGATGATCGAAAAGATGCTGAAGGACGACAAGCGTCCCGATCCGCGCAACATCCGTGCTCTCGTTCTCGCCCCGACCCGCGAACTGGTGAACCAGATCGCTGCCAACCTGAAGGACTTCGTCAAGAAGACCCCCTTGAAGATCGGCCTCGTCGTCGGCGGCGCATCGATCAACAAGCAGTCGGAACAGCTGGCGCGCGGCGTCGACATCCTCGTCGCCACCCCCGGCCGTCTTCTCGATCTCGTCGCCCGCCGCGCCGTCACCCTGACGCAGGCGCGTTATCTCGTGCTTGACGAAGCCGACCAGATGCTCGACCTCGGCTTTATCCACGACCTGCGCAAGATCTCCAAGCTGGTTCCGAAGAACCGCCAGACGCTGCTGTTTTCGGCCACCATGCCGAAGGCGATTGCCGATCTTTCCAGCGAATACCTGAGCAACCCGAAACGCGTCGAAGTCACGCCTCCAGGCAAGGCTGCCGACAAGGTCGAGCAGTATGTGCACTTCGTCCAGGGCGCCAGCCAGAAGACCGAACTGCTGAAGAAGTCGCTGACCGAGAACCCGCAGGGCCTGGCTCTCGTCTTCTCGCGCACCAAGCATGGCGCCGAAAAGCTGATGAAGCATCTTGAGCATACCGGCTTCTCCGTCGCCTCGATCCACGGTAACAAGAGCCAGGGCCAGCGCGAGCGTGCCTTGAAGAACTTCCGTGACGGCCAGACCCGCGTTCTCGTCGCCACCGACGTTGCCGCGCGCGGCATCGACGTTCCCGGCGTCACCCACGTTTACAACTACGATCTGCCGGAAGTGGCGGATGCCTACGTTCACCGCATCGGCCGCACCGCCCGTGCCGGCCGCGACGGTATCGCCATCGCGTTTTGCGCGCCGGACGAAATCCGCCTGCTGCGCGACATCGAGCGCCTGATGAACATCGATATCGCTGTTGCCAGCGGCGAAATTCCTGCCGACCGTGCCCGCCCGAAGGGTGGCCGTGGTGGCAATGGTGCCCGCAACGCCGGACGCCCGGCCGGCAACGGCCATGCCGAGCGCCGTCCGCGTCCGCAGGGCGGCAGTGACAACGTCCACCGCGCTGAACGTTCCGCTCCAAGCCCGTTTGCTGGTGACGATCTTTTGGCAACCGGCGAGCCCAGGAAGCAGCACCGCAAGGGTCAGGGCCCGGCCGCACAGGCAGCCCACGAAACCGCCCTTGCCAAGCGTCCCGGCGGCAACCGCAACGGACGCCCCGGCCAGAAGCAGGGCGAATGGCGCAACCGCAACCACGGCGGCGGCAATGCCGCTGGTGGCCAGAGCCGCGAAGCCGGCGCCGGTGCCCAGGGCCAGCGCAAGCGCGCCAACGCGGCACCGCGCCGCGACGAGGCGTAAGCCAGTCCAGTAAAAGGAGCAGGGTTCGCCTTGCTCAGATTTCAAAGCCGCTCGCAGCATCCTGTTGCGAGCGGCTTTTGTTTGTGCTGGTTGTCACCTGTCGCTCGATTTCCGGAAAGGCTACCGGCCGGCAACAGTCGCGCGCATTGCGGACTGATTCGGACTTTTCAGCGTGGATCAGATTGGGCTGACGGCGTTTGGATCCTGCAAACGAAACTTGTTACTGCTTCCATCCTCTGGAGTTCGTTTGCGAGCGCAAAAGCTTACGAAGCGCCTTCACTGCAACTGAAATGAAACGTTTTCGCTGCATGCTGCAGCAAGTTAAGCGTCGATATGAAATCGAGATGTGGGAACGATTCATGCACAGCAGTTTGCCATCTCGCTGCGAAAGCCGTTTTGACGCGATGAAAGTGGACGCCAGTCAGCAGATTCCACACAGCCCTGCGAACTCCGAACAGTTCAATCGGCTTCAAAACCTGTTTGATAAATCGTTCAAGGCGGCTCGGGTCGGCATTTGGGAGTGCACCCTGCCGGATGAAACGCTCACATGGACGGATACAGTCTACGAGTTGTTTGAGTTGGAACCGCGGTCGCCGCTGGTGAGAGAAGCCACCGTTGCGCTCTATCTCCCCGAATCGCGTAGAATGCTAACCGAAGTTCGCAGCGCGGCGATCAAAGATGGAGAAGGATTTACGCTCGACGCCCAAATTGTTACCGCCAAGGGCAACCCGCGATGGATCAGAATCACCGCCATTGTTGAAAGAGTTGATGGCCAACCGGTGCGAATATTCGGAATGAAGCAGGATATAACTGCCGAAAAGACCTTGTTCGAACACATTCGCTGCCTGGCGGAAACCGACCCCGTCACGGGGCTTGCATCACGAACAAGGTTTGAGGCAGCGTTTGATGAGGCTGTCACTGCCGGTCCACCCGCACAAAAGGCACTTCTGCTCATAGATTTGGACAGCTTCAAAGCTGTCAACGACAGGTTGGGACATCAAGCCGGGGACGAGTGTTTAAGAGACGCTGGCCGGAGAATTGGTGAAGCAACGCCGAATGCGACTGTGATTGCACGCCTTGGTGGTGATGAGTTTGCCATTATTCTTGATTGCGAATCGGTCGAACGCCTTCAACACGCCGCTGGACGCATCACCAGTAAATTGGAATGGTGGGTCGGATCCTTTCCAAACAAACTCAAGGTGAGTGCCTCCGTCGGCGGGGCAATGATCCTGCCGGGAATCCCCGCTAAAGACATCTTCGCTGAAGCAGACAGGGCTTTGTATGCCGTGAAAGCGAAAGGCAAAAACAGCTTGAGCCTGCCATCGGGGACCGGCAAGGTCGCAGACGTCGCCTGACAGACGGCAGTCGGTGTCGACGATATTCCTATTACGCCGAATGGGTCATACTCGTCCCCGTTCCCTGCGAGTTGTCGCCATCGGCCTTCAGTGTCCACAACCGGCGCACATTCGCCCACATGTAACCGCCATCACTTTTATCCCGCCGCCTTCCTGTTCGTCAGATAAACCCCGGCAACGGCAATCACCGTACCAATAATCATCGGCAGCGTCAGCGTCTCATCAAACAGCAGCCACGCTTGCAAGGCTGCCAGCGGCGGCACCAGATAGATCAGCGAAGCGGCCTTCGACACCTGTCCTCGCCGGATGAGATAAAGCAGCAGGGCAATCGCTCCCATCGACAGGCCGAGAACCGCCCAGGCCAAGGCCGCAAACAGTTGCACGCTCCAGATCACCCGCATGTCTTCCAGCAATAACGCGGCAGGGATGGTGACGATCAGCGCGCCGACATATTGCAGGGTCGCGGTCGAGCGGATGTCGCCGTCCTGAAGGTATCGCTTCTGGTAGATGGTGCCGTAGGTCACAGCCGCCATTCCCAGAACATTGATGGCCACGGGAAACAGATGGATCGGCGACCTGCCGGTATCGATCGCCAGAACCTTGGGAACGACGGCGAGCGCAATCCCGAGAAAGCCCAGGGTCAGCCCGACCTTCTGCTGGCCAGACAGATTTTCACCGATCAACGCGGGGGCGGCAACCGCCGTCATCAACGGCTGCAAACCGGCGATGATGCCGGAAATCGCCGCTGGCACTCCTTGACCGATCGCCCACCAGACGGCGCCGAGATAGAGCCCGTGCAGCAAGATGCCGGAGATCACTGCATGCCCGGCGCCAGTCCATGTCTTTGGCCAAGCAGCACCCGTCGCCAGACAGAAGCCGACGAACAGCAGCGTGGCGAGCAAATAGCGCAGCACCAGGAACGTCAGCGGATCGGCATAGATATCGGCGTATTTCGCCATCACCCATCCCGTCGACCAGAGCATCACGAAAATGGCCGGGGCCAGGCGGTCGAGGGTCATGGAGGCATTCCCAATGCGATACAAACGTCATCGAATGCGATAGGGCCGCACAAGATGATGGTCAAAGCAAAATTCCTGATGTTTAGCGTCAATCTCCGCAACAACCGTCGAGGATGGCTGCATAAATTTTGGGCGTTACAGACTTCAAAGTCCGGCGACTTGCCCCGGAATTCGGGTTAACTCGGCAAACGGCAGTATTTCATGATGAAAACCGCGCCATGCCCCTCCGGAAAACCCGCCAAAAGGCCCATAAAAGCGGCGAAATTTCTTTTGGCTTCGATTGAGCATGCTTCTTGCATTGCTGTTGCTGTTGGTCTCAAATGACAAAAAAGGGGATCACACCGTTGGCATTTGACGAAATGATGAATGCGGACAACAGCCCGCGCCAGCCTTACTCGACTTACAATGATTGGTACGCAGCCCAGGACAAGGCCCGCCTGATCGCCAAATCGCGGGAGGCGGAAAACATATTCCGCAAGACCGGCATCACCTTCGCGGTCTACGGACACGCAGACAGCTCCGAAAAGCTGATCCCATTCGACCTGATACCGCGCATCATTTCCGGCCGTGAATGGCGCAAGCTCGCCCAGGGCATCGAACAGCGGGTCATTGCCCTGAACGCCTTCCTCGACGACATCTACCACAAACAGGAAATCATCAAGGCCGGCCGCGTTCCGCGTGAGCTGATCGAGCGCAACGTCGCCTTTCTGCCGCAGATGATCGGCTTTCGTCCGCCGGGCGGTGTCTATACCCATATCGTCGGCACAGATATCGTGCGCACCGGGGAAGACCAGTTCTATGTGCTGGAAGACAATGCCCGCACGCCGTCGGGTGTCAGCTACATGCTGGAAAACCGCGAGACGATGATGCAGATGTTCCCGGAACTGTTCCATCAGAATCGTGTTCGCCCGGTCGAGAACTATCCTTATCTGCTACGCCATTCGCTGGCGTCGCTTGCCCCTCCCGGCTGCACGGGCAAGCCGCGTGTCGCAGTGCTGACACCCGGCATCTACAATTCGGCCTATTACGAACATGCGTTCCTGGCCGACATGATGGGCGTCGAACTTGTCGAAGGATCGGACCTGCGCGTCATCGACGGCAAGGTGAAGATGCGCACCACGCGCGGTTACGAGGCGATCGACGTGCTCTACCGCCGTGTCGATGACGACTATCTCGATCCGCTGACCTTCAAGCCCGAATCGGCGCTGGGCGTTCCCGGCATCATGGACGTCTACCGCGCCGGCAATATCACCATCGCCAATGCGCCGGGCACCGGCATCTGCGACGACAAGGCGATCTATTCCTACATGCCGGAAATCGTCGAATTCTACACCGGCCGCAAGGCGCTGCTGGAAAACGTGCCGACCTGGCGCTGTTCGGAGGCCGATAGCCTGAAATACGTGCTGGAAAACCTCGCCGATCTCGTCGTCAAGGAAGTGCACGGCTCCGGCGGCTACGGCATGCTGGTCGGGCCGACCGCGTCCAAGAAGGAGCGCGTGCTGTTTGCCGAAAAGCTCAAGGCGCGTCCCGCCAACTATATCGCCCAACCGACGCTTTCGCTTTCGACCGTGCCGATCCTCGTCAACAAGGGCATCGCTCCGCGCCACGTGGACCTGCGCCCTTACGTCCTCGTATCCGACAAGGTGCAGATCATTCCGGGCGGGCTTACCCGCGTGGCGTTGAAGGCCGGTTCGCTGGTGGTCAATTCCAGCCAGGGCGGCGGCACCAAGGACACCTGGGTTCTGGAGGACTGACATGCTTGGAAGAACCGCAAACGGCCTCTACTGGATGTTCCGCTATATCGAGCGGGCCGAAAACAGCGCCCGGTTGATCGATGCCGGCCTGCGCATGTCGCTGACCCGCTCGGAGGCAACCGAAGACGATTGGGACGGCGTGCTGCAAAGCTCCGGCGTTCGCGATATCTATGACGACCTCTATCCAACGCTGACCAGTGCCGACGCCATCGATTTCCTGCTGCGCGACAAGTCCAATCCGTCCAGCGTGATGTCCTGCATCGATTCGGGCCGCAACAATGCCCGCATGGTGCGTACCGCCCTGACGCGCGAAACCTGGGAAGCCACCAATGAATGCTGGCTGGACCTGAAGACCATGCTGGCACGGCGCGTCAAGCCGGCAGACCTGCCGGAAGCGATCGATGCGATCAAGCAGAGGACCGCGCTGATCCGCGGCGCCTTCCATGGCACCATGCTGCGCAACGAGATCTTCAACTTCTCGCGTATCGGCACCTTCATCGAGCGGGCCGACAATACCGCCCGCATTCTCGATGTGAAATACTATGTGCTGCTGCCGGCAGTGTCGCAGGTCGGTTCCTCGATCGACAACGTCCAGTGGGAATCGATCCTGCGTTCGGTGTCGGCGCATCGGTCCTATGGCTGGGTCTACGAGGCGGAATACAAGCCGTCGAATATTGCCGACTTCCTGATCCTCAACGGCCGCATGCCGCGCTCCCTCGCCTACTGCTACGATAAGATCGTCAGCAATCTCGGCTACCTCGCCCGGGAATATGGTGAAGGCCATGCGGCCCATGCAACGGCGGAGGGGACGCTTTCTTCCCTGCGCAGCCATTCGATCAAGGATGTCATGGACCAGGGACTGCACGAGTACATCGAGAATTTCATCAGCCACAACAACCGTCTGGGACAGGAAATCTCCGATGGCTACCGGTTCAACTGAGATTCGGATGGGGAGAGACCAATGCGTCTGAAGATCAGTCACACCACCGAATATACCTATGCCGAACCGGTGCAATACTCGCTGCAGCGCCTGCGCCTGACGCCGCTGACGCAGACCGGGCAGACCGTCATCAGCTGGGAAACCTCCGTTGAGGGTGCCAAGATGGAGGTCGGTTATGACGACCATTTTGGTAACCGCGTCAATCTCGTCAGCGTCGATGGCGACCAGACCTTCATCCGCATTGTCGCATCAGGCGAAGTGGAAACCGAAGACAAGGCCGGCGTCTACGGCCTGCATCAGGCTTATGCACCGCTCTGGCTCTATCTGCGTGAAACTCCGCTGACGAAGATGGCCAAGCCGATCCGCAATCTTGCCAAGGCGATGGCTGGCGATACGGACTTGGCGAAGATGCATGCCCTGATGGGCGAGATCGCCGAAACCGTCGAATACAGGCAAGGCGAGACCGGAACGGAAACGACGGCGGAACAGGCCCTCCTGCAGAAGAGCGGCGTCTGTCAGGATCACGCCCATATCATGATCGCTGCTGCGCGCACTCTAGGCCTGCCCGCCCGCTACATCTCCGGTTACCTGATGATGGAGGATCATCCGGAGCAGACGGCAAGCCACGCCTGGGCCGAGGTGCATTTGACCGGTCTCGGCTGGGTGGGCTTCGACGCCGCCAACAAGATGTGCCCCGACGACCGCTATGTCCGTATCGCCTGCGGGCTGGACTACCGTGACGCCGCACCGATTTCCGGCCTGATCCACGGCTCGTCCAGTGAAGCGCTGAAGGTTTCGGTAACGGTCGAGCAGCAGGGTCAGAGCCAGACGCAGAGTCAGTGAACTAACGCCCGGTCATGACGATGCGGCAAGAGTACCGACATGGCCCTTCGCCCCATACTCAAGGATCGCTTGGTCTGCCGTCATCAACGGCACCTGATGAAACCGGGCTGTTGCAACGATCATCCTGTCGGCAGGATCGGCGTGAAAACTTCCTGGGAGACGGACGCTGCCAACGGCGATGGGAGCCTCCAAAGGCGCAAGTTGCACACCTGGCAAGGCCAGAGCCCGCTCGATCCAGCGGCCGGCATCGTCACCGAGCGCAATGCGTCCCTTCTCGGCCAGCATCGCGATCTCCCAAGGCGTGATCGCCGAAACCAGAATGCGACTATGCGCAGTCGTATGATCAATAATCTGCCGGGCCTTGGAGCCAAGTCGCGGATCGTCCTGCACGGCCCAGATCAGCACATGCGTATCGATGACGATCACCGGTTGGCATCCCACTCGCCGGCCTCGATCGCCGGTGAAAACGGGTCATCATAGCTTAAAACGCTGCCCTTCATCGCGCCGATGATGCTGGTGTTAGCCACAGCGTCTGGAACCGGCGAGAGCATAGCGACGGGTTTACCTCGCTTGGTGATGGTGATGGGTTCACCGTCATCGTTCATCTGATCAATGAGATTGAGGCACTTTGCCTTGAATTCGGCCGCACCGACTGCCTTCCCATGCATGACCACATCTCCTGTACATATAGGTAACTATATAGTCCTTATCGTTCGCCGCGACAATGCAGGTCCAGAAACAGAAAAGGCGGAGCAAATGCCCCGCCTTTTCTCGATTCAGAATACCGTGCAGATCAGTGGCTGTCCTTGCCGACAGCGCTTCCGCGACAGCCCTTGAGGAAGTCGAGGTCGGCGCCGGTATCGGCACCTTCGACATGCTGCTGGTGCAGGAAGGCATAGCCCGATGTCGGCAGGTCGTGGTTCGGCTGCCATTCGGCAAGCCGGCGCGCCAGTTCCGCTTCGGAAATGTCGAGATGCAGACGCCGGTTCGGCACGTCGAGCTCGATCATGTCGCCGTTCTTGACCACCGCCAGCGGTCCGCCGACGGCAGCTTCCGGCGAGGTGTGCAGCACGACGGTACCGTAGGCCGTACCGGACATGCGGGCATCGGAGATGCGCACCATATCGGTGATGCCCTTCTTCAGCACTTTCGGCGGAAGGCCCATATTGCCGACCTCGGCCATCCCCGGATAGCCCTTCGGACCACAGTTCTTCATGACCATGATGCAGGTCTCGTCGATGTCGAGATTGTCATCGTTGATCTTGGCCTTGTAGTCGTCGATGTCCTCGAACACGACGGCCCGGCCCCGATGCGTCAACAGATGCGGCGATGCGGCGGACGGCTTCAGCACCGCGCCCTTTGGCGCCAGATTGCCGCGCACCACGACGATGCCACCCGATTGCGTCAGCGCCTTGTCGGTTGGCAGGATGACGTCCTCGTTCCAATTGACGACGTCCTTGACCTCGTCCCACATGGTTTCGCCGGAAACCGTCAGCGCATCCTTGTGCAGCAAGCCTGCCTCGCCGAGGCGCTTGATGACCACCGGTAGGCCGCCGGCATAGAAGAACTCTTCCATCAGATATTTGCCCGACGGCATCAGGTTGACGATGGTCGGCACGTCGCGGCCGCAACGGTCCCAATCGTCCAGCGTCAGATCGATGCCAACGCGGCCGGCCATGGCGAGCAGGTGGATGACGGCATTGGTCGATCCGCCGATCGCCGCATTGGTGCGGATGGCGTTCTCGAAGGCCTGTTTCGTCATGATGTCGGACGGCTTCAGGTCGTCCTTGACCATCTGAACGATCCGGCGGCCAGTGAGCTGCGCCATTACCTTGCGGCGGCTGTCGACGCCCGGGATTGCGGCATTACCGGAAAGCGCCATACCGAGCGCTTCGGCCATGGAAGCCATGGTGGAGGCGGTGCCCATGGTGTTGCAGGTGCCCGACGAGCGGCTCATCGAGGCTTCCGCCTCGAGGAACTCGTCCTGCGTCATCTCGCCGGCCTTCACCATCTCGGAGAATTTCCACAGATGCGTGCCGGAACCGATACGTTCACCGCGGAAATAGCCGTTCAGCATCGGCCCGCCGGTGACGACGATCGATGGCAGGTCGACGGAGGCTGCTGCCATGATCAGCGACGGCGTGGTCTTGTCGCAGCCGACCAGAAGCACGCAGCCGTCCATCGGCTGGCCGCGGATCGTCTCTTCGATCGCCAGAGCCGCCAGATTGCGATACATCATCGCCGTCGGGCGGAAGGTGTTTTCCGATGCAGAGAATACCGGCACTTCCATGGGGAAGCCGCCGGCCTCCCAGACGCCGGCCTTCACCTTTTCCGCAAGCTCGCGCAGATGGCCGTTGCACGGCGTCATATCCGACCATGTGTTGAGGATGCCGATCACCGGGCGTCCGTCGAACAGGTCGTGCGGATATCCCTGGTTCTTCATCCAGCCGCGATGGTAGATCACGTCGCGGCTCGTGCCGCCGTACCATTCCTGGGACCGCAGCTTGCGCGGCCATTCCGCTTTCTTCGTCATAGTCCTTGTCCTTTAAGAGGGACCGGACCGGGTCTTGCCCAGTCCGGAAACGTCGTTAAGCCAGCGTGTAGGCGGTCTTCACAACAGTGAAGAACTCGGCCGCATACTTGCCCTGCTCGCGCGAGCCGAAAGACGAAGCCTTGCGGCCGCCGAACGGCACGTGGAAATCGACACCGGCGGTCGGCAGGTTGACCATCACCATGCCGGCTTCCGAGTTGCGCTTGAAATGGGTCGCATGCTTGAGGCTGGTCGTGGCGATACCGGCCGACAGGCCGAACGGCGTGTCGTTGGCAACGCTGAGCGCTTCCTCGTAATCCTTGACCCGGATGACGGAGGCGACAGGGCCAAAAATTTCTTCACGGCTGATGCGCATCTGGTTGGTCGCTTCGGTAAACAGCGTCGGCTGCAGGTAGAAGCCCGGATTGTCACGGGTGATGGTCTCGCCGCCGAAAGCGAGCTTGGCGCCCTCCTGCTTGCCGATGGCGATGTAATCGGTATCGGTGGCAAGCTGGCGCTCATCGACAACCGGTCCAATGTGCGTACCAGCCTTCAACGCATCATCGACCACCAGCGTTTTCAGCTTTTCGGTCAGTGCTGCGACGAACTTGTCGTGGATGCCTTCGGTGACGATCAGGCGCGACGATGCGGTGCAGCGCTGGCCGGTCGAGAAGAAGCCGGAGTTTGCAGCCGCCTCGACAGCAACGGTCAGGTCGGCATCATCCAGCACGACCATCGGGTTCTTGCCGCCCATTTCCAGCTGGAACTTGCGGTTATGCTCGATCGAGGCCGCAGCGACGCGCTTGCCTGTGCCGGTCGAGCCGGTAAAGGTGATGCCAGCGAGATCCGGGCTATCGAGCATGGCCTGGCCGACGACCGAGCCCTTGCCCATGACGAGGTTCAAGACGCCCTTCGGCAGGCCGGCGCGGTGCAGGATGTCGGCGATCGCCCACGAGCAACCCGGCACCAGTTCGGCCGGCTTGAAGACGATGGTGTTGCCGTAGCAGAGGGCCGGCGCAATCTTCCAGGCCGGGATGGCGATCGGAAAATTCCACGGCGTGATGATGCCGATGACGCCGATCGGCTCGCGGGTGATCTCGACGCCGATGTTCGGACGCACCGACGGCAGGACTTCACCAGCCAGACGCAGGGCCTCGCCAGCAAAGAAATCGAATATCTGGGCTGCGCGGATGGTTTCGCCGATCGCTTCCGGAAGCGTCTTGCCTTCTTCACGGGCAAGCAGGTTTCCAAGTTCGTCCTTGCGGGCAAGAATTTCGTCAGCGGTCTTCTTCAGGATCGCGTGACGCTCGAGAATGCCGGAACGCGACCAGGCCGGAAACGCGGCCTTTGCAGCAGCGATCGCGGTCTTGGCGTCGTCAGCGCTGGCGCTGGCATACAGGCCGACGATTTCCTTGGTGTTCGACGGATTGATGTTTTCAACGCCGTTGCTGCCGACCCATTCGCCGGCAATCAGGTTGTGATGGAGTGTCATGGGCTTAAAGCCTCCTTGGTTTCAGCGAGCGCCCCGAGAGCGGTACCCGCAGTCAAATATGTGAGCAGATCAGAGCTGGCCGATCGTGATCTCGTCTTCGCCGGCGATCGCCAGCGTGTTGCGCAGCGGCAGACCGAATTCGGACGCCTCGATTTCGAAGATGTCGCCCGCCTCGGTCTTGATGCCGTCGCCGAAGGACAGCGTTGCCGTCCCGAACATATGGACATGCACGTCGCCCGGCGCACGGAAAATTCCATACTTGAAGTGGTGATATTCGAGATTGGCGAAGGTATGAGACATGTTGGCTTCGCCCGACAAAAACGGCTTTTCCCAGAAGACTGCACCGTCACGGATGATCCGCGACGTACCGCGGATGTCGCTGGGCGCTTCGCCGACCCGGATTTCCGGACCGAAGCTTGCAGGTCGCAGCTTGGAATGGGCGAGATAGAGATAGTTGACGCGCTCGGTCACATGATCGGAAAATTCGTTGGCGACAGCAAATCCGATGCGGAACGGTGCGCCCTTGTCGGAGATAACATAAATGCCGGCCATTTCCGGCTCTTCGCCACCATCCTGCGCAAAAGAGGGCGAGACGAGGTCGCCGCCGGGGGCGACCGTCTGGCTGCCGTTACCCTTGTAGAACCATTCGGGCTGAACGCCCTTTTCGCCGGGCTTCGGCTTGCCGCCTTCAAGACCCATCTTGAACATCTTCATCGTGTCGGTGGCGCCCTCTTCCACCTTCGATACGGCCGCGTGCATCGCGTCGCGTGTCGATGCGGAGCCCAGATGCGTCAGGCCGGTTCCGGTCAGATGCAGATGCGCATTGTCCGGATGGGTGATCGGCGGCAGGAAGTTGCCCTTGGCGTGAACGTCCTGAAGATCGACTTCATCGCCCAGACCATGTGTCTCGACGACAGCCTTCAGGCTTTTGCCCGAATTGGCCGCTTCCATCGCCAGTGCGTAGACGCTTGCCGCGTTTTTGACCGCACGCGCGGTTTGCCCCGCTTCACGGACGGCGACCGTGATCGAGCCGTCTTTGTTCTTCACCTGGGAAATCAGCACAGCACTATCCTTTTCTCAATCCGGGCTGTGTTTTCGGCGTCAAGCGGCGGGCTTTCGGCAACAACACCCCGTTGGGAGACATGGCACATGCTCCCGTTGGTGGCGGCAAGGCCGCCGTTCTCGTTATGATGCGTGGGCCGGAGCATCGCGCCAAATGTCAGCGCAAGACACGCTCCGGCACCAATTTCACCCGCCGGACAAGCCCGGCGCGCGGGACGGACCGGACCGGGTCAGCCCTTGTTCTTGTTGTAGACGTCGAAGAACACGGCAGCCAGAAGCACGAGGCCCTTGACCAGCTGCTGGTAATCGATGCCGAGGCCCATGATCGACATGCCGTTGTTCATCACGCCCATGATCAGAGCGCCGATCACGGCGCCGGTGATCTTGCCGACGCCGCCGGATGCCGAGGCACCACCGATGAAGCAGGCCGCGATGACGTCGAGTTCGAAGCCGACGCCGGCCTTCGGCGTTGCCGAATTCAGGCGGGCCGCGATGATCATGCCGGCGAGAGCCGCGAGTACGCCCATGTTGACGAAGGTGTAGAAGGTCAGCCGCTCGGTGTTGATACCGGAGAGCTTTGCCGCCTTCTCGTTGCCGCCCATCGCATAGATGCGGCGGCCGATCGTCGAGCGCGTAGTGATGAACGTATAGAGTGCGATCAGCAGTCCCATCACGATCAGGACGTTTGGAAAGCCCTTGTAGGTCGAGAGCTGGAAGCCGAGGAAAATCGCGACGCCGGCAATGATCGCCATCTGGCCGGCAAAGAACGCAAAAGGTTCGTTTTCCGTGCCGTGCTTGTCATTGTTGCGGCGGTCGCGCACACCGTAATAGATGGCGAGCGCAACCAAAGCGACAATGACGACCAGTGAGAAGAAATTGGTGATCGTTTCCGGGAGTGGATTGAGGAGATACAGGAAGTCAGGGACGAAACCGGTCGACAGCGACTGGAAATCCTTCGGGAATGGGCCGATCGGCCGGTTCTGCAGGATGAGGTAGGTCAGTCCGCGGAAGACAAGCATGCCAGCCAGCGTCACGATGAAGGCCGGGATCTTCTGGTAGGCGACCCAATATCCCTGTGCCGCGCCGACGAGACCGCCGAGGATGAGGCAAACTGGCACTACGATGGAGTAGTGAATACCCCATTTCACCAGCATGATCGCCGACAGGCCGCCGGTAAAGGCAACAATCGATCCGACTGAGAGGTCGATATGACCTGCCACAATGATCAGAAGCATGCCCAGCGCCATGATGACGATGAACGAGTTCTGCAGGATCAGGTTGGTGATGTTAACGGGACGGAACAGCACGCCGCCGGTCATGAACTGGAAAAACAGCATGATGACAACGAGGGCGATGAGCAGGCCGTATTCGCGGATATTGCTTTTGAAGTAATCGCCAAGGGATGGTGTGGTTTTCTGAGCGCTTTTGTCGGCGGCCATTAGTGTTTCTCCCCGGAGCGCATGATGGCGCGCATGATGGATTCTTGACTTGCTTCCGCTTTCGAAAGCTCGGCGACGATGCGTCCCTCGTTCATGACGTAGACGCGGTCGCAGGTTCCGAGCAATTCGGGCATTTCCGACGAGATCATCAGAATGCCTTTCCCTTCGGCCGCAAGGTGGTTGATGATGGAGTAGATTTCATATTTCGCACCGACATCAATGCCGCGCGTCGGCTCGTCGAGGATCAGAACCTCGGGATTGGTGAACAGCCATTTCGACAGGACGACCTTCTGCTGGTTGCCGCCGGAAAGATTGACGGCCTCCTGATAGATTGAATGCGAACGGATACGCAGCTTGGTGCGGTAATCTGTGGCGACCTTGGCTTCCCGGTGCCCATCGATGACGCCGCCACTGGCCACGGCATTGAGGTTGGCCAGCGTCGTGTTGTGCATGATGTTGTTGTTGAGCACGAGACCCAGATGCTTGCGGTCCTCGGTGACATAAGCGAGACCGGCATCGATAGCGCGCGGAATGGTGCTGACATCGACCGGCTTGCCGTGCATCAGGACGTCGCCGGTGATCTTGTGCCCCCAGGACCTGCCGAAAATGCTCATCGCGGTTTCGGTGCGGCCTGCACCCATCAGGCCGGCAATACCGACGACTTCGCCGGCGCGAACGGTGAAATTGATATCGTGCAGAAACTGGCGGTCGCGATGGTGCTGGTGAAAGACGTTCCAGTTTTTCACTTCCAGCAGCGTCTCGCCGATCTTGGGTTCGCGCGCGGGGTAGCGGTCTTCCATATCGCGGCCGACCATGCCCTTGATGATCCGGTCTTCGCTGATGTCTTCGTTATGACAGTCGAGCGTCTCGACCGTTCCGCCGTCGCGGATGATGGTGATCTTGTCGGCGACCTTCTTGATCTCGTTCAGCTTGTGCGAAATGATGATCGAGGTCATGCCCTGCTTGCGAAACTCCATCAGGAGCTTCAACAGCGCGTCGGAATCGGTTTCGTTGAGCGATGCGGTCGGCTCGTCGAGGATCAACAGCCTGACCTTTTTCGACAGCGCCTTGGCGATTTCGACCAGTTGCTGCTTGCCGATGCCGATGTCGGTGATGCGCTCCGTCGGCGGTTCCCTAAGGCCCACCTTGTCGAGCAGTTCCTGGGTACGCGAAAACGTCTGCTTCCAGTCGATGACGCCGTTGGTGGCGAGTTCATTGCCGAGAAAGATGTTTTCGGCAATCGACAGAAGCGGGACGAGCGCCAGTTCCTGGTGAATGATGATGATGCCGAGATGCTCGCTGTCGGAGATCGTCGAGAAGTTGCGCACTTCGTTGTCGTAGTGGATCTCGCCGTCATAGGTTCCGGCGGGATAGACACCGCTCAGCACCTTCATCAGGGTCGATTTTCCCGCGCCGTTTTCGCCGACAAGTGCGTGAATTTCACCTTCGCGGACCTTGAGGTTGACATTGTCCAGGGCCTTTACGCCCGGAAACGTCTTGGTGATGCCCCGCATTTCGAGAATGATGTTGTCCATGTTCAGGTATTCCTGCGGCAGTCCGTGGATGATGAGGCCAGACACAGCGACAATACAAGTCTCTCATCAAGATAAAAGGGCCCGCAAGTGATCGCGGGCCCCGGATGGAAAAGGCGGGATCAGTTGTTGATCTGGTCTTCCGTGTAGTAACCGGCGCCGACCAGGACGTCCTTGACGTTGGTCTTGTCAACAGCGACCGGCTTCAGGAGGTAGGACGGGATAACCTTGACGCCGTTGTCGTAGGTCTTGGTGTCGTTGATTTCCGGCTCCTTACCGCCAATGATGGCGTCCGTCATGGAGACGGCAACCTTGGCAAGCTCGCGGGTATCCTTGAAGATCGAGGAATACTGTTCGCCAGCGAGGATCGACTTGACCGACGGCAGCTCGGCGTCCTGGCCGGTGACGATCGGCATCGGCATGTCGCCGGAACCGTAGCCAACGCCCTTCAGAGCCGAGATGATGCCGATGGAGAGACCATCGTAAGGCGACAGAACACCGTCAACCTTGGCATCGGTGTAGGTCGAGGACAGGAGGTTCTCCATGCGGGCCTGTGCAACAGCACCGTCCCAACGCAGCGTACCGACCTTTTCCATGCCTGTCTGGCCGGACTTGACGACGATCTTCTTGGCGTCGATTAGCGGCTGCAGAACCGACATTGCGCCATCGTAGAAGAAGAAGGCGTTGTTATCATCCGGCGAACCGCCGAACAGTTCAACATTCTTCGGCTCTGTCGCGGCGTCGAGCTTGAGGCCCTGTACGAGCGTCGTTGCCTGCAGAACGCCGACCTGGAAGTTGTCGAACGTTGCGTAATAGTCGACATTGCCGGAATCGCGGATCAGACGGTCGTAAGCGATGACCTTGACGCCAGCTTCGTGAGCCTTTGCCAGGATGTCGGAGAGCGTCGTGCCGTCGATGGCGCCGATGATCAGAACCTTGGCACCCTTGGTGACCATGTTCTCGATCTGGGCCAGCTGGTTCGGGATGTCGTCGTCGGCAAACTGCAGGTCCGCCGTGTAGCCGGCTTCCTTGAACAGCTTTTCCATGGTCTCGCCGTCGGAAATCCAGCGGGTCGAGGTCTTGGTCGGCATCGAGATACCAACGGTGCCCTTGTCCTGGGCGATCGCCGGAACGACGAACGACGCCACGCTGAGCGCTGCGGCGGCGAGAAGCGAAGTAACTAATCTCATGTATCTCTCCCTGAGTGTTGATCCAGGCGGCGATCGGCCGGCCTCGATATGTGCAGCGCTTCGCGCGGCCAGGAGATCCAAAAATCTCTTGGCGGAGGTTTAAGGGGTGAAAGAAAGCCCTCCCAGGCCTTACACGCTCCCGAGCACGCTGGCGCACATGGCTGCAAACTGGAATCAAACGTCATAACTGTCAAATACAATATAGGTGTATCCTTATAACAATATGGGTATACTAAGCTGTAACAGTGTGATTTTTCGCATGTGCGAAGGCATTTTTCTCGGAAGGTGGGTAAAATATGGACGATCCGGCGCCACTCTCGTCCACAGCTTTGGATTATTCCGAACGCGGAATTTTTCGCTTAGGCTTAAAAATGAGTCATTTGCAGCTGATTCTGGCCATCGAAGAGCATGGCCAGATCAGTGCGGCCGCCGATTCCCTCAACATTTCGCAGCCAGCCGCTTCCCGCATGCTGGGTGAGATCGAGACCATTCTGAAGGCGCCGCTGTGTGCCCGCGTCGCCCGGGGTGTCGAGTTGACGCAATATGGCCGGGCATTGGCGCGCCGCGCCCGCACGATCTTCCTGGAACTGCGGGAAACGACACGCGAAATCAACGAGCTGAAGACAGGAAGCGGCGGCTCGGTCTCGCTGGGTTCCGTCACGGGCCCGGCCCTCAATCTTGCCGTTCCCGCCATAAGGCAGGTTTCGACCGCCTATCCCGGCATCGAAATCAACATCCAGATCGAAAACAGCAACGTGCTCGTGCGCGAACTGCTGGCAGCCCGCCACGACTTCGTCATCGGCCGGATACCGGACGACATGGATCCGCGGCAGTTCAATCTGATCGAGCTTGGCGAGGAAGATGTCTGCCTGATCGTCCGCACAGGTCATCCTCTGCTCGACAAGGACATCGTCAGCTCAGCCGATCTGCCCGGTTACGACTGGGTGTTCCAGCCATCCGGAACGCTGTTGCGGCGTGCGGTCGAGGACAGCTTTCTGTCGGCCGGTACGCCCCTGCCCGCAACCATCATCAACACGTCGTCGACGATCCTCACGGTTTCCATCGTCCGCCACACCAATGCCGTGGCGCCCGTCGCCCGCGACGTCGCCACGCTGATTGCCGGAAGCGGCAGCCAGGCGGGCGAAATCCGCGTTCTTCCGACGGATTTTAACATCAAGATCCGTCCCTACAGCCTGATCACCGCACGCGGCCGCGCCCTGCCGCCAAGCGCCAAGCTCCTCTACGACCTGATCCTGAAGCAGAGCAACGCCTGATCAGGTCCGCAAAACCCTGGCATGCTCTAAAGCCGGCGAAACGGGGCGAAACACATGTTCGGAATGTCGGTATTCCAGTCGGTTCTGGAGCGGCTGAAGGCAGAGGAAGACGGGGAAGGCGCATCTGCGGAAGAGCAGGTGGCGCACGCCAGTATCCGCGGGCTCAACGGCGGTTTCGTCGGCAATCTTGCTGCATCCGGCATTGCCGACAGCGGCGCGGTTCAGCGCGCCTATTTCGACACGGCCAGCGACGAGATGCTTGCCCCCGCCAAACCAGTGCCCAAGCCCGTCATGCCGGGGCACCTTGCCCGTATCCTTCCCGAGCAGATCGCCGCCGATCTGGCGCTGACGGAGATCGAAACCCTGCAGACACTGACCGGCAAACGCCGCCGCTTTGCCGCCGAAAACCATCCGGACCGCCATGACCCAGACTACCGCGCCAATGCCACGTTGCGCATGAAGATCGCCAACATGCTGATCGACGAGGCGCAGCGGCGGCTACGCCTGATGCAGCGGCGGTGACAATCTAAGCAGGCCGGCAGGTCAGGCGGGATCGTCGGTCTTTATCTCTTCGGCAACCTCGATCTTCGGCTTGAAGAAGATGATCAGCACACAGGCCGTATAGGCAGACACCGCAAGGAAGATCATCCCCCAGGTCTCTGCTCCATTCCAGAATTCAACGGCAGTCCACGCAGAACACAGCGCTACGATCAGAAGCCGAACCCAAAGCGGCCTGTAGAACGGATGATCCGGATCGATGAGCTTTATCATGCAAACTGTCCTTGGGGATTTTCCCGGCCATGCGGGCCTCGCATCAAAGGTCACAGCTTTATGGCCAAAATGACATTTGCCGCAAGGGGCCGGACGGTTTAACAGCTTGACGGCGCGACCTCAAATAGAATAAATATTCTGAAAATTGTGTTTGTTATGTTTTTATTCCGATTTTCGAATGTGCCGGAGGAGATAGACGGTACGCTGATCGGCATAAGGCAGAAACAGGAGAGAGATTGCGTCTGCCCGCAACACGCGCCGGCAGACGCCCGAAACCATCTTGAGTACATCATCGCGGACCTGTCTTCCGCAACGCCTGTCCGGAGTGAGCGTCATCACCCCGTCCCTTCGCGGCGCTTTGCCGCTCGTCAAAAAGAGATGAACATGACCGTCAGATTTGGTCTTCTTGGTGCCGGCCGTATCGGCAAGGTCCACGCAAAAGCCGTCAGCGCCAACCCCGATGCCATCCTCGTCGCCGTTGCCGACGCCTTTCCAGAGGCTGCCGACTCGATTGCCAAGCAGTACGGCTGCGCGGTGCGCACGATCGAAGAGATCGAAAAGTCGGCGGATATCGACGCCGTCGTCATCTGCACCCCGACCGACACCCATGCCGACCTGATCGAGCGTTTCGCCCGCGCCGGCAAGGCGATCTTCTGCGAAAAGCCGATCGATCTCGATGTCGGCCGCGTGCGCGAATGCATGAAGGTCGTCGAGGAGACCAAGGGCAAGCTGATGGTCGGCTTCAACCGCCGCTTCGATCCGCATTTCATGGCTGTGCGCAAGGCGATCGACGACGGCAAGATCGGCGATGTCGAAATGGTGACGATCATTTCGCGCGATCCAGGCGCCCCGCCGGTGGACTATATCAAGCGTTCCGGCGGCATTTTCCGCGACATGACCATCCATGATTTCGATATGGCCCGCTTCCTGCTCGGTGAAGAGCCCGTCATCGTCACGGCTCATGCCGCTGTTCTGGTCGATCCGGACATCGGCAAGGCCGGCGATTATGACAGCGTCTCGGTGATCCTGGAGACCGCATCCGGCAAACAGGCGATCATCTCCAACTCGCGCCGCGCCACCTATGGCTACGACCAGCGCATCGAAGTGCACGGCTCAAAGGGCGTCGTCTCTGCCGAAAACCAGCGCGCCGTCTCGATCGAGATCGCCAATGGCGATGGTTATACCCGCCCGCCGCTGCATGATTTCTTCATGACCCGCTACACCGAAGCCTATGCCAACGAAATCGCCGGTTTCATTTCGGCGATCGAAAAGGGCACGAAGATCACGCCCTCCGGCGCCGATGGCCTTGCAGCGCTGGCCCTCGCCGATGCGGCTGTGAAGTCGGTGACGGAAAAACGTCAGATCCGCATCGACGCCTGATCGTCGTGTTGAACGCCGAAAGGCCGGGTTCTCCCGGCCTTTCTCATATCAAACCTGATCGACTACCGGCGGAACCGGCCGGAAGGCAGCGATATCATGATCCATATCGGTCAAAGCCCGATCCAGATGACCCTCAAAAACCAGCCGCTGCTCATCGAAGATTACCGAAATCTCCGGCTTGCCCTGTAGACGGACCTCATGCGATTGCTCGAGCCCCTCATCGATACCGCGCTGCAAAAGATCAAAATAACGCGTTCCCGGTCCGGTGATGAAGATCGGCATGCGATCGTAAAGGCTGAGCAGCCGGGAGAGGCCGTTGCCGAGCGCAATACCCGCCTGCCTGAAAGCATAACCCGCCATGCGATTCCCCTGGCGGGCGCTTGCGGCGATCTTGTCCATTTCCGCCAGCGGCACGAATTTGGCCGGGATCGTATCGGGCGGCACCTCGAACGCCGTGCGCAAAATGCCGTAAAACCCCGCCGATGCCTCGATACAGCCGAAGGAGCCGCATCGGCACAGACAGCCATTGGCAGCATGCAGCATATGGCCGAAGTTGGGAGCCGTCACCTCGAGTTCGCCGAACCGGTCCTTGCGGGCAACGCCCAGCCCGATGCTGTGGCCGAGCGACAAGGCGGCAAGCGCGCGAAAAGAACCAGCTTCGCTCACATCCGCCTTCATACCCAGCGCCTGTGCGACCAGCAGGGTCTCGTTGTTCAAGGTGACCTTGGCACGCCAGTCCGGCTGCAGCAGCGCAACGAAATCGATCTGCTCCCCGCCAAAGACAGGCGACCACAACAGCCGCTTGCCATCCGCATCGACAGTACCCTTGCTGGAAATCGACACGGCAAGGATTTGCGTCTTCTCCATCTGCGACCGGTGAATGAGGCGGACCAACGCATCCAGGAACCCCTCGGCGAATGGCTGCGTTCCAACGACCTTGTGATTGCGCGGCTCCTCGAAACGGTCGATCAACCGTCCGGAATAATCGACCAGCGAATACTGCACGATATCCGACGAGATCCGCACGGCGATCAGAAAGCCGCTGTCGCGCCGCTGCGCAAACAGCACGCGCGGCCGTCCGCGTCCCGAAGGCGCCTGCTGTTCCGCCTTCTCGATCACCCCTGCCCGTTCCAGTTCTGCAGTGATCGCCGAAACCGTCGCGGATGCCAGCCCGGTATGTTCCGATATGTCGGTATGAGAGAGCGGCCCCAGGCGCCGCAACGTCGCAAGCACGAGCGCGCTGTTTTGCTGACGCACCAGTTCGGTGCTCGATTTGCTCAGCATTGCGCATCCCTGTTATTCACGAATTCCACAAACACATGCTCCTCCCAAAGCATCTGCCCGATGTCAAACCGCCTTGCCCAAAGCATTGTTGACAGCCCCTGAAAACTCTGACATCTATTTTCTCGACTGTCGAGAAAAAACTCTTTTGAGTTTGCGGCAGGCAAATTTGCTGACCGGGGGCCGTGCGGGAGGTTCGCGCGGACGGTCAGCGGCCACTCTGGGAGGACTTCATGAAATCAGTTTTGACACTGATGGCAGGCGCTGCCATCATCGTATCCCTGCACACCGCAGCCATGGCCAAGGATCTGGTCGTCGGCGTTTCCTGGTCGAACTTCCAGGAAGAGCGCTGGAAGACCGACGAAGCCGCCATCAAGGCAGCGCTCGAAGCATCCGGCGACAAGTACATCTCCGCTGACGCCCAGGCATCGGCTGCAAAGCAGCTGACCGACATCGAATCCCTGATCGCACAGGGCGCCAACGCCATCATCGTTCTGGCGCAGGATTCGGAAGCCATCGGCCCGGCCATCGAAAAGGCCGCCGCTGAAGGTATTCCGGTCGTCGGTTACGACCGCCTGATCGAAAATCCGGCCGCTTACTACATCACCTTCGACAACAAGGAAGTCGGCCGCATGCAGGCTGCCGAAGTGTTCAAGGTCAAGCCGGAAGGCAACTACGTCTTCATCAAGGGCGCATCGACAGACCCGAATGCAGACTTCCTGTTCTCCGGCCAGATGGAAGTGCTCAAGGCCGCCATGGACGCAGGCAAGATCAAGAATGTCGGCGAAGCCTATACGGACGGCTGGAAGCCGGAAGCTGCCCAGAAGAACATGGAGCAGTTCCTAACCGCCAACGACAACAAGGTCGATGGCGTCGTCTCCTCGAACGACGGCATGGCCGGCGGCGTTGTCGCAGCACTCGAAGCCCAGGGCCTCGCAGGCTCGGTTCCGGTTTCGGGCCAGGACGGCGACAAGGCAGCCTTGAACCGCGTCGCGCTCGGTACCCAGACGGTATCCGTCTGGAAGGATAGCCGCGAACTTGGCAAGAAGGCCGGCGAAATCGCCGTAGCTCTTGCTGGCGGCGCCGCCATGGATGCGATCCCAGGCACGGTCAAGTTTGCCGGCGGTCCGAAGGGCGTCGAAATGCAGTCGTTCTTCATCGCGCCGCAGCCGATCACCAAGGATAATCTCAACGTCGTCATCGACGCCGGTTGGATTTCCAAGGAAGAAACCTGCCAGGGCGTGAAGGCCGGAACCGTTGCAGTCTGCAACTGATCCGATCCTGACCATGGGCAGATAAAGTCCCGTCACGAGCGCCGCAGCGACCACGTTGCGGCGCTTCTCCGATGTGCGGTACTTTACTGCATAATTCCTTAAATCGGGATCGATTTAAGGAAAAATTATGCAGCAAATTTAAAGCGTTACAGCGACCTTTGCGCGTCATTCATGACGCGCGGCGCTGTAAAGACAAGAATAAAGGGGGAGTAATCCGGAAATGGCAAACACCACCATTGCCACGCCTTCCAGCAGCGTGCGCCAGACACAGGGAACAGCCTTGCAGCGTTTCCTGCAGGCGACCGAGATCGATACCCGACTTCTCGGGATGATCGCAGCCCTGCTGTGTATCTGGCTCGGCTTTCAATATTTCACCGGCGGGCTTTTCCTGACGCCACGCAACCTGTGGAACCTCACGGTCCAGGCTGCATCGGTCTCGGTCATGGCAACAGGCATGGTGCTGGTGATCGTCACCCGCAATATCGACCTCTCTGTCGGCTCGATCCTCGGCTTCGTCGGCATGATCATGGCGATTACGCAGGCGAAAATCCTGCCGCCGCTGATCGGTTTCGACAATCCGGCCACCTGGATCATCGCGCTGACGGTCGGCATCGTGCTTGGAACCGCCATCGGCGCATTTCAGGGCGTCATCATCGCCTTTCTCAATGTCCCCGCCTTCATCGTCACGCTCGGCGGCCTGCTGATCTGGCGCGCGGCGGCCTTCCTGGTCATCAGCGGCGCAACGGTCGCCCCGATGGATACCACATTCCGCCTGATGGGCGGTGGCGCAGAGGGATCGATCGGTGCCACGGCAAGCTGGGTCGTCGGCATCATCGCCTGCCTGATCATCGTCGCCTCGATCATCAATTCTCGCAAGCAGCGCAAGCGCTTCGGCTTTCCGCTGCGTCCGATGTGGGCTGAATATTTCCTCTCGCTGGTTGGTTGCGTCACGGTGATGATCGCCGTCTGGGTGCTCAACAGCTATTACATGCCGGTCAACCTCGCCAAGAAATATGCCGAGGCTCACAATATCCCCTGGCCGGAAGGTGGCCTGCAGATCCCGCTCGGCATCGCCATTCCAGTGCTGATGGCCGTTGGCATCGCCATCGCCATGAGCTTCCTCACCACCCGCACGCGCTTCGGCCGTTATGTCTTTGCGATCGGCGGCAACCCGGAAGCAGCAGAGCTTGCCGGCATCAAGACCCGCTGGGTGACGGTGCGCATCTTCGCGCTGATGGGCGCGCTCTGTGCCATCGCCGCGGCCATCTCGACCGCCCGCCTGAACGCCGCCACCAATGCGCAAGGCACGCTCGACGAACTCTACACGATCGCCGCCGCGGTCATCGGCGGCACCTCGCTTGCCGGCGGCATGGGCACGATCTCCGGCGCGGTTCTCGGTGCGATCGTCATGCAGTCGCTGCAGTCGGGCATGGTGCTGTTGCGCATCGACACGCCGCTGCAAAGCATCGTCATCGGCATCGTGCTGGTCATGGCCGTCTGGCTGGATACCGTTTATCGCGGCCGAGCCAAGTAAGAGGAGTACGACAATGACGGAACAACGCACTCCGCTGGTGGAAATGAAGAACATTTCCATCTCCTTCGGCGGCATCCACGCCGTCGACAATGCCTCGGTCGATCTTTATCCGGGCGAAGTCGTCGCATTGCTTGGCCATAACGGCGCCGGCAAGTCGACGCTGATCAAGATCTTGTCCGGCGCCTACAAGCGCGACGCCGGTGAAATCCTGATCAACGGCGAACCGGTCCAGATCAGTAACCCGCGCGACGCCAAGGGTTACGGCATCGAGACGATCTACCAGACGCTCGCCGTCGCCGACAATGTCGATGCCGCCGCCAACCTCTATCTCGGCCGCGAACTGCGCACCCCCTGGGGCACGCTCGACGACGTGGCGATGGAAGCCAAGGCCCGCGAAGTCATGGGGCGGCTCAACCCCAACTTCCGCCGCTTCAAGGAGCCGGTAAAAGCGCTTTCGGGCGGCCAGCGCCAGTCGGTCGCCATCGCCCGTGCGATCCTGTTTGACGCTCGCATCCTGATCATGGACGAGCCGACGGCAGCGCTCGGCCCGCAGGAAACGGCGCAGGTCGGCGAACTGATCAAGCAGCTGAAGCGCGAGGGCATCGGCATCTTCCTGATCAGCCACGACATCCATGACGTCTTCGATCTCGCCGACCGCGTCTCGGTAATGAAGAACGGCCAGGTCGTCGGCCATGCCCGCACCGAGGACGTCACCAAGGACGAGGTTCTGGGCATGATCATCCTCGGCAAGGTCCCGCCCAAGGCCATCCCCGGCCCCGGTGCGATGCAGACGGCGTAGCACCAATCCGTGCCATTTCGGGGAGGACACCCTCCTCCCCGAACACCAACAGCTCAATACGTCCGGACAGCGCCATCCAGCTTTGCCAGAAACGCGGCAGCACTTTGCCGGTAAGCGTTCTTCTGCACCTCGGTCATTTTGCCCCAAGTGGCATAGACCGGACCGAGCCTCTGGTTACGCTTCAGCTTCTCCACGTTGCGATCGAGAAAATCCCAATACAGCGCGTTGAACGGGCACGCCCCCTCGCCGGTCTTCTTTTTCACGTCGTAGCGGCACGTGCCGCAGTAGTCCGACATTCGATGGATATAGTTGCCACCTGCGGCATAGGGTTTGGAGCCAAGAAACCCGCCATCGGCAAACTGGCTCATACCGATGACGTTGGGTAGCTCAACCCATTCATAGGCATCGGCATAGACTTCGAGATACCATTCATGGACGGCTTGCGGCCGGACGCCGGCAAGCAGTGCGAAATTTCCGGTGATCATCAGCCGCTGGATATGATGGGCATAGGCATTGTCGCGGGTCTCGGAGACGACGGTGTGCACACAGTTCATGTCCGTCTCGCCCGTCCAGTAGAAGTCCGGCAACGCCCGTTCGGCCTTAAGAAAATTGACGTCCCGATAGTCCGGCATCTTCAGCCAGTAGACGCCGCGAATATATTCGCGCCACCCGATGATCTGGCGGATGAACCCTTCGGCGGAATTGAGCGGGACATCGCCGGAGAGATAGGCGGCCTCGACGCGTTTGCAGGCATCGAGCGGATCAAGCAATCCGGCATTGATATAGAAGGACAACAGCGAATGGCTGAGGAACGGATCGGATGACAGCATCGCATCCTGCTGTTCGCCGAAGGTCGGCAGTTGATGCGTGACAAAACTGTCCAACAGGATTTTCGCATCGGCCGCAGTCACCGCGAAATCGAAATTTGTCAGCGAACCGAAATGGGCCTTGAAGCGGCGGCCGACGAGATCGATGACCTCTCTGGTGATGGCGTCCGGGACCACGCCTTGCCGTTTGGGCGCAAACAGGTCGGGCGATGCGGGCTTGCGGTTCTCCGCATCGAAATTCCAGCGCCCACCCTCCGGCTCCTCTCCGCGCATCAAAAGGCCGGTCTTGCGGCGCATGTCACGGTAGAAATATTCCATTCGCAACTGCGCGCGATTTTTGGCCCAGGCCACAAACTCGCTGCGCGAACAGACAAACCGCTTGTCCGGCAGGATGTCCACCGGACAGTGCAACGTCTCCGCCCAGGCCGCCATCATCTGAAGAACCCGCCATTCGCCGGGCTCGGTAATCCGCACCGCCTCCGGGTCAAAACGCTTGATTGCACGCTCAAGTTCACCGCTGAAGGAACCGGCGTTATCAGGTGCATCCAGCACGGTATAGTCGACAGTGAACCCACGCTGACGCAGTTCATCTGCAAAATGGCGCATTGCCGAGAAGATGAAGGCAATCTTTTTCGGGTGATGGCGCACATAGGTCGCCTCCTCCATCACCTCGCACATCAGCACGACATCAAGAGCCGGATCGGCCTGATCAAGGCTGCTGATGGCGGCCGAAAGCTGATCACCAAGAATGAAAACCAGATGGCGAACCTTCACCATTCTATGGCCTGACCGTCATAGGCGAAAAATCCGCCCGTGGAAGGAACCTGCAGGCTATCGAGAACGGCGATCAATTGCCGTGCCGCTTCTTCCGGCGCAGTCGCCTCGCCATGGTGAAAAGGCGCGGTGAGCAAGGTTGCGACGGTACCCGGATGCAGGGCGGCGACGACGGCATGCGGATGGGTCCGGGCGATCTCGATCGACGCCGTCTTGACGATCTGATTGAGCGCCGCCTTGGCAGCCCTGTAGGATATCCAACCGCCAAGCCGGTTGTCGCCAATCGAGCCGACGCGTGCAGACAGCGTTGCAAAAACGGCGCGACGGCCACGCGGCATCAGAGGCGTAAAATGCTTGAGGATCAGCGCCGGCCCGATCGCGTTGACCGCAAACTGCCGTGCCATCACCGCCGGGTCGATCGCCCGCAGGCTTTTTTCCGGGCCGATGCCGTCGATCTGAAGCGCGCCCGTGGCATCGAACACCAGATCCATATCGCCATGAGCGTCTCTGACCGCTGTGGCCGCATGCTGGATCGTCGCTTCGTCGCCAAGATCGAAACCGGTCTCCTTTCGCGACAGGCGAACGAGCACAGCGCAGTTCGGGCTCGCTTCCAACTGATCTGCAAGCGCACGGCCAATGCCGCCGCTGGCACCGATGATGGTTGCCTTATAGGCCTGTCGCAGAGAATCCATTCCGCCTTCCTCGCGCTCCTTAGTCCCTGCGTCTCGACGCAAACACAGGGCTCTTTACGCAAGCAAGGACGGGGCGGATCGATACCGGAGGCCTCTTCGCAAAATTCGAAGCGCGATGCGCATTGGCCATTGATGCGCCGTCTTTCCTAGGCTATGAACCGGGCTCAGCCTGCTTCGACGCCTTGCGTCGCGGATGCACCCGTAGCTCAGCTGGATAGAGTACTGCCCTCCGAAGGCAGGGGTCACTGGTTCGAATCCAGTCGGGTGCACCATTTCTTGTTCGCGGCGAAATCCCTCGACCTAACCCACCTCACCTCCCGGCTTCACATTCTGGTTCATGCGGAACAGATTGTCCGGGTCGTAACGCCGCTTGATCTCACCGAGCCGCGGATAGTTGCCGGCATAGGCCGCCTCGACGCGATCACCCTCGTCTTCGGGCATGAAATTGATATAGGCAGTTCCGACAGAATACGGCTTTGCTGCTTCGAAGAGTTGGCGCGCCCAGCCAATGCAAGCCGCGTCCATCGCCGGTTCACGCCAGCGGGCGTGAACATTCATGACGAAATGTGAGTTTCGCCGCGGGAAGGCGGTGGCATCGGTTGCGATGCGGCCGGCAGCGCCACCGACATGGGCGATAAAGATTTCGCATTCCGGTCCCGGCAGCCTGCGGACGGCATCCAACAGAATTGTGATCGTTGCATCGGACAACTCCATGAAATCGTGGCTTTTCCAGTAATTTCTGGCGCCGGGCGTCAGCAACGGATCGAATGCCTGCTGCCAGCCGGCAAAGGGACTGGGACCGACGACGTCGGCGATCGGCGTGCCGATCGCGCGCAACCGGGCCGTTGCCGTTTCGGCCGATGCTGCATCACCGCAATAACACATCGCCAGAACCAGCACTTCCTTGCCGTGCCACGCCTCGGGCAAAAATGGCAGCGGCGGCGCCTGCCGCATGACGGCCCAGCACGTCAGCTCGTCCGGCGCGGTTTCAAGTGCCTGGCGATATTGTTCGAGCACGGTTTTCGCATCCGCGAACGGATGGACGACGAGACCGGCGGTAACCTGCGGGCCAAGTTCGTGCAGCTTGAATTCGAACGCCGTGACGATACCGAAATTGCCGCCACCGCCCCGTAGCGCCCAGAACAGATCGCTGTTTTCCGTCGCACTTGCACGCACCAGATTGCCGTCCGCAGTCACCACATCGGCGGAGACGAGACTGTCGATGGTCAGGCCGAACTTGCGCGTGATCCAGCCGAAACCACCACCCAGCGTCAGTCCGGCAATGCCCGTCGTGGAATTGATCCCGGTCGGCACCGCAAGTCCGAAGGACTGGGTTTCGCTATCGACATCAGCCAGCGTTGCTCCAGGCTCAACCCAGGCACGCTTTGCCGCAGCATCAACCCGCACGGACGTCATCGGCGACAGATCGATCATCAGGCCACCGTCACAGACCGCATTGCCGGCAATGTTGTGCCCGCCGCCGCGCACCGCGACCAGCAACCGGTTGTCGCGGGCAAAGCGCACGGCTCGAACAACGTCGCCAGCGCCGGCACATCGCACGATCAGCGCCGGTTTTCGGTCGATCATGCTGTTCCAGATGGCGCGCACTTCGTCATAGGACGCGTCGCCGGCATCCAGCACATCTCCGCGCTGCTGCCACGCGAAGGCTTCAATGGCCGCCGCGCTTACGATCGTCTTTCCTGCCTGCAGATTCATGAGGCTCATATCGTTCATGAGACACCCCTCCAAGGTGAACCATGCCCCAGCCTCCGTATTTTGCACTTTTCTAATGAACGACGCAAGGCGGGGTCAGACTGCACGCATCAGGCCGCCGCTGCCTGTCCGGAATAGGCGCCGGATGCACCCGTAGTTCAGTTGGTTGGAGTGCGGCCGTCCGAAGGCAGAGGTCACTGGTTCATCCAGCCGGGGCCAATTTTTGCCATTACAGCGGGAAACAACCGGTGTTCACGGCCCGTCTGGTTTGCAATCTGTCGGGTCACGTCCCAGGAAGGATAGCGTTTTGCCGTTTCCGCTTGCGTTCGGCCGAAACCAGCAGGTCGAGGAACGTCCTGACCTTCGCCGGACGAAACCGGGCGGGTGGTAACACGGCATAAATCCCGCCTTGCGGCAACGTCCATTCCGGAAAAAGCCTTACGATCTTTCCAGACCGGATGTCGGCATCGACCAGGTAATCGGGAAAGATGGAAATCCCGGCGCCTGCCAGCATGCAGGCGTAGGCCGCCGGCGTCTTGTCCGTGGTCATCACCGGCCTTGTTTCGACTGTAACGGCTTCTGCCTGGTCGCTGGAAAACGTCCAGCGCAGCGGGTTCTTCAGGGCTCCATTCGCGATCCATGGCAGGTCGGCGGATGTGGCCGGAACAGCACCGTTGGGGACACGGGCGGCAACCGGCGGCGCTGCAACGACAATCTGCTCGAACGTGCCCAGCCGGCGCGCCTGATGACTGGAATCTGCCAGCCAACCGACCCGGATGGCCAGATCGATCCGGTCGGCAATCATATCGCTGACACTGTCGTCGAAGACCACATCGACGCGCATCTGCCTATGAACCGACATATAGGCAGCGATCGTGGGCGCCACGACTGCGGCTCCATAGTCGAGCGGAGCCGTCAGTGTCAGCGTTCCGGACGGCTCTGCGTTGCGAAGCGATATTTCGCCGTAGGCGGATTCCGCTTGCCGCAAAATGAGGACGCAACGGTCGTAGAACATATTGCCGTCGTCCGTCGCATGAACGCGGCGCGTCGTGCGCATCAACAGCGTTACACCCAGCTCCTCTTCCAGCCGGGCGATCTGGTGACTGACGACCGCCTTGGCAACACCGAGACGGTCTGCAGCAGCCGTAAAAGAGCCGGCCTCAATGACGGACGTAAAGAAGACCAACCGGTTGAGATTGAGAAGATCGCTCATGTTTGTCTCATCTGATCATACAGTTTGTACGATTGACCGATATTTATTGCACATACAAGATTTGAGATAAGGAATTCAGCACTTCAATGTCAGGAGACACACGATGATCACGCGCCGCGAAACCTTCAAACTCGCCGCTGCCGTTGGCTTAGCGACAACCCTGCCCGTGGCCTTCGCGCGCGCCGCCGGCGGCCCCCTTTCCTGGACGTTCTTTCAGGCGAGCGAGGCCGGCTTTCGCCGCACGCCGGTGCTTTTGACCGGTGAAAAGGATGCGATCCTCATCGACGGCGGCTTCACCCTTTCCGATGGCAAAGCCGTCGCTGATGCCATCAAGGCCACCCATAAGCGCCTGACAACGATTTACATAAGCTGTAACGACCCCGACTACTATTTCGGCCTGCGTCCGATCGCCGATGCATTTCCGGATGCAAAAGTCATTGCAAAACCGGTCACTGTCGAAGCGATCAAGGCCAATGTCGAAGCCAAGCTGGGCGTCTGGGGACCGCAGCTCAAGGGCAACGGTCCGCAGACGCTGGCAGACGTGGTGATTCCGGAAGCGTCGGATGCGACATCGCTCGACCTCGAAGGCAATGCGATCGAGATTGTTGAAGTTTCGACAATGCATGACCGCCGCTATCTCTGGGTTGCGTCCCTCGGAGCGGTCTTCGGTGGCGTTCTCGTTTCTTCCGGCATTCATGTATGGGTTGCCGACGAAGGTACACCTGAGAAACGCGCCGCCTGGATCAAGGCTCTTGATGACCTGATCGCCCGCAAACCGAAGATCGTCATTCCCGGCCACCAGCTCGAAGGCGCGCCGCAGGGCGTTGATGCGATCACGTTCACACGCGACTATCTCGTTGCCTTCGATAGAGAAGCAGCCAGTGCAAAGGATAGCGCAGCACTGATCAGGGCCATGACAAAGCTCTACCCGAACCTTGCTGACACCGCGTCGCTGGAGCTCGGCGCAAAAGTTGCAAAGGGCGAAATGAAGTGGGGCTGAAGCAGCGCCACTGGCCTTGGCGGCGCTACGGCGCCAAGGCCGCGTCCCGCACGAACCCTTTGCTCGCGACCATCAGGTTCTTGGTGTAATCCTCCTTGAGGCGGCCCGCGACCAGATCGGCGGATGACAGCCGCTCGACGACCTTGCCGTTCTTCATCACCGCCAGCCGCTCGCACATATGGGTGACGACGCCGAGGTCGTGGCTGACCATGATATAGGTCAGCTTGCGGTCGCGGCGCACCTGTTCCAAGAGGTTGAGGACTTCGGCCTGAACCGAGGCATCGAGAGCCGAGGTCGGCTCGTCGAGCAGCATGATCTGCGGCTCGATGATCAACGCCCGCGCAATGGCAATACGCTGGCGCTGTCCGCCGGAGAGCTGATGCGAATAGCGGAAGCGGAATGAAGAGCCGAGCCCGACTTCGTCAAGCGCCCGCAGGATGCGCCGTTCGGCATCCTGGACGCCATGGACAGCGAGCGGTTCCTGCAGCAGCCGGTCGACAGTCTGGCGCGGATGCAGCGACCCGTAGGGATCCTGAAACACCATCTGGACCTGGCGATAGAATGCCTTGTCGCGGTATTTGACATCCAGGGGCTTCCCGTCGAGCACGATCTTGCCACCGGTGACGGGCGACAGCCCGGCTATGGCGCGCAACAGCGTTGATTTTCCAGACCCGGATTCACCGACGAGACCGAAAGACTCCCCCGGCGCGACATCGATGCTGACATTGTCGAGCGCCAGGAAATCGTCATAGGCGACAGTCAGGTTTTCAGCAGAGACGATTGCAGTCATAGCGCCCACTCCGGCTGGCGGTCGAGCACGGGCAGCGGATGCCGGTTGGTGCCGAGCGTCGGCATGCAGTTGAGCAGGCCTTGGGTATAGGGATGTTTGGCATTGCCGAGATCCGACGCTGCCAGTTCCTCGACGATCTTGCCGGCATACATGACGATGACGCGATCGCAGAAGGACGAGACCAGCCGCAGGTCGTGCGAGATGAAGATCAGGCCCATGCCACGGTCGGCAACCAGCTTGTCGAGAATGCCGAGCACTTCGAGCTGCACCGTGACGTCGAGCGCCGATGTCGGCTCGTCGGCGACCAGCAATTCCGGACCGGCAATCAGCATCATGGCGATCATCGCCCGCTGGCCCATACCGCCGGAGACCTCGTGTGGATGTAGATCGAAAACACGGCCGGCATCGCGGATCTGCACAGCTTCGAGCATGGCAATGGCGCGGTCACGCGCCTCGCGCTTGCTGACATTTTCATGCGTGCGTAGCGTCTCGACGATCTGGCGGCCGATGCTCATCACCGGATTGAGGGAATATTTCGGGTCCTGCAGGATCATGGCGATACGGCTGCCGCGCAAGGATCGCCTGACCTTGGCCGGCGCCGTCAACAGGTCGATGCCGTCGAAATTCAATGTCTTCGCCGAAATCTTCGCATGCGCCGGCGTCAGGCCCATGATCGCCCTGCCCGTCTGCGATTTCCCCGAGCCGCTTTCGCCGACAATGCCGAGCCGTTCGCGGCCAAGCGTGAAGGAGACGCCGCGCACCGCCTCGATCAGGCCGGTGCGGGTGGGAAACGAGACCCGGAGATCGTCGACCGTCAGCATCGTGCTCATTGGCCGCTCTCCTTCGGATCGAGCGCATCGCGCAGGCCGTCACCCAGAAGATTGAAGCCGAGGCTGACGATCAGGATGGCGATGCCGGGCATGGTGGCAACCCACCACTGGTCGAGGATGAAGCGGCGGCCGGATGCGATCATTGCGCCCCATTCCGGCAGCGGCGGCTGTGCGCCGAGGCCGAGAAAGCCAAGACCGGCGGCCGTCAGAATGATACCGGCCATATCGAGCGTCACACGCACGATCAGCGACGACATGCACATCGGCATGACATGCCGCAGCACGATGCGGAACGGCGAAGCCCCCATCAGCCGCACGGCAGCGATGTAATCGGAATTGCGCACGCTCAGCGTTTCGGCACGGGCGATACGGGCATAGGGCGGCCAGGAGGTGATGGCGATGGCGATGATCGCGTTCTGGATGCCCGGCCCCATGGCGGCAACGAAGGCGAGCGCCAGCACCAGCTTCGGGAATGCGAGGAAGATATCGGTGATCCGCATCAGCACCGCATCGACCCAGCCGCCGGCATAGCCGGAGACGGCGCCGACCAGAAGGCCGATGGGGGCTGCTATGATCGCCACGAGCACGATGACCAAAAGTGTCAGCCGCGATCCATGCAGCAGGCGCGAGAGAATGTCCCTGCCCTGATCATCGGTGCCGAGCAGATAGCCCGGACTGCCGGGCGGCAAAAGACGCGCGCCGCCGAGATTGCCGATGACGGGCGAATGCGGTGCGAGCACATCGGCAAAGATCGCAATCAGGATCAGCAGCAGGATGATGCAGAGACCGGCAACGGCCAGCTTGTTGGCTGAAAACCGCTGCCAGGTCATGTAGGCACGGCCAAGACGGGCCTGCAGGCGCGATTGCGGCCTGTCGGACATCAGCCATTGGCGGCGGGTCATGGGAGTGGTTTGAAGGGTGGACTGGCTCATCGCGCGCGCGTCCTCGGGTCAAGCGTCCGGTAGAGAAGATCGGACAGGATATTGATGGCGATGAAGACGGAACCGATCACGATGGTGCCGCCCAGAACCGCGTTCATGTCGGCGTTCTGCAGCGAATTGGTGATGTAGAGCCCAAGCCCAGGCCACGCGAACACCGTCTCCGTCAAGACAGAGCCTTCGAGAAGCCCGGCATAGGAGAGCGCAATCACCGTCACCAGCGGCACGGCGGCATTGCGAAGCGCGTGCCCCCAGATGATGCGGGTTTCCGACAGACCCTTGGCGCGCGCCGCGACGATATATTCCTGGCTGAGCTCGTTGAGCATGAAGCTGCGTGTCATGCGGCTGATATAGGCGAGCGAGAAATATCCGAGCAGGCCAGCCGGCAGGATGATGTGGCGGAACACGTCGCGAAACACATCCCACTGTCCCTGCCAGAGCGAGTCCAGCAGATAAAGGCCGGTGATCGGGGTGAAACTGTATTCGTAGACGATATCGATGCGGCCCGGATAGGCGACCCAGCGCAGCTTGGCATAGAAGAACAGAAGCGACAGCAAAGCCAGCCAGAAGATCGGCACGGAATAGCCGACGAGCCCGACGACGCGGACGATCTGGTCGGCGATCGAGCCGCGCTTGACGGCAGCGAGCACGCCGAGCGGCACGCCGATCAGGCTGCCGATGATGGTGCCCAGCGTTGCAAGCTCAAGCGTGGCGGGAAAGACGCGGCGGATATCGGCCATAACCGGATTGGTCGTCAGCACCGAGGTGCCGAAATTGCCGGTCAGCGCATCGCGCACATAGATAAAGAACTGCTCATAAAGCGGCTTGTTGAAGCCCATCAGCTCACGGGTTCGCTCGACGACATGCGCCGGCGCCCGGTCGCCGAGAACGGCGAGCACGGGATCGATCGGGATGACGCGGCCGATGAAGAATGTCACAGCCAGAAGACCGAGATAGGTCGTGACGATGATGACCAGGAAGCGCAGGATGCTCTTGGCCCAACCGTAGGCACGGGCGCGTGAGCGCCCGGCCTTTGGTACTGTTTCGGGAATGCTCACCGGCTATCTCCGGCTCAATCCTTGGAAACCGTGAAGACGTAGTTGGTATCGAAGCTCGGACCGAGCTTGAAACCCTTCACGTTGGCGCGGATGCCTGCAACTTCGGTCTGCTGGAAGATGACCACGAACGGGCTCTTTTCAAGCACCTTCTTCTGCAGGTCCTTGTACATCTCGGCACGCTTGGTGGCATCCTTTTCGAGCAGAGCAGCCTTGCTCTGTTCCGTCCATTCCTTCGGAACGTCCCACGTGTTGCGCCAGGCGAGCGTCTTGTTCTTGCCTTCGTCGGAATTGTCCGGGTTGACGGTGAATGTTTCGGCATTCGAGTTCGGATCGAAGTAATCCTGGCCCCACTGGCCGATATAGATGTCGTGCGTGCGGTTGCGGTACTTGGTCAGCGTCTGCTTGCCGTCGCCGGGGATGATTTCCATCTTGATGTTGGCCTGGGCCAGCGTCTGCTGGATCGATTCGGCAATACCCGTGATCGGCTGGGTGTTGCGCACGTCCATGCTCACCGAGAAACCATCGGCAAGACCGGCTTTGGCCAGCAGTTCCTTGGCCTTGGCGACGTCGAGCTTGTAGGGGTTTTCTGGTAGCTCGCCCAGAACGCCCTTTGGCAGGAAGCTCTGATGGATTTCGCCGATGCCCTTGATCAGGGTCGAGCCGATCGCATCGTAATCGACCAGATACTTGAACGCTTCGGCCACTTCCGGCTTGGCCAGGTTGGCGTTCTTCTGGTTGAGGCTGAAGTAATAGACCGTACCCTTCGGGGCATTGGTGGTGGCAAGCTCGGCATTCTTTGAAACAGCGTCGAAATCGCCCGGCTCGAGATTGCGCGCCACGTCGATGTCGCCGGCTTCCAGCGCCAGGCGCTGGCCGGAGCTTTCCTTCATGTGGCGGTAGATGACGCGGGCGAGCGGGGTCTTTTCGCCGTAATAATTGTCGTTGCGTTCCATGACGACGACTTCGTTGGCGCGCCATTCGCGCAGCTTGAAGGCACCCGATCCGGCGTAACCGGTCTTCAGCCATTCATTGCCGAAATCGTTGTCGTACTTGTATTCGGCCGATGGCGTAACGGCAGCCACGTGTTCGAGCACCAGCTTTTTATCAACGACCGCGCCGACCGTTGCGGTCAGGCAGTTGAGAACGAAGCTCGGTGCATAGGCCTTATCGACGGTGAAGGTGAACGTGCCGGCATCCGTAGCCTTGGCCTTTTCCGTGACGTTGTCGCCGGTCAGACCAAACTGCGTGAGAATGAAGGCGGGGCTCTTGTCGAGCTTGACGACGCGTTCGATGGAGTAAGCCACATCCTCGGCCGTCACGGGGTTACCGGAGGCAAATTTCGTGTCGGGCTTCAGCTTGAACGTGTAGGTCAGGCCGTCGTCCGAAACAGTCCAGCTCTCGGCGAGATCGCCGACGACCTTGGACGTGTCGTTGATATCGAGGCGAACGAGATAGCTATAGGTATTGGCGGTGACTTCGGCGGTCGATAGCTCGAAGGCTTCGCCCGGATCCATGGTGATGATGTCGTCGATCGCCCAGCCTTCGACCAGCGTGTCGGCCGGCGTTTCGGCGAATGCGGGCGCGGCCGCCATCAAGATCAGCGACATGGCGGCGCCGGCCGTCAACATGCGCACATGCTTGTTCAGTGAATGCATCATCTCTCTGTTCCCTTTTTTAAGCCCGCGATGGGCCTTCTCTTTTTGGTTCAAGCGGCTTCGTGCCAGGCTTGAGCCAAAACCCTCAGCCAGTTTTCCCGGCATATTTTTGTCAGTTCCGCGTCACCATATCCGGCGTCCCGCAGGGCAGCAATCAGGTTCTGGTTGCCGGCCGCATCGCTTATGCCTTCCGGAATGGTTGCACCATCGAAATCGGATCCAAGCGCCACGCAATCGATGCCCATGCGTTCGACCATATAATCGACATGACGGACCATATCGGACAACGGCGTATCGGCATTTTCCAGACCGTCAGGCCGCAACATGGTCGTCGCATAGTTCAACCCGGCCAGCCCCTTGCTGTCGCGGATGGCGTCCAGCTGGCGATCGGTCAGGTTGCGGGCAACGGTGGTGAGGGAATGGGCATTCGAATGGCTGGCGATCAGCGGCTGGTCGGTGGTTTTCGCCACGTCCCAGAACCCCTTCTCGGTAATATGGGCGAGATCGATGAGAATGCCGAGACGGTTGCATTCGCGCACAAGGCCGAAGCCGGCCTCGGTCAGGCCCGGCCCGGTGTCCGGCCCCATCGGAAAGGCAAACGGCACGCCGTGTCCGAAGATGTTGTTGCGGCTCCAGACAGGGCCAAGCGAACGCAATCCGGCGGCGTGGAATGTTTCAAGCGCGGTAAGATCGGCGCCGATCGCCTCGCAGCCTTCCATGTGGAGCACTGCGGCGAAGATATCGTTTTCCATCGCCGCGCGAATATCGTCGGTCGAACGGCAAAGCTTCCAGGCGCCGGCGCGGTCAAGCCGCAGGGCGATGGCGGCAAATTCCAGTGCGATATCGAGGGAGGGCTGCCGCTCCAGCGGCTCGGACAGCTCGGTCGCATAATGGCCATTTTCGTCAGGGGTCTTCAAGACGAGATGATCAGACGGGATATAGATCGCCGACAGTCCGCCGATGAAACCGCCCTTCCTGGCCCGGGGGCCATCGATATGGCCTTCCGTTGTTCCTTCGGAAAACTCGACAACCGGGTCAGCGCCTTTTTTGGCATTGCTCCACAGTCTCAGCAACACATCATTGTGGCCGTCGAAAACCGCCTGCATTCAAAAAATCCCGTCCTGCCTGATACGTCTGTTGGCGTCAGCCAATTTTTGTCCGGTTGGTCAAGAATGGGATGCTAGTCAATCATATGACAAATAACAATGCGGCTTGTGCAAATTTCAACAACCGAAAAACAATGGTGGTATAACGGCTTACTTGATCGTCCAGCTTAAGGTTCGGCCCCGGAAAAACCTGCAGAGCGTAAAGAGTTTTCTCTTTGAAAATGCAGGAACCAAAAAAAAATCGAATGTCTTCCTGCCCGGAAATCTGGCATTGCAGGCAGGTAAAACCAAGGAGGCCTGCATGGGCATGGAACCGCGTCGAGAGCTTGCAACAGTAGCGTCCATGACGGTCGCTGATCGATGAGCGAACCTGTTGAACGCCGCCGCTTTCATATCCTTGGCATCATCATCCGGGTGATCTCGACACTTGCCATTCTCGGCTTTGCAGTCTGGGGGGCGATGGCGTTGTCCTATCAGGCGCCCGGCCCGGCCCCGGTCAAGATATTGCTCGCAGCGCTCTGGGCCATCCTCTCGCTTGTCGCGCTCTATGCCTATGTCCGCTGGCACTCCCGGGTTGCGGCACTGCTCTATCCCCTGATGATCGCCGGCCTTTTGTTCTGGTGGAACGCCATACCGGCGAGCAACAATCGCGATTGGGCCGACGAGGTCGCGCATATCGTCTCCGGCGTCGTCAACGGCCCGGAGGTCACGCTCGCCAATGTCCGCAATTTCGACTGGCGATCACCGGCAGATTACACGGTGCGCTGGGAAAACCGCACTTACGACCTCGACAAGCTCGCCTCGGTCGATCTGCTCTTGTCTTACTGGTCAGGCCCTGCGATCGCGCACACCCTGGTTTCCTTCGGCTTCGACGACGGCCAGTTCGTCACTTTTTCGGTGGAAATCCGCAAGGAGCGCAATGAGAGCTTTTCGGAGATCGGCGGGTTCTTCAAGGAATTCGAGATGAGCGTCATTGCCGCCGACGAACGCGATATCGTCGGAGTGCGCACCAATATCCGCAAGGAAGATGTCTATCTCTACCGTCTCAACATTCCAAAGCCGGCGATGCGCTCGCTCTTCCTGTCCTATGTCGATACGGCCAATGGCCTCAATGAGACCCCGCAATATTACAATACGATCACGGCCAACTGCACGACGATCGTTTTCGCCATGATCGACCATATCGTCTCCGGGGCCTTGCCGCTGGATTACCGGCTGATCTTTTCGGGCTACCTGCCCTCCTACATCATCGATGTGAACGGGTTCACCCCCGGCTTCACGCTGGAGCAACTTCAAAGCGGCGGCGCCATCAGCGCGCGGGCACAGGCCCCAGCCGTTACACCCGATTTCTCCCGTCGAATTCGCGAGGGGGTGCCCGGCATAGGTCCTTTGACGCGACCTTGAAGCCGCTTACACTGAGACCAAAGACAACAGGAAATTCCGCATGAACCTCAAGGAGTTCGCAAACCGGCTGGAACTGTCGCAGACGACGGTCAGCCGCGCCTTGAGCGGTTATCCCGAAGTCAAGCAGGCAACCCGCGAACGGGTGTTGAAGGCAGCGCTCGAATATGGCTACCGGCCAAACACCAGCGCATTGGGGCTTGCGACGGGCCGGGTCGGCGCCATCGGCATCGTGTTGAAGGGCGGCGGCGAGTTCGGCCCGCACACCAGCGAATTCATGGGCGGGCTTGGCGGGCGGTTGCAGCAGGAGGAAATCGACATTCTCGTCTCGACGGTGGATTCGCCCGAGGCCGAGCTTGCCACCTACCGGCGTCTTGCCGCCAGCAAGCGCGTCGATGCCGTCATCCTGCATTCGCCTTTTATCGATGATCCGCGCATTGCGCTGCTCAACTCGCTGCGCCTGCCCTTCATCGTGCATGGACGCACCAATTGCGACGGCAGTTTCGGCTGGCTGGATATCGATAATTTCGGGGCGGTACGGCAATCGACCAGCCATCTGCTCGATCTCGGCCATCGCCGCATCGCCCTGCTCAACGGCTATCGCGGCCGGATTTTTGCCGAACACCGGCAGGATGGCTACCAGACGGCGCTGAGCGGCCGAGGAGTCATGATCGATCCGGCGCTCTGCGGACATGGCGAATTCACCGACGAGATGGGCTTCCGGCTGATGCAGGGTCTGCTGAAGCTAAAGGACCGGCCGACGGCCGTGATCGCCGGATCGATGATGTCGGCGCTGGGTGCCATGCGGGCGATCCGCATTGCCGGTCTGACCGTCGGCGAGGATATCTCGCTGATCGCCCATGACGACGTCTTTCCCTATATCAGCCCGGACCATCTCTCACCGGCGCTGTCAACGACGCGATCATCGATCCGCGCGGCGGGGGCGCGGATCGGCGAAATGGTGCTCGACATGCTACAGGGAACACCGGCCGAGAACCTGCGCGAGGTCTGGCCGGTCGAACTGGTGATCCGCAATTCGACCGCCGCCGTGAAGAAGCTTTAAACCTTAAGTTCGCGGCGTTCCTTCTCGGTGACCATGGCGAGATCGAGAACCTTCTGCAGATCGGCAGCATGGCGAAAGCCCGGCTCGACCGTCTTGCCAGCACGCACCGCGTCGATGAAGCGCTGGTAGTTGGTCAATACGGTTCCCGCATCGATGTTCTTCCAGATGCCCTTTTCGATGTCGTCGCCCAGGCAAGCCTTGAGCATCGAACCATCGGGCGTGTGGATCACCTCGATGGCGCCCTTGTCGCCGTGCATGCGCAGACGCAGTTCGTTGAGATGGCCCACGGCCCAGCGGCTGGCGTGAACAACGCCCATCGCACCATTGGCAAACTCGGCCGTCATGGTGAAGCTGTCGTTTGCATCGAGATCGTATTCGCCGATCCTGTTGCCGGGAGCCTTGTCGAAGGTCTTCAGCCGGGCAAAAATATGCTCCACGTCGGTGGCCGCGCCAAAGCCGGCAAAATCGAGGATATGGATGCCGACATCGCCGAGCACACCGTTCGAGCCATGCTTGGTCGATAGCCGCCAGAGCCATTGCGATTCCGTCGCCCAGTCGCCCCACGCCTTGGACACCAGCCAGCTCTGCAAGTAGGACGCCTCGATATGGCGCACCTTGCCGATCTCGCCGGCCAGAACCATCTGCCGGGCTTTCTGCACTTCTGCGACATTGCGGTAGGTGAGGTTGACCATCGTCACCAGACCGGATTTTTCCGCAGCCGTCGCCATCTCGTCGGCCTTGGCATAATCCTCGGCCAATGGCTTTTCGCACAGCACATGCTTGCCGGCAGCCAGCAACTTCAGTGTCGTCGGATAGTGGATCTTGTCCGGCGTCACATTGGTGACGGCATCGAACTCGCCCCAAGCAATTGCCTCATCAAGCGAGGTGAATGTCTTGGCGATCGCATGACGCAAGACAAACGCCTGCACCCGGACCTGATCGACATCGACGGCAGCGACGAGTTCGACGCCGCTCATCGTGGCAAAATTCATCGCATGCGTATTGGCCATGCCACCCGTGCCGAGAACGAGGAGACGGATAGGCTTCATCACTTGTACCCCTCTTCGCCGGCCTGATGCAGTTTCGGGCCGCGTTCGACGATCGGCTCCAGTGCCTTTTCGACCGGCACGTTCGGCGCATCGTGGATGGCGGTGTAGGTGCCCTGTGGATTGTAGGCCCACTTGACCGAGTTGCGCAGAACCTTTTGGACATTGGCGTCGTGATAGGTCGGATAGGTCTCGTGGCCCGGGCGGAAATAGAAAATGTTACCGGCACCACGGCGCCAGGTGAGCCCCGAACGGAACACCTCACCGCCGGCAAACCAGGAGATGAACACGGTTTCCAGCGGCTCCGGCACGGAGAACTGCTCGCCGTACATTTCCTCGTTTTCCAGCACGAAATTCTCGTCCAGGCCTTCGGCGATCGGATGGCGCGGACTGATCACCCACAGCCGCTCGCGCTCGCCTGCCTCGCGCCATTTCAGCGCGCAGGGCGTGCCCATCAGCCGCTTGAACGGTTTTGAGAAATGGCCGGAATGCAAAACGATCAGCCCCATGCCTTCCCAGACCCGCTTGGCAACCCGCTCGACGACTTCGTCGGATACCGCGCCATGATCCTTGTGGCCCCACCAGAGCAGAACGTCGGTCTTTGCCAATCGCTCGACACTCAGGCCATGCTCCGGCTCCTGCAATGTCGCCGTCGTGGCTTCGATCGAAGGATCCGTATTCAGCGCTGCGGCAATCGTGTTGTGCATGCCGTTCGGATAAATATTTCGCACGACCTCATTGGTCTGCTCGTGGATATTTTCGCCCCAGACAACTGCCTTGATGGTCATGACCAATCCTTCTTTCGATGCCGCATTCATCAGCGCTCGATAAAATTGAAACCGCTTTCAATTTCCAGCGATAGAATCCGCCCGAGGCTTTTGCAAGTGAAAATCTGACGACGGGACAGGTTTAGTGAAAGGTGGATTTGGAAAAGACGTTGAGCACGACGACGCCGGCAATGATCAACCCGAGCCCGAGAATGGCGGCGAGATCCAGCTTCTGCCCGAAGACGAAATAGCCGACCAGCGAAATCAGCACGATGCCGAGACCGCTCCAGATCGCATAGGCGATCCCGACGGGAATGACCCGCAACGTATAGGACAGGAAATAGAAGGCGATGGCATAGCAGACCACCATGATCAGCGTCGGCACCAGTTTGGTGAAGTGCTGGGCAGCCTGCATGGCCGATGTGCCGAGCACCTCGAAAACGATGGCAATCACGAGCACGGCATAGAGCATTGCGGGGTTCATGTGGGGCTCCGATAGCCGGTTATTGCTGGGAAAGTGCGACGAGTTGCGCCCGCATGGCCTGACGCATGGGCAGATCGACATCGTGGCTTTTGAGGATATCCGCCAGCCACAGACCGTCGGCCGCAAACCGCGCCAGCAGGCATCCGGGTGAGGAATCGGTGCCGACAAATTCGTCGGCGTGATCCGCCACCCATACCCGCCAGCGCTCACGCAATTGCGGCTCGGACAAAAGCGCAACCGTCAGGACCTGCCAGCCCTGCGCATCCACTTCATACTCCAAGGCAAAAACGATGGACAGATAGGCACGGGTGAAGCGGCCATGGGCGACCGGGTCGTTGCGCATCTCCTCTGCGATCGCTCGGTCGAGTTTCCCGGTCAGATCGTCGAAGAGGCCGTTCAGAAGCGCCATCTTGTTGGGGAAATGATGCAGCAGCCCACCCTTGCTGACGCCGGCGGCCTGCGACACGGCGTCGAGCGTCACGCCCGTAGCCCCCTGCTCCAATGACAGGCGTGCAGCCACATCCAGCAGTTGCTGGCGGACCAATTCCGGTTGCTTACGTCGATGATGGGCGATGGACATGAGCCAATAAGATACCGTCTGGACGGTTTGTCAAGGTGATTTTCGCTCTGATGATGCCGGCGCGGTCAATCGACGCAACCTGGCGAGCCCTGTGAAAAACGATTGGAACGGCAAAGCACGACACGCTAGAACGTCCATCAATCAGGGAAGCGATGATGACGGACGGGCAGACGGAAACACTTTACAACGCCATTGGCGGCGACACGACCGTGCGGGCCCTCACTCACCGTTTCTACCAATTGATGGATACATTGCCGCAAGCAGCCCGTTGCCGGGCGATCCATCCGGACGACCTCTCCGGCAGCGAAGAGAAATTCTACGAGTATCTGACCGGCTGGCTCGGCGGACCGCCGCTCTACACCGACAAACGTGGCCATCCGAGGCTCAGGAGCCGGCATTTCGGCGCCGCGATCGGCGCTGAGGAGCGTGACGAGTGGCTGCTCTGTTTCAACCTGGCGCTGGAAGAGACGGTGCCACATCCGCAATTGCGCTCCATCATTCTGGAGCCGGTAACGCGGCTTGCCTATCACATGCAGAACAAGGAAGAATAGAGATGCAGAGCGGGCAGTTTCGGACGGTTACCCTTTTCATTGCCGGCCTGATGGGCCTTTCCGGCGTCATCAGCGCTGCAGCTGCTTCACACGGAGCCGATCCGCGCCTGCTCGGTGGCGCCTCGGCGATGTGCCTGGCACATGCCCCTGCCCTGATCGCGCTTTACGCCGCCTGGCCGGTCATGCGCACAGCAGCGATTTCAGCCCTGCTGCTTTCAACCGGAACGGCCCTATTCGCAGCCGACCTGACGGCGCGCCACTTCCTCGGCCACGGGCTGTTTCCGATGTCGGCGCCGACAGGCGGCGTGTTGATGATACTCGGCTGGCTTTCCGTCGCCACCGGCGCATTCTTTATGCGGAAGGAAGGTTAAGCGCCTTCGACGACCGAGAAACCTTCAAACTTCGGCGGCCCGAGATACATCGCGCGGTTATCACCCGCATTTTTATGGGCTGCGCGGAAGTTTTCGGACTTCGTCCAGGCGATGAAGGCGTCGCGGCTTTCCCAGATCGAACTCGACACGAACAAGGTGTAGCCTTCGTCGACAACGGTATCGCCGCGCAACAGCTTGAATTCCTTGAAACCGGGATTTTCCGCAAGGCTGGAATCGCGGTTTTTCCAGACGTCTTCGAACGCCGTTTCATGGCCGATCGCGATCCTGAACCTGTTCATGGCGAAAAACATGCGGGTATCCTCAAGCTTGATCTTTGGTTTGCACTGTAGCGGCAGCACCGGAAGGGAATGGCAGGATATTACCTCTCGGCTCAGGTGCAAGCCCCAAAACGGAGCGCGTCGGCGGCCGCGCCTGCCAGACCGGAAATTCCGTGACGTTCGGATTGTCTTCAACCCTGCGCGCACGGCGTGACAGCAACTCGTACAGTTCCGGCACCAAACCGTCGCCAGATTGCGAGGCCAGCTTGTGCAGTCCGATCATCATGTACTGATCGGGACGCTCATTGCTCATGTCTTCGTCTCCAGAGGATTTGGACGGCTGAACATGCGCCCGGATATCGATCCGAGCGGCAAGTCAGCTAGCGTTGCTGCGGGCTGCCTTCAGGTCCAGGAAAGCGCGTTCCAGGCTCGACTTGCTGCCGTTGCGCAAGGGCACGAAGGCCTTGCCCCACTTCTTGCAGCCGGTCTTTACCCGCAGACACGCATCATGGCTGATACAGTCGATCGGGCAGAAAACGCAGTCGACGGACGGCAGGATATTGTCGATACGGGACACTGCCTCGCGCAAACCGCCGTCATGATGGATCAGCTCGGCGCCATGCGAACTGGCGATCTGGCGCAAATGCGCCACCTGGCAATCGCGGCCGCCCACGTAAAGGAAACTGCGCCCCTCCAGCCGTGTTTCCTGCGCCTTGCTGGAAGCCGGCACATTGCGCGTCTCGGCCTCCCGGCTCTGCTTCTGCTTCGGCTTGAGCTGCTGCCGCTTGTCACCCATGTCAGTCTCCGCGTGTTTCGGAACCGGCCGTTCGGCTGATCGTGCGGGAACCTATTTAACTTGATAAACAGAGTAAAGTATAAACATGAGTTTTTTTATCATATTATCTGGGGAACGTTTCGCCGCAGCGCCTTCATGCGGCAAACCCATGATGCCTTCGAAAAAAATCCTGCGGCGCTATCGACGTCCAAATTGGAGCGGTAAAATGAACTGCCAGCTACTGCGGTTCGCATCTGCGGGAATTTTGGGGAAAGGTTCAGCTTTTCGAACAGCATTCAGGGCCGCTTCGTCAAGCGCGGGCGAACCGGATCCCCGGAGAATTCGCAAACTCGATACACCTCCGCCGCTTGATATGGTGAAGCCCACCGTTACCGTCCCGGAGCTATCTGCCGATTTGGGATAGCGGAAATACCGCTGCACTCTCGTGCGTACCTTACCCTTGTAATTGCTTTCGGCCGCATTTCCGAAAGCCTGCGCGACCTTTCCCTTTTTACCGGTGCTTGCTGTGGCGACGGCGCCTTCGACGCCATCGGCCTGACCTTTGCTCACGGTCTCGACCTGTTTTCCGGCATCGCCGGCCTTCTTGCGGACAACCTTCTTCTTCGGTTTTTCCTTCTCCGGCTCTTTTTTCGGCTCAGGCTTCTTTTCAGGTTCCGGTTTGATTTCCGGCTTTTCCTCCGGAATGACGGTCTCCACCGGCGCAACAGTTGCCGTGATCTCCGGCTGTTCGGCGGTGGCCGGTACAATTTCCTCGGCCGGGAGAATGACATCGGCCTCGGTGGGAACGATGTCCGTCGGCGTTTCGGCGGTCAATTCGGATTGAACGGGCGCTATCTCTGCCACTTCCATCGGCTCCGGCTCGACCTCCTCGGGCTCGACTTCCTCCGGTTCGATTGCTTCGCTGGGATCGCCCGCCAGCACCGTCTCTTCAAAGGCGTTACCGAGAACGGCCACCTCCATGGCTTCACCGCCCGCAACCAGCGCTAGATCGAGCGGCTTCTCGTTTGGCTCGAACAGTTGCGTTGAGCCTGCATGCGCCAAAAGCGAAAGGAGGATCGCCCCGGTCCATTTGATAAGAGTGTTCATCGCAGATACCGACGCGAAATCCGCATCAGCCCTTCAGTTCGACAGGTGATTTTGAACCCGTCTTCAGCGCCTTCATGCAGGCATCCTTGGCCACACCGTCGCCAGTGCAAACCGGAGTATCGTTGATGAGCAGGCTCTTGACGGCATCGCATTTCGTTCCGGGCAGATCGAATTGCCTGACCTTCGTCTTTCCAGCAGGCAGATCGCGAAAATCGAGAACCGCCATTCGCTCGACCAGTCCCTTCGCATCGAAAAGCACGAATTCGAAGGAAACCTTGGACAGCGATTGCGGCAGCTCGTTTGCCGCCACGAATGTCAACTTGCAGCCTTTATCGGACGGCGTGAGATCGTTGATCTCGATCGACAGGTTACCGGGCGCTCCCGGATCCTGCGCCAAGGCAGCCGAACCCGAAGATAAGGCGGCCATGACGGCTAGCGGCAGCAGGCGAACAAATTTCATCATGGTCCATCCATTCTCAAAGAGTGGCGCTTCGGGGGAAGACCGGCTCTTTGGGAACCCACCCGCACGCGGCACATTTCGGCTCGGCGATTAATCTTGACTGCAAATCCTGTATTGCGTCCATAATAAAAGATGAGTAATGAAGTCAAGATACAAATCACAATGACCCGGCCAAAGAAGGGGGTAAATCCCCTGTTTCGGCCGTCACGATCAGGACCGGAAACCGGTGACACCAAATGAACCAGATGCCGTGCCGGTTGCCGTGCCGGTCGGCCAGACACAGCGCATCGTTGAAAGCCGCGAGCTTTTTCGGGGCGGAAACGAAATTCTCATTGCACATGAAGGCGCGATCTACCGCATGAAGATCACCCGCCAGGGCAAACTTATTCTGAACAAATAGGCTACACACATGACCCAGACACCCCGTCCGACCCCGACCGAAATCCGTGCCTACCGGGCCGCCAATCCGAAGATGCGCGAGCGCGATATCGCCGCTCAGCTCGGTATTTCGGAAGCAGCCCTGGTTGCCGCCGAATGCGGCCTGACCAGCATTCGGATCGATGGCGGCGCCAATCGCTTTCTGGAACGGGCAGCGGAACTTGGGGAAGTGATGGCACTGACCCGCAACGACAGTGCCGTTCACGAAAAGATCGGCGTGTTCGAGAACATCACTCCCGGCAAACACGCCTCGATCGTGCTTGGAGAGAATATCGACCTGCGCATTTTTCCGGGCGCCTGGGCACATGGCTTTGCCGTGAGCAAGACGGATGGCGACGATGTGCGCCGCAGCCTGCAGTTCTTCGACAAGCAGGGAACGGCCGTCCATAAGGTGCACCTGCGCCCGGCATCCAATCTCGATGCCTATCACAGCATCGTCGAAGCCTTCCGGCTTGAGGATCAGTCGCAGGAGTTCATCCCCGAGACCAAGGTCGAAAGCATTGCCGATGGCGGTACCGAATCGGTCGATGTGGCGACGTTGCGCGACGAATGGAGCAAGATGACCGATACGCATCAGTTCCATGGATTGCTGCGCAAGTTGAAGCTCGGCCGCCGCCAGGCGCTGCAGTCGGTCGGTGACGATTTTGCCTGGAAACTGCAGCCCGAAGCCGTCGAAGAGATGCTGCGCCAGTCTGCCAGGGTCGAAGTGCCGATCATGTGTTTCGTCGGCAATCACGGCATCATCCAAATCCATTCCGGTCCGGTTGCCAATATCCAGACCATGGGTCCCTGGCTCAACATCATGGACCCGACATTGCATCTGCACCTGCGCAGCGATCACCTCGCCGAAATCTGGGCGGTTCGCAAGCCGACGGCCGACGGCCACGTGACCTCGCTCGAAGCGCTGGACGCCAAGGGAGACATGGTCATCCAGTTTTTCGGCAAGCGTAAGGAAGGCTTCGCCGAGCGCGAGGAATGGCGCACCGTCATGGAAAACCTTGCCCGGCTCGACATCACCGAAGCGGCCTGAAGGAACGGTCATGAAAGCTCCCTATGATTTCCGCCGGCTGCGTTCCTGGGAACTGGCGCTGGCAATCTTCGCGGTCTCTACCCCCTTCGTGCTGCCGGCCGCCCTGCCGGATGGCGCTTCCTTCATCCGTACGGCTGTCGCCCAGGAAATGCAGAAGCCCGACACGTCCCGGCTCGTCTCCGTTGGTGGTGCCATCACCGAGATCATCTATGCACTCGGCGAAGAAGGAAAGCTCGTCGGCCGCGACTCGACCAGCCTCTATCCGGATGCGGCAACCAAGCTTCCCGATGTCGGCTACATGCGGCAATTGTCGCCGGAAGGCGTGATTGCCATCAACCCGAGCGCCATCATCGCCGTGGAAGGCAGTGGCCCGCCCGAGGCTCTCGCGGTTCTGAAAGACGCAAAAATCCCTTTCCAGACTGTTCCGGAAACCTATGATCGCGACGGCATTCTCCTGAAGATAAAAGCTGTCGGCGATTTCCTTGGGGTCCCCCAAAAAGCCACCGCTCTGTCCGATCAGGTCAAGGCCGATCTCGACGCGGCCGTAGCAGATGCTGCCAAACGGCCGGAAAGCGAGCGCAAGCGCGTGATCTTCATCCTCAGCACGCAGGGCGGCAAGATCATGGCGTCCGGCAAAGACACGGCTGCCGACGGCATCATCGCGCTTTCCGGGGCCATCAACGCCACCGGCACGTTCCAGGGCTACAAGCCGCTGACCGACGAGGCGATCATCGAAGCCAAACCCGATATCGTCTTGATGATGACACGCAGCGGCGGCCATGCCGCCAGCGACGACGAACTGTTTGGCCATCCGGCGCTGAGCCTGACCCCAGCGGCGAAGACCCGCGCAATCATCCGCATGGACGGCCTGCATATGCTCGGCTTCGGACCGCGCACGGCAAGCACGGTGCGCGAACTCAACGCCGCCATCTACGGAAAAAACCCGAATGCCTCGCAGTGAAATGGTTGCGGGTGATGGCCGGTCGCAGTCTTTTGCGTCGCGCTTGAAATCCGATTGGCATTTGGGCGACCGTTCGCGGCTCGCCCAAATGCTGATCCTCGTGCTCATCGCCGTCGCAGCCGCAATATTTTTAGCCTCGATCATGACCGGTGCTGCCGATGCCTCGCTCGGCAACGTTCTGCGTTGGCTGGTGGGAATGGAAGGCGCCGAGCAGGCTTTGAGCGTCCGCGATCGGATCATCATCCTCGATATTCGTCTGCCGCGTGCGGTGCTCGGCCTTTTGGTCGGCGCCTCGCTTGCCGTCTCGGGAGCGGTGATGCAAGGCCTGTTCCGCAATCCGCTGGCAGACCCCGGACTGGTCGGCGTCTCCTCCGGCGCAAGCCTCGGCGCCGTCCTGCTGATCGTTCTCGGCAGTTCGTTTTTCGGCCCGCTGTTTGCGATCTTCGGCTTTTACGCTCTGCCGGTCGCGGCCTTCATCGGCGGTCTCATCACCACGTTGCTGCTCTACAAGATCGCCACCCGTAGCGGCCAGACATCGGTCGCCACCATGCTGCTGGCAGGCATCGCGCTCGGAGCCCTGGCCGGTGCCGTCACCGGCGTGCTGATTTTCATCGCCGACGACAAGCAGTTGCGCGACCTGACTTTCTGGGGCCTCGGCTCTCTGGCCGGAGCCAACTGGATGAAGATCCTGTCGGCCGGTCCGATCATCCTCGTGTCGCTCGCGGTCGTTCCCTTCCTGGCGCGCGGACTGAACGCCTTGACGCTGGGAGAAGCCGCAGCGTTCCACATGGGCATTCCGGTCCAGCGGCTGAAGAACATCGCCATCGTCAGCGTCGCGGCCTCGACCGGCGCTTCGGTTGCCGTCAGCGGCGGCATCGGCTTTGTCGGCATCGTCGTTCCGCATGTTCTGCGGATGCTGATCGGCCCCGATCACCGTTATCTTCTGCCCGCATCGGCCCTGCTCGGCGGCAGCTTGCTGATCTTTGCCGATATGATCGCCCGCACCATCGTCCCGCCGGCCGAATTGCCGATCGGCATCATCACTGCTTTTGCCGGCGCGCCGTTCTTCCTGTGGATCCTGCTGCGCGGGCGCTCCCATATGGGGCTTTAGACCATGATCAAGGCCAGCAATCTTTCCGTCCGGCTTTCCGGCACGCAGGTGCTGCACGGCGTCAGCATCGAGGCTGCGGCCGGACAATTGACGGCAATCGTCGGCCCCAACGGTTCCGGCAAGACCACCAGCCTCAAGGCGATCGCCGGTGAACTGCCCTATGACGGCACCGTCAGCATCAACGGTCACAACATCGCGACGCTGAAACCATGGGAACTGGCATTGAAACGGGCCGTGCTGCCGCAATCCACCGTCATTTCCTTTCCCTTTACCGTGCGCGAAATCGTTCGTATGGGCCTGTCAGTTGGGGCAAAGTCCGATGCGGCCGATACCGACAGGATTGCCCGCGATGCGCTCGAAGCCGTCGATCTGTCCGGGTTTGCCGGCCGGTTCTACCAGGAACTGTCCGGCGGCGAACAGCAGCGTGTGCAGCTTGCGCGCGCCCTGTGCCAGATCTGGGAGCCGGTCCAGCACGGCGAGCCCGCCTTCCTGCTGCTGGACGAGCCGGTATCGAGCCTCGACATCCGCCACCAGCTGACCATCATGCGGCTGGCCAAGAATTTCTGCGAACGCGGCGGCGGCGTCATCGCCATCATGCACGACCTCAATCTGACCGCGATGTTCGCCGACCGGATGATCATGATGAAGGCGGGGCGTGTCCATGCGACGGGACATCCGAACGCGGTGATGACCGACGCCGTGATGGAAGCGGTGTTCGGCTGCGCCATGCGGGTCAATGCAACACCGGAAGGCAACGTCCCGTTCGTTCTGCCCCACACGGCAGCCTAGATCGCGCTGACGATGGAACCAAACTCCAATTTGCGCGTTATTGTGGCGAACCGCTGACACGGCGATCATGTCATTTGTCGGCACTACCGCACACCGGGACGAACCTGAACCAATAGTCCCGAAGCACGAAGGAGTTTCTTCATGGCCCCAGGTCTCTTTTCCGGCGCAAAGAAGCGCAACGGCAGCCTCCTCGATGCCCCGATCGAAGATCAGATCAGCGAAATCCGCGACGACATCGCATCGCTCGCCAAGCTCCTCTCGCAGCGCGGTGCCGACGCATCGAAAGATGTGCGTTCAAGAGCATACGAAGCTTCCAAGGATGTTCGTGGTCGCGCCCACGATGCCCGTGATCAAGCGGAAGCCGGCCTTCAGGACCTTTTGGAAAATGGCGAGGCATTGTTTGCCGAACTGCGCAGCCGTTACTCGGTAACGGAAAAGCAGGTTCGCCAGACCGTGCGCCAGCACCCGGTTGCCACACTGGGCGCCGCTGCTGCGCTCGGCCTAATGGTTGCCGCGCTGATCCGCCGCTAGACGAACCTTTCCAGGCAGGCGGCAGTCCATCAGGGCGGCCGTCTGCATTCCTGTCGAAGGCTGGCGAACAACTCGGTTGTCAGCCGGCCTTTGTGCCATCCGCCTCCTGGAGAATAAAATGGGTCCTCTGGCCGCAATGCTTTCGGCTCTTGTCGTGACGGATGTCAGTGTTACCGTAGCGCGCTACAAGCGTAATGGTGCGATGTGGGCCGTCGTGGCGCTGTCCTTCCTGACGGCTTACATCTTTGCAATGGCGGCAGGCGCCATCTATCTCAGTGCACTATATAAGCCTCTGAAAGCCACCCTTATCCTTGCCGGTGTTTCCATCCTCATTGGGCTTGTCATCATTGGCATCATGTATGCGCTCAATGCCCGCGATAAGCGTCTCGCAGCCGAAAAGCGGCGCCGCTCGCAGGCACAGACGACGTTTGCCATTGCCACGGCACTGACGCTGTTCCGCCGGCAGCCGCTTCTGGCCGCAGGCCTTGCCGTCGGTGTTGGCACCGTTCTCGGGCTGATGCGAAAATCGGGTGACCGCGACCGGTCCTGAGGCACACAGGAAGAAACGCTTAAAGCGGCAGGCGGACAATCGCCGTCAGGCCTGCCGGCAGATACTCGATCTTCACCGAACTTCCCATGACCTTGTCCAGGCTCCGCTCGATCAGGATCGAGCCGAAACCGCGCCGTGAGGGCTCCTCGACCGGGGGACCGCCGACCTCTGTCCACGTCATGTGCAAAACACGATGGCCATCCTCATCGACACTGCGGGCGGTCAAAACCACCCTGCCGCCGTAAACCGACAACGATCCGTATTTCGCGGCATTGGTTGCCAGCTCGTGCAGAACCAGCCCCAGCCCGACCGCTTGATCCGGCCCGAGCAGGATCTCGTCCTTGTGGATCTCGATCTGCTTTTCATAGTCGCGGACATGCGGTGCGAGCTGTTTTGCCAGCAATGCAGAGAGGCGAATTTCGCCCCATTCATGGTCAGAAAGCAGCCCATGCGCTTCGGAAATGGCCTGTAGGCGCCCCGCGAAGGCAGTCATGAATTCCTGCGGATCGCTTGTCTGCCGCAATGTTTGGCGCGCCAACGACTGCAGCATGGCAAGCGTGTTTTTGACGCGATGATTAAGCTCGCGGAGCAAAAGCCGGGTGCGCTGGGTCGCGCCCTGCTGCTCCGTCACATCGATATTGATACCCAGAAAAACCGTTGGCTTGCCCTTGGCGTCGCGCTCGTGAACGCGGCCACGGCCCAGCAGCCAGCGTCCCGATGACGCCACACGGAAGGTCCCGTCATATTCCTGGTCCTGCGTCATCGCAGACCGCAGCTTCGAGAGCGTCGCCACGCGGTCGTCCGGATGAATAGCGCCAAATATGTCCCGTGCCTGCACGCTCTTGGCGAAGGGCATGCCGAACATGCGCAGCATCGGCTCATTGCAGGAGACATTACCCGAGCAGATATTCCACAACCAGCTACCGACATTGGCCGCATCCAGCGCCATTGCATGCCGCTGCTCTTCGCGCGACAGCGCTGCTTCCTTCAGAGCGCGCTGTCGCGCCTCGTGCTTGAGGGTAAAAAGAGACGAAGCTATGCGTGACAGCCTTTGCAGCTGAACAATAAGTTGCGGCGCCAGGTCGGCGCGCGGCTTGACATCGAAAACACAGATGGTGCCCACCGATTGATTGCCGATAACCAAGGGAACCCCTGCATAAAATCGCAGAAAGGGCTCACCGACAACGCGCGGCTGGTTGGAAAAACGCGGATCTGCAGTGGCATCAGCAACCACCAGTGCGCCATCGGAAGCCCCCGCGATGGTGTGCACACAAAAGGAATCAACCGACGGCGCCCGTGGCTCGCTGATGCCGCTGGCCGCCTTGAACCATTGATCCTTGGCATCGACAAGAGTGACCAGTGCAACCGGTGCATCGAAGAGACCGGCGGCTATATCGGCGAGATCGCGGAAATCGGCGTCTGGTTCGGCCATGTCCGGAATGACCGCGTGCAGGACCGCAAGCCTCTGGGCTGAGGCCAAAGCTGCCGCCACCGCCGGCTGCAAATCACTAGTCTCATCAATCATAAATTCCATACCCGGCCAGGCAGTGCCAAAATCTCGTCCGTCAGCCTTGGCGCTGCGATGCGCCTGTGCAGTTTCTGCACGATTGCACCCTGCGGTGCAATCGTGCACGATAACTTTGCATCGACCAAACCTCGCAGGAAAGATTTGGTTGATGCCAACGATCTTGATTGTCAGGAGATAAAAGCACGCGACGTTATGGGCGCCGAGGTGGCATCCGGTCCATATTCGTTCTCACCGGTCACCTGCAGAATATCCTGCAATCGCTGACGTGCCCGATTGACGCGACTCTTGATCGTACCAAGGGCGCAGCCGCATATTTCCGCCGCTTCCTCATAGGAAAACCCGGAGGCTCCGACGAGGATGATCGCCTCGCGCTGATCCGGCGGCAGCGTTTCCAGCGCCCGCTTGAAATCCTGGAGATCCAGCGAACCATACTGTGCAGGGTGCTGGGCAAGCGACTCGGTAAAATACCCGTCGCTGTCCTGAACCTCCCGGCCGCGCTTGCGCATCTGGCTGTAAAGCTCGTTGCGAAGGATGGTGAAAAGCCAAGCCTTCATATTCGTACCCATCTCGAAATGGTCCTGCTTTGCCCACGCCTTCATGATGGTATCCTGGACCAGATCGTCGGCGCGGTCGTGCCTGCCGATCAGCGACATGGCGAAGGCGCGCAGGCTTGGAAGCGCCGCGAGCATCTCACGCTTGAAACTGGGTTCCTCAGACGTCATGGCGCCGCTCATTCTGCCACATCCGGCATCGACTGGCGCTCAACCGCGTCAAGCTTCTCAAGCAGGTCGAGAAAGCGGTCCGGAATAGCTTCTTCCTGAACTGAAAGATAAAGCGCGCGGAGCTTGGTCGCAATCTGCGCGTTAGGATTATCGGTACGCGCTGACCTCACGGCGTCACGCCCTGCCCCAATTTTGTCCGTCATCAATGCCAGATACCTTCAATATTCATATGGCAGCATAATGCGCGGCGAAAAAAAATGTTCCGCGAAAAGGAACCTTTTTTTTCGCGTCGCGTTTGTTTGCTGTCATGGCCACAAGCTCGGCCAGATTGAGGGAGTTTTTACATGTCACTATCCACCCGGATCGCTCCGTTTCTGCCCTATCTGCGCCGATATTCCCGCGCATTGACAGGATCGCAGACGTCGGGCGACGCCTATGTCGCAGCCGTTCTGGAGGCGTTGATCACTGACGTCAGCATTTTTCCCGAAGCCAGCAGTGACAGGGTTGCCTTGTTCCAGCTGTATACCAAGCTTTTCGGCTCATCATCCGTTCTGATTCCGGAACCGGTTTCGCCATTTGCTTGGGAAAAGCGCGCTTCTATCAATCTTGCTTCGGTATCGCCGCTCGCCCGCCAGGCTTTTCTTCTCGTGTCCGTGGAAGGCTTTCGCACAAGCGAAGCCGCCGAAGTGCTCGATATGACAGAAAGCGGCATGAACCAGTTGCTCGAGCGCGCATCCGAAGAGATTTCCCGCCAGGTTGCGACCGATATCATGATCATTGAGGACGAGCCGCTGATCGCGATCGACATCGAACAGATGGTGGAAAGCCTGGGTCACACGGTGACCGGCATTGCCCGTACGCGTGACGAAGCAGTCGCCCTGTTCAAGGCCACACGGCCCAGCATGGTGCTTGCCGACATCCAGCTGGCCGATGGCAGCTCCGGTATTGATGCCGTCAACGATATTCTGAAGAACACCGCCATTCCGGTGATTTTCATCACGGCGTTTCCCGAGCGCCTGTTGACCGGAGAACGGCCGGAACCAACCTTTCTGGTCACCAAGCCATTCAATCCGGACATGGTCAAGGCATTGATCTCCCAAGCGTTGTTCTTTAACGAATCCACAAAGGCTGCTGCAGCCTGAGTTCGGCTTTGCACGAACGACGACTGAACAGTCTCGATCACGGCACGGGGTCAATCGGCATCCCGTGTAACATACAGGCAAGAGAGCCGGCCCCATTTCCGGTCAGAATGCCGATCGGATCCACCGCTTGTTCCGAATGCTGGGCTTGCACGGAGAACTGATCAGAAAATGGAAGGCGCTTCGCGTGGGCAATGCAGGCAATTCAGCCCCGATCATGACCGGCGCCACGGTAAGCAAGGTTTTGATGGAGCTGGTTTTAAAGAAATCAGGCTCCGGCTTTGTCTACCAGTCCGACAATCTCGACACCATTCTGTCCGGAAACCTGCCTGAAGGGCTGCAACTGCTGGCAACGGCTGCACAGGCAGACGAAACCGTGTTTGGCGCGGATGATGGCGCCCGTCTGATTGCCCTGAAACGCAGCGTCGCCGGCCACAACACACCCATATCGACGGAAGTTGATGTAACCGCCGCCGCCGGTGTGCTGACATACCGCATCGATATCGAACGTATCGAGACGGCGGACATGACCGGAATTCTCTCGGTGATCACCGATATCTCTGAGACAAGGCACCGCGAGCGGATCTTGAAGACCCTGCTGCGCGAACTCAGCCATCGCTCAAAAAACCTGCTGGCGATCATTCAGGGCATTGCGACACAGACAGCCCGTCAAGCGCTGTCGCTCGACTATTTCCTCACCAAATTTCGCGGCCGTATCCAGTCGCTGTCCTATTCGCAAGACCTCGTCACCGATTCCAGCTGGCGCGGGGCCTATCTGTTTGCATTGACCGAGCGGCAATTCAGCGCCTATTGGCCGGATTCCCAAAGGCCGATCTCCATCACCGGTATCAATGCGCATCTCTCCCCCAACGCGACGCTGCATATCGGCCTTGCGCTACACGAACTCATCGTAAACTCGGCCTCTTACGGCGCGATCTCGGCAGGCCTCAACTCCCTGACCATCGATTGTTTCGAGACGATCCTGGACGAAAATGCGGCCATCGAGCTTGCCTGGGTCGAGGATCTGCCGCCAGCGGCGACACAGCGGGAGGCGGACGAGCACACATTTGCGCGCACAGTGCTGGAGCGTGTCGTGCCGGTGGCGATCGGCGGCAAGGCGATGTACCTCACAGCACCCGATCGCATCGAGTACCGCCTGACTATCCCATCCCGTGAATACGAAATCATCAACGATGATATGATGCGGTAGGCTGGGCACGCCCGTCGATTACCACCGCAAAAATGGCAAAAAAACAGCCAGCGCCGGGGAAGGCACTGGCTGATATTGACAACTCACCGAGGGGGCGTGTGAGCTGATGCTGGACTATATATTGGGGTTCCCATTGGGGGCGATGTGAACCGCTATCCAGACATCATGGAAACGGGCCGGCACACGAAAGGTTCCGATCGAACTGCATTTTTTTGAAAATATAAATTCGGCCGCTTTCAGAGCGCTTCCAACTCGGCACGATGCCTGTAGAGGCTGAGGAACTTGCGGTAATCACGGTCATAGATTTCCCGCATGTCCGCGTTCGGATATTGCTCATGGCCGCCAGGCGACATCGCCGGTCCGGCGGCGCGAAGGTCTGGATAGAGACCGCCAGCGACAGAGGCCACCATGGCCGTACCGAGCAAAACGGCATCGTTGGTTTCCGGCACGACGACCGTGCAGCCGGTGACGTCGGAATAGAGTTCCATCAAAAGCACATTGCGCACATGGCCCCCGGTCACATGCAGCGTGTCGAGATCGTAACCTGCTTGTTTCATCATTTCGAGAATGTGGCGGATTCCGAGCGCAATCGCCACACAGGTGCGCCAATAAAGCCGACACAGCGCGTCGAACGAACTATCCAGCGTCAGGCCGCTGATGACGCCAAGCGCATGCGGATCGGCAAGTGGCGAGCGATTGCCATGAAAATCCGGCAGAACGTGCAGGCGCGCTGCAAAATCGCTCCCATAGGCAGCGCGCAGTTCCTGAATGCGAAGAACGATTCTGGCGTGAACTTCGGCATCCGGTTCGCCGCCGGCACTGTGACTGCGCACCACGTGATCAAGCAGTGCACCGGTTGCCGATTGACCGCCCTCGATCAACCAGCTGCCGGCAAACGCCGCCTCGAAATACGGCCCCCACATGCCAAAACCCGGCTTCATCTCCTGGGAAAAGGCGACAATGCAGCTGGAGGTCCCGGCGATCAGGGCAAGTTGCCGCTCCAGCCTGTCCGGTTCGCCGGCAAACGCGCCAAGCACACCGATGGCGCCGGCATAGGCGTCGATCAGCCCCGTCGCCACCGCGCAATCCTCATGCAGGCCGAGTTCGGCCGCAGCCGCTGCCGTCAGATGGCCGACCGATTGCCCGACCGGCAGCGTCTTTTCCGGCAAACCGCCACGCTCGCGCAAGTCCTCAAGCCCGATCGTTGTGAGGAACCCGTCCTGCCAGCCATTTTCCTTGTGCGAAAGATAATTCCATTTGGCCGTCAGCGTGCAACGCGACCGGGCGGCATTGCCGGTTGCCCGCCAGGACATGAAATCGGCCAGATCGAAAAAATATCCCGCCTTCTCCCATTGCTGCGGCAGGTTCTGCTTCAGCCACATCAGTTTCGGCATCTCCATTTCCGGAGACATCACGCGGCCGGAATGGTTGAGCACCGGATGTTCGGTGGCCGTGCAAAAATCGGCCTGCTTCAGCGCCCGGTGGTCGAGCCAGACGATCGTGTCCCAGCGCGGATCGCCCTTGCGATTGACCGATAAAGGCGCTCCGTCCCTGTCGCGCACGACGAGCGAGCAGGTTGCGTCGAAACCGATTGCGGCAATGGATTCGGCAGGCACTCCGGCCTTGGCGCGGGCGGTCTTGACGGCGATGCAGACGGCGGCCCAGATGTTTTCGGAATCGTGCTCGGCGTGGTTTTCTTCAGGCCGGTTCATCGCGATCGGATAATCCGCGCGGGCCAGTTGTCTGCCATGCCGATCGAAAATACCAGCGCGAGCGCTGCCGGTTCCGACGTCGACAGCAACGATCAAATCAGCCATCAGAGCCCTGCGTTCCCGTCCCTTTGTTCTTTGCGGACAAAATGGATCAATTCCCGCATGTCGTCAAACAGCACGTCAGGCGCAAGCCGCCGCAATGATTCCAGATGCCGTTCGGACTTTGCATGCGAGGCGCCGGCAAAGGCAAAAACCCGCATGCCGGCTGCCTTGGCAGCCTCAATCCCGGCAGGGCTGTCCTCGACGACGATGCAGTTTTCCGGCGGCGTTGCCATCTCGGCAGCGGCATGCAGGAAGAGATCCGGTGCCGGTTTGCCGTGCTTCACCATGCTGGAGCTGAACAGATGGGGCTCAAGCTTGTCGATCAGCCCGGTGATGGTCAGCGAAAGCCGGATACGCTCCATCTGGCTTGACGAGGCGACGCATCGGGGAAGATCGAGCTGATCGAGTGCCTTGGATATGCCCGCTACAGGCTGTAGTTCCTGCTGAAACCGCTTGTAGAGATCAAGGCGCATCTGCTCCAGAAAATGATCGTCCACCGCAAGACCGTAATCGTCATGCAGGATGTCCGACATGGTCTTCAGGCTCTTGCCGAGAAACCGCTCGGCTGCCTCTTCGGCATCCATATCGACACCGGCATTGCGCAACACACGCACCAGCACATCAAGCGACAAAGGTTCGCTATCGACCAGAACCCCGTCGCAATCGAAAATCACCAGTTTTGGCGGATGCGTATTCATAGGCGTCAGACCACCGCTTGCCCGCCGGAGCGGCCGCAGTATCCGGCCACGACGTTACCCAGGGGCTGAAGCGTCATGAAATCATTCTCCAAGTTTTCCGTCGAGATAGAGCTGCAGCGTCGCCCGCGTGCCCTTGTCCCAAAGCGTCCGCAGCGCATGCGCGAACCGTTTCTGGAACAGCGTTGATTGCGCAACATCGCCGAAGATGTCCGAAAGCGCAAGAAAGGCCTGTGGATCGTCCTTGGATTTGATCGCCGCCGCATGAAGCCGGTCGGCGCTGGCATCGTTGAAGGCGATCGGCTTGCCGCTATCGGAGGTTCCCGCAAAATAGCGGCACCAAAGCGCCGACACCAGCGCAAGGCCGACAACGTCCTCGCCGCGCCGGAGCCGGTCAGCCGTCGTCGGCAGGATGAATTTCGGCTGCCGGTTGGAACCGTCCTGCGCAAGGCGCGGAATGGTGTCGGCGATCTTAGGATTGAACAGCCGCGACTCGACCTTTTTGAAATAGGCGTTCAGGTCGGTATTCGGCACCGGCGGGATGACCGGGATGATCTCATCCTGTTCGAGCTTCGCCAGGAAGGCGCAGACCGTCTTGTCCTCCATCGCCTCATGGACGAAATGGATATCGAGAAGCGCTGCGGGATAGGCAATCGCTGCATGGCCGCCATTGAGGATACGGATCTTCATGTGCTCGTAAGGGCCGACATCCGGCACGAACTGGACACCGACCTTTTCAAGCGCCGGGCGGCCAGCGGGGAAATGATCTTCAAGCACCCACTGCTTGAACTCTTCACAGAAGACCGGCCAGTTATCGTCGATACCGTAATCATCGGCAACAATGCCGACTTCACGCGGGCTGGTCGCCGGGGTGATGCGATCGACCATGCCGCTTGGAAAGGCGACATTGGCCTCGATCCATTCGGCAAAGGACGGATCGGACAGGCTCGCAAGACCAGATACGGCCGCATGCGTGACTTCGCCGTTGCCCGGAATATTGTCGCAGGACATTACCGTGAACGGCACGATGCCCTTGTCCTTGCGGGCTTTCAAACCGGCAATGATCAGGCCGAACACGGTCTTCGGGTCATTCGGGTTCTGGCTGTCGGCAACGATGGCCGGGTGTTTGGGATTGAACACGCCGGATGCCGGATCGATGAAATAGCCGCCCTCGGTGATCGTCAGCGAGACGATGCGGATCGCTGGATCGGCAAGCACGGCAATCGTCGCTGCAGCATTGCCCGGCCGCAGATAATCGATCATCGGCGCGGTGACGCGCGCAGCGCTCTTGTTGTTGTCCTGCTCGACCACCGTCGTCAGGAAATCCTGTGCTTCGAGCTTTTCCCGCATCGCCTCGTCCGATGGCAAAACCCCTGCCCCGACAATCGCCCAGTCGTGGTCGCTGCCGGTGTTGAACAGATCATCGAGATAGATCGCCTGATGGGCGCGGTGGAAGTTGCCAACGCCAAAATGGACGATGCCAGCCTTTAACGCGGATCGGTCATAGGCCGGGATCGCGGCGGTCGCCTTGATGGCGGTAAGATTGGCGAGCGAGAGTTTGGTCGTCATGTTCATTCCTTTCGACGAGCTGTGAGCTCAGCTCATCCAGTTGCCGCCATCGACATTGTAGGTCTGCGAAACGACATAGTTGCTGTCTGCGGAGGCGAGAAAGACCGCCATGCCCGTCAGGTCTTCGGCCGTGCCCATGCGTCCGAACGGAACTTCGGCACCGACAAGCCTCTTCTTCTCGCCGAGCGGGCGATTTTCATACTTGGCAAACATCGCGTCCACACCGTCCCAATGCTCGCCGTCGACGACGCCGGGCGCAATCGCATTGACGTTGATGCCGTGCTTGATGAGATCCAGCCCTGCCGACTGGGTCAGGCTGATGACCGCCGCCTTGGTGGCGCAATAGACGCCGACAAGAGCTTCGCCCCGGCGCCCCGCCTGGCTTGCCATGTTGATGATCTTGCCGCCGCGTCCCTGCGCGATCATCAGCTTTGCAGCAGCCTGCAGGGTAAACAGCGTGCCGGAGACATTGATCGTAAACAGCCTGTCATAGCTTTCGCGGGTGATCTCGACGATCGGTGCCAGATCGAACAGGGCTGCATTGTTGACGAGGATATCGAGGCCACCCGCCTTTGCGGCCACCGCCGCAACCGCCGCGTCGATCGACGCCTGGCTGGTCACGTCCATCTGGACCGCATAGGCCGAAGGTCCAAGCTCGGCGGCCGTTAGGGTGGCGCGCTCGAGATTGATATCGGCAATCGCAACGGTAGCGCCTTCGCGGATGTAAGCCTCCGCGAAGGCGCGTCCGATCCCGCGCGCCGATCCGGTGATCAGAGCGCTTTTACCTTTGAGCCGTGTCATCGAATTGCCAGTCCCTTGTCCGTGAATTTGTGCACGCGGCCCTCTTCCGGTGTGAGGAAGACCTTGTCGCCATGCTTGACTGCAAAATCGCCGCCGACACGGGCTGTCACCAGCCCGATGCCATCGACATGAATGTGCAGGAAGGTATCCGATCCCAGATGTTCGGCGACGCCGACGGTGCCACGCCAAGCGCCGGATTCGGTCGAGAGTTTGAGATGCTCCGGACGAACACCGATCGTATGTGCGTTGTACGGTTTGGAGAATTCGCCGGTCGCAAAGTTCATCCGCGGCGAACCGATGAAGCCGGCGACGAAGATATTGTCCGGCCGGTGATAGAGATCGAGCGGCGAACCGACCTGTTCGATATTGCCGGCGTTGAGCACGACAATCTTGTCGGCCATGGTCATGGCTTCGACCTGGTCGTGGGTGACGTAGATCATCGTCGTCTTCAGCTGATGATGCAGCTCGCTGATTTCCAGCCGCATCGTGCCGCGCAAGGCCGCGTCCAGATTGGAGAGCGGCTCGTCGAACAGGAAGGCCGAGGGTTCGCGCACGATGGCACGGCCGATGGCAACACGCTGGCGCTGGCCGCCGGAAAGCTGGCCGGGGCGCCGGTCGAGATAGTTGGTGAGGTTGAGGACGCGCGCCGCCTCCGTCACCTTCTTGTCCATCGCACCCTGATCCATCTTCGCCATCTTCAGGGGGAAGGCGATATTGTTGCGCACCGTCATGTGTGGGTAGAGCGCGTAGGACTGGAACACCATGGCCAGTCCACGTTTGGCCGGCGCCATGCCCGTGACGTCGCGTCCGTCGATCTCGATCGTGCCCGACGACGTATCCTCAAGGCCGGCGATCAGGCGCAGCAAGGTCGATTTTCCGCAGCCCGAAGGACCGACGAAGACGACGAATTCACCCTCGTTGATCGTCAGGTCGATACCGGGAATGACCTGCGTCGCGCCAAAGCTCTTGTTGACCTTTTTCAGCTGAATATTGCCCATGCGTGCCTCCCAAGTCTTTTCTGTGCGTTACTTCACGGCGCCAAAAGTCAGGCCGCGGACAAGTTGTTTCTGTGAGAACCAGCCCATGATCAGGATCGGTGCGATGGCAAGGGTCGAAGCTGCCGACAGCTTTGCCCAGAACAGACCTTGCGGGCTGGAGAACGAGGCTATGAAGGCCGTCAGCGGCGCCGCATTGGTGGTGGTCAGCCGGATCGTCCAGAACGCTTCGTTCCAGGCAAGGATGATGTTGAGCAGCATGGTCGAGGCGATACCAGGCACCGCCATGGGCGTCAGCACGTAGACGATCTCGCCCCAGAGCGATGCACCATCCATCCGCGAGGCTTCCAGGATCTCACCGGGAATTTCGCGAAAGTAGGTATAGAGCATCCAAACGACGATCGGCAGGTTGATCATCGTCAGCATGACGGTGAGGCCAAAGCGGCTGTCGAGCAAGCCGAAGTCGCGGAACAGCAGATAGATCGGCACCATGACGGCTGCAGCCGGCATCATCTTGGTGGAGAGCATCCACATCAGGATGTCCTTGGTCTTGTTGGTCGGCGAAAAGGCCATCGACCATGCGGCCGGCACCGAAATCAGCAGCGCAAGCAGCGTCGAGCCAAGCGACAGGATGACCGAGTTCAGGAAGAACTTGAAATAATTACTCTGGGCCTGCACGGCGCCGTAGCTTTCGACCGTGCCCGAGGGAACGAGATTAAACCCCTGGATCGCCTCGGTCTCGGATTTGAACGAGGTGATGATCGTGTAAAGGATCGGGAAGAAGATCACGAGTGCGATGATCCAGGCGACGATGGTGAAGAAGACGGTTCTTCTGGTCGAAACGGCACGTGCCATGGTCTTGCCTCCCTTAAAAAGCTGTTCCAGGAAAAGTGTGAAGCGGTTTTCCGTCAGGAACTGCGTTAACTATTTGTCGAGGTTCTTGCCAACGGCGCGCATCAGGAAGAAGGCGACGATATTGGCGAGGATGACTGCGATGATGCCGCCGGCCGAAGCGCCGCCGACGTCGTAGCCGAGCAGAGCGGTGCGGTAGATGAGGAACGGCAGGTTGGTCGATGCGTAACCCGGGCCGCCATTGGTGGTAACGAGGATTTCGGCATAGACCCCCAGAAGGAAGATCGTCTGGATCAGGATGACGACGGTGATCGAGCGGGCCAGATGCGGCACCGTCAGGTAGATTAAGCGGTTGACGAAGCCGGCGCCATCCATTTCGGCGGCTTCCTTCTGCTCGCCGTCAAGCGACTGAAGGGCGGTCAAAAGGATCAGTGTTGCAAACGGCAGCCATTGCCAGGCGACGATGATGATGATCGAAAACAGAGGATACTGACCGAACCAGTCGATCGGCTGCAGTCCGAAGAAGCGGCTGATATCTGCAAACACGCCATATTGCGGATGCATGATCATGTTCTTCCAGACCAGCGCCGCAACCGGCGGCATGACGAAGAACGGTGAGATCACCAGGATGCGGACAAGCCCCTGCCCCCACATCGGCTGATCGAGCATCAGCGCAATGGCGACGCCGCCGATGACCGTGATAAAAAGCACGCCGCCCACGATGAGCAGCGTGTTCCAGATGGACTGGAAAAAAGCAGGATCCGCATAGAAATACTGATAATTGAACAGGCCGGCGAAACTGACATTGCCGGGGTTGAGCAGGTTGTAGTTCTGGAACGAGAACCACAGCGTCATGGCCAGTGGCACGATCATCCAGATCAGGAGAAGCCCGACAGACGGGGCCATCATCCAGCGCGCAAGCGCCCGCGTATTCTGCGTAGCCATTTCAACACCCTCCCTCTGATGCCGGTCCGGACACCCGCCCCGCCGGGAGGGCAGCAAGCCGGCCGCCTTGGTCGTCTTTTTGGAAAAGCCTGACGTCAGACGCGGTGACCAATAGACTTCACAGCGGACGACGCCAGGTTAGAGTTGGCAACCCGGATGGTAGTCCGGGCTGCCTGTCCTTGGGAAGGAACCTACTTGATGTAACCGCCGCGGGTCATTTCGCGGGTGGTTACCTGCTGTGCCTGCGCCAGCGCATCATCAACCGTCATCTGACCGGCGAGAGCCGCCGAGAACAGCTGACCGACCGTCGTGCCGAGACCCTGGAATTCCGGGATGGCGACGAACTGAACACCGACGTAAGGCACGGGCTTGACGGACGGGTTCTTCGGGTCGGCGGCATTGATGCTTTCGAGCGTCATCTTGGCGAACGGCGCCGCCTTCTGGTACTCGGGGTTGTTGTAGAGCGAGGTACGAGTACCCGGAGGAACGTTTGCCCAGCCTTCCTTGGCAGCGACCACGTCGAGATAGTGCTTGCTGGTTGCCCAGGACACGAACTTCTCGGCAGCTTCCGCCTTCTGGGTACCTGCCGGAACGGCAAGGCTCCATGCCCACAGCCAGTTGCCGCGCTTGCCAAGGCCCGTATCCGGAGCCAGAGCGAAGCCGACCTTGTCGGCGACCGTGGAGCCTTTCGGATCGGTTACCATGGACGCGGCGACAGTGGCATCGATCCACATGCCGCACTTGCCCTGCTGGAACAGCGCCAGGTTTTCGTTGAAGCCGTTGGACGAAGCACCCTGGGGTCCGGCATCGTTCATTAGCTTGACATACATCTCAAGCGCGTTTTTCCACTCCGGCTGATCGAACTGGGGTTGCCATTTTTCATCAAACCAGCGTGCGCCAAAGGCGTTGGAGGTGGCGGTCAGGAACGCCATGTTTTCGCCCCAGCCGGCCTTGCCGCGAAGGCAGATGCCGTTGATGCCGGCGGCACGATCGGTCATCTTGCGGGCTGCCTCACCGATGAATTCCCAGGTCGGGGCATCGGGCATCTTCAGACCGGCCTTTTCGATCAGGTCCTTGCGGTACATGACCATCGAGCTTTCGCCGTAGAACGGTGCAGCGTAGAGCTTGCCGTCCTCCCCGGTCAGGCCCGAGCGGATGGCAGGCAGCAGATCGTCGACGTCGTAGTCGGCGCCGAGCTTGTCGAGCGGCAGGAGCCAGCCCTGCTTGGCCCAGATCGGAACTTCATAGGTGCCGATCGTGAGCACGTCGTACTGGCCGCCCTTGGTGGCGATATCCGTGGTGACGCGTTCGCGCAACACGTTTTCCTCGAGCGTTACCCAATCGAGCTGAATGTCGGGGTTGGCCTTGGTGAAATCGTCCGTCAGCCCCTGCATGCGGATCATGTCGCTGTTGTTCACCGTGGCAATGGTGAGGGTTTCTGCCTGGGCGAAACCCGCGATGACGATTGCCGAGCATGTGCCCAGCAGGAAAGTTTTCAAGTTCATATATCTTCCTCCCAGAAGAGTTATGAGCATTTGCCTTGCTCGTGGGCAATTACTCACATATCCGCGAAAAATGTCAATCGGCATTCGTTGCTGCAGTGCAGAAACGTCCGATGGCCTGTTTGATTTTGCTTGTGAAAATTTCTGTCTAGACGCTCAATTGGCGAGCAAAAACTGGGCCGTTGCCTCGTCCGTGATCAAGCCGTTGATCACTCGCCCCGTCAGCGCGGCCCGCAAAGCAACCTGTTTGCGCTGGCCCTTGGCGATGCCGATGACGGTCGCCGAATCACGCGACGGCAAGGGCACGCTGGCAACACGCTCGTTGATGCTGCCGGACAGCATCCGCCCGTCGCGATCAAACATCCAGCCGCAGATTTCACCCGCAGCCCCCTCGTCCATCAGCTGCATCATCTCGTCGCGCGCCAAAAAGCCATCCTCGCACAAGGGCGCGTCCTGGCCGAGTTCACCGACACCGACAAAGGCGACATTGGCTTCGGAACCGAGCTGCAGGGCAGATTTGACCAGCGCCTGATTGTGGAGCAGCGCCCGCTCCTCCGGTGAAGACACCAGAACCGGCAGCGGCATCGGAAAATGCCGCGCCTTGACGGCATCCGCCATCGAGAAGATGACGTTGTAATAGGCAGCCGATCCATCCAGACCGATATTGCCGGTCAACGAGACGATGCGATGCTGCGGACATTCCATCGCCGGCAACTGGTCGATCGCCGCCTTCAGCGTTCGCCCCGTGCCGATCGCCAGGATGATCGGATCGACCGATTTCAGCCAGCGCTCGATCTCGGCAGCCCCCGCTTCCGCAATGCCGACCGTCGTCGATGAAGACCCGGGGTCACTCGGCACGATGTCCACTTGCCACAGGTCGAATTTTTCCTTGAGGCGAAGCCCGAGTTCCAGGCAGGCCGCGATCGGGTGGTCAAGGCGAACCTTGATCAGACGTTCGGCCATTGCCAGAGAAACGAGCCGCTGGGCCGACTGACGCGAGATGCCCATCGTGGAGGCAATTTCGTCCTGCGTACGCCCGGCGACATAATAGAGCCAGCCCGCACGCGCGGCGTCATCGAGCCTGTTATTACCGTCCGGTCTGCGCGCCATTGTCCGTACTCCCTGAACGATGTGCTGACACTTTTTCCAGGCTTCTGTCAAACACAGACCATAAGACTTGCCTTTTCAGCCCCCTTGAAACCCCTACGATGCTGGGATTCCAGCGATTTTCATTTTAAAATTTTACCGTTTGATAAAAAAATAAAGCGTGTTACCGTTTCAACATCCTGAGGCGCGACATTTGGGAGCAAAAAATGGGAACGACTGAAACTGGAATACTGAGCGGGCGCCTGTCACCCGTCGAATACGAGAAGAATTTTTCCGATCTGCACCCGCCGCTGGACGAGCATGAAGCACTGGTCGCATCCGACCGTTGTTACTTCTGCTACGACGCGCCCTGCATGACGGCCTGTCCCACCTCCATCGATATCCCGCTGTTCATCCGGCAGATATCGACTGGAAACCCCATCGGGTCGGCAAACACCATCTTCGACCAGAACATCCTCGGCGGCATGTGCGCTCGCGTCTGTCCCACCGAAACGCTCTGCGAACAGGCCTGCGTGCGCAACGAGGCCGAGCACCGGCCGGTCGAGATCGGACGGCTGCAGCGTTATGCGACCGATATCGCCATGCGCGAAAACCGGCAGTTCTACCAGCGTGCCGCACCGACCGGAAAATCCGTCGCCGTCATCGGTGCCGGCCCGGCCGGGCTCGCCTGCGCTCACCGCCTGGCCGTCAAGGGCCATGACGTCACCATTTACGATGCCCGTGAAAAGGCAGGCGGCCTCAATGAATACGGCATCGCCACCTACAAGGCCGTCGATGATTTCGCCCAGGCCGAGGTCGATTACGTGCTTGCCATCGGCGGTATCGATATCCGCAATCGCATGATGCTCGGACGTGATTTCTCGCTGAGCGACATGCTGGCCAAGCATGATGCGGTGTTTCTCGGTCTTGGCCTTGCCGGCGTCAATGCGCTGAGGGCCGAAGGCGAAACCGCAGAAGGTGTCGAGGATGCCGTCGATTTCATCGCGGCACTGCGCCAATCGCAAACCAAGGCCGACATCGCCATCGGTCGCCGCGTCGTGGTGCTCGGCGGCGGCATGACGGCCGTCGATGCGGCCGTTCAGGCCAAGCTGCTCGGCGCAGAGGAGGTGACCATCTGTTATCGCCGCGGCAAAGAGCATATGAACGCCTCCGTGTTCGAGCAGGATCTGGCTGCCGCCAAGGGCGTGACCATCCGACACTGGCTGCAGCCCAAGCGCATCATTGCCCGTGATGGCAAGGTTGCCGGGATCGAACTCGACTATACGGCCATTGCCGACGGCCGGCTGACGACAACTGGCGAGACCGGCGTGATTACCGCTGATCATGTGCTCAAAGCCATCGGTCAGATGTTCGAGGCCGACGGTCTCGGCATCATCACCCTGCAGTCCGGCCGCATCGTCGTCGATGGCGAAGGCCGCACCTCGCTCGACCGTGTCTGGGCGGGTGGCGACTGTGTGCTGGGCGGCGAGGACCTGACGGTTTCCGCTGTTGCCATGGGCCGCGACGCCGCCGAATCGATCAACCACGTGCTCGCCGCTGCATCGCAGCCGGCCGTTGCCGTCGCTTGAAGGGGAGAATGAACCATGGCTGATCTGCGCAACAACTTCGTCGGCATCAAGTCTCCGAACCCCTTCTGGCTGGCTTCGGCACCGCCAACCGACAAGGCTTACAATGTCGAGCGCGCCTTCAAGGCGGGCTGGGGCGGCGTTGTCTGGAAGACGCTGGGCGAGGAAGGCCCGCCGGTCGTCAATGTCAACGGCCCGCGCTATGGCGCCATCTGGGGCGCCGACCGCCGTCTGCTCGGTCTCAACAATATCGAACTGATCACCGACCGCGACCTCTATACCAACCTGCGCGAAATGAAGCAGGTGAAGATGAACTGGCCCGACCGGGCCCTGATCGCCTCGATCATGGTGCCCTGCGAAGAAAACGCCTGGAAATCGATCCTGCCGCTGGTCGAAGAAACCGGCGCTGACGGCATCGAGCTCAATTTCGGCTGTCCGCACGGCATGTCGGAACGCGGCATGGGTGCTGCGGTCGGACAAGTGCCGGAATATATCGAGATGGTCGTGCGCTGGTGCAAGCAGTATACCCGCATGCCGGTCATCACCAAGCTGACCCCGAACATCGCCGACATCCGCAAGCCTGCGCGCGCCGCCAAATCCGGCGGCACCGACGCCGTCTCGCTGATCAACACGATCAATTCGATCACCTCGGTCAATCTCGATACCTTCTCGCCGGAACCATCGATCAACGGCAAGGGCAGTCACGGCGGCTATTGCGGCCCGGCGGTCAAGCCGATCGCGCTCAACATGGTGGCCGAGATCGCCCGCGATCCAGAAACCTACGGACTGCCGATCTCCGGCATCGGCGGCATCACCACCTGGCGGGACGCGGCCGAGTTTCTCGTGCTTGGGGCCGGCAACGTGCAGGTCTGCACCGCAGCCATGACCTACGGCTTCAAGATCGTCCAGGAGATGATCACCGGGCTTTCGGACTGGATGGACGCAAAAGGACATCGCGACCTCGACGATATCTGCGGCCGCGCCGTGCCCAACGTCTCCGACTGGCAGTATCTCAACCTCAACTACATCGCCAAGGCAAAGATCGACCAGGATTCCTGCATCAAGTGCGGCCGCTGCCACATCGCCTGCGAGGACACCTCGCACCAGGCGATCACCCAGTTTGTCGATGGCAAAAGGCATTTCGAGGTGATGGAAGACGAATGCGTCGGCTGCAATCTCTGCGTCAACGTCTGTCCCGTGCAGGACTGCATCACCATGGTGGGTCTGGAGCCCGGAATGCTCGACGAGCGCACCGGCAAGGTGGTCGATCCGAACTATGCCAACTGGACGACCCACCCGAACAACCCGATGGCCCGTCAGGCCGCCGAATAATCTTCCTCTGCAAGAATATCAGCCGCCCCGCCGAAACGCAGGGCGGCTGATCGTCGGTCAGCGCCGCGAAATGCAGCGGATTTCAAGACAGTGCCGGCAGACTGCCGATTGCGCACGGCATGGCAACGGTGCGTCCACAAAAACGTGCGTTGCCCCTTACCGCGAACTCGTCAATAAGAAGGGACGAAGATGCGGCTTTGCCGCCAACACCGGATGTCTGCTTGAAGATCGCCTCCTCACGTACCCGCAAAAGGCTGCATCTCCTGACGGGCGCATGCCTCGGCTTGTTTCTGCTCACGCATTTTTCAAACCACGCCCTGGGTCTTATCTCCGTCGAAGCCATGGAAGCGGCGCGCCGGATTTTCAACTCTGTCTGGCGCAGCTGGCCGGTAACGGTGCTCCTGTACGGTTCGCTGCTCGTGCACTTCGTGCTCGCCCTTGAAAGCCTTTATCGCCGCCAGACTCTGCGCATGCCGGTGCGGGAAGCGCTGAAAATCATCTTCGGCCTCACCTTTCCCTTTCTCATCGTAAGCCATGTGGTCAGCACGCGGGTCGAGTGGATGCTCACGGGTTACGGCGACGGCTATTATCAAGTGTTGCCAGCGCTCTGGTCGAACCCCTTCAACGCGACACGGCAATCGCTGGCTTTGATTTTCGCATGGACGCATGGGTGTCTGGGCGCCTGGTTCTGGATGAGGGGCCGCAGTTGGTATCCGCGCTATTTCCTGTTTTTCTATTCCTTCGCCGTGCTCGTTCCGATGCTCGCTCTGCTCGGTTTTGCCGTCGGCGCCCGATCGCTGGAGGTCGGGCTGCCATCGACAACCTGGTTTATGCCACACCGCACCCCGCCCGAAATGATCGGGCAAATCAGGACGTCCATCGTTGCCGGCCTGATCGCAATGATCGCCGGGACCTTGACCCTGCGCGCCATTCCGGTGCGCGGAAAAATTCGCGTCACCTATCCGGACCGGGCCATCTCGGTCGCAAAAGGTTTCAGTGTGCTCGAGGCAAGCCGTGCCGCCGGTATCCCGCATCTGTCGATCTGCGGCGGACGTGGACGCTGTTCCACCTGCCGCGTCCGGGTGACGGAAGGTTTGGAGCGGCAGCCCCCGGCCAGCGATGCCGAGCGCGCCACGCTGACGCGTATCCGCGCACCCGACAATGTGCGCCTCGCCTGCCAGCTGCGGCCGAGCCACAATCTGTCGATCTCCCCCATCCTGGGCGGCGACAATGTCGGCCTGAAAGCTCAACCGACAGAGCAGCAGGCCGCCGGCCGCGAACGTCACATCGCCGTCTTGTTTTGCGATCTTCGTGATTTCACCCTGCTTGCCCAGAAACAGCTGCCTTTTGATACGGTCTTCCTGCTCAACCGTTATTTCGAGACCATCGGGGAAGCGGTGGAAGAGTCGGGCGGCGTCATCGACAAATTCATCGGTGATGGCGCGCTTGCAATCTTCGGGCTGAATAACAGCATCGAGGAAGCCTGCGCCCAGGCGCTGACGGCGACGGCGCGCATCGCCAAGGGGATCGATGTGCTCAACCGCAATTTCATGAGCGAACTGGACAAACCGTTGCGCATCGCCATGGGCATGCATGCCGGTCCGGCGATTATCGGCCAGATCGGCTACGGCAAGGCCTCGTCGCTGACCGCTGTCGGCGACACGATCAACGCGGCAAGCCGCCTGGAAGGCTTTGCCAAGGAATATGACGCACAGCTTGCCGTTTCCGCTGATCTGGTCCGCTATGCCGGGCTGAAGGTGGACAACCGGGAAAGCTACAACATCTCCATTCGCGGCCGCGCCGGCACGCTCGAAACGCTGATCGTCGAGAACGCGGAGGAGGTGGAAGCCATGCTCGCAGCAGGAAAACAGCCGGAGAGCCCGGCGGTCTGACAAGCTGAATGTGGATCGTCGTCGGTCAGGTGCTGCCGTCCCTGATTTCCAGGCCGCTGACGAACAACTGCTCGAGAAATCGCGCCGCATCTTCGAAACGCCCCTCGCCCGAGCGCTCCTCGCCGAGCACCCCGCGCACCTGAACGTCGAAATCCGCATAATGCTGGGTCGTCGACCAGATGGCGAAGATCAGGTGATAGGGGTCGCATTTGGCAATCTTGCCGGCCTTGGCCCAACTGCGGATCACCTCGGCCTTCTCATCGACGAGCGATTTCAAAGGGCCTTTCAACTCATCTTCGATGTGCGGCGCACCCTGCAGGATTTCATTGGCGAACAACCGGCTTTCGCGCGGAAAATCCCGCGCCATCTCCAGTTTGCGCCGAATATAGCTGCGGATTTCCGAAACCGGGCTCCCCTCCGCATCGAACTCGCGCAGCGGATCGAGCCAGCTGTCCAGCACCCGGTCGATCAGCGCCCTGTGCATCGCGTCCTTGGTGCGGAAATAATAAAGCAGGTTGGGCTTCGACATGCCCGCCACATCGGCGATCTGGTCGATGGTGCTGCCGCGAAAACCGTGGGTGGCGAACACATCCAGCGCCGCCTCCAGAATCAGCTCTTCCTTCTCCTCCTGGATGCGGGTTCGCCTTTGTGTTCGGGCTGCCCTCGGAAGTACCATCTTTCCCCCAGTCTTCTCAGCAATCGCCACCGGCGCGCGGCCTTTAAAACGTCCGAAAACAGCAGGATCCAAAAATTCGGACGGCGCTGACGTTTTTTCTGTTTTTCCACCTTGAGTGCGGCAACGGAAGTTGTAATGTTTTACCAACCGGTCAAATTATCAGTCAGTTCAAACGCAAACGCAACGGCTGATCGCAGGGCAATCGAAAAAACCAGATGCCCCGATTTGACCACGGGAACGACGGGATGCGCAGCCAAATCTGCCTCCCTTAAAAAGAATGAGGAGAACCGTCATGGCTCATGCACCGGGCGAGAACATGCGCGTCAACGCCGACCGTCTGTGGGATTCACTGATGGATATGGCCAAGATCGGCCCTGGCATTGCCGGCGGCAACAATCGCCAGACATTGACCGACGAAGACGGCGAAGGCCGCCACCTGTTTCAAAAATGGTGCGAAGACGCCGGCATGAGCATGGGCGTCGACAAGATGGGCACGATGTTTGCCACGCGCCCCGGCACCGATCCCGACGCCCTGCCCGTCTATGTCGGCAGCCACCTCGATACCCAGCCGACCGGCGGCAAATATGACGGCGTGCTTGGCGTGCTCGGCGCGCTCGAAGTCGTGCGCACCATGAACGATCTCGGCATCCGGACAAAACACCCGATCGTCGTCACCAACTGGGCCAATGAAGAGGGCGCACGTTTCGCACCCGCCATGCTCGCCTCCGGCGTCTTTGCCGGCATCCACGAACTGGACTACGCCTATGGCCGTCGGGATCCCGAGGGCAAGACCTATGGCGACGAGCTGAAGCGGATTGGCTGGCAGGGCGACGAAGAGGTCGGCGCGCGAAAAATGCACGCCTATTTCGAATATCATATCGAACAAGGCCCGATCCTCGAAGCGGAAGAAAAGACCATCGGCGTGGTGACGCACTGTCAGGGCCTCTGGTGGCTGGAGTTTACGCTGACCGGCCGCGAGGCCCATACCGGCTCGACGCCGATGAACCTGCGCGTCAATGCCGGGCTTGCCATGGCGCGCATCGTTGAGATGGTTCAGGGCGTTGCCATGGAAAACCAGCCGGGCGCCGTCGGCGGCGTCGGCCAGGTGTTCTTCTCGCCGAATTCCCGCAATGTGCTGCCGGGCAAGGTGGTCTTCACCGTCGATATCCGCTCCCCCGACAAGGCCAAGCTCGACCGCATGCGCGCCAAGATCGAGGCTGAAGCACCGAAGATCACCGACGCGCTCGGTGTCGGCTGCTCCATCGAAGCCATCGGCCATTTCGAGCCTGTGACCTTCGATCCGACGCTGGTGACTGCCGTGCGCACCGCCGCCGAAAAACTCGGCTACAGCCACATGAACCTGATCTCCGGCGCCGGCCACGACGCCTGCTGGGCCTCCAAGGTGGCGCCCGCCACCATGGTCATGTGCCCGTGCGTCGGAGGCTTGAGTCATAACGAAGCCGAGGAAATCTCCAAGGAATGGGCCTCTGCGGGATGCGATGTGCTGTTCCATGCGGTGGTAGAGACGGCGGGGATTGTGGGGTGAATTCTTCAGACGCATCGGACAGGCCCCCTGCCTCTGAGACGGCCGAAGACATCCATCTCAAGGGACCCTTGGAGCGCATTTGGGCAACCCGCGCAGCCGAGAACGCGGCCGATATAGCCTTTGCGGAATCGGTCGGCGCTATCGTGACCGAGGGACCGTGGGAGAACGTGCCTGCCATCCGCGTCGCATATGTCGGTGTCACCCTTAACGGCGACCACGTAAAGCTTGAGGCCATACCAAGCTTCTGGCGTTATCAGCCGCCCCAGACTGGTTTACTGACAATACATCACGGCGAAGGGCAACTGTTTGCCCGGCGCATATATCTTGGGCGGGAGATTCCAGGCGCGTTGGTGGGAATAGCCGGGGGCATAGCACCAATACAAGCTTATGGACTCGTTGATGGCAAAGAGTTCTATTTTCGATCTCGTGGTGACAGTTGGCAAATGCACATTGGGGACGCGGATGTAATCCGGACGCCGGCGTGGTTTTACCAAGAACATTACGGCACTTGGCCGGAAGCCGGGGGCATTTCTGAGGATCAAGCCTACAATTTCATTGAGAAGGCTATCGAGCACTTTCGATCTGGTTTGCCTACCATGGTGAGAGAGCTATAAAATTTCAGGATCGGAGAGAAACCATGACCACAGTCATCAAAAACGGAACCATCGTCACCGCCGACCTCACCTACAAGGCCGACGTCAAGATCGATGGCGGCAGGATTGTCGAGATCGGGCCAAATCTCTCGGGCGATGAGACGCTGGACGCGACGGGCTGTTATGTCATGCCGGGCGGCATCGATCCGCACACCCATCTCGAAATGCCGTTCATGGGCACCTATTCCTCCGACGATTTCGAAAGCGGTACGCGCGCGGCACTCTCCGGCGGCACGACCATGGTCGTCGATTTCGCCCTGCCCGCTCCCGGCCAGTCGCTGCTCGAAGCGCTGACCATGTGGGACAACAAGACGTCGCGGGCCAATTGCGATTTTTCCTTCCACATGGCGATCACCTGGTGGGGCGAACAGGTCTTCAACGAGATGCAAACCATCGTCCAAGACAAGGGCATCAACTCGTTCAAGCACTTCATGGCGTACAAGGGCGCCTTGATGGTGGATGACGACGAGATGTTCCACTCGTTCCAGCGCTGCGCCGAACTCGGCGCGCTGCCGATGGTGCACGCGGAAAATGGCGACATCGTCGCGCAGATGCAGGCGAAATTGCTGGCAGACGGCAACAACGGCCCGGAAGCCCACGCCTATTCGCGGCCTGCCGCCGTCGAAGGCGAGGCCACCAACCGCGCCATCATCATCGCCGACATGGCCGGCAGCCCGCTCTACGTGGTGCACACATCCTGCGAACAGGCCCATGAGGCCATCCGCCGTGCCCGGCAAAACGGCATGCGCGTCTATGGCGAGCCGCTGATCCAGCACCTAACGCTGGACGAGAGCGAATACGCCAATCCCGACTGGGATCATGCCGCCCGCCGCGTCATGTCGCCGCCGTTCCGCAACAAGCAGCATCAGGACAGTCTCTGGGCTGGTCTTGCCGCCGGTTCCCTGCAGGTGGTCGCGACCGATCACTGTGCCTTCACGACGGCACAAAAGCGCTTCGGCGTCGGCGATTTCACCAAGATCCCCAATGGCACCGGCGGGCTTGAAGACCGGATGCCGATGCTCTGGACGAATGGCGTCGCCACCGGCCGCATCACCATGAACGAGTTCGTCGCCGTCACCTCGACCAATATCGCCAAGATCCTCAACATGTATCCGAGAAAGGGCGCAATCCTGGTCGGCGCCGATGCCGATCTCGTCGTCTGGGATCCGAAGCGTTCGAAAACCATCTCGGCTGCAAGCCAGCAATCGGCGATCGACTACAACGTCTTCGAAGGCAAGCAGGTCACCGGCCTGCCGCGCTACACGCTGACGGGTGGCATCGTTGCCATCGAGGAATCCACCGTCAAGACCCGCGAGGGCCAGGGCAAGTTCGTCAGCCGCGAACCCTTTACCGCCGTCAACAAGGCGCTCTCGACCTGGAAGGACATTACCGCACCGCGCAAAGTCCAGCGCACCGGCATCCCGGCAAGCGGGGTGTGAGGGTGAACGCCGCAACCCGCATTGCTGTGTTGCTGGTAACCAGCCTCGCAACGGCCGGAGCCGCCATTGCGAGCCAGACGTTTCTCGACGGCGATTATGGCAATAAGGATGGGTGCGCCTATTCCAAGACCGGCGAATCCACCGGTTCGGACAATTTTTTCCTGCTGACCAACGAAGGCATCACCACGGCGGCATCCTATTGCAGCTTCAAGGGACCGGTGACGAAGACCGGCACATCCTTTGCCGCGACAGTCTCCTGCAGCGCTGAGGGCGAAAGCGGCGAAGCTGACGAGAGCGTCGAAATCCTGCGGACGCGCCAGGACTACACCATCGCCTTCAAGGACGGGACACGCTGGGGGCCGCTGAAGAAATGCAAATGAGCCGCCCCCGGTCCAGCATAGCACTCTGTCGCCGGCCGGCGGGCCAAGGGCGGCATGACGGTCAGACCCACGCAACACCAGAATTACAGCGGAATGGGAGCGTTCACCTCCGGCACCATCACAACGCTCTCCTGCGCGTTCGGATGGGCGTGCGCGGTCACCGCACACAGGGGCGGGTCCCGCAGACCTTTCCGCATGTCCCGGGCAGCAATATCGCGCTCTGCATACCCCATTCAAAAAATATGAAGTACGACTATCGGAGGCAAAAAGCCGGATGACGTCACATCAATCTTCCAGGCAATGGCATTCAGGGCGGAGCGCACCGGATACAATGACAACCACACCAGCATCCGTCGTTTCGGCGCGCGATCTCGGCCTCACCTTCGAGACCAATGACGGCCCCGTCAACGCGCTGACCGGCGTCGATCTCGACGTCAACAAGGGCGATTTCGTCTCTTTCATCGGCCCCTCCGGCTGCGGCAAGACCACCTTCCTGCGCGTCATCGCCGATCTGGAAAAACCGACCTCCGGCTCGATCACCGTCAACGGCACGACGCCGGAAGACGCCCGCAAGAACCGCTCCTACGGATATGTCTTCCAGGCCGCCGCGCTCTACCCGTGGCGCACCATCGAAAAGAACATCGCCCTGCCGCTGGAAATCATGGGCTATAGCGCCGCCGACCGGAAGGCCCGGATCGACCGCACCCTGGAGCTGGTGAACCTGACGGGCTTCGGCAAGAAATTCCCCTGGCAGCTTTCGGGCGGCATGCAGCAGCGTGCCTCGATCGCCCGTGCGCTCGCCTTCGATGCCGATCTTCTGTTGATGGACGAGCCGTTTGGCGCACTCGACGAAATCGTTCGCGATCACCTGAACGAGCAACTGCTGAAACTGTGGGACCGCACCAACAAGACGATCTGTTTCGTTACCCACTCGATCCCCGAAGCCGTCTATCTTTCCACCAAGATCGTCGTCATGAGCCCCCGCCCCGGCCGCGTCACCGACATCATCGAATCCACCCTGCCCAGGGAACGCCCCCTCGGCATCCGCGAAACCCCGGAATTCCTACAGATCGCCCATCGCGTGCGCGAGGGACTGAGGGCGGGGCATAGCTATGATGAGTAGATCAATTGTGCCGTGGAATACCCCCCTCTGTCACTTCGTGACATCTCCCCCACAAGGGGGGAGATCATTCTTTTCCCGTGCTCATCTCTCAAAACACTCTATGTCCGAAGTAGAAATGGAGGCTGGCAGCTTGCTCCCGATCTCCCCCCCTGTGGGGGAGATGTCACGAAGTGACAGAGGGGGGTGCCACACCCCGATGAGGTGTCTATCATGAACCTCTCCTTCATCCTCTGGCTCTCCGCCTCCATGGCGATTTTCCTCAGCGCCGCAACAGCATCGCGGTACTATGTCTCCAGCAACAACATCCTGATCCTGCTGTTCTCGCTCGGCCTCTATTGCCTGGGTAACCTGATGATGGTGCGGTTGATGCGCGAGGGTGGGCTTGGGCTTGCCATTTCGGCATCGGCCATCGCCCAGCTGCTTCTGGTCAATGTCATCGCCTTTGCCGTCTTCGGCGAGCGCATGACCTTGCCGCAACTGGCCGGCGTCGCGTTGGGCGTTGTGTCGATGGGGCTGATGCTGATGCCTACGGGAGGGAAGGCTTGAGCATGGAAAAGCCGAACCTTTTCAAAGACCGGATCATGCCGGTGGGGGTCATCCTCCTTGTTGTCCTCGCCATCTGGTATGTCGCGGTGGTCTTCCTCAATACGCCGTTCGAGCGTGATACGGCTGCCCGCGCCGGAACAAAAATCACTTTCTCGGAAATCCTGCCGAGAACCATGTTCCAGCAACGCCCGGTGCTTCCCGCCCCGCATCAGGTGATCGCCGAAATCTGGAATACGACATTCCTGATGCCGATCACCTCCAAGCGCAGCCTCGTCTACCATGCGTGGATCACGCTCTCGGCGACGCTGCTCGGCTTCGGCATCGGCACCGTGCTCGGCATTCTGCTCGCCGTCGGCATCGTCCACAACCGCGCCATGGACCGCTCGCTGATGCCCTGGGTGATCGCCAGCCAGACCATCCCCATCCTTGCCATCGCCCCGATGATCATCGTTGTGCTCAATGCCATCGGCATATCCGGGCTGCTGCCGAAGGCGCTGATCTCCACCTATCTCAGCTTCTTTCCGATCGTCGTCGGCATGGTGAAGGGGTTGCGCAGCCCGGAGCAGATCCAGCTCGACCTGATGCACACCTATTATGCCAGCCCGGCACAAACCTTCTGGAAACTGCGCTGGCCGTCGTCCATGCCCTATCTGTTCGCCTCGCTAAAGGTCGCCATCGCCATTTCGCTGGTTGGCGCCATTGTCGGTGAACTGCCGACCGGAGCGGTGTCCGGTCTCGGCGCCCGCCTGCTTGCCGGTTCCTATTACGGCCAGACGGTGCAGATCTGGTCGGCTCTGTTCATGGCAGCGGCCCTTGCCGCGACCCTGGTGATCATCGTCGGCTTTGCCCACACCGCCGTCCTCAAGCGCATGGGGATGAAGCCATGAATTACGGTGTTCTATCCGGCGCCATCGCCTTCTGGCTCGCCGCCTGGGCAACCAATGAATGGCTGGTGCGCCGCAAATTCAGGAACGTGCCCGCCAACCGGGCTGTCCGCCTTGCCGTGCCGCTGCTGTTCGGCGTCAGCATCCTGGTTCTGTGGGAAGGCATTGTCCGAGGTTTCAACGTTCCATCGGTCCTGTTGCCGCCGCCCTCGATGATCGGGACACGGCTGATCAACTCGGTGCCGATACTCTGGGCCGATTTTCAGCAAACCTTCCTGAAGGCCGTGATCATCGGCTATGCGCTCGGCTGTAGTCTCGGCTTTCTCGTCGCCATCGCCATCGACCGGTCGCCCTTCCTGCAAAAGGGACTCTTGCCGCTCGGCAATTTCGTCTCCGCCCTGCCCGTCATCGGCGTCGCGCCGATCATGGTCATGTGGTTCGGCTTCGACTGGCAGTCGAAGGTCGCGGTGGTGGTCATCATGACCTTCTTCCCGATGCTGGTGAACACGGTGTCGGGGCTGGCTGCAGCCAGTTCGATGGAACGAGACCTGATGCACACCTATGCCGCAAGCTGGTTTCAGACGCTGGTCAAATTGCGTCTGCCGGCGGCATGGCCTTTCATCTTCAATGCGCTCAAGATCAACTCCACGTTGGCGCTGATCGGTGCCATCGTCGCTGAATTCTTCGGCACCCCGATCGTCGGCATGGGGTTCAGGATTTCCACCGAGGTGGGGCGCATGAATGTCGATATGGTTTGGGCCGAAATCGCCGTTGCGGCGGTGGCTGGCTCCGCTTTTTACGGGATAGTCGCGCTCATCGAGCGGGCTGTCACGTTCTGGCATCCGTCCGTGCGAAATTCACGGACGGCCTAAGAAATGCCCGTCCGTGGTGGGCGGGCACAACAAAAAAGCCGCCGGCTCGCGTCGGGCCCGGCATAACAAAAAGGGAACTGACATGAAGACGAGACTTGCATCATTGCTGCTGGCAAGCGCCTTTTCGCTGTCCGCATTCCATGCGATGGCCGCCGAAAAGGTGGTACTGCAGCTGAAATGGGTCACGCAGGCCCAGTTCGCCGGCTATTACGTTGCCAAGGACAAGGGCTTTTATGAAGCCGAAGGCCTCGATGTCGAGATCAAGCCGGGCGGCCCTGACATTGCGCCTCCGCAGGTCATCGCCGGTGGTGGTGCCGACGTGGTCGTTGACTGGATGCCGTCTGCGCTTGCGACCCGCGAAAAGGGCGTGGCGCTCGTCAACATCGCCCAGCCGTTCAAGTCCTCCGGCATGATGCTGACCTGCCTGAAGGAATCCGGTGTCGCCTCCCCTGCCGATTTCAAGGGCAAGACGCTCGGCGTCTGGTTCTTCGGCAACGAATATCCGTTCCTGTCCTGGATGAGCCAGCTGGGTCTCAAGACCGATGGCGGCCCGGAAGGCGTTACTGTCCTGAAGCAGGGCTTCAACGTCGATCCGCTGATCCAGAAGCAGGCGGCCTGCATCTCCACCATGACCTATAACGAATATTGGCAGGTCATCGACGCCGGTATCAAGCCGGAGGACCTCGTCGTCTTCAAGTATCAGGATCAGGGCGTTGCCACGTTGGAAGACGGCCTCTACGTCCTTGAAGACAAGCTCAAGGATCCGGCATTCAAGGAAAGGATGGTCAAGTTCGTCCGCGCTTCGATGAAGGGCTGGAAATATGCCGAGGAGCACACCGACGAAGCAGCCGGGATCGTCCTTGAAAACGATGCCACGGGTGCTCAGACGGAAGAACACCAGAAGCGCATGATGAGCGAAGTTGCCAAACTGACGGCAGGCTCCAATGGCGCATTGGACGACTCCGACTATAAACGCACAGTCGATTCCCTTCTGAAGGGTGGATCCGATCCCGTTATCAGCAAGGAACCCACCGGCGCGTTCACCCACGAAATTACCGACGCCGCTCTCAAATAGGCGTTTTTACAATCTCTTGAAGGCTGAAGCGCGCGGGCTAGTCCCGCGCGTTTCTCATTTGCAACACTTGGCAAATACGTCTGGGCAACAAAAAGACATAAAACACAAGTTGCATTGATGGCACCTAACAAATAAAATAATGAGGCACCATTCTTTATTTCTATCATCTTGCATAGCCGAAAGGGCCTAACTAAATAGAGCCCGAGGCATTCTGAGGAGGATGCGGGGAAAAAAATTTACGCGTAACGTATTTGCAATCGACGCGGTGTTTCCTCCCCTTCCTGCACATGACGGCGAACATCCCTTCTCGCAAGGTTTTCGGCGACAGTGAACTGATTATCCGGAATTTAAGGAAAGTAGCCGATGGCCCGTAACAAGACGTTTGCGTTTGGAATTTCCACTGCCCTGCTGCTGACTTTGCTGTCCGGAACGGCATTGGCGCAGGAGGCCGCCGCGCCGAAGGGGACCCAGACATTGCCGTCCATCGTCGTGACCGAGGTCGAGAACAAACCGCTCGTCGATCGTGTCGTTGCAACCGGCGCCATCAAGGCCGTGGAGGAGACCTATGTCTCGCCGCAGGTCGATGGATTGTCGATCCGTACGCTGAACGCCGATGTCGGCGACCGGGTGGAAGCCGATAGCACGCTGGTCGTCCTCAACGAGGACATGCTGATTCTGCAGAAAAGCCAGTTCGCCGCAAGCCTGGCCAAGGCCAACGCTTCGCTCGCACAATACGAGGCACAGCTTGCCGAAGCGCGGGCCAATGCCGAAGAAGCCGTGCGGGTCAGCGAGCGGTCGCGCAAGCTTTCCGAAGCGGGCTCCATTTCGACCGCGCAGCGGGATCAGGAAAAGGCCGCTGCAACAGCCGCCCTTGCCCGGGTGAACTCGGCCGAACAGTTCATCGCCGTCGCCAAGGCCGATATCAAGGTTGTCGAAGCCCAGATGTCGGACCTGGACCTGCGCCTCGCCCGCACCGAGGTCAAATCTCCGGTCAGCGGCATCGTGTCGGCAAAGACCGCCAAGGTCGGCGCCATCGCCAATGGCACCGGCGAACCGCTGTTCACCATCATTCGCGACGGCGCGCTGGAAATGCGCGCCGATATCAACGAGGCCGACCTCATCAAGCTGGCGATCGACCAGAAAGCCGTGGTGACGCTGGCCGACGGCAAGACCAGGATCGACGGCAAAATCCGGCTGATTTCACCGATGATCGACGCGCAGACCCGCCTGGGCGCCGTCTACATTTCGCTGAATGAGCCGCAAAAAGCCCGGGTCGGCATGTATGCCGACGCCCAGATCATCGTCGAAGAAAAACAGGCCATCGTCCTGCCGCTGACGGCCGTTACAGTTGGCAGCAAAGAGACGATCGTGCGCAGGGTTGATGATGGCGTTGTTCACCTGACAAAAGTGACGACAGGCATTCAGGACGGTGAATTCATCGAGATCACCACGGGTCTGAAGCCCGGTGACAGGGTGGTGGCCAAGGCCGGCGCGTATGTGCGCGACGGTGACAAGATCAATCCGGTGACATCCGCCGCCACGGCGACCAATTGACGGGAAGAGCGGCATGAATTTTTCAGCTTGGGCAATTCGCAATCCGATTGCGCCGATCCTCGCCTTCGTGTTGTTGATGTATCTTGGATATTCATCCTTCAACACGCTGCCGATCACCCGCTTCCCCAACATCGACGTGCCGATCGTCTCGATCAGCGTGGCCCAGAGCGGTGCGGCACCGGCGGAGCTTGAATCGCAGGTCACCAAGGAAATCGAGGATGCCGTTGCCGGTATTTCCGGGGTCGATCACGTGACATCCACCATCAGCGACGGGGTTTCCAACACCGCCGTGATGTTCATGATGGACGTGCCGACCAACCAGGCCGTTCAGGACACCAAGGACGCGATCGACCGCATCCGCGGCGATCTGCCGGCCTCGGTGGAAGAGCCGATCGTCTCCAAGGTCGATGTCGAAGGTCAGGCGATCCAGACCTTTGCCGTCTCCTCGCCAGGGATGACGCTCGAGGAGATTTCCTGGTTCGTTGATGATACGGTCAAGCGCGCGCTCCAAGGCAAATCCGGCATCGGCCGGATCGACCGCTACGGCGGGGCGGACCGCGAAGTCCGCGTCGAACTCAACGATGCCCGCCTGAATTCCTACGGCATCACCGCTTCTGATGTGAACAACCAGCTGCGCAAGATGAACACCGACCTCGGCTCCGGCCGCGGTCAGGTCGGCGGTAGCGAGCAGGCGATCCGCACGCTCGGCGACGCACGCTCCGTCGAAGGCCTGGCGAACACCATGATCGCCATGCCGAACGGCAGGTTCGTCCGCCTTTCCGAACTCGGCAAGGTGACCGACACCTACGAGGAACCGAAGTCGTTTTCGCGCTTCAACAGCACGCCGGTCGTGACCTTCGCCGTCTTCCGCTCCAAGGGAGCAAGCGAGGTTTCCGTCGCCGAAACCGTCGGCAGGACGCTGACGGAACTGCGGGAGAAAAACCCGGACGTATCGATCGAGCTGGTGGATGATTCGGTCTACTACACCTATGGCAATTACGAGGCCGCGATCCATACGCTGCTCGAAGGCGCCCTGCTTGCCGTTGCCGTGGTCATGCTGTTCCTGCGCAATTGGCGCGCAACGCTGATCTCGGCCATGGCCCTGCCTTTGTCAGCCGTCCCGACCTTCTGGGTCATGGACATGCTCGGCTTCTCGCTGAACCTGGTCAGTTTCCTCGCATTGACGCTGGCGACCGGCATTCTCGTCGATGACGCCATCGTCGAAATCGAGAATATTGCCCGGCATATCAAGATGGGCAAAACGCCCTACAGGGCCGCGATCGAAGCCGCCGACGAAATCGGTCTTGCCGTGATCGCGACGACGTTCACGATCATCGCGGTGTTCGTGCCGGTGTCCTTCATGCCCGGCATTCCCGGACAGTACTTCATCCAGTTCGGCCTGACGGTCGCGGTCTCGGTGTTCTTCTCGCTGATGGTCGCGCGGCTGATCACGCCGCTGATGGCCGCCTATCTGATGAAATCCAGCGACGGCGACGGTCATCACGATGACAGCGACGGCGCGATCATGCGCGGCTATACCTGGCTGGTCAGCACGACGACCCGGCGCTGGTATATGCGTTACGCCACGATGCTGGCCGCCATCGGCTTCGTCATTGGATCGGTCATGCTTTTGATGACCGTACCAGGCAGCTTCCTGCCGACGGAAGATGCGTCGCGCATCGTCCTGTCCGTCGAATTGCCGCCGGATGCACGACTGGAAGACACCGACAAGACGACGGAAGAAATCTACGCCCGGATCAAGGATCTCGACGGCGTGGCAGGCATCTTCGTCCTTGGCGGCGCCTCGCCGAAGGGTGACCTCGAACTGCGCCGCGCGTCGATTACCATCATGCTGGAAAAGCTCGACCATTCGCTTCTCAACAAGGTGGTCAACGACGTTTTCGGCCGCATACCGGTGATCGGTCAGTATCTGCCGAAATTGCCCCCGGCCGGCCGCATCATCCCGCAGGCTGAGATCGAAAAGCAGGTCTATGCCGCCGTCCGCTCCATTCCGGACGTCCGCATCCTGAAGCTGAACGACCGTGGTGAACGGGACCTGTCGTTCAATCTTCTCTCGAAGAGCGACGCCGCCCTCGACACGGCCGTCGCCATGCTGGAAGCCAATCTGCGCAACGAGCCGCTGCTCGCCAATGTCAGCCCCGACGGCGCCCTGCCGCGGCCTGAACTGCAGATCCGTCCGCGCCCCGACCAGATGTCGCGTCTCGGCATCATGACATCGCAGATCGCCGACGTCGTTCGCGTCGCCACGATCGGCGATATCGATGCGGCGCTGACAAAAATCTCGCTCGATGACCGGCAGATTCCGATCCGTGTCCAGGTGGATACGAATTTCCGCACCGATCTCGCCGCCATCCGCAACTTGAAAGTCCAGACAGCCGCCGGTGCGCTGGTGCCGATCTCCACCGTGGCCGATATCAACTATTCGGAAGGCCCAAGCTCGATCAAGCGCTACGACCGCAACCGCGTCGTCACCATGGGTGCGGACCTGCCGATCGGCGTGGCCCTCAACACGGCCTCGGACCGCTTCAAGGAGATAGCCAAGGAAACCAAGCTGCCAGCTGGCGTCGAGTTCCTCGAAAGCGGTGACGCCGAAGTTCAAGCCGAAATGGAAGCGGGTTTCGCCAATGCCATGCTGCTCGGCCTGATGCTGGTGCTGGTGGTATTGATCCTTCTGTTCAAGAACATCATCCAGCCCTTCACGATCCTGTTCTCGCTGCCGCTCGCTATCGGCGGCGTGGCGATCGGCTTGATCCTGACGCAAAACGCCATGTCGATGCCGGTGCTGATCGGTATCCTGATGCTGATGGGGATCGTCACGAAAAATGCCATCCTGCTGGTGGATTTCGCCATAGAGATGATGCATCGCGGCATGGAGCGGACGGAAGCGATGATTGAAGCCGGACGCAAACGCGCACGGCCGATTATCATGACATCGATCGCCATGTCGGCGGGCATGCTGCCCTCGGCGCTGGGCGTTGGCGAAGGCGGTTCGTTCCGCGCGCCGATGGCGATCGCGGTGATCGGCGGCATTATCGTCTCGACGGTGATCTCACTCGTCGTCGTGCCGGCCTTCTTCCTGATCATGGACGACCTGTCCCGCCTGCTCGGCAAGATCTTCGGCCGCTTCGTCGGCAAAAAGGATGAGGAAACGGAAGTGCTGGAAAATGCAGCACTCACCGATATTGTCACCGATCAGAGCAAGACGATCAACGAACTGCAGGAGCGCCTGAACAAGCTTGAAGGCCCCAAACGCGGCGGCAACGTCATCAACCATCCGGCGCTCGCAGCCGAATAATTGCTCCAGCAATTCGCATGAAAAAGCCCGGCCCCATCAAGCATGCGGCCGGGCTTTTGCGTTCTGGAATATCGCGACCTCTACAGCCCGCCTTCGACCCTGAGGAAATCGACGATCGTTTCGACGCCCTCGCCGCGCTTCATGTCGGAAAACACGAACGGCCGATCGGCGCGCATGCGGCTGGCGTCACGCTCCATGACATCGAGATCGGCGCCGACATAGGGCGCCAGATCCTTCTTGTTGATAACCAAAAGGTCCGAACGGGTGATCGCAGGGCCGCCCTTACGCGGGATTTCCTCGCCCTGGCAGACGGAGATGACATAGATGGTGATATCGGCGAGATCGGGCGAAAAGGTCGCTGCAAGATTGTCGCCGCCGGATTCGATGAAGATGACGTCGAGATCGGGAATGCGGCGGTTGAGATCGGCGATGGCCTGCAGATTGATCGTCGCATCCTCGCGGATGGCCGTATGCGGGCACCCGCCGGTCTCGACGCCGACGATCCGGTCCGACGGCAGCGCCTGCATGCGCACCAGCGCCTCGGCATCCTCCTTGGTGTAGATGTCGTTGGTGACGACGGCGATCGAATAGTGTTCGCGCATCGCCTTGCACAGCTTGTCGGTCAGCGCCGTCTTGCCGGAACCGACCGGCCCGCCGATGCCGACGCGAAGGGGACCATTGGCAGATTTCATCGCAACATTCCTTTCAAGAAAGCGGGCTCGAAACCGTCAGGACCGGAAGAGCCGCGCATGCAAAGTCTCATGGCGCAGCGCCGAAATATCGGCGGTGATGGTGGCGGAGCCGAGATCGTCCAGCGTGCTCTGCGAAGCCTTTACTGCCGTCTCGGCAATGATAGGCTCCAGTTCGGCCAGCACACCGACGCCATGCGTCTGTCCGGTGACTCCGCAACGGATCGCCACCGAGACAAGGTTGGACGCGGTGGAATGCAGGTAAGCCGCAAGCGCCGGCTCCAGCCCGGTGCGATGCGCACCCGCAACCGCGCCAACAGCAACTGGGTAGGCAATGGCACCGGTCAACGTCTTCAAAAGCGGATGCGGCCAATGGGCAGCGGCCGTCAGAAAGGCCTCCCCTTGCAGCATCGTTTCCATGTGCCGCTCGCGCGATCCGGCCAGCGCTTCCGCCAGTTCCCGCACCGCCAGTCTTGGCGCATCGCCACAGGCACGATAGCTCTCGGCCAACAGCACGGCATCATTCCAGCTCGAACCATGCTCGATCAGCGCCTGCAGCCATCGGGCAAGCCCCGGCGCATCGGCGACCAGACCGTCATGAACAGCCTGTTCAAGCCCGCCGGAATAGGAGAATGCGCCGACCGGAAAGGCGGGCGACAACCATGTCACCAGCCGCAACAGCGCCTGCGTGCCATCACGCTCAGTCATGGGCGTGATGGTGGCTGCCATGTCCATGCGAATGGCCGCCGGAGCCATGATAGGCACCGCGCATCGGCTGGAACGGTTCCGTCACCTCCCCCACCGTCGCGCCCAAACCTTCCAGCATCGCCTTGATCACCGGATCGCGCAGGACCAGGATCCGGTCCAGCCGGATTTCGGCTGCAAGGTGCCGGTTGCCGAGATGCCAGGAAAGTTCGATCAGGTGGAGCGGATCGCGCGGACGGATGTCGTACAACGGTTCGGCGACGGCTGCGATGCGCACATGGTCGCCGGTATCGAGCACAAGAAGATCGCCATCGGCCAGCATGACGGCTTCCTTGAGATCGAGCATCACCACATCGTCATTGTCGAGATGCAGCAGTTTGCGGCGCAGATGCCGCTGATCATGGGTGAGCGCGATGGTGTGAAGCGGTGTCTTGCCGGCCGGGCCGGGTGACAGGATCTCAGTCGAGCGATAGGGCATTCAGCGCGCCTTCAAGTTCATTCATGCCACTGTAACAACAAAAAAATCCGGCGCCAGACCAAACAGGCCCGGCGCCGGACTTCAAGAAGATCACGCAGGCCAGAAATCAGGCCGCGATCTTTTCCGACTGCAGCGCGCCAAGGATGTTCTGCGGCGACGAGACGCCGTATGGATCGCTGTCGGCATTGTCGCAATAGCCTTCCTCCTCGAACCACTGCTCGACGACGCCATCATTGATGACGGCGGCATAACGCCAGGAGCGCATTCCGAAGCCGAGATTGTCCTTGGAAACGAGCATGCCCATCTTGCGGGTGAACTCGCCGGAACCATCCGGAATGAGCTTGACGTTTTCGAGATTCTGCGACTTGCCCCAGGCATTCATGACGAAGGCGTCGTTGACGGAGATGCAGTAGATCTCGTCAATGCCCTCGGCACGGAAATCGGCGGTCAGCTTTTCAAAATCGGGAAGCTGGAAGGTCGAGCAGGTCGGCGTGAAGGCGCCCGGCAGCGAGAACAGGATAACGCGCTTGCCAGCGAAATAGTCAGCGGACGAAACATCCTGCCAACGGAATGGATTGGCACCGCCAACGGCCTCGTCGCGAACGCGCGTGCGGAAGGTTACGGACGGCACTTTTCTGCCAATGATCATGATGAAAACTCCTTGAAAGACAAACGCCCTGCGCGGCAGGTCTTGGGAGGAACCCGGCACAGGAGGTGAACCATTTTCTACAGCAACTCCTGCTGCGATGCAGCACAAAGGGCACGAAAAACACGCCGTGCATGGCTGACCTGCACCGCGCGCATGTCTAAGCCTTGGGACGAAAATCGAATGAATTCAATTATACAGCTTCAGCGATGCCGATAGGGAAACCGGCAACGGGTTCCACCAGCCTGTCCGCAAGCCTGCCTCGCGCAGCGCCTTTGCCGTCCAGGTATTGCAGCCCCTCACAGCGCTGAACCAGCCATTGGCCTCGAAGAAACGGTCGTTCTCTCCATAGGCCGTATCGGGTATTGCCTTAATCCGCCCATCCACCGGCGCAAAGCTTGCCTCTATGAACGACAGCAGGCGTTGATATCCCTCCGTGCCGATCTCGAAGCTGACAATATGATCGGCAGGCTCGATGATCTCTCCGGCAACATCGGCATGGATGACGGAGCGATCGAGCGTCAGCCCCTTGAACAACGGCACCGGCTTCAGCTCGGACCAAGCCGGCGTTTCGATATAGAACGCCCGCCCACCCCAGCCAAACACCAGCCAGCGCGCATCCGGATGCGCAACCGGCATGCCGCTTTCACCGAGAAACGGAAAGCGGGCCAGTGTTTCTGCATTGATGGGAATGGCAATGTCCGTGTGGATGGGATTGGCAAGCACAAGGATCCGATGCGTCTCCCCCGTCGCCGTATCGGCTTTCGCCGCAGGCCACAAAGGCCGCGGCACGAACGTCCCGGCAACCACGGCAAAGGCGGCCGTGAAAACGACGGCAGCCAGCCAGCGCAAGGGCCGTCTCCAGGACATCGGCATTCTTTCTCGATCAACAACCGCGCTAGAACATGAAATAGCGCTGCGCCATCGGTAGCACTGTCGCGGGTTCGCAGGTCAAAAGCTCGCCATCGGCGCGGACCTCATAGGTTTCCGGATCGACCTCGATATGCGGCGTCAGGCTGTTGTGGATCATCGAGGCCTTGCTGATGCCGCCACGGGTGTTCTTTACCGCGATCAGTTGCTTTGCGACGCCAAGGCGCGCCTGCAAACCGCCATCGAGCGAGGCCTGCGACACGAAGGTGACGGAGGAATTTGTCCTTGCCTTGCCAAAGGCGCCGAACATCTGCCGGTAATGCACCGGCTGCGGCGTCGGGATGGAAGCATTGGGATCGCCCATCGGAGCGGCCGCGATCATGCCGCCGAGAATGACCATGTCGGGCTTCACGCCAAAGAAGGCCGGGTTCCAGATCACCAGATCGGCGCGCTTGCCGGGTTCGATCGAGCCGATTTCATGGGAAAGCCCCTGCGCGATCGCGGGGTTGATCGTATACTTGGCAATATAGCGCCGGACACGGAAATTGTCGTTTTCGCCGGTCTCCTGCGCCAGCCGTCCGCGTTGCCGTTTCATCTTGTCGGCCGTCTGCCAGGTGCGGATCGCCACCTCGCCGACACGGCCCATCGCCTGGCTGTCGGAGGAAATGATCGAGAAGGCGCCGATGTCGTGCAGGATATCTTCGGCCGCGATGGTTTCCTTGCGGATCCGGCTTTCGGCAAAGGCGATGTCTTCGGGAATGGACGGGGACAGGTGATGGCAGACCATCAGCATGTCGAGGTGCTCGGCCAGCGTGTTGATCGTGTAAGGCCGGGTCGGGTTGGTCGAGGACGGGATGACGTTCGACTGGCCGCAGATCTTGATGATATCTGGCGCGTGGCCGCCACCGGCGCCTTCCGTGTGAAAAGCATGGATCGTGCGGCCCTTGATGGCATCAATCGTATCTTCGACGAAGCCGCTTTCGTTCAAGGTATCGGTGTGGATCATCACCTGCACGTCAAAGGCATCGGCAACCGACAGGCAATTGTCGATGGCAGCCGGCGTCGTGCCCCAGTCCTCGTGCAGCTTCAGGCTGGACGCACCGGCCAGGATCATTTCCTCAAGCGGCGCCGGCAGCGAGGCATTGCCCTTGCCGGCCAACGCCAGGTTCATCGGAAAGCCGTCAAAACTCTCGATCATCCGCTCGATATGCCAGGCACCGGTGCAGGTCGTTGCCAGCGTCCCATGCGCCGGGCCGGAACCACCGCCGAGCATGGTGGTGATGCCCGACATCAGCGCTTCCTCGATCTGCTGCGGGCAGATGAAATGGATATGCGCGTCCATGCCACCCGCCGTAACGATCTTGCCCTCGCCGGCGATTACCTCGGTGGACGGACCGACAATGATGGTCACGCCCGGCTGGGTATCCGGATTGCCGGCCTTACCGATCGCCGCAATGCGGCCGTTCTTCAAGCCGATATCGGCCTTGACGATGCCCGTATGATCAACGATCAGCGCGTTGGTGATGACGGTATCGACCGCTCCTTGAGCGCGCGTTGCCTGGCTTTGGCCCATGCCGTCGCGGATCACCTTGCCGCCACCGAATTTCACCTCGTCGCCATAGGTGGTGAAATCCTTCTCCACCTCGATGAACAGTTCGGTATCGGCCAGCCGAACCTTGTCGCCGGTGGTGGGACCAAACATGCTGGCATAGGCCGCGCGCGACATTTTGTAGGACATGCTCTACCTCTTAAGTTCAGAAAAATTGGGAGATTTCGATGCTGCCTTGTCGAAAGTCATTGTCGTTCGACAACCGTTTTTCCTGTTGACCTCTCCGATAAGATGGTCAGAGAAATCACCCGGGTAATTTATAAATGTATTCAAGGCGCTGCTGACGGTATCGGAATCGAGGACAACAACATTGGCCGAATGCAAAATCCGCTCGACGACATCCCGTATGATATTCTTCTTTTGACCCACCTTGTTTCGCAGCACCCATATCGTTTCTGCAATGACGATATGATTGACGAAAAACTGTTCTCCGCTCTGAAGGATCAAGTCTTCAACAACGCGTGTTTGATCCGGTGCATCGTCATCCACCATCTGCGCGTCGATCAACCAGCGCAGCAGGACGTTGGTATCAACTCCAATCATCACTGACTTTCCCGCCCGCCGAGCGCGCTTCCTGTATCCAGCCTTCGATGTCCGCGCCCGATATGGGCTGATCGGGTTTGATCACGCCGCGCAAGCCGGCAAGCGTTTCCTTGCGCGACCGCAGCTCGAAAGTGCCGTTGGCCGTCGCAACAAAATCCACCTTGTCGCCCACGCCGATCCCAAGCGTTTTGCGGACACGAGCAGGGAGTGTGATCTGGTTTTTCGAAGTGATTTTCGCAGATTCCGCCATTTTTACCGCCTTACCTTTCTGTCAAAATGTAAGGATTCACGCGAGAATAAGCAATGGACGGATCGAGACGCTCCAGCCTCCCTTGGCAAACATAGTCTTCGACCAGATCCTTTTCAGCCGCGAACGGGTGCCACTGCCAGCCGGCATGGCCGAAACCGGCAAGCACGACGCGGTCGCCCGGCTGGCGCCAATGTTCCAGCACTTCGGCAATCGCAATCAGACCGCTGCTCGGCACGACATAGGCGCCCGCATCGAACTGTTTCAGCCCGGCATCGACACCCTCATGCGTCGATGCCGGAACCGTATGGAAGGTGCGCCCGGTCGCCTTGGCAAAGGTGCGAAAACCATCGGTATAGTCGTCGCAGAGATCATCGAGATCCGGGTGTGTCACGGCCAGTTGCTGCCGCAGCGTCTGAAATTTTTCGGCATCGCGAACGCACCAGATCGAGCTCGCCTGCCGCACCGCCGCATTGGTCTTCCACGCGCCGCCACCCAGCATTGCCAAAGCCGGGCGCCCGGTATTGCAGACGGCGACGATATCCGTCTTATCTCCACCCGCGCCGCAGGAGCGGCAGTCGTTGAAGCGGATGACCAGATCGGCCGCATCGATAACCGCAGCAGCACCCTCCTGTACTGGGCCATTTCCAACGATCATGACGGTTCGGCCCACCGTCACGGGCACCTCGACGCCATCAGCCGCATGGGAAGCCCCCGCCTCATAATTTTCCCATGACCTTTTGGCGGAAACCATAGACCTCGCGCTTGCCTGCAAACGGAATGAGCGTGACGCTGCGGGTCTGCCCCGGCTCGAAGCGAACGGCCGTGCCGGCCGGAATATCGAGGCGCCGTCCGTGCGCCACCGCGCGATCGAACAACAGCGCCGCATTGGTCTCGGCAAAATGATAATGGCTGCCAACCTGTACCGGACGGTCGCCGCTATTGGAAACCTCCAGCGAGACTGTGTCCAGCCCGGCATTCAGTTCGATCTCGCCATCTGCCGCAAGGATTTCACCGGGGATCATCGTATCGTCTCTCCTGTTCAGGCAGCCTTGATCGGCGCACAGCCTTCGGCCTTCAAGACCCGCTCGGTGGATGCCGGAAACTTGCCGAGCTTGGCGGCTGGACGGACCGGGCGGCGGACAAGTTCACCGCCGCAGTTCGGGCATTGTCCGTCCAGAACCTCGGAAACGCACTGCGTGCAGAAGGTACATTCGAAACTGCAGATCATCGCTTCGCGGCTGCCGGGCGGCAGGTCCTTGTTGCAGCATTCGCAATTGGGTCTCAGTTGCAGCATGGCCGTTCCTTTAGCGAATGGGTTCGTGGACGGTGACCAGCTTGGTCCCGTCCGGAAAGGTCGCCTCGATCTGGATGTCGTGGATCATCTCGGGGATGCCCTCCATCACCTGGGCGCGGGTGATGACGTGGGCGCCCGCCTCCATCAGGTCCGGCACCGAGCGGCCGTCGCGGGCGCCCTCGACGACGAAATCGGTGATCAGTGCGATCGCTTCGGGATGATTGAGCTTGACGCCGCGCTCCAGCCGCCGGCGGGCGACCATGGCCGCCATCGAAATCAGCAGTTTGTCTTTCTCACGGGGTGTCAGGTTCATGCGCGGTCACCAGGCTTGCGTGTCGATTAAAGGTTCCAGACTTTCGGCACAGAGGCGCCCTTGCGCAAGTGCGAAATGACCGGGATGAGGATTTTTCTCAGAGCGAAACCATCAGGTGCAACGAGACGGGCAATCAGCTTGTCCTCGCCCGCCACCTGATAGCGGCTGACGCCGCCGCCAATGCCGCCGATCAGGCTGCGCAGCGTGTCGACCTGCTGCTCGCAATCAGCGCCCGTATAGAAGAGTGTTGCAAAAGCCACCTGTCCGCCGAGCACCGCCAATTCCTGCGTCAGGCCGGCGATATCGCCGGAGAGCCGGAGGTTTTCGGCATGCAACAGAACTCCATTCTTGCGGATGCGCCAGCGATCCTGAAACAGGCCTTCGCGCATCGCCTCGCCCATCGCCTTGCGGCCGAGAAGCACGGCCTCGACAGCCAGAAATTCAGCCCCTTCAGCGAGATCGACCTCAAGCCTGCGCGACAGCGAAGCGCGATCGAACAGGATGGTTTCCTGCGGCAGCCAATGCACTGTTGCTCCCGCGCCGACCGAAATCTGCGCGGTCACATCAGCGGTGCCTGCGCTCGCCTTGTAGATCTTCTCGCAGGCCTGCGTGGTCAGGGTCAGATGCGTGCCCTCGCCGGCGGCAAACGACCATTCCATATGATCGCCACCGGTCAGCCCGCCGGAACTGTTGATCAGTACGGCTTCCATCGTCGCATTGAACGTCTCCGGCAGCCGGATCTTGGCGCAACCTTCCTGGTAGAATTCGGCCAGCCGGGTGCGCCCCGCAAACGGCTTTGCCACCAGCCGTCCCTTGCCCCATGCCCTTTGCGGAGCGATACCTGCTGCCTCAGCCATTTATATCCGCCGTCAAACCGTCAGGTGGCGGCGTGCTTCCGGCGTATCCAGCGTTTCGGCCGGGCCTTCATGCACGATCTCGCCCCGATCCATGATGTAGACATGGTCTGCAAGCTCCCGGCAGAAGTCAAGATATTGTTCCACAAGCAGAATTGCCATCCCGGTGGAATCGCGCAGATACTGGATCGCCCGGCCGATATCCTTGATGATCGAGGGCTGGATGCCTTCGGTCGGCTCGTCCAGAACCAGAATTTTCGGCCGCGTCACCAGAGCCCGGCCAATCGCCAACTGCTGCTGCTGCCCGCCCGAAAGATCCCCACCCCGCCGCCCGAGCATGGTGCGCAAAATCGGAAACAGGTTGAAGATATCCTCGGGAATGAACCGGTCCCTGCGCGCCACCGGCGCATAGCCCGACTCCAGATTTTCCTTGACCGTCAGCAACGGAAAGACCTCGCGGCCCTGCGGCACGAAACCGATACCGTGCTTGGCCCGGTTATAGGGTGCCATGCCGTTGAGCACGGCGTCGTTGAAGGTTATCGTTCCCGCACTCGGCCCATGCTGGCCGGTAATCGCCCTGAGCAGGCTGGTCTTGCCGACGCCGTTGCGCCCAAGCACGCAGGTGATCTTACCCATCGGAGCGGTGATGGAGACGCCACGAAGAGCTTGGGCCGCACCGTAGTGCAGATTGATGTTATCGACGGTCAGCATGCTGCACCTTTCACATTTGCGGAGAGCATACCCCCCTCTGTCGGCGACGCCGACATCTCCCCCTCAAGGGGGGAGATTACCACCCGCTTATGAGCGCATGTGGGAAAAGAACGATCTCCCCCCTTGAGGGGGAGATGTCGCGAAGCGACAGAGGGGGGTAGAAGCGGCATACTCTGAACGTCGAACATCGAAACATTGTAATGCATCGTCACCGTCCCAAATAATTCTCGATCACTTTCGGATCGTTGCTGACGAAGTCGATCGAGCCTTCGGCCAACACCGAGCCTTCCGCCAGGCACGTCACCTTGACGCCGAGATCGCGGATGAAGCCCATGTCGTGTTCGACGACGACGACCGAACGGGTCTTGGCGATTTCCTTGAGCAGGATGGCGGTTTCGGCGGTTTCCGCGTCGGTCATGCCGGCCACCGGCTCATCGACCAGCAGCAGTTTCGGCTCCTGCGCCAAAAGCATGCCGATCTCCAGCCACTGTTTCTGCCCATGCGAGAGATTGGCGGCGAGATCGTCCTTGCGCGCCGTCATGCGCACGGTTTCGAGAATGTCCTCGATGCGCGCCTTGTCGGCAGGCGCCAGGCGGTAGAACAGCGTCGAGAACACGCCGCGTTTCCGGTTGAGCGCCAGCTCGATATTGTCCCAGACCGTATGGCTTTCAAACACCGTCGGCTTCTGGAACTTGCGGCCGATGCCAAGCTGGGCAATATCCGCCTCGTCCTTCTTGGTGAGGTCGATATCGCCGTTGAAGAAGACCTGGCCGCTGTCCGGCCGGGTCTTGCCGGTAATGATATCCATCATCGTCGTCTTACCGGCCCCGTTCGGGCCGATAATGGCCCTAAGTTCACCTGGCTCGACCACGAAGGACAGCGAATTCAGCGCCTTGAAGCCATCAAAGGAAACCGACACGCCGTCGAGATAGAGAAGGCTGCGGGAGGTCTTTTCGTCCATCGATCTTACTCCGCAGCCTGGGGTTCGAGCGTCGTCATCTGGCTTTCCGCTTTCGCAGTGGCCTTGTCCTGATAGGCCTGTTCGACAGCATCGGCCTTTTTCTGTTCCTTGCGACGGGCAAGGAATTGCTGGACCGTGCCGACGACGCCCTTGGGCAGGAACAGCGTCGTCGCGACAAACAGGGCGCCGAGGGCGAACAGCCAGAATTCCGGAAAGGCGGCAGTAAAGACGCTTTTGCCGAAATTGACCAGAATGGCGCCGATGATCGGCCCGATCAGCGTGCCGCGGCCTCCGACCGCAGTCCAGATCACCACTTCGATGGAGTTTGCCGGGGCGAATTCGCCGGGATTGATGATGCCGACCTGCGGCACGTAGAGCGCACCGGCCACACCGGCCATCATCGCCGAGATGGTGAAGATGAACAGCTTCATGTTCTCGACCCGGTAGCCCAGGAACCGGGTCCGGCTTTCGGCATCGCGGACGCCGACCAGCACCTTGCCGTATTTCGAGCGGACGATGGCGGAGCTCAAAACCAGGGCCAACGCGAGCGCTATCGCGGTTGCGGCAAACAATGCTGCCCGCGTACCACCCGCCTGAATGTTGAAGCCGAGGATTTCCTTGAAATCTGTGAGGCCATTATTGCCGCCGAAGCCCATCTCGTTGCGGAAGAAGGCCAGCAGCAGTGCATAGGTCATCGCCTGGGTGATGATCGACAGGTAGACGCCGGTGACGCGGGAGCGGAAGGCAAACCAGCCGAAAACGAAGGCAAGCAGACCGGGCACCAGAACAACCATCAGCGCCGCAAAGGCGAAATGGTCGAAGCCATACCAGTACCAGGGCAGCTCCTGCCAGTTGAGGAACACCATGAAATCCGGCAGCAGCGGATTGGCGTAGACGCCGCGATCGCCGATCTGGCGCATCAGATACATGCCCATGGCATAACCGCCAAGCGCGAAGAACGCGCCATGGCCGAGCGAAAGAATGCTGCAATAGCCCCAGACGAGATCCAGCGCCAGGGCCAGAAGCGCATAGCACAGATACTTGCCAAGCAGCGGCACGAGATAGCCGGGCACATGGAAAGCACTGCCTTCGGGGATGAGCAGATTGGCAAGCGGCACGAGGGCTGCGGCCAGCAGGATCAGGAAAACGGCCCAGAGCGTCTTCTTCTCGTGCCTCATGAAAAGCATTTGCGTGATCATTGTTCGACCGCCCTTCCCTTGAGCGCGAACAGGCCGCGCGGCCGCCGCTGGATGAAGAGAATGATGAAGATGAGGATGAGGATCTTTCCGAGCACCGCGCCGGCATAGGGCTCAAGGAACTTGTTGGCGATGCCGAGCGTCAGCGCGCCGACCAGCGTGCCCCAGAGATTGCCGACGCCCCCGAACACCACGACCATGAAACTGTCGATGATGTAGTTCTGGCCGAGATTGGGCGAGACATTGTCGATCTGGCTGAGCGCCACGCCCGCCATGCCGGCAATGCCGGAACCAAGACCGAAGGTTAGTGCATCGACCCAGGGTGTGCGAATGCCCATCGAGGATGCCATGCGCCGGTTCTGCGTGACGGCGCGCATCTGCAGGCCGAACTTGGAGCGTTTCAGCAGCAAGAGCAGCGCCACGAAGACACCGAGCGAAAAGACGATGATCCACATACGGTTATAGGTGATGGCAAGGCCGCCAACCTCGAAGACGCCCGACATCCAGCTTGGATTATCGACCTGGCGATTGGTGGGGCCGAAGAGGGTGCGGATCGCCTGCTGCAGGATCAGCGAAATGCCCCAGGTGGCAAGCAGCGTTTCGAGCGGCCGTCCGTAGAGCCAGCGAATGACGCTGCGCTCGATGCAGACACCGACCAGGCCGGTAAACAGGAAAGCCGCAGGAACCGCAAAGGCCAGCGAATAATCGGCGATGCCGGGGGCGACGGAAGCGACCGTCTGCTGCACCACATAGGTCGTGTAGGCGCCAAGCATGACCATTTCGCCATGCGCCATGTTGATGATGCCCATGACGCCGAAGGTGATGGCAAGACCGATGGCCGCAAGCAGCAGCACCGATCCGAGCGACAGTCCGTACCAGACGTTTTGCGCCACGTCCCACAGGGCAAGGCTGCCTTTGATGGAACTGATGCTTTGCTCGATGGACGGCTTCAATTCGTCCGGGGCATTGTCCATGGCTGCCGTCAGGATCGTCAAGGCATCGCGGTTTCCGCGCGCGGCGATCATATCGATGGCGGCTTTCTTGTCTCCGGCACTGGCATCGGTCTTCAACAGGATGACGGCACGTGCCGCTTCCATCGTCGCCTTGACCTCGGCGTCCTTTTCCTGCGTCAGCGCTGAATTCAACAGACCGAGATTGTCGGGATTGGCATCCTTGAGCAGGTCCTGCGATGCCGCGAGGCGCGCGGAACGGTCTGGGCTCAACAGCGTCAACTGGCTGAGCGCCGCGCCGATAGCGCCGCGCAGGCCGTTGTTCAGCCGGATCTTGGCGAGATTTCCGGGAACCTCGGTAACCGCAGCCCCCGTCAGCACGTCGAGATAGGCGCCGTCAGACGGGCCTTCGAGAAAAACCGTGCCGCCGGTCTTCGGCGCATAAAGCTTGCCGTCGCTGAGATTTTGCAGGATGCCGCCGACTTTCGGATTGCCTGAAGCTGCAAGGGCTTTGACTGCCCCGATCTTCTGCGGGAAGGCCGGTGCACCCAGTGCATCGACCAGCGGCCGGATATCTTCCTGCGCACGCAGGCCCGTTGCAAGGCAACTGACGAGCAGGCAAAGGGCAACAAGGAAGGTCTGAATGGCGCGATACATGAGCTCTTCTTGTTCCGTTGGCTTGGGCAGCCGCGTATTGACGAGGAACGCTTGATGCCGGCGCTGTGCTTAAGTTTTCCGCAATCCGCTCGCCCGGCGATCACATCGAACAGGACCGGTACCCGGAACCGCGTCCAGCTGAACCATGCAGAAAACATGCCAGATAAGGGGAGATGAAGGTCCCTCCGTCCAGACGGTGTCTGGACGGAGGGTATTGGCATTTCTATCACGACGTTATGAGAATGGATTTTGGGAAACAGCGATCAGGCCGTTGCCGGAATATGCTGAACTTGATGAAAACAGCGGGTGTTCGTCAAAATCAGGAGCCCTTGCCGCCGCACTTGCCCGTTGCAACGTTGAAGTTGCCGCAGGACATCGGCTTGCGCCAATCGGAGATCAGGTCTTTCGAGTCCGGCAGGAAGTCCGACCATTCATCGCCGACGACCTGCGGGGTCTGCTGGACGATTTCGAACTGGCCGTCGGCCTGGATTTCACCGATCAGCACCGGCTTGGTGATGTGATGGTTCGGCATGACGGTGGAGTAGCCGCCCGAAAGGTTCGGAACCGAAGTGCCGATGATGGTGTCGAGAACCGCGTCCGTGTCGGTCGTGCCGGCAGCCTCGACGGCCTTCACCCAGGCATTGAAGCCGATATAGGCGGCTTCCATCGGGTCGTTGGTGACGCGCTTGTCGTTCTTGGTAAACGCATGCCACTGCTTGATGAATTCGAAATTGGCCGGTGCATCGACGGACTGGAAATAGTTCCAGGCGGCGAGATGGCCGACCAGCGGCTTGGTGTCGAGACCGGCCAGCTCTTCTTCGCCGACCGAGAAGGCGATGACCGGGATGTCGGTTGCCTTGATGCCCTTGTTGCCGAGTTCCTTGTAGAACGGCACATTGGCATCGCCGTTGATGGTCGAGACGACGGCGGTCTTCTTGCCGGCAGACCCGAATTCCTTGATCTTGGCCACTTCCGTCTGCCAGTCGGAGAAACCGAACGGCGTGTAGTTGATCAGGATGTCTTCCTTCGGAATGCCCTTGGCGATCAGATAGGCTTCGAGGATCTTGTTGGTGGTGCGCGGATAGACGTAATCGGTGCCTTCAAGCACGAAACGCTCGACGCCCTCGGTGTTCATCAGATAGTCGACGGCCGGGATTGCCTGCTGGTTCGGCGCTGCACCGGTGTAGAAGATGTTACGCGAGGATTCTTCACCCTCGTACTGGACCGGATAGAACAGCAGCGAATTCAGCTCTTCGAAAACCGGCAGGACCGACTTGCGCGACGAGGACGTCCAGCAACCGAAGACGGCGGAAACCTTGTCGACGGAGATCAGTTCGCGAGCCTTTTCGGCAAACAGCGGCCAGTCGGATGCGGGATCGACAACGACGGCTTCGAGTTTCTTGCCGAGAAGGCCACCCTTCTTGTTCTGCTCGTCGATGAGCATCAGCATGGCATCCTTGAGCGTCGTCTCGGAGATTGCCATGGTGCCGGAAAGTGAATGCAGGATGCCCACCTTGATGGTGTCTTCGGCGGCCTGCACGCTGGAAAATGCTGTCGTGGCGAGCGCGCCAGCCAGGAACGCGCCCAGGATCTGGGATTTGAATTTCATGATGTGAACCCCTCTCGTTCTTTTGACGACGGCGCTTGGGAGTGCCGTTCGTGCAGGAACTATCCGTTGAGGGGACTGGATTCTGTATACGTCAATTGACGTAGAGACCGGGGCGAAGTGTGCACTGCAACACGCATCTGCGCCGCTTTGCTCAGATGCAAGGCCTTTGTCTGCAGGCACGCGGCGCTCAACGCGCTTTTGCAGACAATTCTGACAGTCCCCAGACAATCCGATTCTCGCACTTGCAAAAGATCGCGCGCCGGGGGAGATTGCCTAATCGTTGATCATATCGAAAATGGGAATATAAATTAGGCATGACGGCACGCCAGCGCATCATTCCGGTCCGGCGCGAATACAATCGCTGGGTCGCCAACCAGACGCTGGAAGACTACGCGCTGCGCTTCACCGCCAAGAGCGCCCGGCAATTCTCCTCGCAGCGCATCTCGCAGACGGCGATCGGGGCGATCTCCTTCCTGGCGCTGGAGGCGATCGGTGGCGCCATCACGCTGTCCTACGGCACGACCAATGCCATCATCGCCATTCTCGCCGCAAGCCTCGTCATGCTCGGCGTCGGCCTGCCGATCAGTCGCTATGCCATCCGCCACGGTGTCGATATCGACCTCCTGACGCGCGGCGCAAGCTTCGGCTATATCGGCTCGACCGTCACCTCGCTGATCTATGCCTCGTTCACCTTCATGCTGTTTGCCATCGAGGCCTCGATCATGTCGGCGGCGTTGGAGCTGGCGCTCGGCATCCCCGTCTGGATCGGCTACATCATCAGCGCCGTTATGGTCATTCCGCTGGTCACCCATGGCGTCCGGCTGATCAGCAAATTTCAGCTTTTGACCCAGCCGTTCTGGATCATCCTCAACGTCGCGCCTTTCATTTTCATCGCGCTCGCCGACTGGAGCAAGTTCGACCTCTGGCTTGCCTTTCCCGGTACGCACAAGCCGATGGGCGAGCCCGGCTCCTATGCGCCATTTTCGCTGCTCGAATTCGGCGCCGCCTCCGCCGTCATCCTCGCCTTGATGGCGCAGATCGGCGAGCAGGTGGATTTTTTGCGCTTCCTGCCGCCGGAAGGCCAGAGCAAGCTACGCCACCGGTTTGCTGTGTTTCTGGCCGGTGCTGGCTGGGTGATCGTCGGCGCGCCGAAGCTTTTGGCGGGTTCGTTCCTCGTCGTCCTGTGCCTCAGCGCAGGCGTGCCGGTCGAGCATGCCGCCGATCCCGCCCATATGTACCTGACCGCCTTCGGCTACATGATCCCCTGGCACAACGCAGCCCTCTTGCTGATGGCCGCCTTCGTCGTCGTGTCGCAGCTGAAGATCAACGTCATGAATGCCTATGCCGGCTCACTCGCCTGGTCGAATTTCTTCTCGCGCCTCACCCACAGCCATCCCGGCCGCGTCGTCTGGCTGATGTTCAACGTGGCGATTGCGCTCCTGTTGATGGAACTCGGCATCTACAAGCTCTTGGAAGAAACACTCGGCATCTTCTCGATCATCGCCATGTCCTGGCTCTGCACCATCTCGGCCGATCTGTTCATCAACAAGCCGCTCGGGCTGGCGCCGCCCAATATCGAGTTCAAGCGCGCCCATCTCTACGATATCAACCCGGTCGGCGTCGGCGCCATGACCGCCTCGGCGCTGATCGCGCTGACGGCGCATTTCGGCGTCATGGGTGCCATAGCCGCGTCGCTGGCACCCTACATCGCCTTGATCACCGCCTTCATCGTCTCCCCCGCCATCGCCTGGGCGACGAAGGGCAAATATTACCTTGCCCGCAAGCCGCGCCAGAGCTGGAAGAAACTCTCGACCGTCACCTGCTCGATCTGCGAACACCCGTTCGAGCCCGAGGACATGGCCTGGTGCCCGGCCTATTCCGCGCCGATCTGTTCGCTTTGCTGCTCGCTGGATAGCCGCTGCCGCGACATGTGCAAGCCACATGCGAGCTTCAATGCCCAGACAGCCGTGGTGGCCAAGGCCCTGCTGCCGCAAAAGGTGATGGAGACGCTGTCCACCCGGCTCGGCCGCTATGGCATCGCCGTCGTTCTATCGGTCGCCTGCATCGGCATCATCCTGGCGATGATCGCCCACCAGACCGGCACCGCCTCGCCCGAAACGGCATCGGTGATCAACCGGACGGTCGGCGTGGTCTTCTTCGTCTTTGCCGTCGTCACCGGCGTCGTCTGCTGGTTCTATGTGCTGGCCCATGACAGCCGGCTGGTGGCCGAAGAAGAATCCTCGCGCCAGAACACCCTGCTCCTGAAGGAAATCGCCGCGCACAAGAAAACCGACGCCGCCCTGCAATATGCCAAGGAGACCGCCGAGGCCGCCAACCGGGCAAAGAGCCGTTATGTGGTCGGCCTCAGCCACGAACTGCGCACCCCGCTCAACGCCGTGCTCGGCTATGCCCAGATCCTCGAGCGCGACGAGACCATCCCCGCGCCGCGCCAATCGGCGATCAAGGTGATCAAGCGCAGCGCCGACCATCTGTCCGGGCTGATCGATGGTCTTCTCGACATTTCCAAGATCGAGGCCGGCCGCCTGCAGGTCTATTCCAACGAGATCAACATCCAGGATTTCCTCGACCAGATCACCGACATGTTTCGCCCGCAAGCTCAGGCCAAGGGCTTGGTTTTCGAGCATTACCGGGCAAGCGCCCTGCCGCAATATGTCCGCACCGATGAAAAGCGCCTGCGTCAGATCCTCGTCAATCTGCTCTCCAATGCCATCAAGTTCACCGATACCGGCACCATCCGCTTCGACGTCGCCTATCGCAGCCAGGTGGCGACCTTCACCGTCTCCGACACCGGCCGCGGCATTTCGCAGGCAGACCTGCCGCGCATCTTCGAGCCGTTCCAGCGCGGCGAGGCCGAGCATATCCGGCCGATGCCCGGCCTTGGCCTGGGGCTGACCATCACCCAGCTTCTCACCCAGACGCTCGGCGGCGAGATTGTTGTCGATAGCGAGCGCGACAAGGGCTCCACCTTCCGGGTACGGCTGATGCTGTCGGCGATCAGCCGGCCGACCGCCTCCCTGCCCTCGATCCGCAAGATCGCCGCTTACGCCGGCCCGCGCCGCACCATCGTCGTGGTCGACGACAACGAGGATCATCGCGACCTGATGCGCGAAGTGCTGATGCCGCTCGATTTCGTCGTGCTGACGGCGGCCGGAGGCATGGAATGCCTGACCCTGATCGAGGGAATCAAGCCCGATCTCTTCCTCATCGATATCTCGATGCCCGGCATGAACGGCTGGCAATTGGTGACACGCCTGCGCGATCACGGCCAGACAGCGCCGGTCATCATGCTGTCGGCCAATATCGGCGACGGAACGGCGGCCGATAGCCATACCGGCCACAACGATACGCTCGCCAAGCCTTTCGATATCCGCCAGTTGCAGGACAAGCTGGCTGTGCACCTCGCACTCGAATGGATTTATAGCGACACGGTACAGCAACCCGTCAAAACAACGATCAAGGCTGCGGTGAAAACCCCAGGTGCCGCCCATGTCGAGGAGCTGATCCGGCTCGGCGAAATCGGTTATGTCCGGGGTATCGAAGCCAAGCTCGCCGATCTCGCCCGCCAGGAGGAAAATCAGCCATTCACCGAGGCGGTCAAGACTTACGTCCAGGCTTTCGACCTTGCCGGCTATGCCAACTTCCTGCAAAACATCAACAAACAGGGGAGACCGGCTGGTGAATGAAACCGTGCATCCGCGCGACATCGTGCTCATTGTGGACGATTCACCCGAGACGCTGGGCTTCCTGACGGATGCGCTGGAACAATCCGGGTTTTCCGTGCTGATTGCCACCTCCGGAAACGCCGCCATCAACGTCGTTGACCGCATCACGCCCGACGTCATCCTGATGGACGCGGTCATGCCCGGCATGGATGGGTTCGATACCTGCCGGACGCTGAAGACCAATCCTGCCGTAGCGCAAGTGCCGGTGATCTTCATGACCGGGCTGACCGAGACAGAGCATATCGTCCATGCGCTGGAATCCGGCGGCGTCGATTATCTGTCCAAGCCGATCAATATCGATGAGCTGCGCGCCCGCATCCGGGTGCACCTTGCCAATGCCCGCTCGGCGCAAAGTGCACGTGTGGCGCTGGACGCAGCAGGACGGCATCTGCTCGCCGTGCGCAGCAATGGCACCATCCAGTGGTCGACACCGCAGGCGACCCGGCTCGTCAATGCCGCAACGGGGCGCGACGACGGGCTGGATACGCTGGCCGTCCATGTCCGCCAATGGCTGCAGGAACGGCAGAAACACGGCATCTCGAAGGACGGGCCCCTGATGATCCATCAGCACGGCCAGCCGGTGCTGCAACTCGCCTATCTCGGTGCGATCGGCGGCGACGAATTCCTGTTCCGGCTGACCGGTGTCAGCCACACCAGCGACGACGAAATTCTCCGCCAGAGCTTTGCCCTGACAGTACGCGAAGGACAGGTTCTGCTCTGGATCGCCAAGGGAAAATCCAACCGCGATATCGGCGAAATCCTCGGCCTCAGCGCCCGCACCGTCAACAAGCACCTGGAACAGATCTACGTCAAACTCGGCGTCGAAAACCGCGCCTCGGCCGCCGTCAAGGCGGCGAACGCGCTGCATCAGGAATAGCCAGTCAAGCAACTCTGTCGGGCGGCTCGCGGCCCTCGAAGAAGGCGGTGATATTGTCCACCACCTTCATGCCCATGGCCGTGCGGGTTTCCTCGGTCGCACTGCCAAGATGCGGCAGAAGCACGACATTTTCCAGAGCAAGCAACCGCTCGGGTACATTCGGCTCCGCCTCGAAGACATCCAGCCCGGCACCCCGGATAATGCCCGTTTCCAGAGCCTCGATCAGCGCTGCCTCATCGACGACATCGCCGCGCGCCGTATTGATCAGGTACGCTCCCGGCCTCATCACCGCCAGCCGCTGCGCATTGATCAGATGGCGGTTTTCGCCGCCACCCGGGCAGTGCAGCGAAACGAAATCGGCAGCGGCCAGCACGTCCTCGACGGTCTCCAGCTGCCGTGCGCCATAGCGTGCGGCTTCCGCTGGGTCGATCTTCGATCTGTTGTAGAAGACCACGTCCATGTCGAAGCCGAAATGGCAGCGTTTTGCCATCGCCTTGCCGATTCGGCCAAAGCCGATGATCCCCAGCGTCTTTCCGGTAACCTTGGTGCCGATCATGTGCGTCGGCCGCCAGCCGGTCCATTGTCCGGCACGAACCTGACGCTCGCCCTCGCCTGCCCGGCGCGCCACCGAAAGCAGCAGCGACATGGCGATGTCGGCCGTACAATCCGTCAGAACGCCTGGCGTATTGGTAACGGCGATGCCGTAATGTTCGGCCGTCGCGATATGGATGTGATTGTAGCCGACGCCAAAATTCCCGAGGATCCGTGTGCGCAGATCGCCGCCTTCAAACAACGGCGCCGGCAGGCGGTCGGACACCGTCGGCAGCACTGCATCGAAGGATCGTAGCGCGCTGGAGAGCGCATCGGCATCCATCGCCACATCCGATGTGTTGAAATGGGCATCGAACCGCTCGGCAAGCACACGCTCGACGGCATCGGGCCAGCGGCGGGTGACAAGGATGCGTGGTTTCTGGGTCATCGTCTGGCTCCGGATAAAAGGGAATTGCGCTGACAATTAGCATAGCAACGGTATCAATCCAGCCGTCGGTTTGTTGAAACAGCCTTGCCAAAACTGAACATCATCACAGACGGCGGACAGAACGCAAAAAGGCCCGGCAATGCCGGGCCTTTCGCGGTCCAGATGGACCAATCGGTGCTCAACCGAAAACGATTATTTTTCGTTTTCGAAGTAGCTGAACTTGCCGTCGTCACCCTTCTTCCAGGTGTACATGACGTAGTCAGGACGGGTGATGTCGCCCTTTTCGTCATAGCCGAAATCGCCGATAACGGTCTTGAACGGACCCTTGCCCTTGATGTTTTCGGCTACAGCCTGCGGGTCGTTGCCGCCGGTCGTCTTTGCAGCTTCAGCGATAACCTGAAGAGCCGAATAGGAGTAGAGCGTGTAGGCTTCCGGCTCAAAGCCGTTTGCACGGAACTTTTCGACCAGTTCCTTTGCAGCCGGGTTCTTGCGCGGATCCGGAGCGAACGTCATCAGCGTGCCGTTCACAGCGTCGCCAGCGATCGAAGCAAGTTCGTTCGAGACGATACCGTCGCCGGACATCAGGGTAGCCTTCAGGCCCTGGTCAGCCATCTGGCGCATGATCAGGCCGGCTTCGGTGTGCAGGCCGCCGTAGTAAACCAGCGATACGCCGGCTTCCTTCATCTTGGCGATCAGAGCCGAGAAGTCCTTGTCGCCAGCCGTGATACCTTCGTAAACGACTTCCTTGACGCCGGCTTCGTTCATGGCAGCCTTGGTCAGGTCAGCAAGGCCCTGGCCGTAAGGTGTCTTGTCGTGAACGACGGCAACCTTGGCGTCCTTGAAGTTTGCAGCGATGTAGGCACCGGCAACGGCGCCCTGCTGGTCGTCACGGCCGCAGGTACGGAAGGTGTTCCACAGGCCGCGTTCGGTAAAGACCGGATTGGTGGAGGCAGGAGTGATCTGCAAGATGCCGTTTTCAGCGTAGACTTCCGAAGCCGGGATCGAAACGCCGGAATTGAAGTGGCCGATGACGAACTTGACGCCGTCGGCAACGAACTTGTTGGCAACGGAAACGCCCTGCTTCGGATCGGAAACGTCGTCGCCGAGCACGATCTTGATCTGTTCGCCGTTGATACCGCCGGCAGCATTGATGTCAGCTGCAGCCTGCTCGGCACCCTTCTGGAGCTGTGCGCCGAAAGCTGCGTTCGGACCCGTCAACGGGCCAGCAACACCAACCAGCAGATCAGCCCATGCAGTGCCGCTGAAAGCAACCATTGCAGTCAGCGCAACAGCTGACAAAAGTGACTTCTTCATCTTGTTACTCCCAAAAAAATTGAGCGGGTGCCTTTTTAAGCCAGTCACGATACCCACCATAATCGCGCCGGTATTCTTATATCCGCATCAGCGCGCGAGACGCGTCAGCGGGGTTCCCTCTGTCATTTTGACTTCCACGAGAAGGGCGAAACCTTTTCGTAAAGCCAATAGTAGTTGTTGGTCATCTGCTGCGTACGGTAGTAGCGATAGCCTGCCGTAGCAAACAGCAAAAGAATGATCGTGTCCACGGCATAGTACTGCAAAGTCAACATGCTGCCGTTGAAAAGCGCATGATGAATGAAGCGGATCGCCACACCCAGGAGTAGAGTATAGATGACGAGAACGCCGTAGCTGCTCCAGCCTTCGGCAGCGCTCTTTCCCGTGCGCCACGCCGTCCAGCCGCCCATGACGACGGTGATCAGCGCGAAATGCAGAACCGAAGGTTCTTCGTAGAGAATGCCGTGCATCCCGTTTCTCCCTTTCAAAGCGCCGGGCGGTTTTCAGACCGCATGCGAACGCTCCAACATGTCGGATATGCAAGCCGGCCCGGGTCCAACGAAACCTCTGACTCGAGCCGGAATGCCATCAATGATGACCGCCTTCGAGATAGGCGGCGCGCACTTCCGGATTGGCCAGCAATTCCCTGCCGCTGCCGCTCATCGTCACCTTGCCGTTGACCATGACATAACCACGGTGAGACAGCTTCAAGGCCGCAAACGCGTTCTGCTCGACGAGGAAAACCGTAAGCCCCTCCTCTTCGTTGAGCTTCTTGATCGCAGCAAAGATGCCCTTGACGATCAGCGGCGCAAGACCGAGAGACGGCTCATCGAGAAGCAGCAGCTTCGGACGCGCCATCAGCGCACGGCCGATCGACAGCATCTGCTGCTCGCCGCCGGAAAGCGTTCCGCCGCGCTGCGACTGACGCTCCTTGAGACGCGGAAACAGCGTGAAGATCTTTTCGACATCCTCGTTGAAATATTTCAGATTATCCAGGCTCGCGCCCATCTGAAGGTTTTCATAGACCGTCATGCGCGGAAAGATCCGGCGGCCTTCCGGCGACTGCGCGATCCGCAACCGGGCGATCTCGTGCGTCGGCATATGGGTGATATCCTGCCCATCGAAGGTTACCGAGCCTGCCCTTGCCTGCGGACTACCGCAGATCGTCATCATCAGCGTCGATTTTCCGGCGCCATTGGCCCCGATCATGCAGACGATTTCGCCGCGCTTGACTTCGACTTCGACCCCGCCGAGCGCCCGGATATTGCCGTAATAGGTTTCGACGTCTTTTACATGCAGAAGGTTATCGCTCATTTGGGCGTGTCTCCCGGCGCAGCGACGGCGATTTCCTCGATCTGTTCGATCACCTCTTCGACCTCATCATCTTCAACACCGAGATAGGCCGCAATAACCTTCGGGTCGTTCTTCACATGGTCCGGATTGCCATCCGAAATCTTCTGGCCGTATTCCAGGACGACGACATGGTCGGAGATTTCCATGACAACGGACATGTCGTGCTCGATCAGAAGGATCGAGGTCCCGGTGTCCTTGCGGATGCTGCGCAACAACTCGTTGAGCACCAGCGATTCGCGCGGATTGAGACCGGCGGCCGGTTCGTCGAGGCAAAGGAATTCGGGGCCGGTGCACATGGCGCGGGCGATTTCCAGACGGCGCTGGGCGCCGTAGGGCAGATCGCCGGCCGGATCGTCGGCACGGTCGGTCAGATTTGCCTTGTCGAGCCAGTATTTGGCCTGCTCGATCGACTGAGCCGCAGCCTTTTTGTAGGCAGGAAAGCCCAAAAGACCGAGGATGGTATAGCCAGAGGCCAGCATCAGCTTGTTGTGTTGCGCGACCAGCAGGTTTTCCAGCACCGTCAGGCCTGAAAACAGCCGGATGTTCTGGAAAGTCCGGGCCACCTTGGCATCGCGGTTGACCTCGAAATCCGACATGCGTTCGAGCAGATATTCCTTGCCCGCCTTCTGCCGCATCGTGATCATGCCCATCGTCGGCTTGTAGAAACCGGTGATGCAGTTGAACACCGTGGTCTTGCCGGCCCCGTTAGGACCGATCAGGGCGGTGATATCGCCGCGATAGGCTTCGAACGACAGGTCGTTGATGGCCATCAGGCCGCCGAAGCGCATCGATAGATGGTCGACTTTGAGGATTGGATCTTTCGTCATTGTATCTGTCTCAAGGGCCATCAGCCGTGCCCTTCCTTGGTAAAGCTGCCGGAGACGCTCTTGCGTTCGCGCAGGAAGGCCGTGGGTTCACGTGTGCCGACGAAACCGCGCGGCTTCCAGACCATGACGATGATCATGGCCAGGCCGAAGATCAGCATGCGGTAAAGTTCCGGCGTGAAATCCGGGCCGAAGATTTGCTTCAATATCGTCATTTCGCGCAGCAGTTCCGTACCACCGATCATCACCGTCGCAGCAACCGCGATGCCGACCAGCGACCCCATCCCGCCAAGAACCACGATGGCAAGAATGATTGCCGATTCGAGGAAGACGAAGGATTCCGGCGAGACGAAGCCTTGGCGCACGGCGAAGAAAGAGCCCGCGAAGCCGCCGAACATGGCGCCCGTGGAAAATGCGGTCAGCTTGGTCGTCACCGTGTTGATGCCGAGCGAACGGCAGGCGATCTCGTCTTCGCGCAAGGCTTCCCAGGCACGGCCGATCGGCATGCGGCGCAGACGGATGGTGACGAAGGCCGTCAAAAGGCAGAGCGCCAGGATCAGATAGAACAGGAAGATTTTGTAGTAGGCCGACGACATCGGCAACCCGAAGACCTTGGCGAAATTGTTCGTCGCACTGACGTCAAAGGACCAGATGCCGAACACGGATGCCTTGGCGATGCCGGAGATGCCGAAGGTGCCCTTGGTCACCGCGGTCCAGTTGATCAGAACCAACCGGATGATTTCCCCGAAGGCAAGCGTCACGATCGCCAGGTAGTCGCCCTTGAGGCGGAGAACCGGGAAGCCGAGGATAATGCCCCAGAGGGCGGCAAAGATACCGGCCATCGGCAGCAGAACCCAGAACGACAGGCCGAAGTAAGACGACAGCAATGCGTAGGAATAGGCACCAACGGCATAGAAGGCGACATAACCGAGATCGAGCAGGCCGGCGAGGCCGACGACGATGTTCAAGCCCCAGGCCAGCATCACGTAGATCAGGATCTGGATGCCGAAGTTATCGACATATTTCAGCGACCCTTGATAGCCGAAGAAGTACACCATGAGCGGCGGGTAGAAAATAAGGGCAATGATGGCCAACATGCTGAAATGCGCAGCTATATAGACCCGAAAATAGAAGAAGCCGAACGCCAGCACGTAGATGATCGCCAGCGCACGGATCATCGTCACCCAAGGAGCGAGCACGGCAGGCAAAGCCGCAGTGATCGGCGTCGCAGCGAACATCAACAAAATGGCGATCACTGCCGCCACGACGACTATTGGCATGCGAAAGAAACGCGTGGCAACGCTGTCGGGAAGAAGGCCGGTGACGGCATTCGTTACCTTCTGGCGAGCCAGAAACGGCCGGATATAAGCAACCGACACGAAACGGCCGACTGCGGCAATGACGACGAAGATTGCGAGCAATCCCCAGCGTTGCACGAGGATCAGCTCATTCAGGATGTTCTGGTCGGTCTTCAACCCGACGAAGAGTACGAAGAGACCAAGTGCCACGAGGCCGGCGTAAAAGCCCTCGCGCAGAGCCCGCGCCATCAGATTGCTGCCGGCGCTCTCAGGTGTGTTGGTAATGTTTGCCATGAAATTATACCTTCTCGACTTCCGGCCGACCCAGAATACCAGACGGCTTGAAAATCAGCACGATGGCGAGGATCGAGAATGTCGCGACATCCTTGTAGTCGATGGTGAAGTAAGCCGACCACAGCGACTCGATGAGACCGATCATCAGACCACCCAGCACAGCGCCCGGCAGAGAACCGATGCCGCCCAGAACCGCAGCCGTGAAGGCCTTGACGCCCGGCGTGAAGCCATCGGTAAAGACGATGACACCGTAATACATCAGGTACATGGTACCGGCGACCGCAGCCAATGCCGCACCCATGATGAAGGTGATCGAGATGGTCTTGTCGACGTCGATACCCAGCAATGCCGCCATCTTGCGGTCCTGCTCGGTCGCCCGCTGAGCGCGGCCAAGCGGCGTATGATTGACGATGTACCAGAAGATCGTCAGCAGAACCGCCGTCACCACCACGATGATGATCTGCTTCAGCGATATCGAGATGCCGAACACCTCGTAAACCGACGACACCATTGACGGGATCGGCTTGTTACGCGGGCCTTGCGTCACCTGAATGAAGTTCGACAGTGCGATGGACATGCCGATCGCGGTGATCAGTGGCGCGAGGCGGAACGAGCCGCGCAACGGGCGGTAAGCCATCTTTTCGATGACCCAGTTCCACAATCCAGTCATCACCATCGCCACGATGATCATGATGAATAGGGCAAGTGCGATCGGAATACCGCCGAACAAACCCACCAGAACAAGGTAGACAATCAGCGCTGCGAAACCACCGAGCATGAAAATATCGCCATGGGCGAAGTTGACCATGCCGATAATGCCGTAAACCATTGTATAACCAATGGCAATCAAACCGTAAATCGAGCCAAGAGTCAGCCCATTGACGAGCTGCTGGACAAAATACTCCATCAATATCCCCCGGGTCTGATCCTAGTAGGTCAGACCTCTTCTTTTCGTGGCTCTTTCTGAGCCTTTTCGATAGAGGATTCCATAATGCTTTCAGACCAAAAGTGAAGCGTAAAATGATGCTTTCCTGATTTTCTTTCCCATTTTAGTGATATTGACGCTTAAACAGTCGAAAAAACAAAAATAGTGCAGTTTAGGCCCTATTTTTGGGCATCAGACCGTGAATTCTACGGTTAAACATGGCTAAGCCCCGGCGGGCCCGTTCAGCCGCCAACTCGGCCTACGAAAGGTCGCGATCACAATCGAGCCTGTCAGGACCGCATGCGCGAACCGTTGGCATCGAAAAGCGGCTGGGCCTGCAACCGGGCCGACAGCATTTCGCCCAGCAATTCGACTTGCCACCCCTCCGCTTCGTTCGCAACCTCCTTCGGAACATAGCCGATCGCGACCGAAACGCCGGAGGCATGGGCGTAGCCACCTGAGGTCACCCAACCACAGACCTTGCCGTTCAGCGAGATCGGCTCGTCGCCGATAACGTCGGCATCCTTGGCATCGATGATGAAGGTTCTGAGCCGCAAGGTGCCGCCTTCGGCCTTTTCCTTTGCTGCCGCCTGCTTACCGATGAAGTTGGCATCCTTCTTCAGCGCAACGAATCGCCCGAGCCCTGCCTCGAACGGACCGTAAAGCGGGCGATATTCGCGCGACCAGCTGCCGAACGATTTTTCGACCCGCAGGGCGTTAAGCGCCCGCAGGCCGAACGGCTTGATGGCAAATTCGGCACCGGCCTCCATGATCAGGTCAAAGAGATAGCGCTGATATTCCGGCTTCATCCAGATTTCATAGCCGAGATCGCCCGTGTAGCTGACACGGCCGACGATCGCCGGCGCCATGCCGAGATTCATCCGGCGAATATCCATGAAGGCGAACGCTTCGTCGGACATGTCGAGATGCGTCAGCTTGGAGATCAGCGCACGGGAGTTGGGTCCAGCGATCGACAGGCCGACCAGTTGCAGGTTCAGCGCTTTCAGGATGACCGAGCCGTCCTTCGGCAAATGGCTTTCGAACCAGCGCATGTGATAGTCTTCGGCGATCCCTGAGCCGATGAGCAGGAAATCCCCCTCGCCGAGCTTTGCCAAAGTGAAATCGCCGATCAGCTTGCCGTCGTCCTTCAGCATCGGCGCCAGCGACATGCGGCCATTGGCCGGAATGCGGCAGGTCAGCATCCGGTCGAGCCAGGCTTCCGCGCCGCTTCCGGTGATGGTGTATTTGGCAAAGCCCGATGTTTCCATCAGACCGACGCTGTCGCGCACGGCCCGGGCTTCGGCGCCGACGACATCGAAGTCGTTGGAGCGGCGCCAGGAGAATTTGTCCTCTTCGCCCTTCGGCGCAAACCACAGCGGCGCTTCCAGCCCATAGGAGGCACCGAACACGGCACCGGCGTCCTTCAGCTTGTCGTAGATCGGCGTGGTCAGGAACGGGCGTGCGCCCGGCAGTTCCTCGTTCGGATAGCGGATCGAGAAGCGGCGGGAATAGTTTTCGCGGACCTTGGCATTGGTAAAGCCAAGCGTGGCGAAATCGCCGTAGCGCGAAACGTCCATGGCAAAGACATCGAAACCCGGATCGCCGTAGATGATCCAGTTGGCCAGCGCCAAACCGACGCCGCCGCCCTGGCTGAAGCCGGCCATGACGGCGCATGCGGACCAGTAATTGGTCAACCCGCGCACCGGTCCGACCAGCGGATTGCCGTCCGGCGAGAAGGTGAAGGGGCCGTTGATGATCTTCTTGATGCCGGCATTGTTGAAGGCCGGGAAGTGTCGGAAGCCGACTTCAAGTTCGGGCGTGATGCGCTCTATATCTTCGGCCAGCAGTTCATGGCCGAAATCCCACGGCGTAGTGATCGGCGACCATGGGCGGCAGGCCTTTTCATAGGTGCCCATCAGCATGCCGTTGCGTTCCTGGCGCAGATAGATCTCGCCGTCGAAATCGACGCAGTGCATCAGTTCCTTGCCGCGCGTCTGGTTGAACTCGATCACCTCCGGCATGTCCTCGGTAATGAGATACATATGCTCCATGGCAAGCACCGGCAACTCAAGCCCCGTCATCCGCCCGACTTCGCGCGCCCACAGGCCGGCGGCGTTGACGACGTGCTCGGCAATGATCTCGCCCTTGTTGGTGATGACCCGCCAGGTGCCGTCTTCCCGCTGGACAAGGTCTTCCACCTTGGTGTGCAGGTAGATATCCGCTCCGTTCTTCTTGGCGGATTTGGCATAGGCATGGGTGGTGCCATAGGGATCGAGATGACCTTCGACCGGATCGAACACGGCACCGACGAACTGCGTGGGATCGAGAAGCGGCATCAGCTCGTGCGCTTCCTTCGGAGACAGAAGCTCGGCATCGAGGCCCATGTAGCGGCCCTTGGCGAGGATCGACTTCATCCAATCGAACCGCTCCTTGGTCGCCGCCAGCATCATGCCGGAGGTCATATGCAGACCGATATCCTGGCCGGAATATTCCTGAATTTCCTTGTAGAGTTCGACCGTATATTTCTGCAGCTTGGCGACGTTCGGATCGCCATTGATCGTATGCATGCCGCCGGCCGCGTGCCAGGTCGAGCCGGAGGTGAGCTCCGAACGCTCCAAAAGAACCACATCGGTCCAGCCGAATTTCGTCAGGTGATAAAGGATCGAACAACCGACGACGCCGCCGCCGATAACGACGACCCTGGCATGGCTTTTCATGGGTATTCTCCGGTTTCGGGACGGCTTGCAAAAAAACGTCCCGCTCAATGAAGCGAATTCTTGGCTTTCGAAACCGTACCGGCAAAGTCGCGCCGGTTAAAGATATCCCTGCGAACAGGTCTTGCCCATTCCCGCCATCGGCCACTTCAACCGCGCCATAAAAGCGTCACGCGATGGCGCATTTACCCTTGCGTGGAGAAACCGGCGGACAGATCGAACTCCCGCCCCATCACGCGCAGATCGTCAAAGAGTGCCGCGGCAAAGCTGCGCATGACGATCAGTTCGAACTCATTTTCGCCGGTGCGGGCCAGATTGACGCCGATATGGCCGCAAAGAACGTTCGATGACGTGCCGATCTCAAACGCTGCGGGATACAGATCCGTGGCAATGCCCTTGGCAAGAATGCGTCGGACATTGGGGCCGGACAGCCTGAAAACGACGCGGCCGTCGCTCTGGTCGAAGACATAGGCCGTCTCGGCCAGCAGCAATGACAAGTTGCGGTGCAGGCCCTCCGGCGTTTCCAACTGCGACAGTGCCAGCCATTCGCCGGGTCCGGCAAACCGGACGGATACATCGCCCGATGCGGCCAATCCGGCCGTCACCGATGCCTCCTCGCCGTCCATCGCCATGACAGAGGAGATGGCGACGGCACGCGGAACATCCAGATGGTCGACCGCGCGGATGCCGGGTTGCGGCGGCAGCAGGCCGTCGAGAGGATGGTGGGAAATGTAGGTTCTGGTCATGTCCGCATCCACATCAGGAGTTCAGCTTTGTGTTGCCGGGATCGACGAAGACAGGGTTGCAGACCTCCGCCACCACTTCGGCACCCGCCAGCTTGTCCCAGACGACGATGCGCTCGCCATAGCGCTCGCGGCCCGATTTCAGGAAGGCAAGCGCAATGTCGTGCCCGAGCGTCGGCGAGAAGCAGGCGGAGCTGACGTAGCCCTGATCGTTCAGCGTCGAGGGTTTTGCGCCCTCGCGCAGCAGATGCGCACCGGCGCGGATATGCTGGTCCGCCTCCACCGGCTTCAGCCCGACCATCTGCATGCGGTCGGCGGCGGTGAGCCCGTAGCGGGTCGAAAGCCGCTTACCGATGAAGTCCGGTTTCTGCGCCGAAACCATGCGCCCGAAGCCCGCATCATCGGGCGTTACCCGGCCATCGAATTCGGCATGGGTGACATGGCCCTTCTCGATGCGCAGCACATTCAGCGCTTCCAGCCCGTAGGCACAAATTCCATATGCCCGCCCCTCTTCCATGATGGCGTCGGCAACGGCATCGCCAAGCCCCGCAGGCACGGCCAGTTCATAGGCCAGTTCGCCGGAAAACGAGATCCGGAACAGCCGCGCCTTGACGCCGCCCTTCAGCGTGACGATGCCGGCAGCCAGGAATGGAAAGGCCGCATCGGAAATATCGTCCTCGACAAGAGCCTGCATTACCAGCCGGGCTTTGGGTCCGGCAATCGCCATCTGCGCCCATTGATCTGTCGAGGAACAGAAGCGGACCTTGAGCTCTGGCCACAGCACCTGGGCGCAATATTCCATATGGGACATCACCCCACCGGCCAGCGCCGTGGTCGTGGTCATGACGAAATGCCCCGGCGACAGGCGGCTCGTCGTGCCATCGTCATAAACCATGCCGTCTTCACGCAGCATCAGCCCATAGCGCGCCTTGCCGACCGGCAGCTTCAGGAACGGATTGCAATAGAGGCGATTGAGGAATTCCGCTGCATCCGGTCCGAAAATCTCGATCTTGCCGAGCGTCGAAACATCGCAGAGGCCGACATTCTCGCGGACGTTGCGGACTTCGCGATCCGCGCTTTCACGCCAGGTCTTTTCTCCGCCACGCGGAAAATAGGCCGGTCGAAACCAGAGGCCGGAATCGACCAAGATAGCGCCATTTCGCTGCGCCCAACCATGGAGCGGCGATTTGCGCACCGGAGCTGCGTGCTCATCGTGCGATGTGCCGGCCAGAGCCCCGAAGGCAACCGGCGTATAGAATGGCCGGAAGGTGGTGGTGCCAACATCGGCCGGGCTGATGCCCTGCATGGCCGCCAGAAGTCCGGTCGCGTTGATGCCGGACAGCTTGCCCTGATCAGTCGCCATGCCATTTGTCGTATAGCGCTTGGCATGTTCGACATGGCCAAAGCCCTCACGCAGGGCAAGCCCGATATCCTTGACATGCACGTCGTTCTGGAAATCGACAAAGGCTTTCGCCTTGGCGCCCGGCGAATACCACAGCGCCGTGAACGAGGGATCGATCTCTCCCTCCACCACAGGGGCCGGATGGGCGGAAGCCGAGAACCCGAGATCGGCAACGATCATGGCCGCCTTGTCGGCGCCGTCCTGCAAACAGCCGGCCAAGCTGTAGCGTCCGGCAGCCGAACCAGCGACAACAAGACCGTTGCCGACGTCAGGCGCAAGAAAGGTCTTCAAGTCCTCGGACCAGATGGCCTTGGCACCGCGCTGGCAGGCAAGATGGATAACCGGGTTCCAGCCACCGGACATGCCGATCGCATCGCAGGCAATCGTCTGCTCGAAGCCCGAGCGTTCGATGACGGCGCCGGAGACGCGCTGGCGTCCTTTCGTATCGATCACGGAGGCCGAATGAATGACGCGAACACCATCCGGCCCGACATCGGAGACATGTGCGCGGCTGTCGATGATAGCAGCAATGTCCACACCATGCGCAATGAGATCGGCGGCCGTGCGGTAACCAGCGCTGCCATTGGTGAAGATCGCCACCGACTTGCCGGCGGCAACGCCGAAACGATTGGCATAGGTGCGCATCGCACCCGCCATTATCACGCCCGGCTTGTCATTGCCGCCGAACACCAGCGGCCGTTCCTCGGCGCCTGTCGCCAGCAGCGCCCGCTTGGCGACGATGCGCCAGAGCCGCTCGACCGGCAGTTTCGCCTGCGACAAGGCCAGATGCTTTTGCACCCGCTCGACTGCACCGAATACATTGTCGTCGTACCAGCCGAAGACGGTGGTGCGCTGCATCATCGTCACGTTCGGCAGGGACCGCAGTTCCGCAAGCGCCGTTTCGGCAAAATCCGGTGCGGCGACATCATCGATACGCGCCGTTTCAGCCAGCAGCGAGCCGCCCAGCCTGAAATCCTCGTCTGCGAGAATAACCCGCAAGCCAGCACGGCCGGCCGTCAATGCCGCCATCAGTCCCGTCGGACCGGAGCCGACCACCAGCACGTCGCAATGCGCCCAGCATTTTTCATAGGATTGCGGATCTCTCTCCAGGACCGCGCGTCCAAGCCCGGCCGCCTTGCGGATGATCGGCTCGTAAACCTTCTCCCAGAAGGCCGCCGGCCACATGAACGTCTTGTAGTAGAAACCGGCACCAAGGAACGGCGACAACAGGCCGTTTACCGCACCAAAATCATATTTCAGCGATGGAAAACGGTTCTGGCTGCGGGCGTCGAGGCCCGAATAGAGTTCGGCGACAGTCGCCTTGGTGTTCGGGTCGCTGCTGGCGCCGTTGCCGATGGTCACCAACGCATTCGGCTCCGAAGGTCCGGCTGTGACGATGCCGCGCGGCCGGTGATATTTGAAGCTGCGGCCGACCAGAAGCTGATCACTGGCAAGCAGCGCAGAGGCGAGCGTATCACCGGCAAATCCCGTCAGATTCCGGCCATCGAACCGGAAATCAAGCGGCGCGTTGCGATCGACCAGACCGCCGGAGGCGAGGCGATGGGCTGTCATCGGCCAGCCTCCCGCCCATCAGACGCCGCATCCGTGACCGAAAAAACCTCGTGGGTGAATGTATCGCGCTCGACCACCAGCCAGCGGCGGCAACCGGCAACATGCTGCCAGTGTTCGCGGTAGCGTCCGCGCGGGTTGCTGCGGATATGGACGTATTCGTGCCAGGCTTCGTCCGAGGCTTCCGGATCGGGGCGGACCAGCGACGCGTCGCCACGGATCGAAAACTCTTCCTTCGGCCGGATGCCGCAATGCGGGCAGTGAATGAGGCTCGCCATACTTTTGAGGTCTCAATGCAGGTTGGGCTGGGGGCCAGCGCCGTGTTCGTCGATGGGATAGCCGCGCTCGAAGCGATCGAGGCGCAGGAACCGGGCGACCGGGTGGGTTTCGTTCTTGGCGATCAGATGCGCAAAACAAAAGCCGGAGGCCGGCGTTGCCTTGAAGCCGCCGTAGCACCAGCCGCAGTTCAGGTAGAGATTGTCGACCGGTGTGTGGCTGATGATCGGCGAGCCGTCCATGCTCATGTCCATCACCCCGCCCCAGGAACGCAGCACGCGCACGCGCGACAGGCCGGGGATCATCGTGACACCCTCTTCCATGACATGCTCGACCGTCGCCAGATTGCCGCGCTGGGCATAGGAATTATAGCCGTCGATCTCGGCCCCGAACACCAGGCCGCCCTTGTCCGACTGGGAGATGTAAAAATGCCCGGCGCCATAGGTGATGACATGATCGATGGCAGGCTTCAGCCCCTCTGTGACGAAGGCCTGCAGCACATGGCTTTCGATCGGCAGCTTCAGGTCCGCCATCTGCCCGACGCGCGAGGTGTTGCCTGCAGCCGCAAGCCCAAGCTTGCCGCAGCCGATAAAACCCCTCGATGTCTCGACACCGGTCACAACGCCATTGTCGCGGCGAATGCCGGTGACTTCGCAGTTCTGAATGAGATCGACGCCAAGACGGTCGGCGGCGCGGGCATAGCCCCAGGCAACCGCATCGTGACGCGCCGTACCGCCGCGCTTCTGCAACAGGCCGCCCATGATCGGAAACCGGGCATGATCGAAATTCAGGAAGGGCAGCATCTTCCGCAAGGCAGCGCGGTCGAGCAACTCGGCCGGAACACCCTCCATCCACATGGCATTGCCGCGGCGGATATAGGCGTCGCGCTGGCCGTCATTATGGAAGAGGTTGATGATACCGCGCTGCGACAGCATGGCGTTGTAGTTGAGCTCCCGCTCCATGCCCTCCCAGAGTTTCATCGAAAACTCGTAGAACGGCTCGTTGCCCGGCAGCATGTAGTTGGAGCGAACGATGGTGGTGTTGCGGCCGACATTGCCGGAGCCGAGATAGCCCTTTTCCAGCACCGCGATGTTCTTGAGGCCGAATTCCTTGGCGAGATAATAGGCCGTCGCCAGCCCATGCCCACCGCCGCCGACGATGATCACGTCGTAAAATGGTTTCGGTTCCGGCTGGCGCCAGGCCGGTTTCCAGTTGACGTTGCCCGTCAGCGCTTGTCTGACGATGGAAAATGCCGAATACCGCATGCCAGTCCCAACTCACCTAACCATGTTGCAACGCACATTTGCATATGCCGGGGCGAGCGCAAAGCCTACCTTGGCAAAGACCGGCCAGATGCGCCGCGCTGTCGCAGCTCTATCCGAACGGGACCCAGGACGCAGTGCCAAATGCAGCACAGTCGAGAAAATTTCACGCGCGAATCTTGAAAAGACCGGTAAGGAATGCGGATGTATGATGCGCGTTCCGGAAGTTGGAATTCAACATCTGCGGGACATGGGAGATTATGGCCGTGGACGGCAGGAAGGCACAGGAAGCACAGATGCTCGACATTCTGGAACAGGCGGCGGTGGCTGCGGGGAAAGCGATCCTCGACGTCTATCATGCCGGACCGGAAGTCAGCTACAAGGCCGACTGTTCCCCCGTCACCGATGCCGACGAGAGCGCCGAAAAGATCATTCTCGACATTCTGGCCTCCGCATTTCCCGATATCCCCGTGGTTGCTGAAGAAGCAGTGGCAGCCGGCCATATCCCCGATATCGAAGGCCAGTCGTTCTTCCTTGTCGATCCGCTCGACGGCACCAAGGAATTCGTCGGCCGCAACGACGACTTCACCGTCAATATCGCGCTGATCGAAAAGGGCGAGCCCGTCGTCGGCGTCGTCTACGCACCGGCAATCGGCATTCTCTATGCCGCCACCCGCAACAAGGCGAAAAAATCCGTCGTTTCCGGCCAGCGCGCTATCGGCCCACCGACCATCATCGGCTGCCGCAGCCGGGGCGACAGGCTGGTGGCACTGGCTAGCCGCTCGCACAACAGCCGGGAAACCATGACCTATCTCGCCGAGCATGGCATCACCGATTACGAATCGATCGGCTCGTCGCTGAAATTCTGTCTGCTCGCCGAGGGACTGGCCGATATCTATCCGCGGCTGAGCCGGACGATGGAATGGGATACCGCAGCCGGCGATGCCGTCTTGCGCGCGGCCGGCGGCGAAACCCTGACGATGGATGGCAATCCACTCATCTACGGCAAGCGTAACCAGACATCCGACGTCGATTTCGCCAATCCCTTTTTCGTCTCGCGCGGCAAGGACTGACCGTCAGCGTCCGTTGCCGATGGAAAATCTCGATGGCAGCCGGGGATTGACGGGCAAGAGCAGCGTCATTCCCCCTTGAAAAACAACGGCCAAGCGAACCGGCCGTCCCCTCTGCTCCGCCAGCGTCTACCCTTCTCCTCACCCGCAAAGGAGAACGGACCCGATGAGCGAAACAACCGTCAACCTGGAACTGCCCTATATCCTGCCGTCACAGGCGCAGAAGCACGTCACCCACAATGAGGCCCTGCAGCGGCTCGATGCGCTGACCCAGTTGACGATCACCGCCTCGTTCTCGACCCCGCCATCCGATCCGCAGGAAGGAACGTGTTTCAATGTCACGGCGTCGCCGGTCGCCGCCTGGGTGGGAAAGAGCGGCAAGCTTGCCTTCCGCCAGGACGGTGACTGGATCTTCATCACGCCCAAGGACGGCTGGCGCGGCTGGTTTGCGGCCGAGGACCGCTTGAAAGTTCACAACGGCAGCGACTGGGCCGTCTTCGATGCGATCGGCACGCCGGCGTTTCTCGGTATCAACACCACCGCCGACAGCACCAACCGGCTCGCTGTCGCAGCCGCCGCCACGCTGCTGAGCCATGACGGGAGCGGGCATCAGATCAAGGTCAACAAGGCGGCGGCAGGCGATACGGCAAGCCTTTTGTTCCAGACGGGCTGGTCCGGCCGCGCGGAAATGGGCCTCACCGGCTCGGACGAGTTCGGTGTCAAGGTCAGTGCTGACGGTGCGTCCTGGAAATCGGCGTTGAGCATCACCGCGCAGGGCCATGTCCGCATGCCGCAGCGGCCATTGGTACGCGCCACGCGCGGCGGCGGCGTGCTGACGCCAGCCTCCGGCTCGCAGACCGGCTTTTCCACCTTGAGCATCAACCAGGGTAGTTTCGCGCTGGGTGATGCCGTGGCGGGTGGCGGCAGCCGCCTGATCGTCCCGGTCACAGGCCCCTATCTGATCTGCCTTGGCATTGAAGCCAATCCAACCGGCGCCTTTTCCGTCACCGTCAAGGTCAACGGCACGACGATCGTTGCCAGCATCAACGACAACGACGCGGCATCCGCCTCCTACGGCAATTGCGCCATCGGCATGGCGATCCTCAATGCCAACGACTGGCTGGTGCTGGAACACACCGGAACCACACCGCTCGATTTCGCCTATGACAAGACGGAACTGACGGTGGTGATGCTTTAGGTAAAGCAGAAACGCCGTGTCAGACCGGCACGGCATCATCCTTGGTCGCGACCGCCGATCCTTCGAGCGTGACTTCCTCCGTTTTTCCCGGCGGCTTGATGCGGAACCAGGCGAGGTACAGCGCCGGCAGGAAGAGCAGTGTCAGGACGGTACCGACAATGATGCCGCCCATCATGGCATAGGCCATCGGCCCCCAGAAGATTTCCCGGGCGATCGGGATAAGCGCCAGGCTGGCGGCCGCTGCCGTCAGCATGATCGGCCGCATCCGGTGCTCGGTCGCCTCCTGCACCGCTTGCCAGGGCGCTATACCCTCGGTGCGCAGATGTTCGATCTGCACCACCAGGATCACCGAGTTTCGAATGAGAATGCCGATCAGCGCCAGAATGCCGAGAATGGCGACGAAGCCCATCGGCGAATTGCTGAACAACAGTGCCGCCACCACCCCGATCAGCGCCAGCGGCGCCACGGCAAAGACCAGGAACAGTCGCGAAAAACTCTGCAGCTGGATCATCAGGATCGTTGCCATCACGAACAGCATCAGCGGCACGACGGCGGCGATCGGCGCCTGGCTCTTGCCGCTTTCCTCGACGCTGCCGCCGACATCGATCTTGTATCCGGGCGGCAGTTTTTCCGCAAAGGCGTTCACGTCCTTGGACAGCTGCGCGACGATCGTCGCCGGCTGCGTCGCATCGACAATACCGGCCTTGACGGTCAGCGTCGGCAATCGCGACCGGCGCCAGACGACCGGCTGTTCCATTTCGTAGCGAAAGCTTGCAACAGCTGCCAAAGGCACGGAATTGCCATTGGTTCCGGGCAGCTGCAAGTCCCGCAGCAGCTCGATCGACTGCCGCTCGGACGCCTTGGCTCGGGCAACGACGTCGATCAGATAGATATCGTCGCGAACCTGCGTCACCGTCGTTCCACCGACGATGCCGTTGAGGGCCGAAGCGATATCCTGCGAGGTGACGCCCAGCTGGCGGGCCTTGTCCTGCAAGACATCGACCTTGATCACACGGGCCGGCTCGTTCCAGTCGTAGACGACATCGCCGAGCAGCGGGTTGCGGCCAAGCACGCTGCCGAATTCCAGCGCCAGCTCGCGCACCTTGCCGATATCCGGTCCGCTGACCCGGTACTGCACCGGCCGTCCAACCGGCGGGCCGATGTCGAGCAGCTTCACATAGGCATCGGTGCCGACGAAGGTTTCCTTCAGATATTTCTGCAGATCGGCCCGCAGCCTGTCGCGGACTTCCAAGCTCTTGGTGACGATGATCGTCTGGCCGAATGAGGTATCCGGCGGCTGGACATCGAACGAGAGAACGAAGCGTACCGCACCCTGCCCTACATAGGTCGAAAAGCGCTCGACATCGGGATTGCCGACAAGCTTGTCCTGCTCGAACTTCGCCATCTGAGCATTGGTGTCGGTAATCGAGGCGTTTTGCGGCAGAGACCAGTCGACGATCAGCTCGAGGCGGTCCGACGACGGGAAGAACTGCTGCTGGACGCGGGTCATGCCGAACAGCGAGATGGCAAAGACCACCACCGTCAAAGCGATCGTCGTCCATTTCCAACGCATGCACCAGCCGAGCACACGGGAAAACATCCGCGCAACTCGGCCTTTCTGGTCATGGTGCTGCTTCATGGTCTTGGGCAGGATGGTCACGCCGAGCAGCGGCGCAAACACCACCGCGACGATCCAGGAGACCACCAGCGAGACGGCGATGACGACAAAGAGCGTGAAGGTGAATTCGCCGGCGGCGCTGTTGTTGAGGCCGACGGGAATGAAGCTGGCAACGGTGACCAAAGTACCCGTCAGCATCGGAAACGCCGTTGACGTGTAGACATAAGTCGCCGCCTTGCGCAGCGAATCGCCCGCTTCCAGCCGCGCCACCATCATCTCAACGGCGATCATCGCATCATCGACGAGAAGCCCGAGCGCGATGATCAGCGCCCCGAGCGAAATCCGCTGCAGCGATATGCCGAAATAGGACATGACGACGAAGGTTATGGCCAGTGTCAGCGGGATCGACAGGGCAACCACGAGGCCCGCCCGCACGCCGAGACTGACGAAGCTGACGAGAAGGACGATGACGACCGCCTCAGCGAGGCCACGGGTAAAGCCGGATACCGCTTCCTCGACGATCACCGGCTGGTCGGAGACCAGATGCACACCGACACCGACGGGCAGTTCGGCTTCCACCTGGCTTATCTTGGCCTCGACGTGATCGCCGAAATCCAGAAGATTGGCGCCCTGCTTCATGCCGATGGCAAGGGCTATTGCCGCCTGGCCATTGTACCGGAACAAAGCCGACGGCGGATCGGTATAGCCTCGGCTGATGGTGGCGATATCGGTAAGGCGGAAAAAGCGGTTGTTGACCTGCAGATTGACGGCCCTCAGGCTGTCCTCCGACGAGAACTGGCCATTGACGCGAACGCTAACACGCTCGCCCTCAGCCTGCACGACGCCCGAAGGCGCGATCGCGTTCTGGGCCTGCAGCGTGGCAACCACGTCGTTCTGGTTGATGCCCAGAGCCGCCAATTGGCGGGTCGAGAATTCGAGATAGATCACCTCGTCCTGCGCGCCGACGATATCGACCTTGCCGATATTCGGGACCGTCAGGATTTCGCGGCGCGCAGTCTCGACGTAATCGCGTAATTGCCGCTGGGTCAGACCATCGGCGGTAAACGCATAGATATTGCCGAATACGTCACCGAAGCGGTCGTTGAAGGATGGCCCGACGACACCGGACGGAAACTCTCCGCGAATATCGCCGATCATGTTGCGCACTGTCAGCCAGATCGAGGCGACATCCCGCGCCTTCGTCGTATCCTTCAGATTGACGAAGACGAGCGTCTGGCCCGGCGTGGTGATACTGCGCGTGTAATCGAGCGATTCCAGTTCCTCAAGCTTTCGCTCGATCCGCTCAGTCACCTGAAGGGTGGTTTCCTCGACCGAGGCGCCCGGCCACTGCGCCGAGATCGTCATGGTCTTGATGGTAAAGGACGGATCCTCCTCGCGGCCAAGGCTCAGGTAGGAGAAAAAGCCGAGCAGGCCGAAGACGATCATGAAATACCAGACCATCGATGCGTGATCGAGCGCCCAGTCCGACAGGTTGAATTTCTTCATGACTGCGCCTCGTCTTCGACTTTGATCTTCTGGCCGTCCTCGAGGCTATGAACACCGGCCGTCACAACCCGAATACCGGCCTCGATGCCGGACGTGATGACGATCCCGTTGCCGGCCTGCGGCCCGGTGACCACTTCGCGCGTCTTGACCGTCGCGCCCCCCTCATCGACCACCCACACATAGGATTTGCCGTCGCGCACCAGGATCGCGGTTGACGGCAGAACCAGCTGCTCGACGATGGTCTGCTTGAGAGTGGCGGTGATCGTTGTTCCGAGCCGGAAAGCGGCTGGTGGGTTTTCCAGCGCGATCTTGACGCGGCGCGTTCGCGTTGCAGGATCCGCTGCCGGTGCGACCTCGCGCACCACGCCGTCGACCGTGATGGCCGGGTCGATCTGCAGGGACACCAGAAACGGCGTACCCACCGGCAAAAGCGCATTGCCATCCGGAACATCCACCACCGCGTCCCTTGCATCCGGCCGGGCAACAGCTACGACAGTGGCGCCGGCTGCGACCACCTGGCCAACTTCCGCCCCTGTCTGTGTAACCACACCGTCGAAGGCGGCCTTGACCTGGGCGTAGGAAAGCTGCTCTTCGGCCTTCGACAAAGCCGCGCGCGACTGGACGACCGACGCTTCTGCCGCAGCGCTCGCCTGTTCGGTACTTTCCACCGATGCCTGCGTTTCCGTGCCGATCTTGAACAGCGCCTTCGTGCGCCGCTCGACCGAAACGGCATTGGCAAGCGTCGCTTCCGCATTGGCCAGATCAGCCCGCGCCGATCCGACGGCCAATTCCAGCGCTGTCGGATCGAGTGCTGCCAGAAGCTGGCCGCGGGTGACGGTATCTCCGATATCGACATCGCGAGCGACCAGGAGGCCCGTCACACGCGGCCCGAAATTTGTCTGGACCTTCGGTTGTACCGTTCCGGCAAAACTGGGCGCGGGCAGGCGCTGGGGAACCACGATTTGCGACAGAACCGGGCGGATGACCGGTTCGCCCTTCTCTTCCTTTTTCTGGCACCCCGCAAGGATCAGAAGCATGACTGGTACGGACAGCAGCCCCAGCAAGATCCGGTTCATTGCGCCTGCTCCTTGATGACATCGACTGACTGGCCGGGGCGCAGCATCTTGGCGCCCTCGATCACGACGGTTTCACCCTTGGCAATCCCTTCGGAAATAAGCACGCGGCCCGTCTCGTAGGAGGCCACTTTCACGGGTTTGCGGCTGACCGTGCCATCCTTGCCGTCTACGACCCAGACCGCTGGCCGGCCATCCAGTGCAGACAGCGAGGTCCAGGGCAAGATGATCAACTTGGCCGGCTGGGAGCTGGCAAATCCGGTTACCGGGGCGCCGAGCGTCATGCGATCGGGCGTCGTATCCATGGCGATCTTGACGCGCACGGTTCCGGTCGTCGTATCGATCGTCGGCGAGACCTCGCTGATCACTCCTTCTGTCTTGACCGAGGGATCGCTGACCAGCGCCAGCTGAATTTTCGGCTCGGCCGGCTTTTCGAACAGCAGCGATTCGTAAACATCGAAGATCGCATCGCGAGGCCCGTCCCGTGCGACGGAAAACATGGTTTGCGCTGCCTGAACCACCTGGCCCGTTTCGGCGTTGCGCACGGTGACGATGCCATCGGCATCGGCCTTCAGTTCCGTATAGGAGAGCGCATCGCGGGCGGTACCCAGCAATGCCTTCGACGATTCGAGCGATCCCTGGGCCGTCTGAAAAGCCGTCTGCGCCTGATCGAAGGCTTCTTGTGTTGTCGAATTCTTCGCCAGCAGCGACTTCTGCCGCTCGAATGACGCGGAAGCCTGCGTGACCTGTGCTTCTGCAGCCCGTACCGCCGCCTCGGCTGCCTCGACATCGGCTTTCTGTTCGCTGGGATCGATCCGGGCCAAAACCTCCCCGGCTGTCACATGCGAACCGACATCGGCCAGCCATTCCGTTATCTGGCCGCTGACGCGAAAGGAGAGATTGGTCTGGACATGCGCAACGATCTCTCCGGTCAGCGTCACCGTCTGCCGGTGATCGACAAATTCGGCGTTCTGCGCCCGGACAGTCGTTTTGACCGTTTCCGCGGGCTTGGTCTCGCCCTCGCAAGAAGTGAGGGCCAGGGCTGCGAACGAAACCAGCCACCAGCCGGACCAACGGGGCTTCAGTTTTTTATCCATCTCAGTCCGCTCATTCCGATATTCAAGCTGAACCATTTATTGTGGCCCCTCAATATACGCGCCCCGCACCGATGACAAGCGGTTGGGTTTGACGGAAATCATTCGTTACAAGATGAGCAAATGTGCCCCTCACCGCATTGGCGGCAAAAGGAAGCTATGCGGATTTCTCCCATAAGCATAGCGAAAACCGCAGGTTGAGCGATAGAAGGCTCAACCGAACGGCCGTGCTGGAAGTTGGGGGGAAAGAGGCTTAAAGCCGGCTGGCGCTCGCCGTGGCAAGCAGACCGGCCATCGAGCTTTCGTTGAAAGGCTTGGTGATGCGGGATATGTCGCGCAAGGTTGCGGGAAAAGTGAAGTCGTCGCCATAGCCGCTGACAAAACCGAAGGCTACGCCATGTTCGATCAGCCTTCCAGCGAAGTCGAAGCTCGTTTGCGAACCCAGATTGACATCCAGAAAGGCAAAATCGAAAGACTGTTTCTCGATCAGAGCCTGCGCCTCGGCAATATTGACGGCAATCTCGACATGGTCGATGCCGATCGATTTCAGAATATCCTCGGCTTCCATGGCGATGATGAAATTGTCTTCCAGCACCAGCACACGTTTGATCGACACTGGGATTTCCTTGGGCGTCACCGGTATGGCTCCTGTCCGAAAATCGCCCTGCACGGTTCGAGCGCAGGCCTTGAGAGCGACAAGTATGACAAGAAGGCGGAGAGGGCATTTAAATAAGACACGTCCCGCGACGATAGTGATCCGCGCCGCCCGAACCTCATATGCCGCCCGAACCTCATATGCCGCCCGAACCTCATATGAAGGGGCGGAGCTTTTCGCGATATCCCTCCCAGCCCGATATTTTCATCAGCCCCTCGTCATCCAGGATATCGCACCCCCGGTCGGCCCAGCGAATCAGCTTGCGCTCACCGAGTTTCTTCAGAGTCTTGTTGGTGTGAACGATGGAAAGCCCGAGCGTATCGGCCACATGTTGCTGCGTGATCGGAATGGAGACGCGTTCGCCCTTGAAGAGGTTGCATGCCCTGGCACGTTGATAGAGAAAGGCCAGCAGATAAGCTGCGCGTTCGAGCGCAGAGCGCCGCCCAATGCTGAGGAGATTTTCATCGAGAATGCGTTCTTCCTGGGCGGCAATCCAGGTGAGATCGTAGCCAAGGTCGGGATAGTTCCGGTAAAGCGTACCGAGCTTGTCGCGTTCGAAAACGCACAATGTCACCGGCGAAAGTGCCTCGACCGAATGCTGCATCTCGCCCATCAGGCTGCCCTGCAGCCCGATCAGGTCTCCCGGCATCATGTAGTTGAGGATCTGCCGGCGGCCGTCATCGAGCATTTTATAGCGAAAGCCCCAACCGGACAGAACCGTGAAAAGATGAGCGCTGTGCGATCCCTCCACCAGGATCGTTGTCCCCGCATCGACGGCCAGTTCGCCGGTCTTGAAGTTGGAAACGAACTCCAGTTCATCCGGCTTGAACTCGCGGAAATGTGGGAGGGCACGCAAAGGACACTGTTCGCATGGCGTTTGTCGGTTGTTCCGGGTTTTAGGCGCGGCCATTCGGGTCCTCTGTGCATGATTCGGGGCAGGAAATCAGAGCGTTGATTTCTCGCGAAAATTACAGCCTCGTCGGGTTCCAGCAAGGGGCGTTTTCAAGGCAGCGGTAGACTTATCCGCATCGCGCGCCTAGTTTTCCGCTCAAGCTCGGGCCGACAAGCCCGATCATCAGCGCATGAACGAGACGGAAGAGCAAATGAATCATCCAGCCTTCGCCAATTACCATGTCGCCGTCGTGACCGGAGCAGCATCCGGGATAGGACTTGCCGCCGCCAGGCGCTTTGCCGGACTGGGCATGAACGTCGTTCTCGCTGACCTGCCGGGTGAGCGTCTGGACAAAGCCGCCCGGGAAACGGCAGCCATCTCACCGCATGGCCCCGGCAGCGTTGTTGCGATCGCGACGGATGTATCGAGCACCGATTCTCTCAAGGCTTTGGAAGCTGCGGCAACCGCGCGCTTCGGCCCTGTGCATGTGCTGATGAACAATGCCGGCATCCAACCCGGCAGTGCGGTTTTCGGCGCGCAGGATGCGTGGGAAAAAGTATTCGCGGTCAATCTCTGGGGTGTCATCAACGGCTCGCGCATCTTTGCACCCGCGATGATTGCCCACGGCCAGACCGGTCTGATCATCAACACCGGCTCCAAGCAGGGCATCACCACCCCGCCCGGCGATCCCGCCTACAATGTCGCAAAAGCCGGCGTCAAAGCCTTTACCGAAGCGCTGCAGCACGAGTTGCGCAATACGCCCGACGGCAACATCACCACCCATCTGCTGATCCCCGGCTTCGTCTATACCGGGCTGACCGCAAACGGCCGCACCAAAAAGCCGGATGCCGCCTGGACCGCGCAGGAGACGGTCGATTTCATGATGCGAAGCCTTGAAGACGGCGATTTCTACATTCTTTGCCCGGACAATGACGTTGCGCGTGCGATTGACGAAAAGCGCATCCTCTGGGCCGCCGGTGATATCATCGAAAACCGTCCGCCACTATCGCGCTGGCATCCGGACTACGCCGATGCATTCAAGGCATTCCTTGCAAAGGATAGACCGGACATCAGCTGAGAGCGGCTGCGACGGGTGACCGTTGGAGCATTTATACGGTGGACAATCTGTTCACGCAGAAGCGCTGGCGCAGCACTCTGTTTGCTGCTTTTGTGCAGTCAAAGCAATGGATTTGAAGACATGACAAGCGGCATCCACCACATCACCCTGATCACCCGCAAAGTGCAGCCGAATGTCGATTTCTATGCCGGCTTTCTCGGTCTGCGGCTCGTCAAGCGGACGGCGGGTTTCGAGGATGCGGCACAGCTGCATCTCTTCTACGGCGATGACGCAGGCTCACCGGGATCGCTGATATCGTTCCTGGTCTGGGAAGATGGAGCGCCCGGCCGCGTCGGTCATGGCCAGCCGAGCGAGGTCGCCTTTGCCATTGCGCCTGAAAGCATCGGCTTCTGGCTCACCCGGGCGCTGCGCTACAATGTCACGGCGACCGGCCCGACGCATGAATTCGGCGAGCCCGTCATCCGGCTGAAGGATCCGGACGGCGTCATCGTCAAGCTTGTCGGCAGCGACGCCGTGGCCACCCCTGCCCTCCATGCGACCAGCGACATTCCGCAGAAAGATGCGATCCGGCGGCTGCGCGGTGCCACGATCCTGACGGCGACGCCCGACGGCACGGCCGCTTTCGTCACCCGGCATTTCGGCTATGCCGAGGCGGACAGGGCGGATGCGATCCGGCGCCTTGTCTCGCAGTCCGGCGATATCATCGACGTGCGCGATGCCGGCGGTTTCTGGACGGCGGCGCCCGGTACCGGCACCATCGATCATATCGCTTTCCGCGCCACCAGCGAGGCAGCGGTCAAGGATCTGCGCACGCAACTCGAGGCGGAAGATGCAGGCGAGATCAACGCTCATGACCGCAAATATTTCTATTCGCTCTACGTCCGCGAGCCGGGCGGAACACTGTTCGAATTCGCCACCGATGCGCCCGGCATGACGGTCGACGAAAGCCCGCAGACGCTGGGAACGAACCTGTTCGTGCCCGAGCATTTCGGCGGCAACTTGCAAGACAATCTCGTCATGCTGCCGCAATTCGGACTGCCCGGCGAGGAGCGCTTCACCGAGCGCGACCTGCCGTTCATCCACCGCCTGCACCAGGCGGATAACCCAGACGGCACCACGCTGGTCCTGCTGCACGGCAGCGGCGCCAACGAAACCAGCCTGTTGCCGCTCGGCCGCCAGATCGCGCCGAATGCCTTGCTGCTCAGCCTCAGAGGCCGCAGTACCGAGGAAGGTCACCCGCGGTTCTTCCGCAGGCTCACGCCCGTTACCTTCGACCAGAAGGATATTGCGTCGGAAGTGGAAGCCTTCGTTGCGATGATCGACGAGGCTGTTTCGGCCTATGGCCTTAACCGCGACAAGATGGTTTTCGTCGGCTATTCCAACGGCGCCAACATGCTGATCGCCACCATGCTGCTGCATCCTGGGCTGATCCGCCAGGCGGCGTTGTTGCGGATGATGAACCCGCTGGACACCGTGCCGGAAGCAGATCTTTCCGGCACCGACATCCTGTTGGTAACGGGAAAGACCGACGGCTATTCCCGCTATGCAGCGCCGCTGGAAGGCGTGTTGCGCGAAGCGGGCGCAACACTTTCGACCGTCACCCTGAATGCCGGACACGAGATCGGCCCCATGGATGCCGACGCTGTGCGGGAATGGCTGAGAACAATCGCCGACTGACGTCCCCGTAAAGACCGGTGACGAACCCTGAAACGATTATCTGGCGAGAGCGACACCCCACTCTCCGTCATCCTCGCCCTTGTGGCGGGGATCCAGCGACCCGACGTCCGTCGGGTCAAACGACCATTTCAGTTCAAGGACTTGAACTGGCTGGATGCCCGCCACAAGGGCGAGCATGACGGAGGAAATTGGGTGCCAAAAATAATAAGCAGAGAGTGAATCTGCAGAGATTGCGGTTTGCCAGCCTTCAGCGAAGACTGACGCCCCCCCGCAAAACCTTACTTGGATCTTTCCGCAACATAACTTGCAAAAGCATCGACAAAGGCCTTCAGCCTCGCCTTGGCCTCGTCGTCGATCAGACGACCGTCCTTGTCGAACAGCGAGCCCGCTTTCGGCAGGATCAGCCTCTTTCCGGACCAGAGGTCGGCACCGAGCGTGCGCAAAACGGACAGCCAGGCGTTCTGGCTGAGAAGCGTACCGAATGGGCCCGGCGATGTCCCGGCAATGGCGAAGGCGCGTCCGGCAAACACATTCGGCGCACCGGTCATCGACGAGCTCACCCAATCGACAGCGTTCTTGAAAACGCCTGGCATCGAATTGTTGTACTCCGGGGTGAACAGGATGACCCCATCGGCAGCGGCGATCTGGTCCTTCAGCAGTTGCACGGCCTCCGGCACGCCTTCGCGCTCGACATCCGCGTTATAGAGCGGAATGCCTTCGATGGTGCCGGATGTAAACGTCACACCATCAGGCGCAAGCGTCATAGCTGTTTTCAAAAGAGCGGTGTTGAACGATGCCTTTCGCAGGCTTCCGGAAATTCCGATCAGTTTTGTCATCCGCAAGTGTTCCTTTTGCTTTGCCGGAAGAATGGTGCGAAATACGGAAAAGTACAGACAAAAAGCCGGGAGTTGTGCTCCCGGCTTGATTTCAATGGTCAGATCAGCGGCTTCAGCCGTGCCTCGATCTGGACGCGCTTGTGCTCCAGGAACGGCGGCAGCGACAGGCCTTCGCCTAAGGTTTCCATCGGCTCGTCTACGGCAAAGCCGGGACCGTCGGTGGCGATTTCGAACAGGATGCCGTTCGGCTCGCGGAAATAGAGCGAGCGGAAGTAAAACCGCTCGACCTCGCCGCTCGAAGGCAGCCGGAAACCCTCCAGCCGTTCGGTCCATGCGTGCAACGCAGCCTCATCCGGAGCGCGGAACGCAACGTGATGAACGGCCCCGGCACCCTGGCGGGCTGCCGGCAGGCCGGGCTGAACCGCAACATGCAGTTCGGCGGCCGGGCCACCCTCACCCATCGAGAACACATGCACCTCGCCATTGCCATCCGGCGACGGGTACTGGCGCTGCTTGGTCATGTTCATCACCTGCTCCAGCACCAATTGCGTATTGGTGATGTCCGGAACGCTCATCGTGATCGGGCCAAGCCCCTTGATCTGGTGTTCGACGGGAACCGGGCTGCGGCCCCATGGATGCGACGGCGCAAGCCCGCCATCGTCGATCAGCCGGAACCGCTGGCCTTCGCCATCCTCGAAATCGAGCGACAGGCGGCCATCGATCTCGATGACATCGCCGGACGCAATGCTCAACTCGCCAAACCGGGCCTTCCACCATTCGATGCTTTCCGGGCTGCCGACGCGAAGGCCGGTGCGCGAAACGCTGTGGGTTCCACGGCTCTCCCGGTTGACGGGCCAGTCGAAGAAGGTCAGGTCCGTGCCCGGTGTCGCCTCGCCGTCGGCGTAGAACAGGTGATAGGCGGTGGTATCGTCCTGATTCACAGTTTTCTTGACCAGCCGCATGCCGAGCACCTGCGTATAGAAACGCAGGTTCTCCTTGGCATTGGCGGTGATGGCGGTGAGGTGGTGAATTCCTGTCAGTTGCAAGCTCATAGATGCCTCCTTGAGGTGAATGTCTCTGTTGACCGGAATATCGTTCATCTGCATGGTTCTATAAAGACGGCATCAAACGAACGCCGAGTTCGATAATTTGGAACCATGACCACGCAAAACTGATGGGTGTCCCAGTATGGACTGGCGTTTCGACGATCTGATGACCTTCCTTGACGTGATGGATAGCGGCGGCATCACCACGACGGCGGCCCGGCTGAACTTGTCCAAGTCCGTCGTCAGCAAACGGATTACCGATCTGGAACAAGCGCTTGACGTTGAACTTTTCCAGCGTGCGCCGCGCAAGCTGACGCCGACGGAAAGCGCCGGCAGCTTTGCCGAACGTATCCAGCCGCTTGTCCGAGAGATCATCGATGTCACGGATGGTGTCTCGGAAAGGCAAGCAGGGTTGAGGGGCCGATTGCGGATTGCCGCTCCGATGAGCTTCGGCACGATGTATCTCAGCCGTATCATCGCCGATTTCGCCCTTGCCCATCCCAACCTGCAGGTGGCCATCGAGTTTGACGACCAGATGAGCGATATTGCCGGCAGCGGCTTCGATGTCGGCCTGCGCATCGGCACGCTGGCGGATTCGAGCCTGATTGCCCGCAAGCTCTGCTCCGACCCGCGCATTGTCTGCTGCAGCCCGCATTTCGCCGCAACCAAGGGACTGCCCCAGACCGTGGCGGAACTGTCCGATTACGATTGCCTCGACTACGCCAATGTTCACGCGGCCCGTCTCTGGCAGTTCCAGAACGGCCAAAAAGGCGGCGCGCCCGTCTCGATATCGATCCGCAGCCGCATCGTCGCCAACAATGGCGAGGCGATGCGCGACATGGCGATCGCCGGTCTCGGCCTCGTGCTGTTGCCGATGTTCATCGTTGCCGATAGCCTTCGCAAGGGTCTGCTGATCGCCGTGCCGCTGGACGCCAGCCCCGTGCCCTATACGATCCAGGCGGTCTATCCACCGACACGGCACATCTCGCCGAAGGTACGAGCCTTTGTCGATCACCTTGCCCGGCATATCACCGAACCGCCGCTCTGGCGCTTTTCGCAGTGAGCGTCAACGCTTGAAATCGACCTTCACCCGCGCCACCGGGAAGATATATTTCCACACCGTCGCCGTATTGGTGATGCTGCGGCCATCTTCGGCAAGAACCATCCTGTCGAAGAAACGGACTATGTTTTTGCCTGGGCCGGGCTCCAGATCGACGAGATAGGTGAACCGCGCCGTATTGCCATCGACCCGCAGCGTCGTCGTGCCGACGACATCTTCGCGCGTTCCCGAATATGTGGCAGGACCGGTGCGCACGAAACGCCAGGTCTTGCGGTCACGCTCGCCGTCGGAATAGACGAAATCCTCGCGCACGGTCAGGGTATCGCCCCGCACCCGGCCGGTCAAAACCACGTCGAACTGCCGTTTGACACCGTTGATGGCGGAAAACGATCCCGTCGCCGTGGTCTTGCCGCGAAAGAACCGCTCCATCATCGTGTCCTGCCCGAATGCCGGCATGGCCGAAAACAGAGCCAACGGAACAACAAGCACTGCCAGAAACCGTTTCATCATTCTCTCCTTGTGTTTGGAGAGATACGATTTCGCAGGCCGGATGGTTTCCTCAGCCCTCCAAAAAGCGAACTGCACACCGTATCGTGATGGCGCTCACGCTGGAACGTGCATGTCCGTCAGATAGGTGTTCTCGCTTCTGGAAACCTTGAAGTCGATCGGATCGATGGTAACGACCATCAAAGTTTCGCCGTGGGGAAGCGCATTGGCCAGAAGGCTGCCGTCGGGCGCTGCAATCCGCGACGACCCGGCAAAGGTAAACCGCTCGTCTGCGCCGCAATGATTGATATAGGCGACGAAAACCTGGTTTTCAAATGCACGCGTCTGGATCATGTGATCGGCAATGAAGGTTCCGGAATAGCCGGCCGGCAGCGCCGTCGGCACCAGCACGGCATCGGCACCGGCAAGCGCCAGGCGCCGGACGTTTTCCGGGAACTCGACATCGTAGCAGATCAGCATGCCGCATTTTACACCACGGTGATCGAACAAGACGGTGCCCGGTTCAGGAGCCGAAAACAGCCCCCGCTCGTAATCACCGTAAAGATTGGACTTGCGGTAAATTACGGGCGCAGCCGAACCATCCACATAAACGGCGCTGTTGAAAATGGTGCCTTCGGCCTTTTCGGCAAAGCCCGCGATAATCGCAATGCCGGTTTCAGTCGAAATACGCTGTAACTGCTTGACCAGCGGACCATCCGCAGGCTCCGCCAGTTTGCGGATGATGTTACCTGCGCCATAGCCGGTCAGCCCGAGTTCCGGCGTGATCAGCAGGGTGGCACCCTTGGATTGCGCCTCCCGCGCCGCCTGTTCGATGCGGGCGAGATTGGCGGCGGTATCGCCGCTTTCCGATTTCATCTGCAAAGCGGCGAGCGTGATCATGTGTCGTCCGATGACATGGCGCCGAGCAGTTTCGGCAGATCACCGAACCGCGCGACAAGGGAAAAGATGACCGCCGCCGTTGCGACGAACAGAATGGTCACCGACGCCATCGTCGGCGTGTAGCCGTAGCGCAGCGCGTTGAAGATCTTGATCGGCAGCGTTTCCATGGTGAAGCCGACGGTCATGTAGGCAACGATATACTCGTTGAGCGACAGCACGAAGGCAAATGCGTAACCCGAGACGATATAGGGCAGGATCAGCGGCAGGACGACGGTGCGAAAGATCGTCCGGTCATCGGCGCCCATCGTTGCCGCCGCCTCGACCAGCGAACGGTCGATCGCGGTAAAGCCGAGCGACAGGGTGACCAGCGGCAGGGTCACGAAGAAGATCGCGTGGCTGACGACGGCGGTCCACGGCTGGCCGTAAAAACCGGTCGTTGCCCAGAAGGTCAGCAAACCAAGGGCGGTGATAACGGGTGGCAGCGTGAACGGCGCAATGCCGAGAAGCTGGAAGATATTGGCCCATGGCGCAATCCGCCGCCACAGAAACCAGGCGAGCGGCAAGGCAATGGCAACGGCCAATGCGGCAGACAGGATGGCCAGTGTCAGCGAGGCAAACAACGCGTTGCGCCATTCCGGATTGAGGAAGATCTCGCCGTACCAGGAGAGCGAAAAACCCTTCGGCGGAAAAGCCAGCGTCTGCTTGGCATTCACCGAGACGCCGGCAACGACGATCATCGGTGCTGCCAGGAACAGGCCGATCAGGAAGAAATAGACTTTGCTGAGCGCGCCGGTCATGCCGTTTCTCCCTTGCGTCCGGCAAGGACGGTCAAAGCCACCAGCCCAAGCGTCACCAGCACCAGGAATACCGCCATCGCCGCTGCAAACGGCATGTTCGACTGGTAGATCGCCTGATCGGTGATCAGCACCGACAGCGTCCAGTGCTGCGGCCGGCCGAGCAGCTGCGGCAACAGATAGGAACCGAGCGCGAAGATGAACACCATGATCAGCGTTGCCGTAATGGTGTTGCGAAGGGCCGGAATGACGACCGTGAAGAACGCCTTGATCGGCGAAGCGCCGAGCGTGCGGGCCGCCTCCGTCAGCGTCGGATCAAGCCGGACCAGCGCGGGATACAACACCAGAACCGTATAGGGAAAGGCCTGATAGACCATGCCCGTCAGCACCGCGCCAAAACTCGGCAACAGCGCCTTGGCCTCGCTCATGATGCCCGCCATCACCAGAAGATTGGTAATACCGGCCGTGCGCGAAAACAGCGTCGACCAGGCAAAGCCGATGATGACTTCCGACAGCGACAGAACCGACAGCAGCGCCACCAGCCAGACGATCTGCACCTTCCGCGTCATCCGCGTCAGCAGATAGGTGAAGGGGACGGCGAGCACGATGCAGCAGATCGCCACCGTCACCGCGAGCATCAGCGAGAAGCCGAGCACGTTGGCGAAGAACAGGCTGAGGAACCGCTGGTAGTTGGCAAGCTCGAAGGCCGGCACGTAGAAACCGCCTTGCTGGCGCTGGAAGAACGAGACGGCGATCATCGTCGCGAACGGCACGACGAAGAAGACGATCAGCATCATCGCCGGGAAGAACAGCGGGCCGTAATCGCCCAGTTTTTGCGGGGCTTCGCGTCTCATTTGGCCAGCACCACGCAGACGTCTGGCAAAAGCACCACGCCGACCGGCTGGCCGACGGTGACGTCGGGCCGGGCGCGCGGTGTCGAAACCGCGACGATCTGGCGGCCGGCAATATCGACAAAGGTTTCGATCGTGCCGCCGAGATCGCGCACGAAGGTGACGGTACCGGACAGCGCGCCATTGCCGGGCGCCGTCAGATGCACGTCTTCCGGCCGGATCGACAGCGTCGCCTTGCGGGTACCGGCGCCAAGGGACACACCGGAAACCGGCTGGCCGAGCACCGTAACGTGGCCGGTGCTGTCGGCTTCGGCCTCAAGCAGATTGGTAGAACCGATGAAGTCGGCAACGAACGTATCGGCCGGGCGGCGGTAAATCTCGATCGGTGACGCTGCCTGGCGAATTTCGCCGCCTTTCATGACCACGACCGTATCGGCCATGGTCATCGCCTCGCGCTGGTCATGGGTGACGACGATGGTGGTGATGCCGAGCTGCTGCTGCAACTGGCGCAATTCCACCTGCATCGCCTCGCGCAGCTTGGCATCGAGCGCCGAGAGCGGCTCGTCGAGCAGGAACAGCTTTGGCGAGATCGCCAATGCCCGGGCGATCGCCACACGCTGGCGCTGGCCGCCGGACAGTTTCGAGACAGGCCGGTCGGTATAACCGCCAAGATGGATTATCGACAGAAGCTCGTCGACCCGCTTCTTCTGGTCTTCCTTAGGGGCGCCTCGAATGCGCAAGGGGTAGGCGATGTTTTCGCCGACTGTCAGATGCGGAAACAGCGCCAGCGACTGGAAAACCATGCCGAGATTGCGCTTGTGGGTCGGAACATGGGTGATGTCTTCGCCGTCAAGCTGGATCGTGCCACCGGTCGGCAGGTCGAGGCCGGCGATCATCCGCAAAAGCGTGGTCTTGCCGCACCCGGATGGTCCCAGCATGCAGACGAACGTGCCATGCGGCACCGTCAATTCGACATTGTTGACCGCGGTGAAAGTCCCGAATTCCTTCGTGACGTTGTTGAGGACGAGGCCTGACATGAGTTTCCCTTATTGCGTCTCAAAAAGCCCACTGAGTGGGGACCAACCCCCCTCTGTCACTTCGTGACATCTCCCCCTCAAGGGGGGAGATCATTCTTTTCCCTTGTTGCCATTGAGTAAGGGAAGCACAGTGCAAGCGGCCAATCTCCCCCCTTGAGGGGGAGATGTCGGCGTCGCCGACAGAGGGGGTAGTCCACCCTCTGAGACCAGATCAACCGACGATCAGTTCGGTCCATTTCTGATTCAGCCAATCCGACTTCGTCTGGTAGAGATCGTAGCGCGGAATGATCGGCTCGATGTCGGACGAAACGGCGGCGAATTCCGCATCCGTCAGGTCCGTCAGCTCGCGCTTGACCGTCGGCGAGGTGCCGACCTTGCGCGACAGGATCGCCTGGATCGACGGCTGGCTCATATAGTTGATGAACTCATGGGCCTCAGCGACCTTGGTCGAAGCGCGCGACAACGCCCAGCAACCACTATCCTGAATGCCGCCTTCCTTCGGGAAGGTCGAGCGGACGGGGTTGCCGTCGGCAGCGGCAAGGCCGGTGACGTCGTGATAATACTGGCCCATCGGGATTTCGCCCGACTTCAGCGCCTGCTCGAACTGGGCCTCGTCGCGATACCACAGGCGAACGTTCGGCTTGACTTCGGCCAGCTTGTCGAACGCCTTCTGGACGCCCTCTTCCGTGTCCAGCGCATTGGTGCCGCCGAAGAAAGTCTTTGCCGTCACTTCAAGCAGGAAGGAGTTGGAGACCAGCGCCAGCAGACCGAGCTTGTCGGCATTTGCCGGATCCCAGAATGCCTGCCAGGAGGTCGGCGCTTCCTTGTAGACGTCGGTATTGGTGACCAGCGTGATGTACCAGGACACAGCGCCGATACCGGCAACGCGGCCGTCCGGATACTTGTTGACGAAACGGTCGATGAGGTTGGAGCCGTTCGGGATCTTGGACATGTCGAGCGGCGCCCAGAGGTCGGTTGCCTGCCCCTTCAGCATCGCCACCTGCGACATCATCGAGACGTCGGCCGGAGCCTGGCCTGCCTTGGCGGCCTGATCGAGCTGCACCAGCCACGCCTCGCCGGTCGGCTCGGCAATCGCTTCGATGGCAATGCCGGTCGCCTTGGTGAAATCAGGAAAGATGTTCTTATCGAACGAATCCTTGAAATAACCGCCATAGACGCCGACCTTCAGCGACTTTTCCTGCGCGCGCAGGATCGACGGCATGGCCAGCATCGATGCGCCGGCAAGGCCAGCACCAAGCACGGCGCGGCGGCCGATATTATGCTTCAGAAAGTCTGTCATCGTGGTTCTCCTGTTTATGCCGGTGCCGCGTTTATGGCTCCCGGTCTGTTCCCAATTTTTAGTCCGGCTTGCAAGCCCCGGACTACGGATTGATCAGTGTTTTAGCGCGCGAAGCTCCAGCATCTTGGCGTAACGCGTCAGCGGAAAACACAGTGCGAAATAGATCAGCGCAACGAAGCCATAGACCTTGAACGGTTCGAAGGTTGCATTGTTGATCGCATTCGAAGTCCGGACCAGTTCCTCAAATCCGATGATCGATGTCAAGGCTGTGCTCTTGATCAGTTGCACCAGAAACCCGACCGTCGGCGCCCGCGTCATCGCAAAGGCCTGCGGCAGGATGATCAGCCGCAATTGCTTGAGATAATGCAAGCCCAGACTGCTGCCGGCATCCCATTGCCCAAGCGGCACGGCCTGTACGCCGCCACGCCAGATTTCCGCCAGAAAGGCGCTGGCGCAAAGCGTCAAGCCCAGCACGGCAGCCGTCCAGGGTTCGATGCGCAGACCGAGCAGCGGCAGGCCGAAAAACAGCAGGAACAGCTGCATCAAAAGCGGCGTGCCCTGAAACAGGCCGATGTAATATTCGGCGAACCGCTGTACCCAGCGCCGCTTGGAAATGCGCATGAACAGGATCAGCAGGCCGACGATGGTGCCGCCAACAAACGCGACGGCCGACAGAAGGATAGTCCAGCGCGCCGCCAGAAGCAGATTGCGGATGATGTCCCAGAGGGTGAATTCGATCACGACACGCCTCCGGAAAGGAAACGGTTGCCACTGGCGACAAGCAGACGGCGCAGGCCGATGCTCATGGCGAGATAGACCAGCGTGACGATGAAATAGGTCTCGAAGGCGCGGAACGTCCGGGCCTGCAGGAGATCGGCCTCATAGGTCAGTTCGCGCACGGCGATCTGCGAGACGACGGCCGATTCCAGCATCATGATGACGATCTGGCTGGTGAGCGCCGGGAAGATCACCTTCAGCGCCTGCGGCAGCACGATCTTGATGAACACCTGGCGCGGCCGCAAGCCGAGGGCAAGCGCTGCCTCTTTCTGTCCCTTCGGCACTGCATCGAGACCGGCACCGACGATTTCCGTCGTATAGGCGGTCATGTTCAGGGTCATCGCCAGGATGGCGGCGACGACCGGGTCGAGACGGATGCCAAGGCTTGGCAATCCGAAATAGATGAAGAACAACTGCACCAGAAACGGCGTGTTGCGGATGAGCTCAACATAGCCGGCGATGGCACGGCGCAGCCACGCATGGCGGCTACGCCGCCCGGCGGCGCCTAAAACGCTGAGCACGATGCCGGCAACAGCCGACACCGCGATCAGGAACACCGTCATGGCTGCACCGCTGGCGATCAGCGAGACCGCGTCGCTCAGCCAGCCGAACTCGAGCACATAGCCCAAAGGATCAATCCTTCAGGTTTTCAGGATTGAGCGGGACTTTCAGCCACGCTTCCGAACTTGCGTTCAGCTTGCCATCGGCCAGCATCTTGGCAACCGCGTCGTTGATCGCCGCCTTCAGCCGGTCTTCGCCCTTGTTGAGCGCCAGATGCGACGGCGACGTCAAGAGCTGGAACTTCTGTTCCGGCTTCAGGGCTTCCTGACGGGCGAGAACCTGTGCGCCCACGTCGTTGCCGACGACCATCAGTTCGGTCTGGCCGGAGATGAAGGCCTGGATCACCGAGTTGTAGTTGTCGAAACGCTTGATATCGGCATCCTTGGGGGCTGCTTCCGTCAGCGACGTGTCTTCCAGTGTGCCGCGATTGACGGCGATGCTCTTGCCGGCAAGGTCTTCCTTGCCCTTCACTTCCATGGCGGCCGGGCCGATCACCGCAATGTAGTAGGGCGCGTAGGCAGCGGCGAAATCGATCACTTCGGCCCGTTCCTTGCTGAAGCCGACGCTGACCAGCATATCGACGCGCTTTTCCGTGAGATACGGGATGCGGTTCTGACCGGTGACCGGAACCGGGACCAGCTTCACCTTGAGGGCGTCGGCAATGTACTGCGCGACGTCGATATCATAGCCCTTGAGGCTCATGTCGGCGCTGGCCGAGGAGAAGGGCGGGAAATCGGCAAAGACGCCGACATTGAGCACGCCAGCCTTGGCGATGTCGTCGATGGCATCGGCATTGGCGGCCGATGCGAAGCCGAGAACGGCGCCGCTGAGCATGAGGGCGGCGGTAAGACCGGATTTGAAGCTTGAGAGTTTGGCCATTGTATTCCCCTTGTTGATTTTGGTGTTTGCGATAGGCACGGCGGAGTATGTGGCTTTTGCTCCTCACCCCATAAGCGGGACGAAGAAAATATTGGTTGTTGCCTCTTCTCCCCGGCGGGGAGAAGTGCCGAGCGCATGCGAGGCGATGAGGGGGCCGCGCATCGAGTATCGAGCCGCCCGCCCCCTCATCCGGCCCTTCGGGCCACCTTCTCCCCGGCGGGGAGAAGGGAAGTAACCGCCCCCTAGTCCCTTGTACCGTTGACGAACGGGCTGAACACCATGAGGCTGAGGATTTCGAACAGGACCTGCGAGCCGACATGTGCCGTGTTGGTGGTCGAATCGTATTGTGGCGCGACTTCGACGACATCGCCGCCGACCAGGTTCAGGCCCTTCAAGCCACGGATCAGCTCCAGCACTTCGCGGGTGGTGAGACCACCGATTTCCGGCGTGCCGGTGCCCGGCGCAAAGCTCGGATCGACGCTGTCGATATCGAAGGAGAGATAGGTCGGGCCGTCGCCGACGATCTTCTTGGCCTTCTCGATGATGGCTGGAATGCCCATGCCGGTGACTTCCTCGGCATGAATGACGGTCATGCCGGACTCGTAGGAGAACTCCCAGAGATATTCCGAGGAGCCGCGAATGCCGATCTGGATCGTGCGGGTCGGATCGAGCACGCCGTCGAGCACGGCGTTGCGGAACGGGCCGCCATGGTGGAACTTGGTCAGATCGTAGGCGCCGCCGGTATCGCAATGGGCGTCGATATGGATCATGCCGACCGGCCGGTTCTTGCCGACGGCCTTGAGGATCGGATGGCTGATCGAATGATCGCCGCCGACCGACAACGGAACCACGCCAGCATCGACGATCTGGTTGATGCGCTTTTCGATATCGTCATGGCTGAGTTCCAGCCGGTAGCGGCTCTGGAACGGCACATCGCCGATATCGGCGACGCGCAGATCATGGACCGGAGCGCAACCCAGCACGTGATTGTACGGACCGATCCGCTCGATGGTGCGCATGGCGCGTGGCCCGAAACGCGAGCCCGGACGGTTGGTGACACCCAGATCCATCGGTATGCCGACGATGGCGACCTGCAGATTGCCGAAATCCGGCTCGTTGGCATCGACGGGCACATACGGCGCCATCAGGAATGTTGGAATGCCGGAATAAGGGGCCAGGCGCGTGCCGTTCTTGGAGAAGATCTTGTCGGCAACCTTGCGGAAGGTCGGGTCGAACATCTCGCCGCCATGGGCTTCGCCGTACTTCGCCTTCAGTTCGTTGAGCTTGCTGTCATCCCACGCCATATCCGCTTGACCTCATGTTGGCCCGGGAAGACGTGCGATTTGGGATGGTTGTCGAGCGTAAAGTGAGATGCTCTTGCCGCCAAAAGCCGGAAAACCGCCGCTGTTTGCCAGAGATGGGTACCGGATGCATGTTCCCCAGGCTTTTGCCTTTGTTGATCCTATTAGCAAACAAATTGATTGGAAAATCAATTGACATTGTTATAGCGTTTGATGTGAGAAAAACTAACATCGCTGTTGACGTCATGGAGCGCATTGCTTGTCCAGCCGCCTGCCCCCGCTGAACCCCTTGCGCGCCTTCGAGGCGACCGCACGGCGTGGTTCGGTTTCGGCCGCCGCCCGCGAACTCAACGTCACCCATGGGGCGATCAGCCATCAGATAAGAGCGCTGGAACTCTCCTTCAACGCCGCCCTGTTCGAGCGTGGCGGCAAGCGGTTGAAGCTGACCTCGCAGGGCGCCCTGCTTTTGCCCGCCGTCACCCACGCCTTCGAAGGCATTGCCGCCGCCACCGCTGCGATGACACGGCCGACCACCAGCGGCGAGTTGCGCATCGTCTGCGTGCCAGCCCTTCTGTCCTTCTGGATGATCCCGCGCCTGCACCAGTTCACTGAGCAATTTCCGGACGTTCAGCTGACGCTGATCGCCTCCAACGATGCGGCCAACCTGTTTTCCGCCGATGTCGATATCTGCCTGCTCTATGGCGACGGCAACTGGCCGGACTGCTGGGCGCGTTTGTGGAGCCGGCTTGAACTGTTTCCGGTCGTTAGCCCGACGCTGCTCAACATGCGGCCGCTACGTTCGCTGCGCGACCTGCGCGACCACGTCATCCTGCATGGCGATGACGGGCGCGAATGGAACACCTGGCTTGCCGCCGCCGACGGCATCGGCATCCAGCGCGGCCGCCAGCATTTCATGAGTGACGCCCGGCTGTCGACGGAGGCAGCCCTGCACAATCAGGGTGTGGCGCTCGGCGATACGATCACCGCCGGCAGCCTGATCGCCAAAGGCGAACTGATTGCGCCGTTCGACCTGACAGTTCCGGCCAACGATGCCTTCTACGTCGCCTGCCGCAACGAGGTCCGTGCGGCACCGATCGTCAAGGTCTTCATCGACTGGCTGTTTTCAGCCCTTGAAAACGACCCCATGCCGGAGCTACAGACCTCGGCACGCACCATCATCCGCGCCCGTACCCACAAGGTCAGCGCGCCTGAACGCCTACCCGCCAAGGACGGCTTCCAGCCCGTCTCCTCTCCCGCCCGCACCAGGCGTCCGGAGCCGGCGCCGAAACGCCGAACCAAATCGTAAGAACCGCCAAAGCCTTAGAACCACAGGACAAGCCGATGCCGCATTTCAATCCGCTGATCGCCAAGCTCTCGCCGCCGCCAGTGCCTTCAGTCCTCGCCTGGGCCAAGGCCTATGACGGATCGCGCGGACCGCTGATCGATCTCAGCCAGGCCGTGCCCGGCTATCCCGCCCATCCGGATATGCTGCAATGGCTGGGCGAGGCAGCCGCCTCCTCCGCCTTCACCGGCTATGGCGCGATCGAAGGTGAAGAGGTGTTGCGCACCGCCTATGCGGAGCATGTCTCCGGCCTCTACAGCGCCTCGGTCAACGCCGGCAACATCCACGTCACGTCCGGCTGCAACCAGGCCTTCATCTGCACGATCATGGCGATTGCCGGTGCAGGCGATACGGTGCTGATGACCAATCCGTTCTATTTCAACCAGCAGACGACGCTCGCGATGCTCGGCATCGGCATCGAGCTGGTGCCCTGCGATGCAGGCAGCGGTTTTTTGCCGGATGTCGATGCGATTGCCGCAGCGCTGAAGCCCGGCATCCGCGCTTTGGCGCTGGTCACGCCCAACAATCCGACCGGCTCCGTCTATCCGCCCGCGCTGCTGCGCCGGATCTACGATCTCTGCCGCGCCAACGGCACCTGGCTGATTCTCGACGAGACCTATCGCGACTTCCTGCCCGAAGGCAGCGGCGCGCCGCACGACCTCCTGTCCATCGAAGGGTGGCAGGACAGTCTTATCTGCCTCTACAGCTTCTCCAAATCCTTCTGCATTCCCGGCCATCGGCTTGGCGCCATCACGGCGGGAGCGGCCGTGGTCGAGCAGGTTGCCAAGATCATGGACAACCTGCAGATCTGCGCCCCGCGTTCGGCCCAGGCCGCCGTCGCCAAGGCCATTCCGGCGCTCGGTGAATGGAGAGCCGGCAACCGCGCCGAAATCGCCACCCGCGCCGATGCACTGAGGCAGGTGATGGGTAACCTGAAGGGCTGGAAACTGCAGGCCATCGGCGCCTATTTTGCCTATATCCGTCACCCCTATCCGGATATCCGCTCGGAATTCGTCGCCGAAAAGCTGGCGAAGATCGCCGGTATCGTCTGCCTGCCTGGCGATTATTTCGGCGAGGGACAGGAAGGTTATTTGCGCTTCGCCTTCGCCAATGCCGATGCACCGACGATCCTGAAGCTCGAGGAACGGCTGTCCGGCTTCAATCTGCCGGGTATCTGAGCAGCTGAAAAATCAGCCTCGGCGGGCGATCAGGATACCGGCAAGCACGATCGCCCCGCCGATGGCCTGCATCAGCCCGACCGGCTCGCTGAGCAGCAGCCAGGCGAGGATCGCCGCCACGACCGGCTGCAACAGCAGCGTCAGCGACGAAAACGCTGGCGGCAGGAAGGCCAGCGCATAGATGATCAGCCCCTGCCCGCCGGCATGGCTGATGAAGGCAAGCCCGAAAAGCATCGCCCAGCCGAACAAAGCGGCCGGCATGAAGCTGGCCTCGAAGAAGAAGGCGATCGGCAACATGCAGATCGCTGCCGATCCCGTGCTCCAGATCATGATGCGGTTGGTGGAAAAGCGGCTGCGCAACCGGCCGATCGACAGGATATAGCCGGCATAAAACACCGCAGCCAGTGCTGCAGTCGCGTCACCGGCCAGTTGGCCGTCACCAAGCGCCATCGGCCCACCCTTGAGGATCACCACGCCCCCCAGCGCTGTCGCCAGACCCGCGATGAACACGCCGCTAACACGGGCGCGGAACAAGAGCCATGAGCCGAGCGTCACGAAGATCGGCGCCAGGTTGGCAAGCAGCGTCGCGTTGGCAACCGAGGTCATGTGCAGCGCCAGATGCCACGCCGCGAGATCGACGGCAAGAAAGACACCCGGCAGCACCAGCAGACCGTAATCGGCCCATCCGGCCGGCCGCTGATCGGTGACGGTATTCGCCGTCGCCCTCGACCAGATGAGCAGCGGCAAAAGCGCCAGTGCTACGCGCCAGAACGCCGTCGCCATCGGCCCGACTTCCGACAACCGCACGAAGATGGGAGACCCACCGATCGCAGCACCACCGATCAGCAGCGCAATCAGCGCAAGACGATTGGCGGAGGAGGACCCCGATGACGTTGAGGGGAGCGCGGTATCTGACACGAATGCTATCCAATACAAACGGGCGCAACATTTGTATGCCGCGATAACGCATCGAAGGTATCAGAACGATTTGCGGGGAAACATCAACTTCCGTGCATGGAACGATCAGAAACGGTGAACTGAGGCCCAGAGATGCGGCCGTTCGATGCCCTTCAATCACGGCCTCGCCAAGCCCTCGTCTCGCCCGTGAAGCAACATTCCGGTGCGATCGGTCGAGCGTTTTTAGGCTAGCTCAACGGTTGAGAGACAACGCTACCGATGTGAGAAATATCCGTTGAATTTTCTTGCCGCCGTCAAACATCCGGCGGCAAGAATTTCGATTTATCTGGCGTACTCAGTTAAGCCTATTTCAGGCAGCATCCGGCCGGTGAACCGTCTTCACCTCGAGGAAATCCTCGAGCCCGAACATGCCGCCTTCGCGGCCGTTGCCGGATTGCTTGTAGCCGCCGAACGGGCTGCCGTAGCGATGTGGACCACCATTGATGTGGACCATGCCGGCGCGAAGACGCGAGGCCACGCGTTCGGCTCGCTTCGGATCGCCGGTCTGGACGTAAGCGGCGAGACCGTAATTGGTGTCGTTGGCAATCTCGATCGCTTCCTCTTCGGTCTCGAACGGCATGATGGCGAGCACCGGGCCAAAAACCTCTTCGCGGGCGATGCGCATGGTATTGTTGACATCGGCAAAGATCGTCGGCTTGACGAAATAACCGGTCTCAAAACCTTCCGGCTTGCCGGCACCACCGACGAGAACGCGTGCGCCCTCGGCAATACCCGCCTCGATCAGCGCCTGCACCCGGCCGAACTGCACGTCGCTGACCAACGGCCCGATATGGCTGCCTTCCTCGGCCGGATTGCCGACCTTCGCCTCCTTGCCGACGCGCGTGGCTATCTCGACGGCCTTGTCATAGACCGACTTCTGCACCAGCAGACGTGTCGGCGCATCGCAGGACTGGCCGGAATTGTTGAAGCATTCCAGCACGCTGCCGGCAACGCGGTCTTCAAGGTCGGCATCTTCGAAGACGATATTCGGCGACTTGCCGCCCAGTTCCAGCGTCACCCGCTTGACCGTTTCGGCCGCATCCTTGCTGACGGCGATGCCGGCGCGGGTCGAGCCCGTGAACGACATCATGTCGACATCCTTATGTTTGGAGAGTGCCGCACCGACATTCAGGCCGTCGCCATTGACGAGGTTGAACGCACCTGGCGGGAAGCCAGCCTCGTGCACCATTTCCGCATAAAGCATCGCGTTCAGAGGCGTGAATTCGGAGGGCTTCAGCACACAGGTAGAGCCGGTTGCAAGTGCGGGAACAACCTTCAGCGCGATCTGGTTGATCGGCCAGTTCCAGGGTGTGATGAGGCCGCAGACGCCGACCGGTTCGCGCAGCATGACGTCGCCATTCGGCAGCACTTCGCGGGTGTGCAGGCGCTTCAGCGCATCGATGAAACCCTGGAGATGGCCAACGCCGACATCGGCCTGCTGTTCGCGGCTCATCGACAGGGGTGCACCAAGCTCGAGCGTGATGGTCTGCGCCATTTCCTCGTAGCGGCGCTTGTAAATCTCAAGCAGCTTTTCCAGAAGCGCCAGACGCTCTTCCGTCGTGGTCCGGCCGTAGGTAGCGAATGCCTTTTTGGCAGCGGCAACGGCGCGGTCGATATCGCCGGCACTTCCCATGGAAATCACCGCAACCGGCTTTTCCGTTGCCGGGTTCAGGACCTCGAGATCGTTGGCAACGAGCGGGGCGACCCATTCGCCGTTGATGTAGAATTTGCGTTTGTCGAGCATGCTTCTTGTCCTTCCCGTCAGATCGTCTTCTGTTTTTCGTTGAGCCAATCGGTGATCAATTGGCGGTAGCGTTCACCGCTGAAGCTTGGAAAATGACCGCCATACACGATGCGGGCGGGGATTTTCAACAGGCGTTCCATGGAGGAGAGGTAGTCACCGGCGTTGGAATGATAGGTATCCTCGATCAGTGGGCCGTCATAGAGGATATCGCCGGAGAACAGAATTTCGGTCGCCTTCTCGTAAAGCGCAATACCGCCCGGCGAGTGGCCGGGCGTATGGATGACCTCGAACACCCGGTCTCCGAGATCGACCATGTCGCCGTCTTCGAGAATGCGCGTCGCCGGAGCCTTCTTCACCGCATAGCATTTCGAGCAATAGGGTTCTGGCGGCAGAGCGTTGAAGATATCGTCGGTGACATAGGGATCGGCAAGCGTGTTTTCCCGCGTCGGATTGGCCAGCAGGTCCGCCTCGGCCGAATGCACGGCGCGGCACTCGAACTCATGGTGACAGCCGATATGATCGAAATGCGTATGGCTGGCGACGGCGATCAGATCCCGCTCGGTGACCAGCGGCACATAGGCCCTGAGCGACACGACGCCCATGCCGCTATCGACCAGCATGTCGCGATCCCGGCCGCGCACATGCCAGATGTTGCAGCGGTAGAATTCCTGGATGAAGGGTTCGGAAATGGCCGTGACGTCGTCGTCGAGACGCCGCACCTGATACCATTTGTCCGCGCTGATCCGTTGCATTGCCAAAATCCGTTTGAGACGCCGCAGCCATTGCTGCGGTCGCAGTCAACTCCCTCCCCCTTGTCGGGAGGGTTGGAGAGGGGATTTCCTTTAAAAAAGAAAGAACCCCTCCCCGTCGCTTCGCTCCGACCCTCCCCACAAGGGGGAGGGTTAAGTACCCTCGGGCAAGGCTACGATATCGGCAAGACTGACGGCAAGGGGGACGATCTGGCCGTCAGCCACATCAGCCGATTGCGGCATATGCGCCACCACGGTCAGATCCGCCGCTGTCGAAGGTTTCAGATGGCAGCGGTAATGCGTGCCGAAAAAGGCGCTGCCGGTGATCTTGGCCTCGCCGAGCGGCACGACCGGACCTTCGGCCTCGCCTGCCTGGCGGAAATGTTCCGGGCGGATGCAGAGCGTCACGGCCCGCCCGGGCGCTGGTGCCGACGCCGTAAAGCTTGCGATCGGCAGCGTCATCGCCCCCACTGCCGTTTCGACCAGCGCTGAAGAGGCATCTACACTTTTCACCGTTCCGGGAATGAAATTGACCTCGCCCATGAACCCGGCGGAAAAGACCGAGCGCGGCCGCATGTAGATATCGGCAGGCGGACCGAAATCCTCGATCCGGCCCTGGTTCATCACCACGATCCGGTCGGCGATCGCCATCGCCTCTTCCTGGTCGTGGGTGACATGCACGAAGGTGGTACCGACCCGCTTCTGGATCGCCTTCAACTCGTCCTGCATCTGGCGGCGCAGTTTGAGATCGAGCGCGCCCAGCGGCTCGTCGAGTAACAGCACGTCGGGATCGACGGCCAGCGCCCGGGCAAGAGCGACGCGCTGGCGCTGGCCGCCGGAAAGCTCATGCGGTTTCTTGTCGGCGGACGTTTTCAGCCCGACGAGATCGAGGAATCCGACCGCCTTTTCGTCGCGCTCCGCCTTTGCCATGCCGCGCATCCTGAGCCCAAAGCCGACATTGTCGCGCAGCTTCATATGCGGAAACAGCGCGTAATCCTGAAACATCGTCGTCGTCGGGCGTTTTGCCGGCGGTACACCGGTCATGTCTTTGCCTGCGATCGTCACCTTACCCTTGGTCGGTGACTGAAAGCCGCCGAGGATGGAGAGCAACGTGGTCTTGCCGCAGCCGGATGGCCCAAGCAGCACGATGAACTCGCCGGCCCTGATATCGAGCGAGACATCGTCGAGCGCTGTAAACGAACCGAAAGTCTTGGTGGCGTTGTGAACCGAAACCGCAGCGGTCATGATTTTTTCGTCCTTCCGAACAGGGTCAGTTCCAGAACCGCCAGCACCGCGACGGAAACGAGGAAGACCAGCGAGCCGATGGCATTGGTTTTCGGGTTAAGGCCGGAGCGCAAAAGGCTCCAGATTTCAACCGGCAGCGTCACGTCGAAGCGCGACAACAGGAATGCGATGATGAACTCGTCCCAGCTGAAGGTGACCGACAGGAAGAAGGCCGCCAGGATCGACGGCAGCAGCATTGGCGCGGTCACCAGCACCATCACCTTGAAATCATTGGCACCAAGATCACGCGCGGCGCGCTCGATATTGATGTGGTGATCGCCCATCGAGGAATAGATGATGGCAAAACACAAAGGCAGGTTAATCACCACATGGCCGATACCGACGGTCCAAAGCGACAGTTTGATGCCGAACGTATTGAGCACGGTCAAAAGCCCAAGCGCGATGATCAGATAGCTCACCGTCATCGGCGCAATCAGCAGGCCGCGCTGCAGCGCCGAGCCCGGCAGCTTGTAGCGGGCCAGTGCGTAGGCTGCGAGAAAGCCGAGCAGGCAGGCAATGAGCGACGAGACGATCGCCACCAAAAAGGAATTGCCGAGCGCCGCCATCAGCTTGCGGTCGGCAAAGACCGCCTCGTACCATTGTAGTGAAAAGCCGTTGAACGGCGGCACCGGCAGGCGGCCGTCCTGGAACGAGAACAGCACCAGCACCGCGACCGGTAAAAAAATGAAGCCGTAGATCAGCCCGGCATAGGCGAAAGCGGCAATCTTCGTCAGCGTCTCGCGCATCTCATGCCCTCTCGATCTTCAGCCAGCGGGCGAAGAGTACATAGGCAACCGTCACCGCCAGCATCAGGATGATCGACAATGCCGCCGCCATCGGGAAATCCGCCCGCCGCCCAAGCTGCAGCATGATGATCTGCGGCAAGACCAGTTCGTTGTTGCCACCCAGGATCTGCGGCGTGACGTAATCGCCGATGCAGAGAACGAAGGTCAGAAACGCGCCCGTCATGATGCCGGGCAGCGTCAAAGGCAGGATGACATGCCAGAAGGTCTGCAGCGCATTCGCGCCGAGATCGGCGGCAGCACGGCGGTAGTTCGGCGACAGCTGGATCAGGTTGGCGTAGATCGTCAGCGTCAACAGCATGACGAAGAAATGCACGAAGCCGATGACGGTCGCCGTGCGGTTGCTGGCGATTTCCAGCGGCTCGCTGATCACGCCAAGCGTCATCAGCGTCTGGTTGATGACGCCGTTTCGCGACAGCACCAGCAGCCAGGAATAGGAGCGCACCACATAGGACGTCCAGAACGGCAGCACCGCCATGATCAACGCCAGCCGCTGAAAACGCTTCGGTACCCGCTCGGCGATGATCCAGGCGAGCGGATAGGCGAGAAGCACCGACAGCACCGTGACGATCAGGGTGATTTCCAGCGAGTTCACCAGTCCCTTGAACAGCGAATCCTTGGCAAAGAAGGCAATGTAATTGTCGAGATTCCAGGCCCGGACGATCTGGCCGCTCTGCCGCGACCACAGGCTCATCGCCGCCATGAACAGGAACGGCACGACGAAGAAGGCAATCGTCCACAGCAGCGCAGGAGCAACAAAACCCCAGGCCTTGCGGCGTTCGGTGTCTTCGAGGGTCAGGATGGACATAAACTGCTCCGAAATTGCCCCTCACCCTTGGCCCTGTCTCCGCAAACAGGGAAAGGGAACGACCGAGGTTGCCGCTTGGTGCGTCTGCCCGTCAAAACGGGGAGACGGTGCCTGAAGGGCGGATGAGGGTGCGTCCTGCTTGCTCGGTCGGGCTCCCTCCCCCTTGTGGGGAGGGTTGGGGAGGGGTTCTTCTTCCAAAAAATAAAGAACTCCTCCCCTCCGCTTCGCTCCGACCCTCCCCACAAGGGGGAGGGTAAAACCAGAGCCTATTGCTGCATCATGTCCGTCCAGGCGTCCTGCATCTTCTGGTCAAGCTCTGCGCTCGGGATCGGATAGAGCTGGGTCTTCTTCAGATATTCCGCCTGATCGTTCCAGCGCAGTGCTGCCTTCTGCGCATCCGTCAGGTGTTCGCCGGCCTTCATATTGGCAGGCATCGCCCAGTAGCACGACGAGGTCGCAAGCCGCGCCTGCCCTTCCGGGCTAACGATATACTGAACGAATTTCAGCGCCAGGTCCTGCTTCTTCGAGGCCTTCATGACGCCGATCGATTGCGCCCAGCGCACGGCACCCTGATCCGGCACGATCCAGTCGAGGTTCGGTTTTTCGCCCGACAGTGCCGCCGTGATCCACTCGCCGCCGCCGACCAGAATATCGGCCTCCCCGGTCGCCAGCGCCGTCTGCGAGGAAACGACGTCGCTCACCTGCTTGGAGACTTTCTTCATTTCCGACAATTTCTCGGCAATGGCCGGCATGTCCGCTTCGGAAAGCTCGGCGGTCTTCTTGCCAAGACCGAGAGCGACGAGACCAATCATCGGCAGATAGTAATCGTAGAGCGCGATGCGGCCCTTGTATTTGTCCGACCAGATGATCGACAGATCCTTCATGTCGGCCGGATCGACCTTGGTCTTGTCATAGGAAATCGTGTTGTAGCCGAACTTTTCGGTGACGGCATAGGTCTTGCCGTCCTTCATATTGTTGGCTTCCATCCGCACTTCCGGAAAGATATCGGCGGTCGGCAGCTTGTCCGCTGGAATTTCGGCCAGCAGGTCAAGGCCGACGGCGCGCTGAACATCGACGCCGTCGATGACAAGCACGTCCCAATCGCCCGGCTGCGATTGTTCAAGGATCGACAATGCCGCGCCGGTGCCCTCGTAGTCCTTGAGGTTGACCTTGACGTCATTGGCCTTTTCGAACGGCTCGACCAGCGCCGGGTCTGTATGATCGCACCAGACCAGCGCGTTCAGTTCCTCGGTCGCAAAAGCCGGCGCCGGCGCACTGACGGTGGAGACGGCAGCGAGCGAGATCGCCGCCACGGAAGAGAAAAATCGACGCGCGAAAGCGCCATTCACGGAAGTGATCATCGCGTTGCCCTCTGGTTTACAGCGCTCATTGCGGCGCCTTCACAAAAAGATTGAATGAGTTCAATTTTTAAGTCAATGTCAATTTCGAGGGCATTCAAAAAAAGGAAGATGCGGAATGGCAGGGCTTCGCGCGAAACAGAAAGCCGACCGGAACCGGCGCATCCTGCAGGCCGCCACGGACCTTTTCCGCGAAGTCGGCTATGACAGTGCCCGTATCGAGGACATTGCCGAGCGGGCGGAAGTTTCCGTCGGCACCTTCTACAATTACTATGAGAACAAGGGCGACATTCTCGTCGCCGCCGTGTCGATGGAAGTCGAGGAAGTGCTCGCCGCCGGCAAGACCATCGTCGACAATCCGCCCGATACAGTCGGCGAAGCGCTGAAGGTGCTGATCGGCCAGTATTACGACCATTCCCTCGTCTATCTCAGCAAGGAAATGTGGCGCACCGCCATGGCGATCTCGATCCAGCAGCCCGAAAGCCCGTTCAGCCGGCGCTATACCGAACTCGACGGCCGCCTCTGCGATCAGGTCTCGACCCTGATCGCCAAGCTGCAGCTCCGCGGCGGTGTGATGCCCGGCATCGACGCTGTCGGTGCGGGGCAGATGTTCTTCAACAATCTCAACATGATGTTCATTGAATTCGTCAAGGACGAGACGATGACGCTGGATCGGCTGAAGGAAATCGTCGGCCGGCAGAACCGGCCGTTGGCAACGCTGATCAGCGGTCCGAAGATACAATAACAAGCAGGATATTTTGGGATGGAACACACACACACTGCGGTCCTTGCGGCCGCCGACAGCCTCGTTGATGCCTTTTCCAAACATGACCGTGAGCGCTATTTCGCGGCGTTTTCGAAGGATGCAACCTTCATTTTCCATAATCTCGATCGCCCGCTGAGAAGCCGCACGGCCTATGAAGCGGAATGGTCACTGTGGGAGACACGCGACGGTTTCAAGGTGCTTGCCTGCCGCTCCAGCGATCGCCATCTTCAACTGCTCGGCAATGTGGCGATCTTCACGCACAGCGTTGAAACACAGGCGGAATTCGGCGGCGAGGCCGTCACAAGCCAGGAGCGGGAGACCATCGTGTTTGAAAAGCAGCAGGATGGCAACTGGTTCGCCGTTCACGAGCATCTTTCCCGCGCCTCCTGAAAAATAAAGCCCCTGCATCCGCAGGGATACAAAGGCTTTATAAAACCATTGGCAATGTGGTGACCAGAAAGCTCAGATTGCGCCGCAAACCAGCGCTGTGACGAACAGGAAGGCGGCCGCCAACGCTGTGGCCTGTGTGGCCATGGTCCAGGAAAAATGCGGCACCGAATGCGTGCCGTAGTTCACCGGGCTTTTCTGCATGACTGGCTTCGAACTTTGCATTCTGTCCTCCACTTGAGTTGCTGCAGATGGCCTGCCACCGTTATGGCTGCAGTCCCTTGTCCTTTTCTCCGCTATTTTACACCAAGTTTATAGATATTATTTTCTGCTTTTGCCGGCCTGCGTGGAAAAACCAACCTGGGGACTCATTTCCACTCGACGAAACATCCTCAACCCCTCAACGTTACCGCTCGAGTTCCCTCTGCTGGACCAGCCGGGACCAGCGCTCGCTGAACCACGGCGTCAAAAGAGAGACATCCGCCTGGCTATGCCGCTTGGGCAAACCACTGTCCGTCCCGATCGAAGTCCACACCTTGAATGTCGTCAGGTCATGCTTTCCGAATGTCTGGATCAACGGGATATCGGCAGCGTCGCGGCCCCGCGCAACTGCAATGCGACCGATACGCGGCATGTTGTGGCGCGCGTCGAACGTGTACCAGCGGTCATCCAGAAAAACTTCGAACCAGGCGTTGAAATCCATCGGTGCCGGATTGTCCGCCTCGCTGAGATCGCCCATGTAGCCGTTGACATATCGCGCCGGCATATTCATGCAGCGGCAGAGCGTCACGGCAAGGTGCGCATAGTCCCGGCATACCCCCGATCTCTCCTCATGCGCCTCCATCGCGGTGCGCAGGGTCGCCGTGTAACCATAGCTGAAGGTCAGGCGCTGATGGACATAATCGCAGATCGCCTGCACACGAGCCCAGCCCGGCTCGATCTCGCCGAACAGACGCCACGCAAGAGCGCCGAAGCGGTCGGTTTCGCAGTAACGGCTGGCGGAAAGATATGGCAGGCATTCGGGCGGCAGTTTTTCGACAGGCACCGCCTGAGCGCTGCAGCTTACCGTATCCGGGCGTCCACTGTCCTTGATGACGGCATCGTAGGTGAGGCGCAGGCCGCCGGCAGGCACAACCATCCGCATGCAGACATTGCCGAAGGGATCGGTCACTTCGCCCATTTTCACCACCGGATCTGAAATTGGACCGTGCTCGCTGACGATATCGTGGCGCCTGGCACGATCAACGGAAAGAAACGTCATCATCGGGGTCGGCTGACCGCAGTTGATGCCTATTTCGTAACCCAACCGAATGAACATGTGCCACCTCCATTACTCGGCAGGAACGGACATCCTGCGGATTTGTTCCAGTTTCCAGTTCTGGAAAACACAGCCCGACGAACCCCGGCCATAGGGGTATTTCCGTCAGGCAGGACGTATAAGAGAGCAGTCAATTCAACGGGCGGATGCAACGGCGAAAGGGTACGGGGGGCCTAACCAGGGCCTTGGCGTCACGCTGTTCGGGCATGCGCGCAACATCAATATACTAGGCGAAATTGCCACATCCAGCAACATCTCCGCAGGGGGATGAACACCATATGCGTCTGTTGTTGGCTGGCCGCCGGTAAAATAAAATAACAAGAGGCTGGATGACTTCCGGCAGCCCCTCCCTATATTCTGCCTTCCTGTTGAGCCGCATGTCATAGCATCTGAGAGCGTATGGATAGTTACTCGCCTTTGTTTTCCCGTGTGGGACGTATCCCGGCCAAACTCGCCGCCAGCGAAATGCTGGGCCGTTTCAATGGTACCAACTGGAAGACGACGGGGCTTGGCGCGGCCGAAAGCTGGCCCGATGCGCTGAAGGCTGCCTGCCGGATGATTTTGACATCGCCCATCCCTATGGCGTTGCTGGCCGGGCGCGAAGGCATCATGCTCTACAATGACGGTTATATCGCCATCGCGGGCGGGCGGCATCCGCAATGTTTCGGCGCGTCCGTCCTGTCCGCATGGCCGGAGGTTGCAGAGTTCAATACCGATATTATCGGCCGCATCTTCGAGGGGGACAGTCTTTCCTTCAAGGACCAGAACTTCACCTTCCACCGCAACGGCGTTGCCGAAAACGTCTGGCTCGATCTCGATTATAGCCCCATCCTTGGCGATGACGGCAGCACCGTCGCGGTCCTCGCCCTCGTGGTCGAGACCACCAAGCGGGTGATGGCCGAACAGGAGCTGGCCCAAAGCCGCGAACAACTCTCGCTGGCATTGGGCAGCTCCGCCATCGTCGGCACCTGGGACTGGCATGTGCCGGAGGACCGGGTTTATTCCGACGAGAAATTCGCACGCCTTTACGGTGTCGATCCGCAGGTTGCCAGCCACGGCGCGCCCATCGCTGATTTCATCAGGGCGATCCATCCCGACGATGTCCAATCGGTTGGCAGCGCCATGCAGAGCGCGATGCAAACCGGCAGCCGTTTTTCCAAGGAGTACCGCCTCGTTCAGGAGGATGGCAGCATCAATTGGGTCCTTGCCGAAGGGCAGCCGTTGATTGATCAAAATCGACAGTGCATCCGGTTCCCCGGCATATCGGTCGATATCACCGCGCAAAAGGACGCCGTCGAGGCACATGCCCGCTCGGAAATAGGCTTCCGCACACTCGCCAACGCCATGCCGCAAATGGTTTGGTCGACCCTACCGGATGGATTCCACGACTATTACAATGCCCGCTGGTACGAATTCACCGGTGTTCCGGAGGGATCGACGGACGGCGAGGGTTGGAATGGCATGTTCCACGAGGAGGATCGGGAACGCGCTTGGGCGGTATGGCGCCATTCGCTGCAGACGGGAGACGCCTATCAGGTTGAGTATCGCCTCCGCCACCATAGCGGCGTCTATCGCTGGGTGCTCGGACGTGCGCTGCCCATTCGCGATGACAACGGCGACATCATCCGCTGGTATGGTACCTGCACCGACATCCACGATGCCAAGATGGTTCAGGCCGAGCGCGAGATCGTTGCCCATGAACTCAGCCACCGGATCAAGAATATATTCTCCGTGCTCAGCGGCATCATCAGTCTGTCCGCCCGCTCGGCGCCCGAATCGCGAAATTTTGCCGATCTGCTGCGCAAGCGCATTGAAGCGATGGGACGCGCCCATGATTTCGTGCGTCCGCACAGCAGGACCTCAAGACCGGTCGATCTCGAAACCAGCATTTTCGGCCTCTCGCAGCGGCTGCTCGAACCCTTTGGCCTGGAGGAGATGGACAATCGCATCGTCTTTGCCGGCGACGATACCGTCATCGGCGACAGCGCCGCGACGCCACTGGCGCTGCTACTGCATGAGCTGGCGACGAATTCGGCCAAATATGGCGCGTTTTCGCACCCCAACGGCCGCCTGACCATTGCCGGTCATCACGATCAGGAAAACTACGTGCTCGAATGGAAGGAAAGTGGCAACCCGGCCATCGTCCACCAGCCAGAGCAGGAAGGGTTCGGGTCGCGGCTGATGAAGATCAGTGTGGAAGGCCAGCTCGGCGGGCAATTCCAGCGGACGTGGGACGAGGACGGAGTCCGCGTGCGTGTATCGGTGCCGCTGGCTTCGATTTTGCGCAGCAGCAAGCTGGCGGCGCGGCCGTAATGCCACGCTTCATGGGTGATTACTGAAAGACCCGCAAACGCGGCGGCACGTCGGCAGCCAGCGAATTGCGCTTTGCGACGGCATAGCTGACGACCTGACGAAGCTCATCTTCACCGACGGGTTTTGAAATCACACCGACAGTTCCCGGCACGCCATCGGCCAGCTGCGACGGATTTGCAGTCATGAACAGAACCGTGACGCCATGCTGTTCGGCCAGCGTGCGGCCGATTTCCGTACCCGTCGGTCCATCGCGAAGATTGAGGTCGACCAGGGCGATATCGGCAAAATGCGCAAGATTAAACGCCGACGCCTTGTCTGCCGCGATACCGATCGGGCTATGCCCAAGCTCGGCGACCAGATATTCGATTTCAGTCGCAACGAAGATTTCGTCTTCGACCACCAGGATTTTACAGCTCATTCCAACACTCTCGTCCATTATGTGCGTTCTGCGGAGTAGGGAATGTCATCTGCTATGGCCCTTGGTCCGCGCGGCTTGTCCGGCGGGCCGGACAGTCGAAGAAATATGGGACATTTTCGTCAACCAACCAGCCCCATGATCGTCGTGTATGACAAATAGTCCTGAACTCGCGGCATCCGCCGAAGTCAGGAATATCAACCCTTCGAAGCCAGCCAACGCCCCCCTGCCCCGATTGTTCCAGTCCATATGCGTAATATTTGCAATATCCACAGTTTACCGCGTAACCGGGCGGCAGATTGGCCGGATCGCCGGGGAAACCGTTTTAGCGATGCGCTAAAAAACCAGTATCGCCCGCAGATCGTTGACATTGGTGCCCGTCGGACCCGGTGCGAACAAATCGCCGCTGGCATTAAACGCGCTCCAGGCATCGTGGCGGACGAGATGATCGCGTGGATCGGCGCCGGCCGCCCGCATGCGGCTTGCGGTGGAACCATCGGCAAAGGCACCGGCATTGTCCTCTGACCCATCGATGCCGTCGGTATCGGCAGCCAGCGCGTGAATGCCCTCGACACCATCGATATCCAGCGCGAACGAGAGCAGGAACTCGCTGTTGCGGCCGCCCTTGCCATAGGTATCGCCCGAAATCGTCACCGTCGTCTCGCCACCCGAGAGAATGATGACGGGCTTTACGAATGGACGATTGCGCAGCGCCGTTTCCCGGGCGATCGCCGCGTGCATCCTGCCGATATCGCGGGCCTCCCCTTCGATCGCATCCGATAGGATCACCGCTTCGACGCCAAGTGCCCGCGCTTTGGCCGCCGCAGCCTCCAGCGAAACGCTGGCCGATGCAATAATGTGGTGCTGCTGATTGGCGAACGCAGGATGATCCGGCTTTGGTGCTGCCGAATGCTTCGATCCCAGATGCCGCATCACCGCTTCCGGCAATGTCATTCCGTAACGGCTGACGATCGCCAGAGCATCCGCAGGCGTGGAGAGATCGGCAATTGTCGGGCCGGAGGCAACGAAGGCTGGATTGTCGCCGGGCACATCGGAAACGATCAGGCTGACGACCCGCGCCGGTGCAGCCGCAAAGGCAAGCCGGCCACCCTTGATCCGCGAGACATGCTTGCGCACCACGTTCATCGCCGAGATCGGCGCGCCGGAGGCAAGCAGCGCCTTGTTGACGGCGATTTCGTCAGCCAATGTCAGGCCGTCGGGCGGCGCCGGCAATAGCGACGACCCGCCACCGGATATCAACGCCATCACCAGATCGTCCGGCGTCAGCCCCTCCACCAGCCGCAGCAATTCCGCCGATCCTGCAAGCCCTGCCTCGTCCGGCACCGGATGGGCAGACTGCAGAACGCGGATGCGTTTGCAGGCCGCGATCGGGCCATGCCGCGCCACCACGGCGCCTTCCAAAGGCCCATCCCACAGGCTTTCGAACGCCGCCGCCATCTGGCTAGCCGCCTTGCCCGCGCCGACGACGATCGTCCGGCCTTTGGGCCGCTCCGGCAAATGAGCGCGGATCGCCGCCAATGGATCGGCAGCTTCAACGGCAGCCTCAAACAGGCTCGTCAGAAAGGCGCGTGGTTCAACGACCATCAAAAATCAGCCCGCAATCTCGAAATCATAGACGAAGACCCCGTCGATGCCGCCTTCGGTCGCCGCCACGATCCGGCCACCGGCCTTTTCATGCGCGGGGTGCGCGAGATAGGCATCGCGCGCCGCCACATCGGCGAAATCGATGATGAAGCCACTGTTGTAGCCCTTGCCAAGACCCTCCGGGCTGACATTGGCACCGGCGGTGAAGGTCATAAAACCGGGAACCAGCCCCTGCAGCGCGGCGATATCGGCCAGGATGGACTGCCGCTCGGTATCGGCGACGGTTGTCTGGAAGCGGATGAAAACACAATGGCGGATCATGGCAGGTTCCTATCGGATATCGGCGCGCGCACGCGGCCGCTGGTCGTTGCGCTCATGGCTGAAGATGGTGGCCGGCAGCGGTTGCCGTTCGCGGATGATGTCGGAACCCTTTTCGCCCATCATGATCGTCGGCCCGTTGGTATTGCAAGAGGGAACACGCGGCATGACCGAACTATCGCAGACGCGCAGGCCTTCCAGTCCGTGCACCCTCAGATCCAGCCCGACCACCGCATCGGCGCCGGTGCCCATCTTGCAGGTGCCGACCGGATGGTGATCGGTCTTGGCGTTAGCGCAGCCATACTCGAACAGCTCGTCATCGGTCATCACCTTCGGCCCCGGCAACCGCTCGGCCATGATATAGGGTTTCAGCGCTTGCTGCTGGAAGATTTCGCGGGCGATCTTCAAGCCTTCCAGCGACATCTTGCGATCATGCGGATCGCTCCAGTAGTTCGGGTCGATCAGCGGTGCTGCCGCCGGATCGGCAGACGACAGCCGCACGGTGCCGCGCGAGCGCGGATGCAAGTAAGCGGAATTCAGCGTCACCCCGGCATTCTTCAGCTTCTCGACACCGGCCTCGATGCCGGAGCCCAGCCCCAGATGGAATTGGATATCCGGCGAGCGCGCATTCGGATCGGCATACCAGAAGCCGCCGGTCTCAAACAGCGACGAGGCGACCGGGCCGGACCGGAACAGAACATATTGCAGCCCCGCCCAAAGGGTGCGGTGAAGCTTTGCGACGCCGTCATAGGTGTGGTCGCCGGTGCATTCGGAAATGACGAACAGGTCGAGATGGTCCTGAAGATTGCTGCCGACACCCGGCAGGTCATGTTTCACATCGACGCCGACGGAGCGCAGGTGATCGGCGGGGCCAATGCCCGACTGCTGCAGCAGCTTTGGCGATCCGATGGCGCCGGACGAGACCAGAACCTCACGCTCCGCCCGGATGATTTCCAGTCCCTTTGCGGTCGCGACCTCGACGCCGACGGCGCGTGTTCCCTCCAAAACGATCCGCGTCACCCGCGCGCCGAGCCGCACCGTCAGGTTTTTGCGATCCCTGATCGGATTGAGATAGGCAAGCGAAGCGGACGAGCGGCGGCGGTTGCGCTGGGTCAGCTGATAGAAACCGACGCCCGCCTGCTGCCTGCCATTGAAATCGTGGTTGTAGGGAATGCCAAGCTCCTGGCCCGCGCGAATATAGGCATCGCAGATCGGCAGGCCTGACACCGGCATGGAAACACCGAGCGGCCCACCGTAGGAATGGTAGTCGTCGGCGAAACGCTGGTTGTCCTCCGATCGTTTGAAATAGGGCAGCACATTGCGGTAATCCCAGCCGGTGCAGCCGTCTTCGCTGGCCCAGAGATCGTAATCCGCCGCGTTGCCGCGCGTGTAAAGCTGCGCATTGATCGACGAGCCGCCGCCGATCACCTTGGCCTGCGTGTAGCGCAGCACCCGGTTCTTCATGTGCTTCTGCGGAACGGTCTCCCAGCCCCAGCTGGCGACGCCCTTGGTCATCTTGGCAAAACCGGCCGGCATATGGAACAGCGGATTCCAGTCGCTGCCACCCGCTTCGAGCAGCAGCACCTTCACATCGGCGTCTTCGGTCAGGCGATTGGCAAGCACGCAACCAGCCGGTCCGGCACCTGTGATGATGTAATCGTAGGTCATCTCGTCGTCCTTTAAAAATCTATCTTCACCCTCCCCTTGAGGGGGAGGGTCGGAGCAACGCTCCGGGGTGGGGTGACCTGTTGCGGTCCCATTGGATCACCCCCACCCGCGCGTTCCGCGCGACCTCCCCCCTCAAGGGGGAGGTAAAGTTCACAACCGTCCGATCGACAGCCCACCATCGGCGTTGATCACTGTCCCGGTGGCAAAGCCGAAGCTGCCGTTTGCCAGTGATGCAACCATCCGGCCAATATCGTCAGCCTCGCCCCAGCGCTTCATCGGCACCAGCCCGCCGCCGATCAGCGCATCGTATTTGGCGGAAACACCGGCTGTCATGTCGGAGCGGATGATGCCGGGCCGAACCTCGAACACCGAGATACCGGTGTCGGCGAGCCGTAGCGCCAGCCCTTGCGAAAAGGCGGCAAGCCCGGCCTTGCTCATGCAGTAGTCCAGCCGCTCCGGCGAACTCATCGCCGCCGAAACAGAGGTGATATTGATCACCGAGCGAGGCCCGCTGGCACCACCTGCCAGCATGGACTTCACCACGGCCTGCGTGAAAAACACCGTGCCACGCAGATTGGTACCGATGATCGTATCGAAATTGTCAGGCGCAAGATCGAGGAAATCGCCGCGCACCACCGATGCCATGCCGGCATTGTTGACGAGGCAATCAACCCTGCCGAACTCAGCCAGAACCGCATCGACCGTTGCCTGATGGCCGGAAAGGTCGGAAAGATCCGCTTTCAGGAAGATTGCCTTGGCGCCGAGCGCCGCCAGATTTTCCAGCACGCCCGAGACCTGATCGGCATCGCCGATACCGGTGATGGCAATATCGAACCCGTCTTTCGCCAGCGCCCTGGCAATGCCCAGCCCGATTCCGCGACGGCCGCCTGTCACAATGGCAACAGGGCGCTTGCGATCGCTCATGCCGCCAAATCCTTCGCGACGATATGATCGGCAACCCGCAGCGCCTGCGCCGCAACCGTCAGGGCAGGATTGACCGCAGCCGAAGTCGGCAGGCAGCTGGCATCGACGACAAAGAGGTTCTGGTGATCGAAAGAGCGGCAGTAGACATCCAGCGGCGCCGACGCCGGATCGTTGCCCATGCGCACCGTGCCGCATTGATGCGACGGCGTGCGCTTGTCGAACGGCCGCGACAGCACGATCGGAAAACCTGCGCCCCTCAGCGCCTGCTTCAGCTTCTTCACCAGCATCAGGTGTGCATCCCAGTTGGTGCGAACCCACTGCAGGACGATCCGCTCGCCATCGACCATGATGCGACTTTCCGGATGCGGAATATCCTCGCTCATCGCGTAGAAATCGATCGCATGCGCCGACACTTGGTTGAGCAGCCATTCCGGCATGGAGGGAATGTTCGCCTTCAGGATCGGCCCGGAGATGCGGCCGAGAAGCTGGACATTGCCGAGCGGCGGTCCGCCCTCGCCGTCCGAGAGGTAATAGTCGTTGAAGCCGAAAGTTTTCTGGTAGACCGAGGTATTCTTGAAGAATGGCGAGATTGCCAGGACGGCACTCGAATTGTGGTTCATGAAATTGCGGCCGACCTGATCCGAGCTGTTGGCCAGCCCATTTGGATGCAGGGCATTGGCGGAGCGCAGCAGCAGGACGGACGACTGCACGGCACCGGCCGACAGGATCACCAGCTTTGGCGAGACCGTATGCTCGACGCCGTCCTTGATGTAGCGCACCGTTTCGATGCGCTTGCCGTCCGCCGCCGTCTCCAGCCGCGTCACCCGCGATCCTGTCTGCAGCCGCACGTTTGAGTGCTGCAACGCCACCGTCAGCGCCGCCGTTTCGGCATCCATCTTGCCGTCGAAACTGTTGGGATGCGCGTCCCAGGGCGTCCTTGCCTTGGCGAGCCATTTTTCGATATCGATACCCAGCGGCAGAGAATAGGGATTGAGCCCGTTGCGCTTCAGCTTGCCGCGCACCGAAGCGATCGGCGGCTCGTCGGGCACAGGCGGGAAAGCATAATCTTGCGAATGCACAGGCTCCGTCGGGTCCTGCCCAAGAGCCCCGCGCACCTGATAGAGTTGCTCGGCCCGGCTGTACCACGGCTCAAGCTCTTCATAGGCAAACGGCCAGGCTGGCGAGACACCTTCCAAATGCGCCATCTCGGCAAAATCCTCCCGGCGGTAGCGCACCAGCACCGCACCGAAGAATTTCGAATTGCCGCCGACATTGTAGTAGTTGCCGGGATTGAAGCCCGTGCCGTCCGTCTCGTACCAAAGTTCCTTCGGCCGGAAATGACCGCGCTGGAAGATCGCCCGCTGGTCGCGGTTTTCCGGCCGGTCTTCGATATGACCGCCAGCTTCGAGAATGAGAATATCCGCGCCGGACCCCGCCAGAGCCGACGCGACCGTTGCTCCGCCAATACCGGAGCCGATGATGACGATATCGGGTTGCTTCATCATGACAGAACTTAGCCGATGCGCTGCTGGCTTTGCGGATCGAAGAACACCGCCTTGTCCAGATTGAAGGCAAGCCGGGCGGTTTCGCCGGGCGCGATGCGCGCATCGGCACGCAGGCGGGCGACGACTTCCTTGCCGCCAAGCTTGGTCACCGCGAACGTGTCGGAACCGGCCGGCTCCACAACATCGATCAGGCATTCACCCTCAAACAGCGACTTCGCATTGCGGTCCGCACCGTCCGGGTCGGTCAAGGCTTCCGGACGGATGCCGAAAATCACCTGTTTGCCCGAATAGGCGGCTAGGCCACCGATCTGCGGCACCGGCACGCGCAAGGGTTCGGCCTCGGGGCGAAGCAGCGAAACATGCAGGTCGTTGCCGCCGCCTTCGATCGTCGCGGTCAGAAGGTTCATCGCCGGTGATCCCATGAAATCGGCGACGAAAAGGTTTTTCGGATTGTTGTAGATCTCGGCGGGGGTGCCAAACTGCTGCACCTCGCCATCGCGCATCACGGCAATCTTGGTCGCCAGCGTCATCGCCTCGATCTGGTCATGGGTGACATAGACGATCGACGTGCCGGTCGCCTGATGCAATCGTTTGATTTCGATGCGCATATCGACGCGCAGCTTGGCATCGAGGTTGGACAGCGGTTCGTCGAACAGGAACAGTTTTGGATCGCGCACCAGCGCCCGGCCCATGGCGACGCGCTGGCGCTGGCCGCCGGATAGCTGGCTCGGCTTGCGATCGAGCAGATGGGTGATCTGCAAAACCTTGGCGACCTTGTCGATCGCTAGTCTGCGTTCCTCAACGGGCACGCCGCGCATCTCCATGCCGAAGGAAATATTCCCGGCAACGGTCATGTTCGGGTAGAGCGCGTAAGACTGGAACACCATGGCGATATCGCGCTTGGACGGATGCAGGTCGTCGATCGCGCGTCCATCGACGCGGATCGAACCTTCGGTGATCGATTCAAGCCCGGCAATCGTGTTGAGCAGCGTGGACTTGCCGCAGCCGGACGGACCGACGAGAACCAGGAAGCCGCCCTTCTCGAGCTCAAAATCGATGCCCTTGAGGATTTCCAGAGAGCCGAAACGCTTTCTGAGACCGGATATTTCGAGGAAAGCCATGTGTTATCCTTTGACGGCGCCCGCCATCAGTCCGCGTACGAAATAGCGGCCGGCGAGAATGTAAACGAGAAGCGTGGGCATGGCGGCGATCATCGCGGCGGCCATGTTGACGTTATATTCGACCACCCCGGTGGAAGTGTTGACGACGTTGTTCAGGGCCACCGTCATCGGCATCGATTCACCGGTGCCTGCGTAAGCCGAGGCGAACAGGAAGTCGTTCCAGATATTGGTGAACTGGTAGATCACCGTGACGACGATGATCGGCAGCGAATTCGGCAGCATGATCCGCCGGAAGATCTGGAAGAAACCGGCACCATCGACCTGCGCAGCCTTCACCAGTTCGGTCGGGAAAGCCTCGTAGAAATTACGGAAGAACAGCGTCGTGAAGCCGAGACCGTAGATGACGTGGACCAGCACCAGGTTGACCGTCGGATTGCCGAAACCGAAGCGGAAGCCGGTGGCGTTTTGCAACGTGATGCCGAAGCGCCCGAGGCTGCCGAGAATGGTCGCCATCGGCAGAAGCACGGATTGGAAGGGAATGAAGCAGGCAAACAGCATCATGCCGAAGACCAGCGTATGGCCGCGAAACCGCCATTTGGTCAGAACGTAACCGTTCAACGCACCAAGGATGGTCGAGATCAGCACGGCCGGAATGACCATTTTCAACGAATTCCAGAAATAACCCTTGATGCCGGCGCAGGTGAGGCCGACGCAGGTCTCGCCCCAGGCTTTTACCCATGGTTCGAAGGTCGGAGCACTCGGCAGCGCGAGCATGTTGCCGTTCTGGATCTCGTCCATCGTCTTGAAGGATGTGACCAGCATGACGAACAGCGGCATGAGGTAAACGATGGCGAAGAAGGCCAGCAGTCCATAGATGACGACGCGGTGAAACACCCGTGCGCCATTGCTGCGGCGTGCCGCCGTGCCCGAGGAGACGATCGCGCTCATCGTGATTTCTCCCTGAGTTCGGAATAGAGATAGGGAACGATGATCGCCGAGATCGTCATCAGCATGATGATGGCGCTGGCCGAGCCGACGGCCATTTCGTTGCGCTTGAACGTGTATTCGTACATGAAATTGGACGGCAGCCAGGCAGAACCTCCGGGACCGCCGGATGTCAGCGCCACGACAAGGTCATAAGACTTGATCGCCATATGGGCGAGCACGATGAAGGCGGAGAGGAAGACCGGACGCAGCAGCGGAATGATGATGCGGCGATAGAGCTGGACCGTCGTCGCGCCATCGATCTGGGCTGCCTTCATGATCTCGCCGTCGATACCGCGCAGACCGGCCAGGAACATCGCCATGACGAAGCCGGAAGCCTGCCAGACACCGGCGATGACCACCGTGTAGATGACGAAATCCTTGTTCTTGATCCAGTCGAAGTGAAAGCTGGTCCAGCCCCATTGATGCAGGGTCTGCTCGAGGCCGAGCCCCGGATCGAGGAACCATTTCCAGGCGACGCCGGTGACGATGAAGGACAGCGCCATCGGATAGAGATAGATCGGCCGCAGCAGGCCCTCGCCGCGGATCTTCTGATCAAGCAGGATGGCCAGAAACAGGCCGAGGCCGAGGCAGATGCCGATATAAAGAAAACCGAAAATGCCCATATTGGTGATCGACGTGTACCAGCTTGATGGCGGGTCGCTCTCGAAGGTCCAGCGCCACAGCCTTTGATAGGCGCGCGCACCGGTGATCGCATACGAGGGAAACGTCTTGGAATTGGTAAAGGACAGATAGCCCGTCCAGATGATGAAGCCATAGACGAAGACCAGCGTGATGACGAAGCTCGGTGCCAGCACGATCTTCGGCAGCGCATCCTGCAGGCGCGAGCGCACGGAGATCCGCGTCGAGCGCTCCGGCGTCAGGCTGATTTCGGGGGTAGTCACAGTGCTCATGGAAATCGTCCCCTCCCAGGGCCGTCATCGGCATTTGTCTGGAGACCTCCCCCGCCTTGGCGGGGAAGGGTCCTGTTCAGGTGGAGATCAGCGTGCGTCGTCGATCGCCTTGACGAGTTCCGTCACGGCTTCGTCGGAGGTCTTGATCTGGCCGTGCACGAACTTGGACACCACGTCCTTGTAGGCATTGGCGATGGCCGGAGGTGCACCGTAACCCTGGGCCAGCGAGCCGAACAGCGTGCCGCCGTCATTGGCAGCCTTCAGGTCGGCGATGCCCTTCTTGCCGCAAGCGTCGAAATCCGTGTCCGGAACGTCGGTCCGGGCTGGAACCGAGCCCTTGACGACGTTGAACGCCGACTGGAAGCTCTTCGACAGCGTTGCAGTCGCCAGTGCGACCTGCGCGGCCTTCTGGTCGTCCGGAACGTTGAACATGCCGAACATGTCGGAGTTATAGATCACGCTGCCGTCGGTGCCGGGGAAGCGGTAGCACAGGAAATCCGTATCCGGGGTCTTCTTGGCAGCGACGAATTCGCCCTTTGCCCAGTCGCCCATGACCTGCACGAGCGCGTCGCCCTTGATGACCATGGCGGTTGCCAGGTTCCAGTCACGGCCCGAGAAGTTCGGATCGACATATTTGATGATCGTTGCGAGGTTATCGAACGACTTCTTCATCGTGTCGGACTTCAGCGATTCTTCGTCGAGATCGTTGAATGCCTTCTTGTAGAACTCAGGCCCACCCGTGGAGAGCACGATTGAGTCAAACATCGTGGCTTCCTGCCAGTTCTGGCCGCCCAGCGCGAGCGGGATGACGCCGGCAGCCTTGGCCTTGTCGAGCAGGGCAACCAGGTCTTCGAACGTCTTCGGCTCGGTACCGCCGATCTTGTCCATCACAGACTTGTTGATCCACAGCCAGTTGACCGAGTGGACGTTGACCGGAGCGGCAACCCACTTGCCGTCATAGACCGAGAACTTCTGCAGCGCTGCCGGAACCGACTTGTCCCAGCCTTCCTTGACGGCCGTTGCGGTGAGGTCGCCCATCACGCCCGCAGCCGCATAGTCGAGCACGGTATAGCCGAGCATCTGCGAGGCTGTCGGATAGGTGCCAGCGGCAACCATGGCCTTCAGCGCGGTCATCGCAGCATCGCCGCCACCGCCGGCGACCGGCACGTCCTTCCAGGCAAAGCCTTCCTTGGCAAGATCACCCTTGAGAACGTTCAGAGCAGCCGCTTCGCCGCCCGACGTCCACCAATGAAGCATCTGAACTTCCTTGACATCCTCGGCATGGGCAGCAAGCCCGCAGCCTGCCACCATCAAAGCCGCCATTGCCGTCGTCGTCATAAACTTGCGCATCGTATTCCTCCCGGTTGCAAGTCATCGTGGCGGAATCTCCTCCCGCCGTTGAGTGCCCACCCGTTCCCAAACGGGGGTGCGATATATCTGCGGCACACGCCGCTGGATAATTTAAAACGTTATAAATACCCTCAAGTCAAGCCGTCGCATGCGTTTTGAACGACGGAAGAAGAACACATTGAATTTGCTGTTTTATAAGCATAAATTTCATGCTGCGTCGCAGCAAGATCTGAACGTTGAAACTCATTTATAACGTTTGCACAGCCTGCATTGCGCATCCGTTTGTGCCGCGTTACAAAGCGGTTCCTGCCCGCGTAGAGAAAGATGGTCATTGGCAGACACTCCCAAATCCCCAGCGCCGGACCAAACCACTGCCCGGCATGTCAGGCCAACCCTGCGCACGATCGCCGATCTCACCGGATTTGCGGTCACCACCGTGTCGCGCGCACTCAGCAACGCCCCACAGATCTCGGCCGAGACCCGCCGGCGCGTGCATGAGGTGGCGGCCGAGATCGGCTACCTGCCCGACCGCGCGGCCCAGCGCCTGAAGACCGGCCGCACCAATGTCATCAGCGTGCTTCTCGACCCGCACGAGGAAATCCTCGGCTACGGAACCTCGCTGATGCTGGGGCTTGCCAAGGCGCTGACCGACACGCCGTACCACATCATCGTCACGCCGAATTTCATGAACGACAGCAATCTCGACGCCGTGCGCCACATTGTCCGCAACAGCATGGCCGACGGGCTGATCTTCTCGCGCACCGAACCGTTCGACCCGCGCGTGCGCTTCCTGATCGAGAACGACTTTCCGTTCGTCTGTCACGGGAGAACGGAGCTCTCCACCCCGCACCCCTATGTCGACTACGACAACTTTTCCTTCGCCTACGAGGCAACCAAGCGGCTGATCGTGCGTGGGCGCCATAAGCCGATGATCATCCTGCCGCCCAAGCGCATGACATTTTCCCAGCACCTGCTGCACGGCTTCATGACCGCTGTCCGCGAGGCCGGCGTCGCCTACGAAATCCCCGACGAGATCCATCTCGACAGTCCGATCGACCATATTCGCGACTTCATCAGCCGGCGCGCGGGCGAGCCCGGCGCTCCGGATGGCTTCACCTGCGGCGGCGAAGTCTCGGCGCTGGCAACCATTACCGGCATGAGCGACCGCGGCCTGACGCTCGGGCTTGAGTATGACATCGTCGCCAAGCAGACGTCGAAACTGCTGGTCAACATCCAGCCAAAGGTCGAGACGATCTACGAAGATCTGACCGATACCGGCGAGCAGATGGGCCACGTGCTTTTGGCCAGGATCGCGGGCAAGGATACGGCTGGCATGCAGGTCCTGCTGAAGCCGGCGGTTAATTTTCCGGCGGTGTGAGAGGTCGGCTGAGGTGCCCGTATTGAATACCCCCCTCTGTCGGCGACGCCGACATCTCCCCCACAAGGGGGGAGATTGACCGCTGGCCCTGTCGGCATAAGGAAAAAGAACAATCTCCCCCCTTGTGGGGGAGATGTCCCGAAGGGACAGAGGGGGGCAAGTGTCCCCGATCTCGGTTCGATTTTGGCCGTCACTGACGGAGGAGGAAACGCCCTGCTCCACAAAACTCAGTCTCTGCATCACGCCCTCCCTTCCTCTCATCGCCTCTGTTCAACTCGCCCTTACGAACGTGGCATCCACCAGCCGGTGCGGCCGCCGATATGCATGTTGAGCGTCTTGGTTTCGGTGTAGTCTTCAACCGCATGGCGGCCGAGTTCGCGGCCGAGGCCGGACTGGCGGTAGCCGCCAAACGGCAGTTCCGAGGCACCGTCCATGAAGGTGTTCATCCAGACCGTGCCGGCCCGCACTTTTCTGCCAACGGTCAGGCAGGTATCGAAATCGCGGCTCCAGACGCCAGCCGACAGGCCGTAATCGATAGAGTTGGCGATCTTGATCGCCTCATCCGTCGTTTCGAAAGTCAGCACGGACAGGACCGGCCCGAAAACCTCCTCGCGGGCCACGGCCATATCGGGTGTTACAGCTGAAAGAATGGTCGGCGACATGAACTGACCGGAACCGAGATCAAGCGCTGTGCCGCCATGCGAAACCGTCGCGCCGTTGCCGGAGGCGGCCGAGACGTAGCCAACGATCTTTTCCAGATGCTGCGGCGTGATGATCGCGCCGACCTGGGTTTCCGGATCAAGCGGATCGCCGACCTTGACCTTCGCCGACATCGCGGCGATGCGGGCAATCACGTCCTCAGCGATATCCTTGTGGACGATCAGCCGCGAACCGGCATTGCAGCATTCGCCGGCATTGAAATAGGCGCCGAACACTGCCGCATCGATGAAGTCATCGAGATTGGCATCCGGAAAGACGATCTGCGGGTTCTTGCCGCCGAGTTCCAGCGAGACTTTCTTCAGCGTCTGCGCCGCATTGGTCATCGTCAGCTTGCCGATACCGGTCGAGCCGGTGAAGGAGATCATGTCGACATCAGGATGCGAGGTCATGATCGCGCCAACGTCTGGACCGGTACCGGTGATGATGTTGACGACACCTGCCGGAACACCGGCAGCCTCAAGGATTTCGCCGAGAACCAGCGTCGAACCGGAGGTCAGCTCGGACGGCTTGACCACCGTGGTGCAGCCGGCGGCTAGCGCAAACGGCAGTTTCTGGCTGACGATCAGGAACGGAAAATTCCACGGCGTGATGATCGAGACGACGCCGATCGCCTCACGCAGCACAACGCCGAGCGTGCCGTCACCCAGAGTATTGTAGCTTTCGCCGTGCAGGTCCCGGGCAAGGGCTGCGGCATAGCGCCAGATATCGGCGGCACCGCCGAGTTCGGCCTTGGCCTGGCTGATCGGCTTGCCGCTCTCGATGCAATCAAGATAGGCCAGCTCATCGGCCCGCGCCGCGATCATGTCGGCGGCCCTCAAGAGGACCAGCGAACGCTCCGACGCCGTCATCCGCGGCCACGGGCCATCGTCAAAAGCCTTGCGTGCAGCGGCAATTGCCCGCTCGGCATCGGCCTTCGTCGCGGCTTGATAGCGGCAGACGGTGACGCCATGGCCGGGCGCCACGCGCTCCAGCGTCCTGCCCTCGGCCGCATTTACCCATTTGCCGTCGATCAGCATCTGGAAGTCGCGCACTTTCACATCGACCAAAGCCTTGGGCTTCACCAGAACCGTCATTACCATTCTCCCTTGAATTCCGCGGGGCGCTTGCCGGCAAAAGCCGCAACGCCCTCTTTCATGTCGCCGGTCTTGGCGGCCAGGATCGAACCCAGCGCCTCGACGGCGGTTCCATTGTCTTCGCCATTGGCAGATGCGATCATCAGCTTGCAGATTTCCAGCGCCGCCGGACCGCGCTTGGCGATGCGATTTGCATAATCTTTTGCCGCGTCCAGCACCGTTCCGGTCGCCACAACCGCATCGACCAGACCCAACGCGTGCGCCTCATCGGCCGTAAACATCTCGCCGCCCAGCACCATCCGGCGCACGGTCTGCGCGCCAAACCGCTTGACCAGACGCTGCGTGCCCGACCAGCCGGGCACCATGCCAAGGCTCGTTTCCGGCAGGCCGATCTTCACCTGGGTTTCTGCAATGCGGATATCCACTGCTGCCGCCAGTTCCAGCCCGCCGCCAAGTGTGTGGCCATTGATCGCTGCAATCACCGGCATGCGCAACGTCGCCAGCCGTTCGAACACGCGGTGGCCGAAGCGCACCCATTGATGGCCGAACTCGTTCGGGCTCATCGCCCCCCAGGCTTTGATGTCGCCACCGGCGGAAAAGGCCTTGCCCTCCCCCGTCAGGATAACCACACGGATACCGGCATCCGCTTCCACCGTATCGCAGGCCGCCGACAGCGCCTTGAGCATGTCGATATCGAAAGCATTCAGTTTGTCCGGCCGCGCAACCGTCAAGATGGCAACCGGGCCCTCGATTTCGTTGCGGATTCGCTCGTCAGCCATGCGACGCTCCCTCCAGCGTGCGGACCGGCTTTTGCGGCAGCGTCAGCCCGATCGGCGCTTCATGGAACAGCGCTGCGTCCATGACCTTCAGCTGATCGGAGACGATCAGAGGAAATTCCGACTGGTCGAGAATATGCGTCTGCAGATCGACGCCCGGCGCGATCTCGGTCAGCATGATGCCATCAGGCGTCAGCTTCATTACGCAGCGCTCGGTGACATAGGTAATGTCCTGCCCCTGCTCGACGGCGCGGCGGCCGGAGAAGGTGACGTGCTCGACCTCGTTGACCAGTTTCTTCAGCTTGCCCTCTTTCTCGATCACCAGCTTGCTATCGGCCATCGAGAGCTTGGCCCCGGCATTGAACATGCCGGAAAACACGATCTTCCTTGCCCGCGCGGTGATATCGACGAACCCACCCGCTCCCGCCGTCACATGCGGCCGGAAGGAAAGCTTCGAGACATTGACCGAGCCGGACTTGTCGATCTCGAGGAAGGACAGCAGCGAGGCGTCGAAACCGGCGCCTTGAAAGTAAGTGAACTGATAGGGCGATGGCATGAAGGCATCGGCATTCGAGGCGCAGCCGAAGGCGAAATCGAGCAGCGGCACGCCACCGACAGCCCCCTGTTCGATCACCCAGGTGACCGAGCCGTGCAGGCCTTCTTCCAACAGGATACGCGGCACATTGGCCGATATGCCGAAGCCGAGATTGACGCAAGAACCGCCCTGAAGCTCCTGCGCGACACGGCGCGCAATGACCTTCTGGATATTGAATTCGGGTACGCGAAAGCTGTCGAGCGGCCGGAAGATTTCGCCGGAGATCGCCGGATCGTAATCCGTCAGCGTAGTCTGCTTCTGGTCGGGATCGACGACAACATAATCGACCAGCATGCCGGGAACGCGCACATCATGCGGCTTCATCGAGCCGGATTTGGTGATGCGCTTGACCTGCGCAATGACGATACCGCCATTGTTTCGGGCAGCCAGTGCCTGATCGAGACCACCAAGAGTGGCGCCCTCGTGCTCATAGGTCAGGTTGCCGCGCTCATCAGCGGTTGTCGCCCGGATGATCGCCACCTGCGGTACGATGGCCTTGAAATAGAGCCATTCCTCGCCCTCGAACTCCAACTTCTTGACGACCGGCTCGGCCGCAGCCGACGCGTTCATGGCGCAGCCCTGCCGCTCGGGATCGACGAATGTATCGAGGCCGATCTTGGTCAACACGCCCGGACGCTTGGCGGCGGCTTCGCGGTGCATGTCGAACAGCACGCCGGACGGCATGTTGTAGGCGGCAACCTCGTTATTGCCGATCATCTGCCAGATCAGCGGCGGCTCGGATGTCGAAGGCCCGGACGGGTAGGAACCGCCAATGATCGTTTTCAGAAGCCCCTTCTTGGCGATGTGGTCGATGCCCTTGATGCCACTCATGTCGCCGGCGGCAATCGGATGCAGCGTCGTCAGGTCACGCGGATGGCCGGAGGCATCAAAACGCTCGCCGATCGCCTTCAGCATCAAATCCGGGCAGCCAAGTCCGCTCGACGACGACACCGAAACGATCGCGCCATCGGGGATCAGAGCGGCTGCCTCAGCCGGGGTGATATGCTTGCTCATAGGCAGAACTCTTTGGAAATCATCATGGTTGTCAGATGCGGCATGCTCCCTTCTCCCCAGCGGGGAGAGCGACTGTCTTGTTCGTCAAGCGTTTTGCCATGGTTTATTGTCCCGGATGATGGCATTGAGAATGGTGAGAAGCTTGCGCATTGTCGCAACGATGGCGACGATTTTGGGTTT